>CAIQPK010000034.1 GCA_903873705.1 uncultured Acidobacteriota bacterium
CCGGAGATGCATGCGGCGGCGGAGAACTTTCGACGGCTTGGGTTCAGGAATGTTGTGCCGGTTTCGGCGGAGCATGGGTCGGGCATTGGCGACCTGCTGGATGATGTTTGGGCCGTGCTTCCCGAAGAAGGCGATACGCAGGAAGACCTGCGGGCGCTGGCTATTCAACGCGAGCCGGTGGATTTGATGGAGGGCATCGAGGAGGAAGAGCTCGAGGATATGGATGGCGGGTATGACGAGCTTGCGCCTCCGCCAGATGCTCCCGAAGAAGAGGGATCGGATGCGCCGGTGAAGGAACGCCGGCTGCGGTCGCATGGCGAGCATGTGTTGCGGGAGACGAAGGTTGCCATTATCGGGCGGCCGAATGTGGGTAAGAGCACGCTGCTGAATGCGCTTACCGGGGAGGACCGTGCGATCGTGTCGCCGATTGCAGGCACTACTCGCGATGCCGTCGACGAAGTTGTCGAGCGCGATGGGCACGCGTTCCGGTTTATCGATACGGCGGGTATCCGGCGCAAGGGCAAGACCAAGCTGCTGGCGGAGAAGCTGAGCGTGATCATGAGCCGCAAGCACCTGGAAGATGCCGATGTGGCGCTGCTGGTGATCGATGCCGGCGAAGGTATTGCGGCGGCGGATGCGAACATCGGCGGCTATGCGCATGAGAGCGGGCGCAGCGTGATCATCGTCGTGAACAAGTGGGACCTGATGACGAAGACCGGGCCGGATGGGATGCGGTTATTCGATGGCAAGCCGCCAGCTGACCAGAAGATCTATGAGCAGCAGGTGAGGGACTCGCTGAAGTACCTGGATTATGCTCCGCTGGTATTTGTGACGGCGAGCGAAGACAAGGGCATGGATGCGCTCTTCAAGAAGGTGGAGCTGGTGAGCCGCGAGCGGCGCAAGCGGATTACGACCGGGCAGATGAACCGGTTCCTGGACAAGATCGATTTCCAGCGGGCGTCGGTGCCGATGAGTAAGCGCGTGAAGATTTATTACATGACGCAGGCGGCTGTCGCTCCTCCCACCTTCGTCCTGTTTACGGACCGCGATGTGAAGCTGCACTTCAGCTATGAGCGGTTTCTGGCCAATGAGATTCGGGACTCGTTCAAGTTCATCGGGTCGCCGATCTGGTTCAAGGTGAAGGCGCGGAACAAGAAGAAGGCGGAGTAGCGGCTACTCGACAAGGAAGCGGTGGCGGACGCGGCAGCCGGGGTCGAGGAGCTGGATGTATACGGGGCGGGCGCCGATGGTCCAGGAGGCTTTCGCGCCGTAGCGCTTGAAGCGTTCGATTGACTCCGCCGTGTTGGGCTTGCGGTCGCGGATGATGAAGGACAAGGTGGGGCGGCCGTCGAGCGTCGTCACCAGGACATCGGTCACAGCTTCTTTGCCGAGGCCGTGCCAGAGCAGCACGCGGCGCAGCATCATGGCGCGGAAGCCCGGCGTCGAAGAGTGGGCGTACACGCGGAGTTTTGTCGTGTTCTGAATAAGTGAAACGTAGACGGCGAGCAGGCACATGAACACGCCAAAGGCCGCCAGCCAGCGGTTCCACTGGGTAAAGAGGTCGACGCCATCGATGAGGACGATGATGGTGGTAAGGCACAGCCCGGCGATGAAGAGAGCCAGGCTATAGGCTTTCGCCCAACGGTTGCCGCGGCCGTAAAAGCGGTATGGCACTTCCATACGCGGAAGCGGGAACGGTGTAACGTCGGTGATGCGCAAGCGTGACGGCATGGGGGCTAGGTAATGATGAGAGAACGAACGGGGCCCGCAGCTTGGATATGGTGAATTTATATGCTTTGTAAGAACTATACCTGCGGCTGTGCGACGTTGTCCGGCGACGCTGGTGGGCGCTCGAGCCAGGCACCCAGCATAGGATAACGGCCTCCGAGGAAGTAAAGGGCGTAGGCCTGGAAAAATGTAAAGAGATAGCCGAAGAGCATGATGCCCGCCACGATGGTCACGGCGGCGAGGATGAGGCCGAGGACCACCCAGCCGACAATCATGACAACGTGCGCGCCGATGCCGTCGTGGCGCAGGGCGAGCCAGAAAATGAGTCCGCCGCCGCCGAGCGGGATGAATGCGATGAGTGCGAGGATGGCTAGAACGAAGTAGGCGACGATGGCGCCTGCGATCCGCATGAGGAGCAGAAGGATGGCGTAGAGGATGACCTGGCCGGGCTCGTCACGCACAAAGCGGATCACGCGGCTGACGGTGACGCCGATGGAGGCGTCTTCGAGGGCCATGGAGGGGAGGCCGAAGTCGCGCAGCATGATGTAGAAAAACGCGACGATAAGCGCAACGAAGAAGAGCGCGACGATGAATCCGAGCATGGAGAAGACGAAGGCGACGGGGTTGGCAAGCTCGCCTTCGGTGCCCGAGGCGCGCGCGGCGCGGATAAAGCTCAAAATCACCGGGACTACTAACGGGGCTGCGCAGATGATGGCTGCCAGAAGGAAGAGCAGCTTGAGGCCTATCCAGCGCCAGGTGACGGAACCGAAACGACGCCAGCTGGGAGCGACGGTCGTGTCGGAGCGTAGGACGAGGTCGAAGAGAACGAACTGGAAGCGGGAGCTGACGTAAAAGACGATCAGTCCAATAACGAGGGCGACCAGGCCGATGATGAGAGCGAAGGCCATCATTGCGGCCATGGCGCCCGAATGCGCTGCAGGGGTGTGGCGCATGTTGTTGAAGCCGGTGTTGCAGCCGCTGATTTCGGCGAAGACGGCGACCGTGCCGATCTTGAGCACGGTGCGCCAGTTGCGGTGCGTAAGCAGGAGGCGCTGAGTGTGATCCCAGGCGGGAGAGATGGCGTCGGTCGCGGAGAGTGGCGTCAAGGCAGCACCTCGATGAAGGCTTTGAGGAAGGCTACCGCATTTTGGATGCAGAGATGCTGCGGTTTCAGCTTTTTGCGCAAGGGCCTTCGGTGGTGACGATGATGCGGGTGGGGTGGGATTTGAGGAAGGCGACGGTTTCGGGGACGCTGTCGGTGAGCAGGAAGTAGCTGCTGTAGTCGCCTACCGGTAGCGGGGCCTGCGTGGCGAAGGTGCTCGATGCGGCGTAGAGGCCGGAGTCGCCGAACGCGTGGGTGCCGAGGAAGACTTGTGGGGCTACGTTGCAAAAGGTCGCGAAGTCGTTCTGGGTGGCCTTCTGAAAGATTTCCTGGCGGAGGCCGGCGCGGCCTTCGGTGTAGATGGAGCCGGCGGCGCCGATTTCCATGAGACGGTCTTCGCGGATGGCGTTGGAAAAGTACTTGGCGACATGGAGGGCGAAGACGTTGGTGGGCTCCCAACCGTAGAACCAGGTGGGGATGCCGAGCGAGTCGGCGCCGTTGGGGAAGCGCTTGAGGACGTCCATGGCCGCCTGGGTGGCGGTGAGGCGGGTGGGGTAGGTGCAGTTGGTGGGGTCTGGCGACGAGGTGGCGCGGGCGCGGAGGATCTGGATGGCTTCGTCGATAGCTGCAGGTGGCTGGTTGGCGAGGTAGGCGCCGAGGTTGGCGGCTTCCATTTCTCCGGGGCCGCCGCCGGTGGCGACGAGGTAGCCGGCACGGGTGAGCGCGTAGCCGAGTTCCGCGGTCTGCCGGTAGACGGCGGTGCAGCGGATGTTTTCGAGGGCGTTGCCGGTGACGGAGACGATGGTGCTGGGCGGGTGCTGGAGTAGGTAGGCGTCGAGGGCAGAGGAGATGGCGGCGTCGTGCAGGGCGATAAGACGGGTGGTGGCCGGTGAAGGTGAGTGGCGAGCGAAGCGGACGTACTGGTCGTAGATGCGGGCGTCCCAGCCGGGGTTCTGGGTGGTGGCGTTGAAGCCCTGGTAGAGCTCGGTTTGGGTGTAGAGAGTGTGGCGGTTGGGGTCGACCGCGATGGTGCGCGGTTGCTGCGCGGCGGTGGTGAGGGTGATGAGAAGGGCGGCGGCGAGAGTGAGGGCTTTGCGCATTATTTGCCCTCCAGCCACGTGTTCCATGCCGTGAGCCCGCGTTCGCACTGGATGCGGTGACGTTCTTTTTTGTCGCGGATTTTCTTGCGGAGGTCGTCTTCGAGCGGAGGGAGGAGGTCGAAGGTGATGTTGGCGGGCTGAAACTTTTTGGATTCGGCGTGGGTGATGTAGTGGATCAGCGAGCCGTTGGCGCTGAGGCGCGGAGCGGGTGCGGGCTGGGTGCCGTGGGCGAGGGCGGCGGCGTAGCGGCCGGCGAGGAGGCCGCTGGCGATGGATTCGGTGTAACCTTCGACGCCGGAGAGCTGGCCGGCGATGAGGATGTTGGGGTGCTGCTTGAGCTGGAGGGTTTCAGTCAGCAGCGAGGGGGCGTGGATGTAGGTGTTGCGGTGGATCTGGCCGTAGCGGAGGAATTTTGCGTTCTCGAGGCCGGGGATCATGCGGAGGATGCGGGCCTGCTCGCCGTACTTGAGGGAGTTCTGGAAGCCGACGAGGTTGTAGGAGTCGGCGCGTAAGTTCTCTTGACGAAGTTGCACGGCGGCGTAGGGCCAGCGGCCGGTTTTGGGGTTGGTGAGGCCGGCGGGCTTCATGGGGCCAAAGCGGAGGGTGTCGCGGCCGCGGCGGGCGGTTTCTTCGATGGGGAGACAGCCTTCGAAGTATTGAAGGTTGGCGGAGGCGGAGGAGTTGATGGGCGAGGGCGAGGGCGAGGGTCCAGGGTTCAGGGCCCAGGTTTCAGAAGGCGAGGTGGGAGCCGCGGACGGTGTGCTTTGTGGGCCCTGCGGCAGTTGCTCCCAGGATTTTTGTTCGATCTTTTCGGCGGTGGCGAGGGCTTCTACGAAGGCGTCGTACTCTTCTTTGGTGAAGGGGCAGTTGATGTAGTCGGCGGTGCCTTTGTCCCAGCGGGCGGCGAAGTAGACCTTGTCTATGTCGATGGTGGAGGCGTCGACGATAGGGGAGATGCTGTCGTAGAAGGCGAGATGGTCGGCGCCGGTAAGGCGCTGGAGCTCGGCGGCAAGCGCGGCGCTGGTGAGGGGGCCGCTGGCGAGGATGGTGATGATGTCGGGGTCGTTTTCTTGAAGATGCGTGACTTCTTCACGGACGACGGTGATGCGCGGCTCGGCGGCGATGAGGGCGGCGACCTTTTGCGAGAAGACTTCGCGGTCTACGGCGAGGGCGTGGCCGGCGGGGACGGCGGCTTCGTCGGCGGCTTTCAGTAGAAACGAGTTGGCGCGGCGCATCTCCTGCTTGAGGAGCCAGGGGGCAGAGTTTTCCGACTCGGACTTGAGGGAGTTGGAGCAGACGAGTTCGGCGAAGTCGGATGTTTGATGGGCTTCGGTGGAGCGCGTGGGGCGCATTTCGAAGAGGGTGACGTCACAGCCGGCGTGGGCTGCTTGTAGTGCTGCTTCGGGGCCGGCGAGGCCGCCGCCGATGATGTGGATGCGCTTCATTGGTTCTAGGATACGTGGCGGTGCGGGCTGGTGTATTTCCCCACCCGTTCCGCAAAAGCGCGGCACGAATGGGGCACCCGCGCGTTGGTGCCACGGCGGAGGAGAAGCAGATTCCTTCGCTGCGCTGCGGAATGACAATCCTAGAAGGGTGAAGTTGATGCTAGAGCTTTGAGGGGTTCGTCGGCGAGGCGCATGATGCGCCATTCGGTGAGGATTCTTGCTCCTATCTTTTCGTAGACGGCGATGGCGTCGATGTTCCAGTCGAGGACGTCCCACTCGAGGCGAGGGCAGCCGTCGGCTACGGCTATGGCGGCTAGTTTGGCGAGGAGGGCGCGGCCGATTCCCTTTCCGCGCTGGGCGGGGGTGACGTAGAGGTCTTCGAGGCGGATGCCGTGGTGGCCGCGCCAGGTGCTGTAGCTGGTGAAGTAGAGGGCGAACCCGGCGGGACAGTTTTCGTAGTCGGCGATGAGCGCAGTGAAGCGGGGCGTTGAGCCCCAGCCGTCGCGGAGGAGGTCGGCTTCCGTGGCGAGGACGGCGTCGGGTTCGCGCTCGTAGATGGCGAGTTCGCGGATGAAGTGGAGGATGGTGGGGATGTCGGCGGGGGTGGCGGGGCGGATGTTGAGGTTTTCCATGGGTTCCGTGGTGAAACAAGCGACAGCAAATACTTACCCCAGGGGCTGAAGCCCCTTGCTTTTGCTGGCTATGAAACCCAAGGCTAAAGCCTTGGGGTACCTTCAGGCAAAGGCAACGACAACGGTAGAAGCAACGACAAAGGCGAAAGCAACGACAAAGGCAAAAGCAACGACAAAGGCGAAAGCAACGACAAAGGCGAAAGCAACGACAAAGGCGAAAGCAACGACAAAGGCAAAAGCAACGGCAAAGGCAAAGGCAAAAGCAACGACAAAGACAAAAGCAACGACAAAGGCAGCGTGCTGGGATCGCCACCAGGCTTCGCGCTTCGACGGAATTGCCGTCTCGAACGTGATTCCGCGTTGCCGGGAAGCGTCTACTTGGGCTTGGGGACGTCGGGGGCGTGCTTGATGGGGTCTTCTTTTAGAGGCGGGGCGTTGGGGGTGGGTTTGAGGGGGATTTCGAAGGTGTCGAGCTGCTTGCTGCTGGTGGCGAAGCGGGCCTGGCGGACTTCGAGGTTGGCGTTTTCGAGGACCGGCTCGTCGAGGTTGCGGGTGTCGTAGTAGAGGTAGCCGGCGACCGTGGTGTGGGGGGCGATGGTGGTGGAGGGAAAACCGAAGTCATTGTTGTCGGCGAGGATTTTCTGGTCGACCGGCGGGTGGTGGATGGTGATATCCGGCAGGGGTGACGGGAGCGGGATGCGAGTACCAGCGGAAGACTTCGAAGAAAAGAGGCGGCGTTGGAGTTCTTCGTCGGTGGCGGCCTGGACCACGGTGTTGTCGGCCGTGATGAAGTGGATACGGGCGTCGTCGAGGTTGACGGCGGCATTGGAGTCGTTGGTGACAATGACGCGGACAACAAGGAAGCCGTGATGCGCGTAATCAAGTCGGGTATCGGGGAGAGCATCTTTGGTGTCGCAGGGCTCGGCGGCGATGGTGACGAGCTCTTTTTCGTGGGTTTCGTGGAACGGGTATTGCTGCGCGGGCAGGGCTGACTTGGGTTTGCGCGGCTTGTCGGCGCGGGCGGGCGCGCTGGCGGCGAGGGCCAGGGTGAGGGTGAGGACGGTTGCGGAAGTCAGACGGCGCATGGGTTCGATTATGCTCTGACGGTATGCAGGATGGAAAGAAAGCAGGCTGCCAAGCGTGATGATGGTGCTCTACAGCCTGGGGCTGACGCTGGCGCTGATGGTGAGCGCGCCGTGGTGGCTGCTGCGGATGGCGACGACCCAGCGGTATCGCGAGGGGTTGCGGCAGCGGCTCGGTTTCGTGCCGGCGGCGCTGCGCGCGGCGGCTGCGAATAAGCGGGTGGTGTGGGTGCATGCGGTGAGTGTGGGTGAGGTGCTGGCGGTGTCGCGGCTGGTGGGGGAGCTGGGCGCGGCGCTGGGTGAGGGTGGGATGGTGGTCGTTTCGACCACGACGCGGACCGGGCAGGCGCTGGCACGGGAGCGGTTTGGGGCGGAGCGGGTGTTTTATATGCCGCTGGATTTTGCGTGGGCGGTGCGGGTTTATCTCCGGGCGCTGCGGCCGGTGGCGGTGGTGCTGATGGAGAGCGAGCTTTGGCCGCGGCTGCTGGAAGAGTGCGGGAGGCGCGGAGTTCCGGTAGCGGTGGTGAATGCTCGGGTGAGCGACCGGTCGTTTGCGCGCGGGACGAAGCTGCGCGTGGTGTGGGGGCGGGCGCTGCGGAAGGTGTCGCTGTGGCTGGCGCAGAGCGAGGAGGATGCGAGACGGCTGGTGGCGATGGGGGCTCGGGCCGAGAGTGTGCGGGTGGGGGGGAATTTGAAGTATGACGTGCGGGCGGCGAAGGAGAGCCGAATGGTTGGGCTGATTCGGGAGGTGGCGGGGGGCAGGCGAATCATCGTAGCGGGAAGTACAGTCGCGAGCACCGAAACAAATGTCGATTCCGAAGAAGCGCAAGTGGTCCACGGATGGATGAAGGGTGCGCTGCCGCTTGAAACGCTGCTGGTCTTGGCACCGCGACACCCTGAACGGTTCAATGAGGCGTGGGATGTTGCCTATGATTTTCCCGCCCTGAAGGCTACTGATCTCAATCGAGGGCATAGCAATGAGAATGCCGTGCAGCGTGATTATCCAGACGGTAAGAGTTTGAACTCGGCCGACATCGTGTTGCTCGACACCATCGGTGATCTGGCTGCGTCGTATCAAATTGCCGACATTGCGTATGTTGGCGGAAGCATGATGCAGCGCGGAGGGCATAATCCTCTGGAACCGGCGCAGTTTGGGGTTCCGATAGTAATGGGGAAATCCTACGAGAACTTTCGCGACATCGTTGGGAAGTTGATCGAGACGGATAGCATACGGATAGTGAATGATGAGGCAGAGTTGGCGATCGCTTTTGAGGAATTATTGACGAACCGCGAGGCCGCGAAGGCCATGGGTGAGCGGGGACGTAAGGTGTTTGAGGCGCAGCAGGGGGCCACGGGGCGGGCGGTAGCAGCGGTGATGGAGTTGATCGCTTGAAGGCGCGGCGGTGGTGGGCGTGGCCGCTGACTCCTGCTTATGCCGTGGGGCTGGCGGTGAAGGATGGGCTGCGCGCCGTGGGCGTGTTGAAGACGCGGAAGCTGGGGTGGCCGGTGGTGAGCGTGGGGAGCCTTTCGGCGGGTGGCGCGGGCAAGACGCCGGTGGTGATCGGGCTGGCTCGGCTGCTGGGGGAGCGGGGGTGGAGCGTCGATGTGCTGTCGCGGGGGTACGGCCGTGAGGGTGTCGCCGTAGAGCGGGTGAGCTGGCCGGGTGAGCGGCGGCGGCACGCGGAGAAGCTGCCGATTACGGCGGGTCGAGAGAGCGATGCGCGGCGGTTTGGCGATGAGCCGGTGCTGATTGCGCGGAGTGCGCGGGTGCCGGTGTGGGTGGGGGCGGACCGATATGCCGTCGGCAAGGTGGCGGAAGAGACGGCTGAGCGGGAGAGCAAGGCGGGGTCGATCGATCATCCCGACGATGGCACCTGGGATGGGAAGACCGAGCGGCGGGGGCGTTATTGCGGACCGGTGATGGCCGGGAACGGGCGGTGTGTGCACCTGCTGGATGATGGGTTTCAGCATCGGGGGCTGGCGCGGAGCTTTGACGTGGTGCTGGTGACGGCGGCCGACCTGGATGACGCGTTGTTGCCGGCGGGGAATCGGCGGGAGAGCCTGAGCGCGCTGGAGCGGGCGGACGCGGTGATCATCCGGCAGCAGGAGTGGAAGGCGATCAAGCAGCGGGTGCGGGAGCTGACACGGCCGGGGACGCCGCTGTGGCCGGTGGAGCGGAAGCTGCGCTTCCCTGCTCCGCTGGGGGTGCTGAGCGCGGGGCTTCGGCCGGTGGCGTTCTGCGCGATTGCGCGGCCCGAGGGTTTTGGCGAGATGCTGCACGAGGCGGGGTGCGGGGTGATCGATACGGTGGTGTTTGGGGACCACCACTCTTACTCCGAGGATGGGATTGAGCACATCATCACCATGGCGCGGGCGCTGCGGGCGACCGGGCTGGTGACGACAGAGAAAGACGCCGTGAAGCTGACGGGGGCGATGCGAAAGCGGCTGGAGAGCAGCGTGGGGCCGCTGGTGGTGGTGGAGCTGGAGGTGGAGTTCCTGAACCGCGCCGAGGTGGTGACGGAGATCGAGGAGCGGCTGGCGTGAAGGTATTGATTGTCCGCGTGGGCGCGATGGGGGACGTGCGTCATGCGCTCCCCGGCGTGGCGGCGCTGCGGCGGGCGCGGCCGGAGTGGGTGATCGACTGGGTGGTGGATCCTCGGTGGGATGCGCTGCTGGTGGATGATACGGGCGTTGGGCCGGTGGTGCGGAAGGTGCACCTGGCGGAGACGAAGGCGTGGTCGGCGGCGCCGTTTTCGGTGGGGACGATGCGGTCGGTGGTGGCGCTGCGGAAGCAACTGCGTGAGGAGCGGTATGACCTGGTCGTCGATATGCAGGGGACGATACGGTCCGCGGTAATTGGGCGGATGGCCGGGGGGAAGGTGTTGGCGGGGTATAGCGATCCTCGGGAGAGTGCAGCAGCGCGGCTGTATACGCTGCGGCTGGAGCGGCGAGGGACGCATGTCGTGGAGCAGGGAGCGGCGCTGCTGGGGGAGGCTTGCGGGGTTGAGCTGACACCGGAGACGGTGACGCTGCCGCGGATTGGCTGGACGGAGGATTGGGCGGAGACGGAAGCGGTGCTGGCTCGGCCGCTGTGCGTGCTGGCCGCGGGGGGCGGCTGGGGAGCGAAGCTGTGGCCGGCGGAGCGGTTTGGAGAGTTGGCGGTTCGGCTGCGGGAGAAGGGGTTCGATGTGGTGGTGAACGCGACGCGGAAGGACGACGCTGTGGCGCTGCAGGTGGTGGAGACGAGCGGTGGCGTGGCGCGGATGGTGGTGTGCAACGTGGCTGGGCTGGTGGCGCTGTTGCGGCGGACGGATTTGTTTGTGGGTGGCGACTCCGGTCCGACGCACCTGGCGGCGGCACTGGCGGTGCCGGTGGTGGCGGTGTTTGGCCCGACGGAGCCGGCACGGAATGGGCCGTGGGGGCCCGGGGTGGTGCGGGTGCTGCGCAGGGCGGAGTCGGTGACGAGCTATAAGCACGTCGATGTGGCGGATGTGGGGTTGGGGATGATGGGGGTGGAGGAGGTTTTGGAGGCGGCAATGGGAGTGGGTGGTAGCGCTGGTCTGTAAAGGGCTTAGTTGAGCTCAGGAAGGCGGAAGATGGGTCGGCGGCGAGATGTTTGAGAGAATGGTGGGATGGGTTCGGGCGTGAACAGGACGGGGTGGCAGCGGGTGGCGCGGCGGATACGCGTACCGCTGGGTTTTGTTGTCGCAGCGGTGTTCCTGGTGTTTGCGCGGCCTACTTGGCAGACGCTGGGGTGGAGTCTGCTGCTGGTGGTGCCGGGGGTGTGGCTGCGCGGCTATGCCGCCGGGTATGTGAAGAAAAATGCCGAACTTACGGTGACGGGACCGTATGCGTTTACGCGCAATCCGCTGTATTTGGGGTCGATGGGGATTGCGTTTGGCTTCGCGGTGGCAGCCGGGCGCTGGTGGCTGGTGGTTTTGCTCACGGCGATGTTCCTGGCGATTTATGTGCCGACGATTCTTTCTGAAGAGACATTCCTACGGGGAGCTTTTCCGGAGTTTGAAGCGTATGCGCTTCGAGTGCCTCGCCTGCTGCCGAGGCTGACGCCGGCGCGGTTTGGGGCGGTGGCGGGACAGTTCTCGCGGGAGCGTTACCTGCACCATCGCGAGTACAATGCTGGGATGGGCGCGGTGGCGATTTATGCCGTGCTGGTGGCCCGGATGCTGCTGTTTTCGGGGCGATAAACCTGGGCCCTGTTTCATTCGTGCATACCAACGAGGAGCAAGCGAATTGAGGAATTTTGTACGCTCGGCCCGTTGGGGTGCGATGGCCTGCCTGCTGGCGGGGGGTGTGGCGCAGGGGCAGTTGTTTTCCAAACCGCCAGTGCCGCCCAAGCCGATTCCGCCGCTGACCGCGCCGATGGTGGGTTTTCAGTATCCCCAGAAACAGACCTTGAGCTTTACGGTGGACTGGCGCGTGTTTACCGCTGGAACCGCCGTGTTCCACCTGGAGCAGGACGGCGATGTACAAAAAGTGAGCGCCTCAGCTGACACGGGCGGGGCCGTGAATATGCTCTTTCCGGTGATCGACCGGTTCCAGGCGGGGTTCAATACCAAGACCGGGTGCTCGACGGGGTTCAGCAAGCAGATACAGGAGGGGCGGCGCAAGATTTCCAGCGAACTGACCTTCGACTACGAGCACGGCAAACAGCAGCAGCATGAGCGGAACCTGGTGAAAGGGACGGCGACGCAGAAGGAAGCGAATATTCCGGCGTGCGTGAGCGATTCCCTGTCGGCGATTTTTTACGCGCAATCGCAGCCGATGACCGTCGGCCAGCTTGTGAGCTTCCCGCTGGCCGACTCGATGCGGACCGTTACCGTGGACATGAAGGTGGAGGCGCGGGAAGAGATCAAGACGCCGGCCGGGACGTTCCAGACACTCAAGGTCGAACCACTGGCGGATGAAGGCGTGGTGAAGAACCGTGGCCACATCTGGATCTGGTACACGGACGACCCTCGGCACATGCCGGTGCAGATCCAGGCGAAGCTGTTCTGGGGGACGATTACGTTTCATTTGCAGTCGGTGGAGTTCAAATAGCAACGGCTTTGACGCAAAGTTCGGGAAGTTTAGGCGCTAAGTTTCTCGGAGTTGTGGCGAGACGGGTTTGGGGGAGTAATGGAAAGTTCTAATCAGCGGCAGGAGATGGTGACGGTGGGGCGGTTTCTGGATGCGGCCGAGGCGCAGTTTGCGCTGGGGGCGCTGCAGGCGGCTGGGATCGATTGCTTTCTGCAGGGCGAGACGGCCAACAGCATGGTGCCGGCGGCATTTGGGACGCTCCTGCAAGTGAGGCGTGAGGATGAAGCGGCGGCCAAGGAGCTGCTGGGGGCGGCGGAGGCTGACGAACTGGGCGACGCCGCAGACGCCTCGGAGCTTGAAGGAGAACAGGGAGCATGAGCCGACCGAAGGCGGTGGTTTGCCTGTCTGGCGGGATGGATTCGACGGTGTGCGCGATGCTGGCGGCGCGGGACTATGAGGCCTATGGGCTGCACTTCAGCTATGGGCAGCGGACCGAGGCGCGGGAGCTGGAGGCGGCGCGCAACGTTGCGTCCGCAGTGGGGTTTACCCAGCTGCTGGAGTTGAAAACAGAGCTTTTCCGGCGGATTGGAGGATCGGCTTTGACAGACCTCTCGATTGACGTGCCGGATGCGGCGGCGGAGGGAGCGGAAGACAGCTCTCAACGGCGAGGCAAGGATGTGCCGGTGACGTACGTCCCGTTTCGCAACGCGCATTTTTTGAGCGCGGCGGTGAGCTGGGCGGAGGTGCTGGGGGCCGGAACGGTGTTTATCGGGGCGGTGGAGCAGGACAGCTCAGGGTACCCGGATTGTCGCCCGGCGTACTATGAGGCGTTCAATCAGCTGATCCGCGAAGGCACAAAAGACGGGGAGATTGCGGTGGTTACACCGCTGATCCACCTGAAGAAGGCGGATATCGTGCGCCTGGGAGTTGAACTAGGCGCTCCGTTACATGTAAGTTGGTCATGCTACTCGGGCGAGGCCGAGGCTTGCGGTCAATGTGAAAGCTGCGCTTTGCGGCTGAGAGCATTTCGCGATGCCGGAGCATCTGACCCGATCCCGTATGCAGCGCAATGAAGGACGGCAAGATGGGCGTCCGAGCGGAGCACGGTGAAGCGGACGGCTACTGCCGAAGAGATGAGAGGACGAAGATGATGAAGCTCAAGCTACTTTCCCTGCTGGCCGCAACCGCGTTACTGCCGGCGTCGCTGCTTGCCCAGGCAACCCCGCCAATGGCGAGCGTACATGGCCATGTGACCAACGATGCGGGCATGCCGCAGCAAACCGGGATCGTGGGATTCACACAGGACCGCACGACGCCTAATAAGGACACCAAGTTCAAGGGCACGTTCAACGTCGACAAGAACGGCGATTACAAGGGTGCGGACCTTCCTACGGGTGACTATTACGCCTACTACATGGCTTCTCCCGGCGTTTATGTGGACCGCATGCAGGTGACGTTGAAGAAAGACGAAGACCATCCCGTCGACTTTGACATGACGCGCAAAGAGTTCATCGACAAGCTGACTCCTGAAGAGAAGAAGGAGCTTGAAGCCTACAAGTCGCGCATCAAGGAGACCCTGGCTGTCAACGCCAGGATCAATGGCCTGAACAATGCGCTGCGCACCGTGCGCGACGATCTGTCTCCTGCCAACACGACACCGCACTACGATGACGACGTGAAGACGATGCAGGACGCAAGCGCCAATGCTGCCGACCAGCCTATCGTCTGGTACGTGCTTGGCCAGGCCGAGATTGCCAGCGCGGACGCGAAGGCGAAGCAGGACAAGGCCGATCACAAATCGGTTCTGAGCGATGATGCGGTCACGAAGCTGTACTCGGACGGCATCGATGCATACAAGAAGGGCATCTCGATCAACGATGCCTCCAAAAAGCCGAGCCCGACCGATGCCGGTATCGCCTACAACGCGATCGGCAATGCTTACGCCAAGATGAACAAGATGCCGGAAGCTGTTGACGCCTTCGATAACGCCGTCAAGCTGGCACCGACAACCGCAGGCATGGTCTATGGCAACGAAGCTGCCGTGATGTTCAACGCGGGCAACAGCGACTCTGCTGCAGCGGCGGCTGACAAGGCGATTGCGGCTGAGCCGACGCGCCCCGATCCGTACTACATCAAGGGCCAGGCGCTGATTACCAAGGCCACCGTGGACAAGGATGGCAAGGTTGTTGCCCCCCCGGGATGCGTGGAGTCGTACCAGAAGTACCTGGAACTGGCTCCCGATGGCGTTCACGCTGCTGAAGTGAAGGAAGTGCTGACCGGCCTGGGCCAGACGATCACCACCAAGTTCGTCGATCCTAATGCCAAGAAGAGCGGCAAGGCTCCTATCAAGGTGAAGTAACGCAGTAACGGATAGGCCCTGACCTTCGTGGTCAGGGCCTTTTCTTTTTGTCGTGGAGAGCGGATGAGTGGAACGGTTTTGACCTTTGAGCAGGCGCTCAGCATGGTGCTGGAGCATGCGCGCGACGCCGCCGCACAGCCATCGCAGCGGGTGGAAGACGTGTTGCTTGAGTCAGCCGCGGGGCGCGTGCTGGCCGAGGCCGTGATGGCGGACCGCGATCAGCCGCCGTTTGACCGGTCGACGCGAGACGGCTTTGCCATCCGCGCGGCAGATGCCGAGCGGACGCTGCGGGTGGTGGGCCTGGTGCGTGCAGGCGAGGCCTGGAGCGGCGCTGCGGTTAGCGAGGGGGAAGCCGTTGAGATCATGACCGGGGCCGCCCTGCCGGAAGGCGCGGACGCCGTGGTGATGATCGAGCACGTGGCGGTGGAAGGCGACAGCATGCGCCTGAACGATGACCGCGCGGGTGCTGTGCAGGCGGGGATGAACATTGTGCCGCGCGGAGCGGAGGCTCGGGAAGGCGCGGGCGTGCTGCGCGCCGGAACCGTGTTGCGGGCCGCAGAGATTGCCGTGGCGGCGAGTTGCGGAAGAGTGACCCTACCGGTGACGGCGGGGGCGGCGGTGGCAATTGTGTCTACCGGGGACGAACTCGTAGAGGTGGAGGAGATGCCCGGGCCGCTGCAGATCCGTAACTCGAACAACTATGCGCTGGCCGCGCTGGTACGAGGCGAAGGCGGCGAGGCGCGAACGTTGCCGCTGGCTCGGGACACGATGGAGGATGTACGGGAGAAGATCATGGCGGGGCGCGAGGCGGAGCTGCTGGTGCTGTCGGGTGGCGTGTCGATGGGCAAGTACGACCTGGTGGAAGCGGTGCTGGCGGAGCTGGGTGCGGAGTTTTTCTTTACCGGCGTGTGGATGCAGCCGGGTAAGCCGGTGGTGTTTGGGCGCGTGCCCCGGGCCGATGGGGAGTGGACTTACTTTTTTGGGCTGCCTGGGAATCCGGTATCGACGCAGGTGACGTTTGCGCTGTTTGTGGCGCCGCTGCTGCGGGGGTTGATGGGGCGGCGGGAGGTGGGGCCGCGGTTTATGGAGGCTCGCCTGAGCGATGACGTCAAAGGCGGAGCGAAGGTGACGCGGTTTCTACCCGCCGAGGTGACGAGCGCCTGGGATGGCGTGACGGTGAGCGTGGTGGGGTGGCACGGGTCGGGCGATGTGGCGGCGAATGCGCGCGGGAACGGGTATGTGGTGTTGCCGGCGGGGGGTGAAGAGTTGAATGCGGGGAATGCAGTGAGGGTTTTGCTGCGCTGAGTGTGCGCGGCGTTCGCTAGTATGTTGGGTGTGAGCGATCTGAATACCAGCACGCGAAGTCGATGGACAGGTTGGCTGATGATCGTGGTGGGGTGTGCGCTGGCCGCTGGATTTATTGCGGTGGCGGTGATCATTTCGCGGCAGGCTGTGGACACGAAGCCGGTGAAGCTGGCAGCGGTGCCGGTGCTGCTGTCGTCAGTGCTGATTGCGATTGGTGTGGTGCTCGTGCTGCGGGCCAGGGAGGGTGATGCATGAGCGAAAAACTTTCGCACTACGATGAAGCTGGGCAGGCGCACATGGTCGACGTAAGCGCGAAGGCCGAGACGCGGCGTGAGGCCGTGGCCGCGGCGTTTGTGGAGTTGAATGAGGCTGTGCTGGCGGCGTTGCCGCAGAACCCTAAGGGCAATCCGCTGGAGGTGGCGCGGTTTGCGGGGATACAGGCGGCGAAGCGAACGAGTGAACTGATACCGATGTGCCATCCCCTGGCGTTGAGTTTTGTGGACGTGCAGGCGACGGTGGTGGCCGGTGGCGTGGCGATTGAAGCGACAGCGGCTACCGTGGCGGGTACAGGTGTGGAAATGGAGGCGATGGTGGCCGCTTCTGTAGCCGCGCTGACGGTCTATGACATGACCAAGGCGCTGGATAAGGGGATACGGATCCGGGAGGTGGTGCTGATGCGGAAGACGGGTGGGAAGAGTGGGGAGTATAGGAGAGAGACTGGTTGTTAGTTCTTAGTTGCTGGTTCTTAGTTCTTAGTTGTTGGTTGTTGGTTTGCTCGGTGCAAACGACTGGGCGGCCATGCCGTCACTAACAACTAAGAACTCACCACTAACAACTCAAACGGCTTCGGCCAGGGTGACGGCGAAGCTGTGGTTGGCATCGGTGAGGGTTTGGTCGAGGGCGAAGCCGGAGTGGGTGAGCAGTGTGGTGAGGCTCTGCTCAGTGAACTTGACGCTGTTTTCAGTGTGGATGGTTTCGCCTTCGGCGAAGGTGAACTTGTGGCCGGCGATGTGGACGGATTGCGCGGTGAGGCTTTCGAGGTGCATCTCAATGCGTGAGGCGGCGGCGTTCCAGCGGGCGCGGTGGGCGAAGGCGTTGAGGTTGAAGTCGGCTGCGAGCTCGCGGTTGAGGCGGACAAGAATGTTCCTGTTGAAGGCGGCGGTGATACCGGCGGCGTCGTCGTAGGCGGCGAGGAGCGTAGCGATGGATTTGTGGTCGCCGGGGGCGAGGTCGGTGCCGAGGAGGAGGAAGTCGCCGGGCTGGAGGTGGCCGCGCAGGTTGCGGAGGATACCTGTCGCTTCCTGCGGCCAGAAGTTGCCGATGCTGGAGCCGATGTAGAGGGCGAGCACGTTGTGGTTCGGTGGGCGCTCGATGATGTAGCGGTCAGTGATGTAGTTGGCTACCTGGGGGCGGACGGTGATGTTGGGGATGTGCGCGGCGATGGAAGTGGCGGCTTCGTCGAGGGCGGAGGCGCTGATGTCGATGGGCTGGTAGAGGACGCTGTTCTGGTGGTCAGCGAAGGCATTGAGGATGATGCCGGTTTTAGCGGCGGTGCCGGCGCCAAGCTCCGCGATGGTGACGGGCGCGATGAGGTGGAGCGGGAGCGCGGGAGCGTGCTTCTGGAAGATGGCGCGCTCGGTGCGGGTGAGGTAGTACTCCGGAAGTTGCGTGATGTGTTCGAAGAGCTCGGAGCCGCGGGCGTCGTAGAAGAGCCAGGGGGAGAGCGTCTTCTGTGCGGCGGCGAGGCCGGTCAGGGCTTCGGTGAGCACGGCTTTGGTGAGGGGAGCGCTGGTCGCTGTGGGCATTCGTTTGGTTGGATGTGGGTTTTGGGGTTGCGGTTCGGAATTTGTGGCGGGTGGAATTCGGGGGTGCTCCGGTCCGCTCCAGGGTGACGGCAAAAGACAAGCAACGGCAAAGGCAAACGCAGATCCTTCGCTGCGCTCAGGATGACAAGTCTTTGAAATTAGCTGGCCGAGTCGCGGGCGAGGCGGAGGCCGCTAAACTGCCAGCGGGTTCCGGGTTGGAAGAAATTGCGGTATGTCGCGCGGATGTGGGTCTCTGGCGTGACGCAGGAACCGCCGCGGAGGACCATCTGCGAGCTCATGAACTTACCGTTGTACTCGCCCAATGCGCCGGGGAGAGGGTGGTAGGCGGGATAGCCGGTGTAGGGTGATTGCGTCCACTCCCAGACGTCGCCGAACATTTGTTGCAGGCCGGTGACGGGGCGGGCGGTGGTGGGATGGAGGGATTGGGTTTCGAGCAGGTTGCCGGAAGTGCGTTGCTGCGCTGCGGCGAACTCCCACTCGAATTCGGTGGGCAGGCGGTGGCCGGACCAGCGGGCGAAGGCGTCGGCTTCAAAGAAGCTGAGGTGGCAGACGGGGGTTTCGGAGAGCTCGCCCAGGGGCTGGAAGCCACGCAGGGTGTAGACGCTCCATCCGGACTGGGTTCCGGAAGAGGCCGCAGCGGCGTCGCGCTGCCAGTAGAGGGGGGCGTGCCAGCCTTCGGCGCGCATCGTGTCCCAGCCTTCGGATAGCCAGAGCTCGGGGCGGGAGTAGCCGTCTTCTTCGATGAAGGCGAGGTACTCGGCGCAGGTGACGAGGCGCGAGGCGAGGCGGTATGGCGCGATGTAGACGTTGTGGCGGGGGGTTTCGTTGTCGAAAGCGAAGGAGTCGGTGGCGTTCGGGTTGGGTGTGACGCCGACTTCGACAACTCCGGGGCGCATGGGATATCCGGGATTGATGGTGATCCAGTCGAGCGGCGGAGCGATGGCGTCAGACTGTGCGGGGGCCTGGGACGGGATGAACGACGGGTGTAACGGGTTGGTGAAGAGCGCGTGCTTGATGTCGGTGGCGATGAGCTCGAGGTGCTGCTGCTCGTGCTCGAGGCCGAGCGCGATGCGGCGGAGAGCTTCGTCTTCGGGCGTCTTTTCGAGCAGGCGGGCGATGCCGGCGTCAACCATGGCGCGATAGGCGAGAACCTGGTCGAGCGGGGGGCGCGAGAAGCTGGCGCGGAGTTTCTTCTCGGGCATTTCGCCGAGCGATTTGTAGTAGCTGTTGAAGAGCCACAGGAAGTCGGGGTCGAAGGGCTGATAGACGGCGACGAACTCGCGGAGGACGAAAGTCTCAAAGAACCACGACGTGTGCGCGAGATGCCACTTTACGGGGGAGGCTTCGGCACAGGATTGCACCATCATGTCTTCCGGCGAGAGGGTGCTGCAGAATTCCATGGTGGCGGAGCGGACGGCTCGAAAGCGCGCCAGGAGGGCGGCCGCGGTGGTGTGTTGGGTCAACATTGCAGAATCTCCTTGCCGTTTGGGGCAACCCCGATTCGATGCGGTGCAGGCCACGCGCTGTTGCTTTATATTGCCGCGGCGTTGTGCTGGGTCTTGCTGGTGCGGCCTTAGTGTTGCACATGGCGGTAGACGCAGGGAAGGACGGAATGGACGCGGGGGACGGTTCGGCACCGTATTTTCACGGGCGATAGCGTCTTTCCTGCTCCGATGGCGTCTGTAACTGCATAGACTTGCGTAACGGAGAGACATGATGCGGCAACGTGCGATGAGGATGGGGCTCCTGGTTGGATTGATGGCTAGCGGGTTGGCGATGCAGACGCTAACGGCGCAGGAGCCCAACGAGCAGGTGGCCGGACGGCGCGGACAGTTCGCCGGGATGCAGCGTGTGACGGGCGTGGTGACGGCGGTCGCGCCGAATGCGATCACGGTGAAGGGCGAGGACGGCACGCTGTACCAGGTGACGACCACCGACAACACGCGCCTGATGAAGGGCCAGGGTGTGCCGTTCAAGGTGACTGACCTGAAGGCGGGCGATGGGGTTATGGCTGTCGGGAACATGGACGCGCCGAACAAGACGCTGCATGCGGCGATTGTGGCGGCGACCGATGCTGAGCAGGTGAAGAAGATGCGGGAGAACCTGGGCAAGACGTACATTGCCGGGCGCATCACCGCGATCGATGCGGACAATTTGAAGATCACGGTGCAGCGGCAGGATGGCGTGGCGCAGGTGATCGGGCTGGATGAGTCAACGTCGTTCAAGCGCGGCGGGCGCGCGGGACGCGGCGGCGGGATGGCGATCTTTGGCGGCGGCGCGACGACTGGTGCTGCTCCGGCAGAGGCTGCGCCCACCGAGGGCGGCGAAAGCATCACGCTGGCGGATGTGAAGGTGGGCGATAACGTGCTGGGGCCGGGGATAGTGAAAGCGGGTGTGTTTGTGCCGACCCAGTTGAACGTGATGCAGGGGCGGCAGGGAGGACGGGGGCCGCGCGCGGGTGGTGCAGCGGGAGCTCCCGGGGGCGCGCCGGGTGTTGGCGGAGCGGCGCCGACGGGCAATGCGGAGAAGCCGGAGTAAGCTCCGTCCGTTTGGCGTGGACGTATTGGTTGCAGCTTGCGGGCTGCAGATACAGGAGAGGTGTACGTGTTGGTTGGAATGAACGCAGGACGATGGTTGGCTCTGGGTCTCTTGTTGGCTGGGGGGATGGCGGGACGTGCGCAGGATTCAGCGGGGCCGGCGCCGGCCGCGGTGGCACCGGCTGCGGTGGCGCAGGGTGGAAAGATTCATGGGACTGTAGTGGCGGGGACCGCGGGTAAGCCCGGAGGGATTCCGCTGCCGGGCGTGGCGATTACGGCGACCAACTCGCTGACCGGCAAGAAGTATGCGACGACGACGGACACGAACGGCGCGTATGCGATGGCGATTCCGCGCAACGGGCGTTACGTGGTGCGGGTGGAGTTGGCGGCGTTTGCGGCGGAGACTTCGGAAGTATTGTTGAATGCGGCCAGCGAGAACGGCGGCAAGCCGGACCAGACAGCAGACTTCGGCATGGAGCTGGCGAGCCGTGCGGCTGCGGCGGCAGCGAGGCAGAACACGGCGACGGTGAGCCGTGGGTTGCAGAGTTTGAGCCTGACTGCGGGCGAGACAGACCTGGCGGACGCAAGCGCAGGCGCTTCGACGACAGAGGCCGCGCTGCCGACGCTGGCGGGCGTGGGCGATAGCGGCGCGGCGACGGATTCGGTTGCCGTGAGCGGGCAGACCGGGCAGACCAACGGGCTCGCGAACTTCAGCGAGGATGAGATTCGGCAGCGCGTGCAGGATGCGGTGGCGCAGGGGCAGGCGAATGGCCTGATTCCGCAGGGCACCGATCCGACCAATGCGATTGTGAGCATGATCGGCGGACTGATTGGTGGCGGCGGGCCGGGGGGCGCGGGAGGCGGTGGCCCGCGCGGCGGTGGTGGCGGGCGTGGTGGAAGTTTTCGTAACTTCAACCCGGCGCAGCCGCATGGGAATATTTTCTACCAGGGCGGGAACTCGGCGTTGAACTCGGCGCCCTGGTCACCGTCGCTGCAGCCCGTGACTAACCCTGCGGCTTACTCCAATCGCTTTGGGGCGAGCATTGCGTCGTCGCCTTATATTCCGGGACTGACGAAGCCGAATCCGAAGCAGTTTGTGTTCATCAACATGACCGGGCAGAAGAACCTGAATGCGTTTCTGCCCAACCCAGTACGCGTACCGACGGCGCTGGAGCGAGCCGGTGATTTTTCGCAGTCGACCAACGGTGTGGGAGCAACCGCGACGCCGGTGGTGCTGTATGACCCGAAGACGGGGCTGCCTATTCCGGGGAACAACCTGGCCAACGCGTCGGTGCCGATCTCGCCGATTGCGAAGGCGCTGCTGGCTTACTACCCGGCGCCGAATATTCCAGTGAATGCGCAGGGATATAACTACCAGACGATTTCGAATGCGGGCTCGAACAACGTGGCGATCAACTCGCGCTACATGCGCCAGCTGGGCAGTGCGCCGGCCGGGCCGTTTGGTGGGCGTGGTGGTGGTGGCGGTGGTGCTCGTGGGGCCGGCGGGCGACAGCCCACTGCCAATGCGCCGCCGGTGCTAAGGCAGAGCATCAACATTGGGTATAACTACTCGCACTCGGCGAGCGATCAGCGGAACATTTTTCTACCGCTGGGTGGGTCGACCGAGAGCGACGGCAACGGGCTGACGGTTGGCTACACGCTGGGGTATGGGCGGGTTTCGAACAACGCGAGCGTGAACTGGAACCGCTCCAGCGCGGAGACGCGGAACTACTTTACGGATACGGCGAACAACCCTTCGGCGACAGCGGGGCTGAATGTGCCGAACCAGGCCGCGAGCCTGAGCGATCCGCGATTCTATAACGGGCTGGCGTCGATCGGCATCAGCAATTTTGCGGGCATTACTAATACGACACCGGTGCAGTCGATCTCGCAGACGATCAGCTTTTCGGACTTCGTGAGCTGGCGGCATGGCAAGCACAATATGCGCTTCGGGTTCGACCTACGGCGCGTTCATGCGGACTCCATTGGCGGGAACAATCCTCTGGGTTCGTATTCCTTTACGGGCTTCTCGACGGCCAACCCCGTGGATAAGGCTTCGGGGACGAGCGGGCAGGCCAGCGGATCGGGGTTTGCGGACTTTCTGCTGGGGCTGCCGCAGACCACCAGCATCCAGGCCGGGTTGCACAAGATCTATCTGCGCGAGAACGTTTATGACGGTTACGTGCAGGATGACTATCGCGTGCTTGCGAATGTGACGTTGAACTACGGGCTGCGGTATGAGTACTTCGCGCCGTATACGGAGAAGAATGGCCGCCTGGTGAATCTGAATCCCACTGCACCGTTTTCGGCAGCGTCAACACCGTCGGTACAGCGTGTGCTGCCGGGAACGGCGGGGTATCCGTCGAGCCTGGTGAATCCTGACCGGACGATGTTTGCGCCGCGGTTTGGGTTTGCATGGCGGCCTAAGGTTGCGCCCAAGGTGACCAAACAGATGGTGGTACGCGGCGGGTACGGCGTGAACTACAACACCGGGCAATATGCGGGGTTTGCGCGGTCGCTATCGCACCAGCAGCCGTTTGCGTATACCGAGAACAACGTTCTGGGTTCGAGTTGTGCGATCACGCTGGCGAGCGGCTTTGGCTGTTCGTCGGCGCAGTCGATTCCGAATACCTACGCGGTGGACAGGAATTACCGGCTGGGGATGGTGCAGGTTTACAACCTGAATGTGCAGCGGACGTTTCCGCTGGGGATTGTGTTCAACCTGGGCTACAACGGCTCGAAGGGCAGCAATCTTGATGTAGTCGGATCGCCGAATGCGACGCCAACGGGTGTGAAGACGCCGGGGATTGCGGCGTTTGATTTTGAGGAGTCGGCGGCGAGCTCGCGGTCTAATCAACTTGTGGTGGGACTGCAGAAGCGGCAGCAGAAGGGCATTGCGCTGGGGGCGACGTACACATACTCGCACACGATCGATAACGCGTCGGGTGTGGGTGGCGCAAGCGGAGCGCCGGTGCAGAATTTCTATCGGCTGGATCTCGAAGAAGGCAATGCGAGTTTCGATCAGCGGCACAAGCTGATCGGAACGTGGGTGACGGAGTTGCCCTTCGGGCCGAACCGGGCGTTTCTGAACAAGGGCGGCGTAATGGCGAAGGTGCTGGACGGATGGGGACTGAGCGGGGCGTTTACGTTTGCGAGCGGCGCTTACTTTACGCCGGAGTACTCGGGAAACCAGACGGAAGCGGCGGCAGGCAACACGTTCACGCAGCGGCCGGATCGCGTTGCCGGGCAGCCGCTGAAGGGGCCGGGGACAGTCAAGCAGTTCTTCAACACGGCGGCGTTTAGAGCGCCGGTGGCGGGACAGTATGGCACGGCTTCGCAAGGGTCGATTGAGGGGCCGGGGACGGTGTCGACGAATGCGTCGCTGGCGAGGACATTTGATCTCGGCGAGTCGCGATCGTTCGAGGCGCGGGTGACGGCGAACAATGTGTTCAACACCGTGCAGTACAGCGGCATCAACACGACGGTGAACTCTGCCAATTATGGACAGGTGACCAGCGCGGCGGCAATGCGGTCGCTGCAGGTGCAGGCGAGGTACAGGTTCTAATGCGCAAATTTGTAGCAGCAACAATGGTGGCGATGATGGCGGGCGGCTTACCCGCGCAGCAGAGTGGTGCGCCCGTGCAGCAGGGTGGCGGAGCGACATTTACGCTGCAGGTGAATACGGATATCGTTCTGACCAACGTGGTGGTGCGGGACAAGAAGACCGGCGCCGTGGTGAAGGGGCTGAAGGCTTCGGACTTCCAGATTTTCGAGAACAACAAGCCGCAGACAATTGCCAGTTTTGACTACCAGAACGTAGACGAGGCCGCGGTGCTGGCGGAGCAGAGCGGAGCGGCGACGGGCAAGTTGTCGGTTGCGGAGATGCTGAACAGCAATCTTGCGGCGAATGCGCAGCAGTTGCGAGACCATCGGCTGATCGTGATGTTCTTTGACCTGAGCTCGATGCAGGATGAGGACATCGATCGCGCGATCGATGCGGCGAAGGATTACGTGAACAAGAAGATGCAGCCGGCTGATCTTGTGGCGCTCGTGAGCCTTTCTACCGGGCTGACGATGGACCAGGATTTCACCAGCGACAAGACGCTGCTGCTGCACGGGCTCGGCAAGTACAACGGGACGGACACGACGGGGTTTGCCGCGGGTGGAACGGGATCGACCGACGGCACCAGCGATGATGCGGGCGCGTTTGCAGCCGACGATAGTGAGTACAACAGCCTGAACACGGACCGCGAGCTGCTGGCGATCCGCACCATCTCGAAGAGCCTGGAGCGGGTCGATCAGAAGAAGTCGATGCTGTATTTCTCGGGCGGCATTTCGCGTAACGGCATTGAGAACCAGGCGAGTCTGCGCGCGGCGACTAACGAAGCAGCCAAGGCGAATCTGGCGATTTATTCCGTGGACACGCGGGGGCTGCAGGCGCTCCCGCCCGTGGGCGATGCGAGCAAAGGCAGTACGCGTGGGAACTCGGCTTACTCCGGCAACGTGGCGACGGCGCAACTGAGCGCGAATTATGCGTCGCAGGAGACGCTGGATACGTTGAGCAGGGATACGGGCGGCAAGGCGTTCTTCGACTCGAACGACTTTGCGCCGGCGTTTCAGCAGGTGCAGCACGACACCGAGGCTTACTACATTCTTGGTTTCCACTCGACCGACAAGGCGCATGATGGGACGTTCCGGCACCTGACCGTGAAGACGGCGCGGAGCGATGTGAAGCTGGAGTTCAGGCCGGGCTACTATGCGCCCGCGGACTTTCAACATCAGAAGACTGAGGATCGTGAAGTCGCGCTCACGGAGCAACTGCGCAGCGATCTGCCAGCGACCGACGTGGCGCTTTATCTGCAGGCTCTGTATTTCAGAACGAGCGCGCCTGCAAATGGGACCAGCCAGTTCTTCGTGCCGATCAGCCTGGTGATTCCGGGGTCGCAGATTCCGTTTATCAAAGGCGGCGACCGGGACAAGGCAAACATCGACATCATTGGGCAGGTGCGGAAGTGCGGGCTTATTCCGCAAGCCAATAGCCCTGCGGTTTCCGATCTGTGCACGACGGCGCAGGGGATCGTTGTCGGGAACGTGCGCGATACGGTGAAGCTCGCCGTGGACCAGACGCAGCAGGTGAAACAGAAGAATATTCAGTACTCCACGGGCTTTTCGCTGGCTCCGGGGACGTATCACCTGAAGTTCGTGGTGCGCGAAAACCAGACCGGGGCGATGGGGAGTTTCGAGACGGACTTGAACGTTCCCGATTTGAAGAAGCTGCCGTTGAAGATGAGTTCGGTGGTACTGGCCAGCCAGCAGGTGCCGAATACGGCGAAGAACGCGGTGAGCCCGCTGGTGCGGGATGGCGTGGAGTGGGTGCCAAACGTGGCGCATGTTTTCCGGCAGGACCAGCACCTGTATTTTCTGTACGAGGTTTATGACCCGGCAACACCGAAGGATGCGTCACAACCGGCGGCCTCGCCAGGGCTGGGACGGCGCGAGGGTGGCGCGGCGCGAGTACTGACGTCGATAGAGTTCATCAGCGGCGGGGCCAAGGTTTACGAGACGCCCGTGGTGGAAGCCAAGAGCGTGAACGTGCCGGAGCGGAATGCGGTGTCGTTCCAGTTCGACGTGCCGCTGGCGCAGTTGAAGCCCGGCACGTACCTGGTGCAGGTGAACGTCATTGACGATGCGGGCGGGAGCTTCCGCTTTCCGCAAATGGCCGTGCGGGTGCAGGCTGGAACGCCTGCTCCACCTGCCGCGGTTCCCTCGGTCCCGGCAGCTGGCGCAAGTGCTGCTGCGCCGGGGAATTAGGGCGTGGGTGCCGGTCACATAGCGCTTGACGGGGCTTTGGGGAAGGGCGCACCATAAAGGCCTCGATTGCCGTTGAGGTGTCATGATGCGCCCTTACATCTTGCTTGTTCCGGTTGCCGCTTCCCTGCTGCTTGCTCCCCTGTCCCCCCTGGAATCCCGTGCTCAAATGCCGGTGATGACGCCCGCTCAACGCGAGGCGCTGCATCGCGACCCCGAGTGGCTCGTGATTGCGCCACACTTGCCTGATCCGAAGACGGCGACTGGAGAGCAACTAGAGACCGCGGCAGATGTGCTGCGGGCCAGGCGCTTTCCAGAAGATGCGGTGGACTACTACAAGTATGCGATTGCGCGGGGCGCGCCGCTGGCCGACGTGATGAACAAGATCGGCGTGGTGCATATGGAGCTGCAGAACATTCCGCTGGCCCATGAAGTATTTCAGCAGATCACGCGGACAAAGAAGAAGGACCCGACCGCCTGGAACAATCTGGGCGTGACCGAGTACATGCAGAGGAAGTACAAGAACGCGATCATCGATTACAAGCGTGCCAGCAAATTGAACAGGACTTCGGCGACGTACCACTCGAACCTGGGGATGGCGTACTTTGAGAGCGGCGACATGGAGAGCGCGCGCAAGGAGTTTACCGTGGCACTGGCGCTCGATCCGCATTCGTTCGACAAGCACGAGACCGGCGGCACGGTGGCGCAGGTGGTAGGCACACAGAATTACGCTGGCCTGGCTTATGAGATGGCGAGGATGTTTGCGCGGCACAAGGACGACAAGTCGACGATCCTGTGGCTGAGCAAAGCGACCGAGGCCGGCTACGATACGCGGCACGCCATGGCAGAGGACGAGGCGCTGCGGGTGTACTTACATGATCCGCGGGTGGTGCTGATGATGAAAAACGCCGAGGGCATGAAGACGCGGGCCGTGGCCAGCGCAGTGCCCACCGAAAGCCTGGGGCCCGCTGCACAACCGGCACACTAGGCCCTTACTTGTAAGGGCAGTGACGGCAGTCGGAGTTGCAACAGTAGCCGCGGCGCAGGTGGTACGCCTCGGTGAAGACCCTGTATGGGCCTTCGAAGTAGAACTCGCCTTCCAGCGGCACAAGTGTTTCGGCTGACTCGCCGGGGCGAGGCTGGGCGCGCTCGGGTGTGGGATCGCTCACGAGAACAAGTCTAATGAAGCCGGCGCAGCGATGGGCCGGGCTGGGATGGCGTCGTCGCGGAGGATGTCGGCGATACTGCGGGTGCGCCTGAGTTTGGGCGCTGCTGCCGGTGGAGGGGTCGTCGCCGGGTCGGCGTAGATGGCGCCGTTCTGGAAGTGGAGCTCACGCCCGGGAATGGCGGGAACGCGGTCGCCCGGGATGAGGATGCCGGCGAGGTTGAGGGGGTCGACGGCGGCGACGGTAACCGGCGGCTCGGCGCTGCGCGAAGGTGCGTCGCGGCGGGCCTGACGGAGAGAGTCGACGGCTTCGGGGAGCGCGAACTGCTCGCCGAAGGGACCGTTGACGAAGCGGCCGCCACGGATTTCTCCGCGGGCTTCGAGGCGGCGGAGGATGGGGGCGAGGTCGCGCCACTTGGGGGCGTTGGACTCGCGGGCGAGGAGGTCGCGGAAGAGCACGCCGTAGCGGCAGAGCAGGATGCGGGCGTGGGCGTCGAGGGCCGCGTCCTGGCGGCGGGCGGCGGCGATGGCTTGCTGTTGCCTTTCTTGGGCGGCGAGCGTCTTGCCTTCCCACGTCCCAGGGGCGGGAGGTGGGGCACCCGTGGTTGTGGCTATCCCAACTGCGGGTCGCTCCAGTGCGCTGCGTTCCGGTCGAGATGACAGGTTGGCGGAGGGGTCAGAAAAGAGCGACCAGCGACCGGCGGTGGTGCGGGCGGCGGCGCGTTTGCGCAAGGATGTGGCGGGGGTTTGGGCTATGGCGGCGGACTTGCGGCGGGGGTCCATCATGGCGCGGAGCTGGTCGAAGCCGTCGGCGGAAGCGAGGCCCGCGGTCGCGAGTTCCCAGAGGGCGGTGGCCGTTTGGAGCTTGGTGAGGTTGGTGAGGCGCTGGAGGTCGGCGGTGAAGGCGGCGCCCCGTGCTGAAAGGAGCGTACGCACCTGTTGCGCTTCGGGAGAGAGGGATTGGGTGAGGATTTGTTCGTCGACGGATTTGGCGGCGAGGGCGTGGTGGAGCCACTCGGAGGACTCGCGCAGGAAGAAGGTGATGGGAGCGGCGCTCGTGGGGATGACGCGGCGGGGGCCGGTGCTTTCCGCCGCCGACCATGCGGGGTGGGGAGAGATGCGGCCCCAGCCGATGATGCCGGCGAGGCAGAGGTTGTCGAGCCAGCGGGGGTCGTAGTGGGCGACGCGGGCGGGAAGGAGGGTGCGTTCCCACTCGACGGCGGGGGCTTCGAAGCCTTCGAGCTGCTCGATGGCGGCCAGCACGGCCTCTTCGCCCGTCGGGCGGGGGTTGGATTCGGTCTCGGGGGCAAGGTGGTGCCAGTCGAGCAGCCAGCGCATGAAGATGTTGGCGTTGACGGGCTCGACCTGCTTGCGCAGCGTGCCGAGGGTGAGGCGGTGGACGCGCTGAAGAATGCGCCGCTCGCACCACTCGATGGCGTGATCGTCGGCGGTCGCAGGGTACTCGAAGATGCCGCGCATGGCGAGGCCCTGCATTTCCATGGCGAGCATGGACTGGTAGACGTCGGAAGGTTGCAGGTGGGTGAGAGCGGCGAGGTGGATGGAGGTGGTGGGGCCGAGGAGTTGGAGCCAGCCTTGTACCAGCGTGGTGATCGCAGCGGAGCGGGGTGGAATGGTTTGCGCGGGACGCATTTCGGTGCCAGCGAGGATGCGCTCTTTGACGTCGGTGGCTCCAGCGGCGAAACGCAGATCCTTTGCTTCGCTCAGGATGACCATTTCTTTGGGGGTGTGGAGAGTCGCGTCGGGCCAGAGGAGAGCGGCGGCAGCGAGGCGCTCGGCGGCGATCCAGCTGGGTGTGTCGTTGATGGTGACGAGGTGGGCGCGGTTGTTTTGTGCGAGGCGTTGGAAGAAGTGCGGCCAGTGGCGGGTGGCTTGCGGCTTCTCTGCGGCTTGGGCATCAAGGTAGGGGAGTGGCAGAGCGACGAGTGAGAGCAGGAGGTCGTGGAGCTCGTGCTCGTCACGAATGCCGGGTTGCAACTGCTGGCGGACCGCGGCGATGGCGGCGGGGTCGAGGCGGCGGGGGTTGTCGGCGAGGTGATCGGGGAGGGTGCGGCGTGTGCTGACCGCGCGGGTACGGCGGGCGGCGGCGTCCTCGTCGTCAAGGAACGCGTAAGGCATGGCGTTGATGAGCTCGTGCGCGAACTGCGATGGGACCGGAGTGTCGACGGCAAGGCAGGTGATGGCGCCCGAGGCGATGCCGCGCAGGATGTCGAGCAGTCCTTCGATGTCCATGGCTTCGGTGAGGGTGTCTTTCATGACTTCGCGGACGAGCGGGTGGTCGGGGATTTCGATGTCGCCGGCCATGGTCTCGGGGCAGGCCGAGGCGTGGGGGAAAACACTGGCGAGGAGATCGTCCGATCGGGTGCGCTGGATCTGCGGGGCGACGCGCTTGCCCTTGGACATGCGTAGAAGCTGGAGCGAACGCCCGGCGGCCCAGCGCCAGCGGTTTTTGAAGAGCGGCGAGGGGATGGCGGCCTGCTCGAGGAGTTCCTTCGCGGTGTGCTCAGTGAGGAACTTGAAGACGTCGGCGAGCGGGAAGCTGTGCTGCTCGGCCAGCGAGATGTTGATGCCGTTGTCGGTGGCAGCGGCTTGCAGCTCGAAGTTAAAGCCTCGGCAGAAACGCTTGCGGAGAGCGAGGCCCCAGGCCTTGTTGATGCGTCCGCCGAAGGGCGCGTGCAGGATGAGCTGCTGGCCGCCGCCTTCATCGAAGAAGCGCTCGGCGATGATGGTGGTTTTGGTGGGGACGGCTCCGAGGACCGCGCGGCCGTGGACGACGTAGGTGATGAGCTGTCGGGCGGCGGAGGGGGAGAGGAAGCACTCGTGCTGGAGGAAGGCAATCGTGTTGAGGATCTGCTGTTGCGGCGTTCCTGCGGCTCCCGTGGAATCCCATGTCCGAAAATCCGGACATGGGGCACCCGGTCCTGTGCCGCTCCAAGCTGCAGGTCTCTCCACTCCGCTGCGCTCCGGTCGAGATGACAAATTTGTGGAGGGATCTAGTTGAGTTGAAGATTCTGCGGTGAAGTTAGCGAAGGCGTTGGTGAGGTCGTTGGGTTTGACGTTGCGGGTGCGGGCGTCGATTTCGGCGCGGAGGTCGGCTACGCCGTCGGAGAGGACGCCAGTGCGCTGGGGAGCTTCGCCTTCCCAGAAAGGGATGCTGGGTGGGGCGCCGTGGGCGTCTTCCACCAGAACTTTTCCCGCGGGATCGATGCGCTGGATGCGCCAGCTGGTGTTGCCGAGCAGGACGACGTCGCCAGGTGAGCTGTCGACGGCGAAGTGCTCGTCGAGCGTGGCGATCTGGACGTTCTCGGGTTGGAGCATGACGGCGAAGAGGCTGGTGTCGGGGATGGCGCCGCCGTTGGAGATGGCGATCATGCGTGCGCCGCGGCGTGGGTGCAGGACGCCCTGTACGCCGTCGCGAAGGAGGTAGGCACCGTAGCGGCCGCGGGAGCTTTCGATGCCTTCGTGCAGGAGGTGGATGAGCTCGTCGAAGTGGGCGCGGGTGAGGTTGCGGTAGGGCCAGGCGCGGCGGACGAGGTTGTAGAGGGCGGTCTCTTCCCAGGGCTCAGCACCGCACATGGCGACGATCTGCTGCATCAGCACGTCCATGGGCGAGTCGGGAACTTCGAGGCGGTCGAGCTCGCCGGCAACCATCTTGCGCAGGAGTGCGGACTGCTCCATAAGGTCGTCGCGGGTCATGGAGAAGAAGCGGCCCTTGGGGATGGCGCCACGCCAGTGCCCTGCCCTGCCGACTCTTTGCATTGCCACAGCGACAGCTCGTGTGGTCGCAATCTGGCAGACGAGGTCAACGGTGCCGATATCGATGCCGAGCTCGAGGGAGGCGGTGGCGACGAGTATTTTGCACTCGCCGGCTTTGAGGCGTTGCTCGGCGTCGAGGCGGAGGGCGCGAGAGAGTGAACCGTGGTGTGCCGCTACGGCGTCTTCGCCGAGACGGTTGGAGAGCTCGAAGCTAATGCGCTCGACGAGCTTGCGGGTGTTGACGAAGACGAGGGTGGAGCGGTGCTCGTTGGCAAGCGTGGCGAGCTTGTCAAAGACCTCGTCCCACATGGCGATGCTGGCGATGGAGCCGAGCTCGTCGGAGGGGACTTCGATGGCGAGGTCGAGGGTGCGGCGCCGGCCAACCTGGATGATGGTGGCGGGTGAGGCTTGTGCATCCTGCGAACCCATGTCCGAGAATTCGGACATGGGGCACTCCGATGGTGCTGGTACTTGGCGCGAGTTGAGTGTGCCGGTGAGGAAGCTGGCTACCAGCTCGATGGGGTTCTGGGTGGCGGAGAGGCCGATGCGTTGCGGTGGTTGCGCCATGCCGGCGAGCATCGCTCCAGGTGAGAGGCGGTTCTCGCCGCATACCAGCGCGTCGAGCCGTTCGAGCGTGAGGGCGAGGTGGGCGCCGCGCTTGTCGTCGGCGATGGCGTGGATCTCGTCGACGATGACGGTTTGCACGCGGGTGAGGTTCTGGCGGGGCTTGCCGGCGGTGAGCAGGATGTAGAGCGACTCGGGTGTAGTGACGAGGATGTGCGGCGGCGTTTTGAGCATCGCCGTGCGCTCTTTCTGGAGCGTGTCGCCGGTGCGGACGCCGGTGCGGATGTGCGGGCAGAGATAGCCGCGCTGTTGCGCGAGCTGCTGTATCTCAGCAAGCGGGCCGTCGAGGTTTTTCTGGATGTCGTTCGACAGCGCCTTCAGCGGCGAGATGTAGACGACGTGGGTGCGGGATTCGAGGCCACCTTCGAGGGCAGCGCGGAGGAGCTTGTCGATGGAGACCAGAAAAGCTGTCAGCGTTTTGCCGGAACCGGTGGGCGCGGAGATGAGGGTTGGGTCGCCGCGCAGGATGGCGGGCCAGCCTTCAATCTGCGGTTCGGTGGGTGTACCGAACTTTGCGGTGAACCATTCCTGCACGAGCGGGTGCGCCCAGGTGAGTGCGGGATGGACATCGAGAGCTGGCGGCGCGGACGTCATGCGCTATTCTAACGCCGTCTTTGTGGTTTGTTCGCCTATTACGTTGGTGCGAATATGACCCGTGTGGTGGTATTTATCTACCCAAATGGGGATGTTAGGTTCAGGCCATGGACATCTTGCGTGAAGAAGATCGTGGTTGCCGCCCGGGTCCTCCGACCTGGTTTAGCGGCATTGTATGGCTGGACGAAGTTGTTGTTTCGACAGCACTTAAGGTAACTCGCGTGGGCTTTGCTCCGGGCGCGCGGACGGCGTGGCACAGCCACCCCCGGGGGCAGGCACTGCATGTGCTGAGCGGGATATGTCAAGTCCAGCTCCGGGGCGGTCCGCTGCATGAGGTGCGGTCAGGGGACTCGGTGTGGATCGACGCGGGTGAGGTGCACTGGCACGGCGCGGCGCCGGGGCGGTGGATGGTGCACCTGGCGATGCAGGAGCCGGATGCGAGCGGCACGGACGTGGTCTGGCTGGAGCACGTGGAACCGCGGCGCTAACGCTACATGTTGCCGGAGCCGATGTCGTTGCGGCGGGCTTCGGGATTGTCAGCATCGAGGTACTGCTCGATGGTGGAGGCGAGGACGCCGCGAGCGGTGAGGATGAAGTCGACGGCGTCGCGACCGGCGCCTGAGCCTCCGGCTAAGGGCGTGATGTAGTGGGCAGCGGCCTTGACCTCCGGCCGCGCGTTGGCGGTGGCAATGGCCAGGCCGACGTGACGCATGACGGGCAGATCGATGATGTCGTCTCCCACGTAAGCGAGTTGATCGAGGGTGCAGCTCTCGGCAGCAAGGATCTCCTGCACCGCTTCCATCTTGTGAGCCTGACCTTGATATAAGTGCTCGATCTTGAGGTCGGCGGCGCGGATGGCTACGGCCTGCGACTGGCGCTTGGTGATGAAGCCCAGCTTGATGCCGGCGAGTCGGGCGAGCGAGACGCCGAGACCATCGTGAGCGTGGAAGCTCTTGACCTCTACACCTTTGCCGTCGGGGCCGGGGAAGACGGTGATGTCGCCGTTGGTGAGGACGCCGTCGACGTCGAAGAGGAGGACCTTGATGCGGCGGGCGCGATTTTCAGCGGAAAGAGACATACAGCCAGTTAACAGGGAACGGCGGACAGATGCAATTCCTGTCCGCCGTTCCACATGGGGTGGGTAGGGTTAGCGCCAGTGGCCTTCGACCCAGATGTAGCCTTCGCGGGTGTGGCGGTAGTGGCCGGGGACCCAGCGTCCACCGTGGCGAGGCGGTTCAGCCCAGGTGCCGGCGGTCCAGACGTAGCGATTGCCGTCCCAGCGGTGATAGCCGGGTTGCCATGCCCAGCCGACGTGCGGCGGGGGCGGACGGCGCTCAACGACGGGCGGAGGAGGGCCAATGCGGATGGCGACCTGTGCGCCAGCAGCAGCAGATGCGGAAAGCAGGATGCCACCAACGGCGGCGAGTAGTGTCTTGTTCATCGTCGTGCTCCTTCCGAGGGTCCGTAACCCTCGCGATGTGTATTAGGACACAGGTTTTGGACGATGTGTTGTGCGCAACTTCAGGGGAATTTGCGGGTTTGGGACGCGGGCCGGGCGGGGGGTGCCCCCCCTGCAGACCGGATCTGCAAAATCTCAGATTCTATTGGGTCAGGTCTGGGCAGACCGGGTTGCTGGTCTGCTTTTTCGCGCGGAATAAAATGCCGCCCGGTGGGCGGGCTTTTACTGCTGCTTTAATTTTACCGGATGGGGTGGGGTAAGTACGCCAGGTTTATGGCTTTTGGTTTGTTGAAGATAAGGGGTTGGGGGGGTTGACAGGGATTTGGAGGGCATGGGGAATTATTCGGATTGAAAAAGAATATCGCGACGGCACCCATCCACAGAGAAGGGTGGAGCGTAAAGATCACAGCGGTAATGCCCTAGTCCCCGCATGACAGCGGGCGGGAGCGTTTGACGCTGCGACTGGCCCCAATTACATCGAGCACCCGTAGAGAGCTCGATGTTGTTCTTTGCAGTATCTTGCAGTGCTCGTAGATCCGGAGGCCGGTCGAATCATGTTTAAACTTCTTGCGCCCAGCGCAAAGCGTGCGCGTGCGCGCGTTACTTCATCACTCCTTACACTTTCAACCTTTGCCCTGCTTGCGGGCGCTCTGCCTTGCAGGGCCGATAGCACGCTGTTCTATTCAGGGAATCTGAGGAACGATGCGACTGTTACGAGTTGCGGGACGTCGTGCGTTCTGAACGCCGGCAACAGCGACAGCGACTATGCCCAGTGGGCGGCGGTGGTGAACAGCTTCAACGTTGCCGACACGTCGACGATGATGGCGATTACGTACAGCTATGGCGGCGGAAACAGCCTGACCGGGCCGACCGTGACTGCGGGAGGGCTGGAGCCTTACCTGAGCCTGTTCGATGCGAGCGGAAACTTTCTGGCGTCGACTTACTTTGGGACGACTTGTCCGACGGGCGCGGGAACGTACGACGGTAACTGCTACGACGTGGCGCTGGATGGCGGGACGCTGACGGCGGGGACTTACTACCTGGCGCTGACGGCGTACGCGAACATGTCGCTGGCGGAAAACTATGGGTCGGGCACGCTGGCCGATGGCTTTACCGGGCTGGGCGGGCTGGCGCTGGACGAGGACCTGCACTATGGGTACGACGTGGTGCTGACGTCGACGGAGCGTCCGATTTCACCTGTACCTGAACCGAACTTCAACCTCCTCGTGGGAGTGGCACTGGCACCACTGTTTGCCATCGCAAAAAAGAAGCTGCGCAGGTGATACGCGGGCTCATGGATTGGCTCGACCGGCCGCTGATGGCTGGATTCCACTGTTTCAAAAAAATCAACTCCCAGGAGAACTTTATGCAGAAGAAATTATTCACCGTTGCCGCAGCGCTGATGGTGGTGGCTGTTATTGGAAAGTACTACGCTGTTCCCGTGATGGCGCAGGCGGTGCGGGCCGCACTGACCCAGGATGTCGACCAGCCGGCGCGCGCGCCTTTTCAGGCGAGCGTCACCGTCAATGTGAGCAACTTCACCTTCACCAGTGTTCCGATCCCCGCCGGGAAGCGCCTGGTGATTGACTACATCACGATGAACGGCGCAGCGCAGAGCTCGGGCCCTTATGTTCAGCCGATCGTGTTGTTAAGTGCGAGCGTTGCCGGTAACCCGTCGGCCAATTACTACTTTGGGCCGAACCCTTCGGCTACCGTACCGGGGCAGTATTACGCCAACTATCCGACGACGATCTATGCGGATTCGTTGTCGCTTTCGCCGGCATTTGCGGGTTATACACCGTCGTTTGACACGTTCGTGGTGAATATTTCCGGGCACCTGATTACGCCGTAGGACGGTGGTGATGAAACTGAAGGACCCCTGCCTGCGGGCGGGGGTTTTTAGTTTGGAGCTTCAGGGCCTGGTGGCGTCCTGGAGCTGCATGATGAGGCGGGTGAGGTCCTGGGCGGTCCAGCCTTCAACGATCTGGCCATCGAGAACTTTGGCCATGGTGATACCGCTGAGGGTGATGGGCTGCTGGGTGGGGAGGATGCCGAGTCCGTAGCCGGTATGGCGGGCGGTGAGGTACCAGCGGATAGCCATGGTGTGGTCGTTGACGACGACGTCTTCGACGATGAACTTGAGTTCGCTGAAGGTTTCGCGGAAGTCGCGGACGCTCTGGATGAAGGTGGCGCGGTCGGCGATGTGGCCGGGGGCGGGAAAGTCGTGGGCGCGGGCTGCGGGGTGGAGGAGGGTTTCGAGGGAGGTCTCGTCGCCCTGGTTCCAGACTTCTTCAAACCAGCGGCGAGCGAGGGTTTCGTTGGGGTGCATGCTGCGGCTCCTTGGGCTGGGAAAAGGGTAGCATGCGGCCATTCGAATAATGAGCGAGGGAGGAAGGGCCGGGTCTTTGACCCGGCCTTCACGATGATTCTTCTTTTGAAACCCGTACTCCTCCGCGGTACGCGGAGGAGTACGGGTAGTCTTCTGCCGTTTCTACAAGCCGTTTGCGAACGGGGTTTTGATGGATGTAGGTCACGTGGGCATCGAAGTCTGCTCGATCGCGGACAACGTGATCTGTGTATCCCTGTTGCCAGAAACGCTCTCCGCCCATCTTGTGCGCGAAGCTGCCCTTGAGGTCCTTCATCGCTTTTGGAAGGTCATCGGTGGTGATGAGGAGATGGATGTGGTCTGGCATGACGGCAAACGCGTGGAGTTTGTAGATACCGGTGCGACGGTAGTGTTGCAGCGTTTCGAGGAAGAGGAGGGCGGTGGTGTCGACCTGAAAGCGGCGACGACGCATGAGGGTGATCGCGGTAATGAAGAAAGTTCCGGTGTTGGTGGTTCTCGGAGGCCGGGACATGGGGGATATCTTAGGCTTTGGGGCTGCCTGGAAGAAGGCAATTTTGTCGCTGCGGCTTCGCCTGCGCTCCGGCCTTCGGCAGAGTGGAAGGGTGGTCGGGCAGGCTTGGTGATGGGCGGGTCAAAGACCCGCCCCTTCCCTTCTCGCGAACAATGATGTCTCTGGCAAGGAAGGACGTCGTATTGCTGCACAAAAAGACCCCGCTTGCGGCGGGGTCTTTTGATTCTTGAGCGGGGCAACAGACCCTTCGGTTAGCTGCAGCCGCTGGTTCCGCCGCATTCCATGCATCTGTAGCAGGAGCCGTTGCGGACCATGATGGCTCCGCAGGTGCTGCAGCTGGGGGCGTCGCCCATGTCGTACATGGACTTCATGGCGTCGGCGGTGTGGACGAAGGAGCGGTCTTCGACCTTCAAGGGGCCAGGGTCCAGGGCCCAGGGTCCAGAAGACGGGTTGAGACCGTAGCTGGCGGTGAGGTCGGGGGCTATGCCTTGCTGGGGTGGGTTGCGGTCGTGGTGTTCGAAGGCGTCGCCCAGCATGGTGTGGGGTTCGGGGATAGGAGCTGAGGGTGCAGGGTCCAGGGCCCAGGGTCCAGAGTGCGGCTCTGCGGTGCTCGATGCTGTCGTGGCCGGAGCGGGGGGCGTCGGGATGGCGGTGCTGTTGGGGGCGGTGATGTGGCCGGCTACGGGGACGGATTTTGGTGAGGCCAGGCCGGCGAAAAGGTCGAGCTGGGTGCCGGAGAGGAAGCGGAGCTGCATCCAGCGGAAGAGGTAATCCATGATGGACTTGGCGTAGCCGATCTGCTCGTTGCCGGTCCAGCCGGAGGGCTCGAAACGGGTGTGGGCGAACTTCTCGCAGAGGACCTTCAGCGGGACGCCGTGCTGCAGCGAGAGGCTGATGGCGAGGGCGAAGCTGTCCATGAGGCCGGAGATGGTGGAGCCTTCCTTGGCCATGCGGATGAAGAGCTCGCCGGGCTGGCCGTTGGGGTAGAGGCCGACGGTGATGTAGCCTTCGTGGCCTCCGATGGAGAACTTGTGGGTGACCGAGGCGCGCTCGCCGGGGAGGCGGTGGCGGACGGCGCGCGGCGGGGCGATGGCGTCGTGGGAGTCGGCGTTCTGGGAGGCGGCGGTGAGGAGCGCGGTTAACTGGGCTTCGAGGGAGGCCTTTTGCTGCTGGGTGGTGGCTAGCTCGGCGTGGGTGGCGGCGGCGTGGGACTGCGCTGCGGCGAGGGCGGCGGTGAGGGCGGCCGTGGCTTCGGTGGAGGCTTGTGCCGCTTCTGGTGAAGCAGATCCCTCCGCTGCGCTGCGGGATGACAATGTCTGGGGGGTAGTCGCCGGGAGCTTGGATTTCTCTTCCGCGGTGAGGATCTTGGTGCCCTTCTTTTCGTCGCTGGTCTGGGCGGAGACGTTGAGGGGCTGGGTGCCCTTGGAGCCGTCGCGGTAGATGGCTACGGCCTTGAGGCCGAGGCGCCAGCTTTCGGTGTAGGCGTCGGCGATGTCCTGGACGGAGCAGTCGTTGGGGAGGTTGACGGTCTTGGAGATGGCTCCGGAGAGGAAGGGCTGGGTGGCCGACATCATCTTGACGTGGCCCAGCCAGTGGATGCTGCGGGTTCCCTTGGCGGGCTTGAAGGAGCAATCGAAGACGGCGAGGTGCTCGGGCTTGATGCCGGGGGCGCCTTCGATGGTGCCGGTGGCGTCGATGTAATTGACGATGCCTTCAACTTCGTTTTCGGAGTAGCCGAGCTTGAAGAGAGCACCGGGGACGGTGTTGTTGACGATCTTGATCATGCCGCCGCCGACGAGCTTCTTGTACTTGACGAGGGCGAGGTCGGGCTCGATGCCGGTGGTGTCGCAGTCCATCATGAAGCCGATGGTGCCGGTGGGGGCGAGGACGGTGACCTGGGAGTTGCGGTAGCCGAACTGCTCGCCGAGGACGAGGGCCTCGTCCCAGGCGTTCTGGGCGGCGGCCTTCATGTCGGGGAGGTTGGGAGCGATGAAGGGCTCGGTGGTGTTCTGGAGGGCGCGGTCAATGTTGTTGACTTCGGCGCGGTGCATGCGGATGACGTCGAGGAAGGGCTCGCGGTTGACGTAGAAGCCGGGGCAGGCACCGCCCTGGACACCGGTGGCCTGGGTGAGGGGGGTGGCGGCGCCGAGGGGCGGGCAGTCGGCGGCGATGCGGGCGGATTGGGCGTAGGCGTCGCCGCAGAGGATCGAGGTAACGCAGGCGGCGAAGGCGCGGCCGGCGTCGGAATCATAGGGGAGGCCGAAGTTCATGAGCAGGGCGCCGAGGTTGGCGTAGCCGAGGCCGAGCGGGCGGTAGTCGTGGGAGTTCTTGGAGATTTGTTCGGTGGGGTAGCCGGCGGCGTCGACGATGATTTCCATCGCGGTGGTCATGACGCCGATGGCGTGGCGGTAGCTGGGGATATCGAACTGGCCGCCGGGGGTGAGGAACTTCATGAGATTGAAGCTGGCCAGGTTGCAGGCCGAGTCGTCGAGGAACATGTACTCAGAGCAGGGATTGCTGGCGTTGATGCGGGCGGTGTTCTTGCTGGTGTGCCAGCGGTTGATGGTGGAGTCGTACTGCATGCCGGGGTCGCCGCACTGCCAGGTGGCTTCGGCGATCTGGTGCATCATGTCGCGGGCAGGGGTTTCCTTGACGACTTCCTTGTCGCGGACGGTGCGAGTGGCGAAGGTGTGGTCGTTGACGACGGCGTTCATGAACTCGTCGGTGACACGGACGGAGTTGTTGGCGTTCTGGAAGAAGATGCTGCTGTAGGCTTCGGAATCCGGGCCGGAGCCGTCGTAACCGGCCTGCATGAGGTGCCAGGCCTTGGCTTCTTCCTTAACCTTGCACTGGATGAAGTCTTCGATGTCCGGATGGTCGACGTTGAGGATGACCATTTTTGCAGCACGGCGGGTTTTGCCGCCGGACTTGATGACGCCGGCGAAGGCGTCGAAGCCACGCATGAAGCTGAGCGGGCCGGAGGCGGTGCCGCCGCCGGAGAGGACTTCCATGGAGCCGCGGATGGCGGAGAGGTTGGAGCCGGCGCCCGAGCCCCACTTGAAGAGCATGCCTTCGGTCTTGGCGAGGGTGAGGATCGAGTCGAGGGAATCCTGCACGGAGTTGATGAAGCAGGCGGAGCACTGCGGGCGGGTGTAGCCGGTGACGGAGAAGGCTACGCGGCCCTGCTCGGCGTCCCAGTGCCAGTTCTGGGCATCGGAGTTGGGCTCGAAGCGGTCGCAGCCGACGTTGAACCAGACGGGGGAGTTGAAGGCGGCCTTCTGGTGGAGCAGGATGTGGGCGAGCTCGGCGAAGAAGACGTCGGCGTCTTCCTGGGAGTGGAAGTAGCCGTCGCGGATGCCCCAGTTGCGGACCGACTCGGCGACGCGGGTGATGAGGGCACGGACACCGGACTCGCGCTCGGGGGTGCCGATCTGGCCGTGGAGGTACTTGCTGGCGACGATGTTGGTGGCGGTCATGGACCAGTCTGCGGGGACTTCGACGTTCTTCTGCTCGAAGATGAGCTTGCCCTTCCAGTCCTGGATGACGGCGTCGCGGCGCTCCCAGGTGATCTCGTCGAAGGGGGAGACGCCGGGCTGGGTGAAGTGGCGCTCGAAGTGGAGGCCGGGAGCAGAGCCGTGCGCGGGGAAGGCGGGCGCGGGAGTGGAGGCGGAGGTGGTGGTGTCGACGGGAACGGTGAACTCAGCCATGGAAAAACTCCTTGGAAAAACGGTCTGGGGAGCTAGAAGCTCCTCTGCGTACGAAGGTCGGGGTGGCGGCCTTGAGGGGATGCTCGAAGGTCTGTGTCGGGCGCTGCAGAGTGCGGCCCAGGATGCAGGCCATGCGACCTTGCAGATCACAGAAAGTCGGTTGCAGATGCGAAGGTAACGCCGCATCTGGGGTGAGTCAAGTATAAAACAACTACATATTGTGGTAACGACGTTGATACTCCCCCTGCGCGGGTTTGAGAGGGGTAATACTCGGTTTTTCTGGGGTTTTTGTGTGGAAAGCTTCGGGAATGCCCGTCAATTGCGGGTTTTGCCGTGTTAATCATCCCGTAACAATAGCGAGGATAGGCCGCGGTGGGCGCGGGCGCAAGGTGCAGGAATGGTGCAGTTTGCGATTTTGGCGTGGAAAGGTGGAAAAGGGGGGTGCTGAGAGCGAGAAAAGGCACGGCTTTGGCCTGGTGGGCCTAGTCCGGCGACCCCGGACGGCCTATGTGATTGGCATCACTGCGTCGAAGTGGCTCAGCAACGATAATCACTGTCGTCTCAGGCGGCGGCATGCCGATGTCCGGCTTTCGAACACTGAAGTATGGCTGCGCTGCTTGACGCGGATGGGGGTATTGGCATGGAGCTGCATAGCGGATTTGTAAAGTCGTTCGACAAGGGGCAAAGGACCGGATTTCTGGGTCAGGACCAGGGGCCGGATGTGTTTGTGAGCTTCAGCGCGGTGCAGATGGATGGCTACCAGGTGCTGAAGGAAGGCGACGTGGTGAGCTTTGAGGTGGTGGCGGGGAGCGGTCGGCCGGAAGCCAGGCAGGTGGTGGTGCTGGGGAAACCCAGCTGCGCGACGGCCGCTTTCGACTAACCGCTTTTGTCGCGTGACGTACTCCGTTTCCTTGCGTGTGATTGAGCTTCTGCTGCCGAAAGGTGTGAGCGATGGTTCGACGTCCGCGGGTTTTGATCGTGAGCAAGATCGGGGCCTTGCGGGAGACGCGGATGCTGGTACTGCAGCGTCAGTATGAGGCGGTTTCCGCTACCGGCTTTAGGGAGCTGGGTGATGCCGGCCTGACTTTTGACGCCGTGCTTCTTTGCTATGGCCTTTCGCCCGCGGAGCGGGCGGAGAGCATGGCGCTGGTGAGGGAGCGGATGCCGAAGGCGAAGATCGTGCTGCTGGCCAGCTACTTTGGGGAGTACGCGGGATTGGCCTGCGATGGGGTCGCGGTGACAACCGATGGGCCGGCGGGGCTGCTGTTCCTGCTGGACCTGTTGCTGGAGCCAACGATGAGGGAAGCTCCAGCGAAGCTGCCAGGATCGGGGCTGCCTAATTGAGACGGCCGTAAGGGTGAGAAAACGGGGGCGAGGGGAGTGGGGCTCGCGTTGCAGACGATGAGGTGGCGTGAGGTCCGCGCGTGCGGTGCGGAGCTCAGAGGCAATGAGGCCGGAAGCACCTGTGGGCGGAGCCTGTGATTCTCGCGAACGGCTAGATGGCGCGGATGACGCGGGCGGGGAGAGAGATGAGGGCGGCTACGAGCTCGAGGGCTCCACCTACGGCAATGCCGACCACGCGGAAGGGGAGCAGGACCAGCCAGACCAGCGGGTAGAGGCAGAGAGCGACGAGCGCTACCGGCCAGCACATGACGAGGAGGATGCAGAAGATCAGAAGCTTCATGGGTCAGTTCCCTTCCCGCGGTGAGGCGAGCATTGGGGATGATACGGGCGGCGGCGGAGTTTGGTTCCGCGGGGTGCATCGGTTGACGACATAGTTAATGACGCCAACGCTACTTGTGTTCACCCAAGTGGGTGATAACGCTCGTGCTTGGCCGGGAATAAGGTGGGATTTGCTGTGGCGGGAGTCGATCGTCACGGGTATGCTGTGTTTACCAGATCACCAATGGGTCAGTGCTTGTTTCTCCTAAGCCCAGCGGACTGGTGTGTGGCAGAAAACCCGTACCAGGCAGCAGGAGAAAAGGGCCCCCGATGTTGAAGAAGACGATCGTATTATTTGCCGTGGCTGTGTGTACGGCCGCGGGCGTTGCGCAGACCACTCCGGTGGCGTGCTCTGCTATTTCGCTGGGCAACAATGGCGCGTTGAACGGCTTTGTGCCGTCCCCGAACGATGCGTGGCACCAGGACATTAGCAATGCCTCGCTCGACCCCAACTCAAACAAAATTATTACGACCGCAGGCGACCTGGCGGGTGCTTCCCTGCACCCCGACTTCAGTTCGATTGCCGGCGGGAATTATGGCATTCCGTACACCGTGGTCGATGGGAAGACGACGCCGGGTGTGCCGGTGACGATGATTGCGTATCCGACCGAGAGCGACCAGACGGTCTATCCGATTCCTACCGTCATGCCGATTGAAGGCGCTCCGGCGGAGTGCCCGACCGACACCAACGACCGTCACGCGATCGTGATCGATCGCAATGGCTGCGTGGCGTATGAGATGTACCAGGCCGCACATTGCAGCGCGGGATGGACGGCCTCCCAGGGGACGCTGTGGGACTTTACGACGACCGAGAAGCGGCCGTATGGGATGACCTCGACCGATGCGGCGGGGTTATCGGTGTTTGAAGGCCTGGTGCGGTATGACGAGATCGTGGCGGGCCAGATCAATCACGCGATCCGGTTTACGGCGCAACATACGAAGGCCGATGCGGCCAACGGATTGTTCGTGGCTCCGGCGACGCATGCGGCGGGGAACCTTTGGGGCACGGACAACATTATCGGGATGCGTATCCGGTTGAAGGCGAGCTTCGATATTTCGGGGTTCTCGTCGACCAACCAGGTGATCCTGAAAGCGATGAAGCAGTACGGCATGATCCTGGCCGACAACGGGTCGAATATGTATTTTCAAGGCACGCCGGATGCGCGCTGGAACGATAGCGATCTGAACAAGCTGAAGGTGGTGCCCTCGTCGGCTTTTGAAGTGGTGCAGATGGGGACGGCGTATGACGCGAACACGGCGCCGACCGGAGCGAAGCCGGTGATTACGAGCTTTACCGCTTCCGCGACGACAGTGTCTCCGGGGGCGAGCGTGACGCTGACGCCGGTAGTGACGGGCGGTTCGTACGGCTACATCGATGTGGTGGGCGCGGTGCGTGGCGCGGTTACGGTGAATCCTACGGCAACCACGACGTACACGCTGACCAGCCGCAACGCTTTTGGGACGGCGACGGCGAGTGTGAAGGTGACGGTGAGCAATGCGGTTACGACACCGACGCTGACGTTTGCAGCGGTAGGCAGCAAGGTTTATGGCACGGCGGCGTTTGCGGTTTCGGCGACGTCGGCTTCGACGGGCGCGGTGACGTACTCGGTGGCAAGCGGACCGGCTACGGTGAGCGGAAGCACAGTGACGCTGACGGGCGTGGGAACGGTTGTGTTGCAGGCCAGCCAGGCTGCGACAACGACGTATAACGCGACGACGGCGACGACGAGCTTTGCCGTAACGGCGGGCGATCCGGTGCTGGCCTTCGTGGCGATTCCGGCGCACACCGTTGGCGATGCAGCGTTTACTGTGGCGACGACAACGAAGTCTTCGGGGAGCATCAGCTACGCGGTGGTGAGCGGACCGGCTACGGTTTCGGGGAACTCGGTTACCGTGACTGGCGCGGGAACGGTGACGTTGCAGGCGAGCGAAGCCGCGGCGGGCAACTATGCGGCAGCGACGGCGACGGCGAGCTTTGCGGTGGCGACTGCGGCTGCGACGCCGGGAGCGCTGACGTTTGCGCCGATCGGGCCACAGACGTTTCCGGAAGCGGCGTTTGCCGTGACGGCGACGTCGGCATCTCCGGCGGCGATTACGTATACGATGACCGGGCCGGGTTGGATATCGGGCAACTCTGTCACGCTGGTCGGGACGGGCATGGTGACGGTGTTTGCGAGCCAGCCAGCTTCCGGCAAGTACGCGGCCGGCAATGCGAGCGCGAGCTTTGTGGTGACGGCGACGCCGGCGGGAACGCTGGTGCTTTCGGCGATCGGGCCACAGACGTTTCCAAGTGCGGCGATAGGGTTCAGTGCGACATCGCAGTCGCCTGCGCCGATTACGTACCAGCTGACGGGGCCGGGATACATCTCCGGCAACACGGTGGTGCTGACCGGGACGGGGACCGTGATGCTGCGGGCCAGCCAGGCGGCGATCGCGGGCTTTGGCGCGGCCACCGTGACGTCGACTTTTGCCGTGACGGCCACGCCGCCCGGAACGCTGGTGTGGACGCCGATACCGACACAGACTTTGCCGGGCAAGGCGGTGTTGTTGACGGTGTCGTCGCAGTCTCCGGCTCCGATTACGTTCACCATGTCCGGGCCGGGGTACCTGGCGGGTAACACGGTGGTGCCGACGGGTGCAGGCACGATCACGGTGCGCGCACTGCAGGCAGCCACGGCCGGCTACACGGCGGCGACGCTGGTAACCACGTTTGCGGTGGTGGCTAAATAAACGCTTAGCTGCACCGCCGAAACAGGCCGCTACTCCAGGGCCGAAACTGAAGCCGCCGCTGACCCTCAATGGGCGCGGCGGCTTTTCTTCATGGCACGGGGTGGGCGTTACAATCGTGAGGCTGGCCGGTCACGGCAAGAGGGCCTATAGCTCAATGGTTAGAGCATCGGACTCATAATCCGCTGGTTCCAGGTTCAAGTCCTGGTGGGCCCACCAACCATCCGCTTTCTGAGTTCATCGTCTGCAATACGCTGAAAAGCGAAGAGTTAGAGCGGTTCAAAATCCCTTCTTTAGGTGAGTAGGCCAATCCGTCTTCAAAGAGGAGTTTTTGAACCCGATGCCGTTCTTCTGGCCCCGCCATGCTCCATACAGCCGCCATGTCCATCCGGCATAGTTCAGCGAATCGCAGGAACGAGTCGGCTGTCGCTTGCGTCTCAGCAACCGCACCCATCTGTTCCTGAAGTTCGTAGGCTTCAACCGCGAGAGAAGCTTTCTGCTCCTCAAAATCGTCCGCAGTTATCTCGCCCCTCATCCTCATCTTGAATAGTGCTGTTTTCAGGCTGCTTTGTTCATCTATCCGTGCTTGAAGACGCTTCATTTCACGATCAGAATCTCCTTGCTTATCTCTCCATACTCTTGCCGCAACTGCGGGAAAGTCCTCAATGGCTTCAGGCTTCGCGCGGACTCGTCCCATCATCTCCAAGAAGTCAGTCTCAAGCTGAGGCTTTGACAGAGACACTTCCCTGCACTCGGAGTTCGGGCACCAGTAGCGCGGATACTTCTTGCCATTTCGCCCTTGAGGGCTTCCGCCTGTCAGGGGCGTCCCACAACAAGCGCACTTCACGAAGCCTCTCAATGGCACCACAGGATTGACTTTCCGTTTGGCGAGTGTGGTGGGTTTGCGTCCATCTAGGATCGCTTGAACCCGGTCGAATATATCCTGACTGACAATCGGTTCATGCAGACCTCTAACCGGCTCAAAGCCGGGCTCACTGGGAAGATTTACCCATCCGGCGTAGAGCATATTCCTCAACATCGCCTGAAAAGTTTGTTTCGTTAGTGGCTTGCCATTGGCCCCAGTCAGACCTTCACCGGTGACCACGTGCAGCACTTCGGCCTTTTTATATCGTCCCGTTGCCACGAGTTCAAAGGCGCGACGAATGAGCGGCGCTCGCCTCTCATCAGGTCTAATATTGGAGCCATTCTTCGCACCGGTATTTAGAAAACCAACGGGCGCACGCCACGGGAACCGGCCTGCTTGAACGGCTTGCCGCGTTCTGTCCTTCATCTTCTCGGAAAGCGCATCCGAGTGATACTGGTTGAGAGTACCGAACAGATTGGCTGCCATTTTGCCAGCAGCAGTCTCGTCAATGTTGCCTTCATACGTGGAGCGTAACAATACGCCGATGGCAAAAAGCTCAGCAATGGTTTGAGCTTGGTCTTTGTTGTTACGCGCAAATCGGCTCAGGTCTTGAACGATTACATAGCGAACCGTTCGCCGATTCTGTCGGCAAAACGCGAGCATTCGTTGGAACTCTGGCCGTTCAACTGAACGGGCGGATTGGCCGGGATCAGTAAATACCGCAACCACCGGCCATCCTCTTTGTCGGCAATAGTCTCGGCAGTGTGCTTCCTGATTGCTCAGGTTCAGGGGGTCGGCCTGATCGCCCGTTGAAACACGGATGTACAGGACGGCCCCGCTGCTCTCCTTACCCTTTTCCATCAGTCGCCTCCTTGACGCGATTTATGGTGGGACGTTACGCGGCTACCGTCCTTCCGTCATACGTCTTCGCGCTCACGAAGTCATAGCTCCACACATGGTTCGGCCGCTGCGGCCGCAGCCGCACGCACGATCCATCGTTGAACCACAGCCGCCCGCGCGGCTTTTGCTTCTGAGGTATCTTCAG
>CAIQPK010000035.1 GCA_903873705.1 uncultured Acidobacteriota bacterium
CCCTGACCACCACCCTCCGCTCCACCCTCTTCCCACCCACCTAACCCTCAACAACCCTCTGCTTTTGCCTCTGCTTTTGCTTTTGCCTCTGCCTCTGCCTCTGCCTTTGCCTTTGCCTTTGCCTTATTCACTATTCACTACTCACTACTCACTACTCACTAATCACTAATCCCCCCCACCCACGGAGCCCCCATGCCCCACGTCCGCGTCGCCGGTTTCGGAGTATCCCTCGACGGCTTTGCCGCCGGCATCGATCAAAGCCTCGACAACCCCCTCGGCAAACGCGGCCCCGAGCTCTTTCAGTGGTTCTTCCCCACCAGAACCTTCCGCGCCATGCAGGGCAAAGACGACGGCGCCACCGGCCCCGACAACGACTTCGCCCACAGCGCCATGGACAACTTCGGCGCCTTCATCCTCGGCCGTAACATGTTCGGCCCCGTCCGCGGCCCCTGGCCCGACGACGCCTGGAAGGGCTGGTGGGGTGACAACCCGCCCTACCACGCACCCACCTTCATCCTCACCCACCACGCCCGCGACCCCATCGTGATGGAAGGCGGCACCACCTTCCACTTCGTCACCGGCGGCATCCACGAGGCTCTCGAAAAAGCCAAGGCGGCTGCGGGCGCAAAGGACGTCAAGATTGGTGGCGGCGTCTCCACCGTCCGCCAGTACGTCCAGGCCGGCCTCGTCGACAGCCTCCACCTCGCCGTCGCCCCCGTCCTCCTCGGCCAGGGAGAAAATCTCTTCGCCGGCCTGGACATGGCCAGCGTGGGCCTCGCCGTAACCCAACGCACGCCCACCGACCACGCCACCCACTACATCCTCACCCGGCGTTAAGCTCTGCCGCAAGCGATGCCAGCCCGCCGCATGATAGCTTCCCCACTCCCGGCCGGAGAAGCTATCATGGCCTGCCGCGCCGCGGTCGGTCCGCAAAGACGCCACGCCATACTCTCCGCCAGCAAAGAAAGGAACATCATGAAGCTCTTCACGACGAGCACCCTCGCCCTCGCCTGCCTGCTCGCCCCCTCCACCCCATCCCTCGTCGGCCAGAGCACCCCCACTCCAACCATCGTCATCCACCACCCTGCCACCATCTCTCACGAGCCCGGCCCCGCCACCCACTTCGCCGGCACCGTCACCATCGACATGCTCACCGTGCCTGAGGAAGCCAACCTCACCCGCACCGAAACCATCACCTTCGCCCCCGGCGGCCACACCAACTGGCACAGCCACCCCCACGGTCAGATCCTTGTCGTCACCTCCGGTTCAGGCGTTATCCAGCAGCGTGGCGGCCCCGTCCAGCACATCAAGCAGGGCGACGTCATCTGGACCCCACCCAACGTTCAGCACTGGCACGGCGCCACCCCCGGCGGCCCCATGGTCCACATCTCCATCTACCAGGAGCCCGCAGGCGAAGTTACAAAATGGCTCGAGCCCGTGCCCGACGCGCAGTACAGCGCCGCCAGCAAATAGAACTCTAAAAATATAAGAGGGAATGGTGCACCCGAGAAGATTCGAACTTCTGACCTACAGCTTCGGAGGCTGCCGCTCTATCCAGCTGAGCTACGGGTGCACATCGTGCCAATCAAGGAACGCGCACCCTCTCAGCATATCAGAGCAGCCCCGTCCTTCTACTCCAGCATGAACTCCCGGTCCACCGGAATCTGCATCGCATTCGCCAGCGTATTCGTCTCCGCAGCCATCCCGATCACCGCCAGAAACTCCGCATACTGCTCATCCGTCATCCCCTTCGCGCGCGCCGCAGCCGTGTGCGAGTGCACGCAATAGCTGCAGCTGTTCACCGTCGATACAGCGATATAAACCAACTCCTTCGTCAGCGGATCAAGCGCCCCCGGGGCCACCATCACCTGCTTCACGCTCGCCCACGTCCGCTCCAGCACAGCCGGCTGGTTCGCCAGCGCTCGCCAGAAGTTGTTCACAAAATCCGACTTCCGCGTAGCGCGTATGTCCTCAAACACCGCCTTCACCACCGGCGACGCCGCAACCTCGTCATCACTCCAGAGTTTCACCGTAGCCACAATCGTCCCCCGGAAGACCACAGGCGGCAGACACACAGTCCGCCGCCCTCCCATCTACTTACCCTTCATCACCTGTCCGCGAATCTCCCCGCCGGGATTCGCGGCTGTGTGCACGTTGAAGTACCACTTCCCATCCAGCAGATCCTTAGCCTGGTCCGCCGTCAGCGTAGCGCTACCGTCGATAGGGCTGGCAACACCGCCCTTGATCGGCACCTGCGGCCCGGCATTCACGCCCTCGGCAGCCGGCCCATGGAAGTGCGCCGCCGTAGCCGCCCCAGTCAGTCCGCTGTAAACAATGTGATATTTGAACTCATTCGTCGTCGTATCCAGCGTCGCGGTCAACATCCCCGTCCCCGCGCTGTCCTTCGCCGGAACCTCCGACGATGCCTTCAACGTCGCCTTCAAATTCACCGTCGCCGCATGAGCCGCCACCGACACAAACGTCAGCGCCGTCGCAGCCACCATACTCCGAAAAAAATGTGCCGTATGCTTCATGGTTTCTCCTCTACATCACTTCCGGTTAAACCAACGTTGATGGGAGTCCACACAAAACCACTGACGCCATCTATCCCTAAGTGAGCCCTGAAATCCTGCCCTGGCGTCGCGCCCGTGGAGAGGCGCAATGATTCTAGTTCCCCACGCCCACCATAGAAAAGCGTCCCTCCCACCTACGGCACAAACAACCGGTAAAACACCACGCACAACCCCACCGCCGCCGCCGCAAGAATCAACCCCGAGGTCCGCCGCTTATAAATAAACAAAAGAATCACCAGCCCCGTCACCGACACCAGCGTCAACAGCACCGCCGAAAAATCGATCAGCCATCCCCAGGCCTTTCCCGTATCCCGTCCCTTGTGCAGGTCATTAACGACGGCCACAAACCCGTTCCTGACCTCGGTCAGCTCATAAGTCCCACTCTCACGGTCAACGCTCACATCCGCGCTATACCCCGGCGCCTTGTACGAAAATCTCACCCCCCTCGGATCGACCCGCACATCATCCGCGGCCACCGCGCCATGCAGATGTTCCTTCGCCCGCAAGCTCTCCACCAGCCCCGCCGTATTAGGCGACCCACCCAGCAGCCCCCGGTCCACCGTCCCCTTGCTCTCCCGCGTCTTCACCGACCCCGAAAACCACTCCGGATGATTCAGCGTCAGCCCCGTCGCCGCAAAAAACAGCACCACCCCAAAGCTCAGCATCGACAGGTAGATATGCAGCCATCGCGCTGCCTTCGCCACCTTGTGCCGCAACGCCGCCCGCCGGCTGTCCCTCCCCCTAGCGTTTGCGATAGTCAATCTTCACCGCTCCCAGTTCGTGCGCCGCAGGCAGCGTCATTTGTTTCGGCTTCGCGTCGAACTCCACTTCCTGCCGGTCGATATCGTACCCGCCGTGCTCCCGCGCAGCTTCAATGCACACCGTGTACTTTCCGGCCTTCACCGGCTTGCCGTCGTTGTCCTTGCCATCCCACATCAGCGTGTACGTCCCCGGCGGCCGCGTCGCAGACGACACCGTCCGCCACAGATCCGTCACCCCCTGCTTCCGGCTCCGGTCCCAGTCCTCGCGATACCACTCCGTCAGCTCCGTAATGTACTTCGGCTTCTCTGACCACAGCGCAATCGTCCGCACCGGAAAACGGTCGCCGTCTTCAATCCACACCGCCACATAAGGCCGTCGATAACGCCCATACTCAATCCGCGGCAGCGTCACCTCAATATTCAACTCATACGTCGGATCCCACATCCCCGCCGCCGGTGCTCCCACCCTCGGACGCTGAAAAGCGGCCGCCCGCAACCCCGCAGCCGTCGGCCACCCCGCACTCCGAACCTCATCGCCACCCGACAGCACCAGCAGGTACTCCACCCCCGGCGTCCGCTCCGCCAGCCGCTCACTCTCCTCCACCGGCATCACCGAAAACGCCGTAGCCAGCGCCCCCGCCGTCACCGCATCCCGCGCCATCACCGTGGACGAAAGCACATGGCTCACCGGCCGCGCCGTCCGTGGGTCAATCAAATGCGAGTAAGCCGGAGCCCCCACCCGCACCGCCTCCGCCAGCTCAAACCCTCGCCGATAAGAACCGCTCGTCGCCACCGCGCCATCCCTTACCACCACGTGCTCCAGCGCCACCCCATTCTCCGCCGCAGCCCGCGGATCAGCCACCGCCACCACCTGCGTCAGATTTCCCCGCACCACCACATCACCACCCACATTCAGCATCACCCCCGTCGCGCCCGCCTTCAGCGCCGCCTCCGCTGCCCGCGAGCTGATGTAACTCTTCGTAAACGAAGCCAGCGCCAGCGGCACATCGCTCAGCCGCGTAGCCGTCCCATGCTCGGCATCCAGCCGCCAGTGCGGCTGCTTCATCGCCTCCACCGCCACCGCAATTTCCGCATCCGTCGGCACCCGTCCCTCCGCCGTCGCCCGCTGCCAAACCCGCGTAGCCGCTTCCACCGACGCATCCAGCGCTCCACCCGTCCGCTCCCGCCACCCATCAAACGCCGTCAGCACTTCAAACAGCTCCGGCGACACCGCCACCGGCTCAAACCGCGTACGCGCCCACCGCGAAACCTCGCTCTCAGCCCGCCACGTACTCAACCCCGCCTCATCCCGATCCATCTGCGCCAGCACCGCAGCCTCAGTCTTCTCCGCCGCCGCCAAACTTCCCGCCCGCACACTCATCTCCAGCGACGTCCCCAGCACATGCTCATGATGAAACGTCCAGATCCCGGTCGCCTCCGCCGCCGTCTCGTGCAACACAAACGAAGGCGCCTGCGCCGCCGCACTCACCGCAGCCGCGGCCCCCGGCAGCATAGCCCCCACTTTCCAATACCGAGACGCACTCTTCATCTGTCCGCAGTGTCCTTTCCCAAACCCATTCATCATCGCATTGCCCATTCGCAAGACGTGAGATGTTAGACGCAGCAATCGCCGCGCAGCCTACCCGCCTCAACCATTTTCCCCGCTAAGGCAACCGCAGCGACTCAATCAGCGCGGCCAGCGCCGCAGGCTGATGCCGGCGGCTCGGGTAATACAGAAAATAGCCTGGAAACCACGGGCACCAATCCTTCAGCACCTGCACCAGCCGCCCCTCCCCAATCAACCCTCGAAGGCTCTCCTCCATCGCCGTTCCAACCCCTACTCCCTCCAGCACCGCCTGGATCACCAGCTCCGGATCGTCAAACGACGCCGGCCCCTGCGGACTCACCGTCACTGCCTTCCGCCCCTTCTCAAACTCCCATCGGTAAAGCCCATTGCTGAACCGAAATCCAATACACGCGTGGTCCTTCAACTCCCGCGGATGTTTAGGAATCGTGCGCGCCGCAAAATACGCCGGCGATCCCACCACCGCCAGCCGCAACGCCTTCGTCACCCGCACCGCAATCATCTCCCGTTGAATAAACTCGCCCAGCTGCACCCCCGCGTCATACCCGCCCGCCACCAGGTCCACCGGGTCGTTTGAAGACGTCACCTCCAGCACAATCTCCGGATACCGTCGCGCAAACGCCGCCAACTTCGGCAGAAGGATCGCCTTCGTCGCCGTTCTCGGCATGATCAGCCGTATCCGTCCCGACGGACTCTCCTTCTGCTGCCGAGCCTCTGCCACCGCCCGCTCAATCCGCTCCAGAGCCGGCGCCACTTCACCCAGCAACGCAGCCCCGGCCGCCGTCACCGAAACACTCCGCGTCGTGCGCGCGAGCAGCTGCAGCCCCAGCCGCTTCTCCAGCCCACGCATCGCGTGGCTCAGCGCCGACTGCGAAACCCCCAGCCGCGCCGCAGCCCGCGTAAAACTGCGCTCCTCCGCCACCATCGCAAAAGCCGAAAGCTCGCCCAGATCATTCTTCATGATTCATGAATTCTATACATAACTCTTGTAACCGTATTCCATCTAGTTTCATAGACCACTGCCCCATAGACTGGAACATGTTTGAATCGTGCAACAGCGACACAGGAGAAAAATCATGCAAAAGCGCACATTAGGAAAAAGCGGCCTCGAAGTCTCAGCACTCGGCCTCGGCTGCATGGGCCTCAGCTTCGGCCTTGGCCCCGCCACTGAAAAATCAGAAGCCATCAAGCTCATCCGCGCCGCCGTCGACCGCGGCGTCACCTTCTTCGACACCGCCGAAGTCTATGGCCCCTGGGTCAACGAAGAAGTCGTCGGCGAAGCCCTCGCACCCGTCCGCAACAGCGTCGTCATCGCCACCAAGTTCGGCTTCGAACCCGACCCCAACAACGACAACAAATGGACCCGCACCAACAGCCGTCCCGACCACATCAAGCAGGTCGTCGACGCCTCACTCAAGCGCCTCCGCACCGACACCATCGACCTCCTCTACCAGCATCGCGTCGACCCCAATACCCCCATCGAAGAAACCGCCGGCGCCGTCCACGACCTCATCCAGGCCGGCAAAGTAAGGCACTTCGGACTCTCCGAAGCCGGCGCCAAAACCATCCGCCGCGCCCACGCCATCCAGCCCGTCACCGCGCTGCAAAGCGAGTACTCCCTCTTCTGGCGAGAACCCGAGCAATCCGTCATCCCCACCCTCGAAGAGCTCGGCATCGGCTTCGTTCCCTTCAGCCCCCTCGGCAAAGGCTTCCTCACCGGCAAAATCGACGCCAACACCAAGTTCGACAGCACCGACTTCCGCGCCATCGTCCCCCGCTTCACCGAAGAAAACCGCAAAGCCAACCAGTCTCTGGTCGACGTCATCACCCGGTTCGCCAACCAGAAGCAAGCCACACCCGCACAGGTAGCCCTGGCCTGGCTCCTCTCCAAAAAGCCCTGGATCGTCCCCATCCCCGGCACCACCAAGCTCTCCCGCCTCGAAGAAAACCTCGGCGCCACCAACATCACCCTCTCCCCCGAAGAAATCCAGGCCCTCGAAGCAGCCTCCGCCGCCATCGACATAGCCGGCGAACGCTACCCCGCCACCCACGCCAAACTCATCGACCGCTAACCCATCAACCTCAACAGCTCGCACCCCAAAACATCGGATCACCCCAAAACATCGGATCACCCAACCCCTCGGATCACCTCAATTTGTCTCCGGGTGCCCCATGTCCCTCGCACTTGGGGACATGGGCTTCCACCACACCCCGGGTGCCCCATTCGTGACAGCCTCACCCGTCACGGGTGGGCCGCCACCAATCCCTCAGAACCACCACGCCCCCAGAGGGCCGCACCAACCCCAGCCCACACCATCGCCCCACCACCAACTTCCCACCACCTCAACCCTGAGCGCTGAAGGCGCGACAACATACCAGCCTGGGCCGAAGGCCTGGGTAAACAGCCCGCCGCAGGCGCTTCCTCTCTGCCGAAGGCCGGAGTGCAGCGCAGCGAAACGACAAAATTGCCCTCCTCCACACCGGCAACGCCTCCAAAACCTGTCAACCCCCCAAACCCCCACCACACCACGCAAACCCAACAAAACAAACGAAAGATACCCAAACAAACTTGGCGTACTTATTCCCCTCAATCCGGTAAACTGGAAGAGCAGATCAAGTCAAAAGGCCGCTCCGGGAAATCCCGGAGCGGCCTTCAGCTTTTAGCAGACCCAGGCAGACCCTCACACCAGACCTGACCCAACAGAATCAGAGACTTTGCAGACCAGGTCTGGGGGGCACCCTACCACTCCTTGGCCGCCGTATCCACCGTCAGCGGAGTAGCCGCCACCGGCGCCTTCCACCGCAGCACCGGCTTCCGCGCCGCCGTCGTCTCATCCAGCCGCTGCAGCCGCGTCGTATGCGGAGCCGTCTGCACCAGCTCAGGATTCTCCTCAGCCTCCCGCGCAATCTGCTGCAGCGCGTCCACCAGCAGATCCAGCTCTTCCTTACTCTCGCTCTCCGTCGGCTCGATCATCATCGCCCCGCTTACCACCAGCGGAAAGCTGACCGTGTACGCATGGAACCCATAATCGATCAGCCGCTTGCCCATATCGCCGGTCTTCACGCCATTCTTGGCCTGCAGCTTGTCACTGAACACCACCTCATGCAGGCTAGGCGCCTTGTACGGCAGCTCGAACGTGTCCTTCAGCTTCGCCCGCAGGTAGTTAGCATTCAACACCGCATCCTCGGTCGTCTGCCGCAGACCATCCGGCCCATTCGCCAGGATGTAAGCCAGCGCCCGTGTAAACATCCCGAAGTTCCCGTACCAGGCCTTCACCCGTCCCACGCTCTGCGGCCGATTGAACTCCAGTCCCAGCAACCCGTTCTCCCGCTCCACCACCACCGGAGTAGGCAGAAACGGCTCCAGTATCTTCTTGCAAGCCACCGGCCCCGACCCCGGGCCACCACCGCCATGCGGCGTGGAGAAAGTCTTATGCAGATTCAAATGCATCACATCCGCGCCAAAGTCCCCCGGCCGCGTCTTGCCGCACAACGCATTCATATTCGCGCCGTCCATGTACAGCAACGCTCCCTTGGCATGAAGGATGTCCGCGATCTTGTGAATGTCGGATTCAAACACACCAATCGTCGAAGGATTCGTCAGCATCAGCGCAGCGACATCTTCCGTCACCAGCTTCTCCAGCTCCGCCAGATCAACCATGCCTTCGGAGTTGGACTTCAGGTTCGCCACCTGATAGCCACAAACCGCCGCCGTAGCCGGATTAGTCCCATGCGCCGAATCCGGAATCAGTATCTTCGTCCGCGGATTCCCCTGCGCCTGGTGATAAGCCCGCGCCAGCAGTATCCCCGTAAACTCGCCATGCGCCCCGGCAGCCGGCTGCAGCGTAATCGCATCCATGCCCGTAATCTCAATCAGGCACGCCGACAGCAGCTTCATGATCCCCAGAGCGCCCTGGCTCAACGACTCCGGCTGATAAGGATGCGCCTCCGCCAGCCCTTCCAGCCGCGCCACCATCTCATTGATCCGCGGGTTGTACTTCATCGTGCAAGACCCCAGCGGATACATCCCCAGGTCAATCGCATAGTTCCATGTCGAAAGCCGCGTAAAGTGCCGAATGATCTCAATCTCACTCAACTCCGGCATAACGCCCAGCCCATCGGTCCGCACCGCATCGCCCAGCAACGCCGCCGCATCCACCGCCGGAACATCCAGCTCCGCCAGCCGGTACCCCTTCTTACCCGCCGAAGACTTCTCAAAAATCAGATCTTCATTCTGATTAACATGCGTAGTAACTTTCCGCGGTGTACCAACAAACTTTTCATCCGACATGAACTACCTCTTTCCCGCCGAGTAAGCAGCAAACGCCCGCCGCTGCAGAATATTGAAAGTAATCGCCGCCGCCGGTATCAACACCAGCGCAGCAATAAAAAATGTCCTGCGATCCATCGCTTCAACAGCAATCAGCAACACAGCCACAAGCCCCAGCAACACAAACACCGCATCCCGCAACATCCGATTGCGAAACGCGCGCGTGATCTTCGGACGAGCTTGTGAAGTCATCATCGAACGTATCTTTCATCTTTGCGTTCCGGTTGCTTTCGAATTTCTACCCAATACTCTTCGCGAACATCGTCATCGATTTCGGTTGGAATGTTCGTCGCGTACAGCGCATCGCCACCACGCTTCTTCGGTCCGGATATCCAGAACCACTCTCCGGTTTCGCAGCAGTAATTCGCCTTGAACCCGTTGGCCTTGGAGAACTCCTTGCCGCGATACATCAGACTGCGGCCCGTCTTCGAGAACGTGACCCGACCAATTCGGCCAGAACCAGTCAAGCTCGCGGGAGAGGTGGTTGTGCCCCACCAATGCTCCGCAACATCACCGCCCTTGTTCTCGATGTACATAATCCGCGTCGGGTGTGCCATTACCTAGAACTCCACTTCATCCGCTTCATTCCCGGTCTCGGAATACCTTCCCGCTTCCGGCCCGTCCAGATCCTCTTCATGCAGCGACAACCCAAGAACACTCCCGTTCTCCAGCTCAATCGTCAGCGACTCCATCTCTTCCAGCATCGCCTTCTCGACAATCTGCCCAATCTGCGCACACAGCGCATTCCGATACTCCGGCTCACCAAACGCCACACTAAAGTCCGCCAGCAACACAGTAGGCCAATCGAACAGCGTAAACACCGGCCCATCGAAGTGCAGTCGCAAGTGGTCACCCACAAACTCCACGGACGTCAACTCCTGCCCTTCAATCGCAGTAATGTCCATCGCTAACCCTTCACCGCTTCGGCAGCCGCATCCATCTGCACCTTCGTCACCAGCTCCGTCGCGCACCAGATCGCCGCACTCTCACCCAGCTCCGGATACCACTTGCCCAACGCCAGTCCGCCGACAATCTGCTTGCCCAGCAGCTTGGCGTTCACGCTCTCCGCGCTCGCCGGCAGCGCCACCGCAAACTCGTTGAAGCTCGGCCCGCTGAACAGCGCCTTCGCTCCCGCCTTCTCCAGCGCCGACTTCAGATAAGCCGCCTTAGCCAGGTTCTGCTCCGCCAGCTCCTTCATGCCCTGCTTGCCATAAACCGTCATGAAGATCGTCACCATCAGGCTGACCAGCGCCTGGTTCGTGCAGATGTTCGAGGTCGCCTTCTCGCGCCGGATATGCTGCTCCCGCGTAGACAGCGTCAGCACCCATCCGCGCTTGCCATTCCGGTCCTTGGTCTCGCCGCAGATGCGTCCCGGCATCTGCCGCAGGAACTTCTCCTTGCACGCAATCACGCCGCAATAAGGCCCGCCAAACCCCACCGGCACACCAAAGCTCTGCGCCTCCAGCGAAACAATGTCCGCTTCAACCGGAGCCTTCACCACACCCAAACTAACCGCCTCAGCAATCGACACGATCAGCAGCGCGCCCTTCTCGTGCGCCACCTTCGCCAGCGCGGCCACATCCTCAATCGTCCCAAAGAAGTTCGGCGACTGCACCAACACACAAGCCGTATCGCTCGTAATCGCCGCCGCCAGTGCCTCCAGGTCAACGCGCCCCGTCTCGCGCACGTAACCCACCTCGGCGATCGGAATCCCCTGGTGCTGCACCGTCGTCGCCAGCACCTCGCGATACTCCGGATGCACACTCCGCGCCACCACGCACCCATTGCGCCCCGTAACCCGCACCGCCATCAGCACCGACTCCGCCGCACCGGTCGACCCGTCATACATCGACGCGTTCGCAATCTCCATCCCGGTCAGCTCGCAGATCATCGTCTGGAACTCGAACAGCGCCTGCAGCGTTCCCTGCGAAATCTCCGGCTGGTAAGGCGTATAGCTGGTCAGAAACTCACCGCGCTGCACCAGCGAATCAATCACCACCGGCCGGTAGTGCCGGTACGCCCCAGCGCCCAGAAAGCTCGCAAACAAACGGCTTGCCGGCGCGGCCGCCAGTTCGGCCGCATCGCCGCTGGCCACATTGCCCGCGAACGCACGAAACCGGTCCAGCACCTCCGACTCCGAGTGCTGCCGCGGAATATCCAGATCACGCGTCAGCCGATACTCAGCCGGAATGCTCTCAAACAAGCTGTCAATGGACGGCACACCAATCGCATCAAGCATCTCAACGCGATCGGCAGGAGATTTAGGTAAATAGCGCATGAAGAATTCCCAGTTCCTGGTTGTAAGGTCGTAGCTTCGGTTGTCGGTCGAGAGCACGCAGCCGGTCACGCCGCTTCTGTCACTAACAACGCACAACTAACCACTAACAACTGTCTTTAGTGACCAGTCTCTTCGCTCACAAACTTCTCGTAATCCGCCGCCGACAACAGACCATTCACCTCATCCGTATTCGTCAGCGTCACCTTGATGATCCACGTATCGTTAGCCGCTTCGTTGATCGTCTCGGGCTTGGCATTCAGGCTCTCGTTGATCTCCGTGACTACGCCCGTCACAGGCGCATACAAATCGCTGACCGCCTTAACGCTCTCCACCGAACCAAACGTCGACCCCGCCTCAATCTGCTGCCCCACCTTAGGCAGCTCGACGAAAACGATGTCGCCCAGCGAGCTCTGCGCATAGTCCGTGATGCCGACGGTGCCGTTCTCTCCATCGACCAGGAGCCACTCATGCTCCTTCGTATACATGTACTTCTCGGGATAAGCCATTTAGAGTCTCCGTCTGAAATTGTATGGGATACACATTGCACAACGCCGCGCTACGACACCACCACATGCAGCTCGGCCACATTCTGCGTCTTCTTCGGCCGTTTATAGAACGGCGTCGGCACCACCTTCGCCTTCACCGGCTGGCCGCGCACCTCAACCGCAACTTCGGTATCCAGCGCCGCATAAGCCACCGGCACATAGGCCAGCGCAATATTCTTCTTGATAAACGGCCCCGGCGACCCGCTGGTCACCTCACCAATCCTCTCGCCATTCAACGCCAGGACCGGATACCCATCCCGCCCGATCCCGCGCTCAATCATCTCCAGCCCAACCAGCTTCCGCTCCGGCCCACCCGCATCCTGCACCGCCTGTAGCGCCGCGCGCCCAACAAAATCAACACCCTTATCCAGCTTGCAATACCGCCCCAGGTTCGCCTCAAACACATTGATCGAATCCGAAATCTCATGCCCATAAAGCGCCATCGCCGACTCCAGCCTCAGCGTATTGCGCGCTCCCAGCCCACACGGCAGAATCCCAAACTCCTCACCCGCCGCCAGCACCTCCGCCCACACGCGGCTGCTCGTCGGCTCATCGCTCGGCACGTAAATCTCGAAGCCGTCCTCACCCGTGTAGCCGGTCCGCGCAATCAGCGTATTGTGGCAGCCGCAAACCGTTCCCCACGTAAACCAGTAGTTCTTGATCGGAGCGAGATCCACGCCCGTCAGCTTCTGCAGCGTCGCCTTCGCCTTCGGCCCCTGTATCGCCAGCTGCGTGTAGTAGTCGCTCACATCCGTCACATGCACGCCGCTCATGCCGCCGAGCACCTTGCGCACCCACTGCACATCCTTCTCGCGCGTCCCGGCGTTGATCACGATCAGGTAATCGTTCTCGCCCAGCTTATGCAGCACCACGTCGTCAACAAACGTGCCATTCTCATACAGCATCGCCGAGTAGTGCGCCTGCCCCACCTGCAGCTTGCTCGCATCATTCATCAGCAGCTTCTGCACTGCCGCCAGCGAGTTCGGTCCCCGCAGCTGAATGTCGCCCATATGCGACACGTCGAACACGCCCACCCGCTCGCGCACCGCCATATGTTCATCGATCAGGCCGGAGTACTGCACCGGCATATCCCACCCGCCAAAGTCCACCATCTTCGCCTTATGCGAGCGATGGACCGTGTTCAGGGACGTTTTACGCAACGAAATCGGAGTAACCAGATCAGACATGCTCTCTATCCTAAACCCCTTGTGGGAGGGGTAAGGGGCAGGCTAGAATCGACCCCATTCCCGGCTTTCGGAGTCTTATGCCCACGTCCTTTTTGCGCTCCCTCACTGTTTCCCTCTGCCTTTTACCCGCGTTTTCTCCTTCGATCTTCGCTCAGGGAGGAACATCACTGGGAGCCCTCGATCGGGATCGCGCTCACCAATGCTCCGAACCGCGCGCGATGAGGTCCGCAAAAATTATTACGACCCTACCTTCCACGGCATCGATCTGGATGCCCGCTTTCGAACATTCGACAGTGGTATCGACAACGCAAAAAATACCGGCGACATTTTCACGGTCGTCGCTGCATTCCTAGCAGGATTCAAAGATTCGCATCTCTTCTTCGAGCCGCCAAGCCGCACCACGAAATATGAACCCGGCTACGAGATGCGGATCATCGGCGATCGCTGCTTTGTTACCAACGTGAAGCCGAAAAGTTCCGCCGCCGCCCAGCTTCATCCCGGAGACGAGATTCTGAGCCTCAACGGATTCGCCCTGGCACGCAGAGATATGTCCGACGCCGAATACTACTTCCGCCTCCTTGCACCGCGCACCGTCGACCGACTCGAAATTCTTACGCCCGACGGTACCAAACGCACGGTCGACGTGCAGGAGAAAACCAAAATTGACCGCAAAATCGTTGACCTGTCGGATCTCCTCAATGACGCCGACCTCTGGAATCTGCTTCGCCACGGAGAAGATGCCGAATACCTCGAACGTGAACGGGTCTTCAAATCCAATTCAGCCGTCATTTGGAAGATGGCGAGCTTCCACCTTGAGCGCGATAAGCTAGGCGCCATCATGAGCGATGTCAAAAAGCGGTCGGCGCTCATTCTCGACCTGCGCGGCAATCCCGGCGGCTACACCAGCTCGCTTCAGCAAGTCCTCGGCGAATTCTTCGATCACGACGTTAAGATCGCCGACAGAGTCATGCGTAAGCCAGGCAAGCCCGAAATCGCCAAACATTGGACACTTACCGGCAAGCCCTTCGCCGGAAAACTCATCGTCCTGGTCGATAGCGGCTCCGGCTCGTCCGCGGAACTCTTCGCCCGCGTTGTCCAGTTGGAGCATCGCGGCACTGTCATCGGCGATCACACCGCCGGCGAAGTGATGGAAGCCAGGAACTATGGCGAGCAGATCGGTGCAGACACAGCGATCTATTACGGCTTCTCCATTACCGACGCTAATCTCATCATGGCCGACGGTAAGAGTCTCGAAGGCACCGGCGTTACACCGGATGAACTGATCCTGCCGACGCCCGCCGACCTCGCCGCCGGGCGCGATCCCGTCCTCGCGCGTGCCACCGAGCTCGCCGGCGACCCCATAACCCCCGAAGCCGCAGGCCGCTTGTTCCCGTATGAATGGGCCAGCGAGTACTAGCTAACGCCGCACCCGCCCAAAGCCAATCAGCGTGAAAATGCACAAACTCCTGTCTGGCCCAATCCGTTGTCCAGCAGGGATGCGCAGGCTAGAATCTAACCACTTTCCCGGCCTTCGGAGCTCTAATGCCCATTTCCCAGTTGCGCCTGCTTGCCGTCCTGCTCTGCCTTTCACCAGTCCTGTCTCCGCTTCTTTCCGCACAGGACGGCATGCTGCCCGGAGGCCACCTCGACCAGGAACGCAGCCACCAGATGCTGCGTATCGCGCGCTATGAGGTACGCAAAAACTATTACGACCCCACCCTCCACGGCATAGACCTCGACGCCCGATTCAACATCTTCGACAGCGCTCTGGAGAAAGCCCAGAACGTTGGCGCCATGTTTACGCTCATTGCGCAATTCTTGGACGGGTTCAACGATTCCCATCTTTTCTTCGAACCTCCGCCGCGCTTGTCCCGGTATGACCCCGACTTTCGCATGCTGGCCATCGGGGAGCGCTGCTTCGTAACCGACGTCCGCCCAAACTCGCGCACCGCCGCCCTGCTGCATCCCGGCGACCGCATCATCAAGCTTGACGGCATCCCGCTCACACGCAGAACCATCGCCGATGCCGAGTACTCTTCCCGCTTGCTTGTGCCGCGCACCGATGACAAGCTTGACGTTGTATCTCCCGATGGCGTCGCCCGTTCGGTCAACGTGCCAAGGCGGCTGGTCAAAGAGAGGGAGTATGTCAATCTGAATTGGCGACTCAACCAGGCTGAATACTGGAACATCCTTCGTCGCGGCGAGGATGCCGCAAACATTGCCCACGAACGTGTTAGTAAATCCGACTCGGCCCTCATCTGGAAGGTGTCGTACTTCGGTTTCCAGGGCGACAAACTAGGCGCAACCATCGACGATGCCAAAAAGCGGCCTGCGCTCATTCTCGACCTGCGCGGGAATCCCGGCGGGGCCATCGAAGCGCTTCAGGGCCTCATCGCCCAGCTTTTTGATCATGATGTCAAGATCGCCGATCGCGTCATGCGTAAGCCCGGCAAACCCGCAATAGCCAGACACGCGATGCTCACCGGCAAGCCCTTCACCGGCAAGCTCATCGTCCTGGTTGACAGTGCATCAGGCTCATCCTCCGAGCTTCTCGCCAGGGTCGTCCAGCTCGAACATCGCGGTATCGTCATCGGTGACCAAACCGCCGGCGCCGTAACGGAAGCCAACAACTATAGTGAAACCATCGGGGCCACCAACCAGATCTTTTATGGCTTTTCCATCCCCCACGCCAATCTCATCATGGCCGACGGCAAAAGCCTCGAAGGCACCGGCGTCACGCCCGATGAAGTAGTCCAGCCTACGCCAGCCGACCTCGCAGCGGGACGCGATCCCGCTCTGGCACGTGCCGCCGAGCTCGCCGGATGGACCATGAGCACCGATGCCGCCGGACGCCTCTTCCCGTATGAGTGGTCTCCAGAGTAACTAGCGCCGCTCCCGCCGCCGCGCCCGCACAAAACTGCTCCCCGCAAAGTACCCAAACAGCGCCCCCAGCCCCAGTGACAGGTAAAAATGCTGCTCGTCGCTGGCCACGTTAGCCGAGTGCAGAAAGTGCCGCAGCCGCCACGCGTTGCTGCACAACACCACGGCAAACATCGTAAAGAATGTCCCTGTCACCTCCAGCCAAAGCACGCTGGAAAACCGCGCCACCGGGCTCAGCACCGACTTCTTCAGGTTCCCCGCCTGCGCCTTGACGGCCCTGGGGTCGACTATGGGCGGTACCGCCCGTGGCGTCGCCGCCCGCGTACTCGGCGCAGCCACCGGACGCTCGATCACCGGCTCCCCCCCCGGACGGCGTGGCGCGGGATCAGGCGCAGCAGCCGCTTCGGCCGCTGCCATCAGCGACTTCGCCACCTGCCGTGTCCCCATCCCGAGCGCTCGTCCAAACCGTACCTTGTCCATGTCCCTAGTGTATCCAGTCCCACTCTTGTGAGATAAGAAGTACGTCCCCGCAATTACCTGCATCCAAGCTCAAAGCAACGGCGTAAAACAGAAGTATGAAAGGGAGAAACAGCAAAATGAAAAGCATTATCTGGATGGTGGGAGGAGCCTGCGCGGCGGTCGCCGGTTTCCTCGTCTGGGGTCCCAAGCGTGTTCAGCCCGTGCAGGAGCTCGCACACCGCCTCGAAGAGGCCTGGGCCGACCATCACACGACCGTATAGCCCAGCCAGACCGGCCAGCCGCTCCCCCGCTCACGCTGATAGGCGATTAGCGTCCAAATCTCCACAGGCCGGCTTGCTTTGCGCGCGCGTTCGCTAGAGCATAATCTGAAGACAACGACCCAACGCGCCATTGCCGTTCCCTCAGTGCTTTTGGGAAGACCCGATGCGTGGTAATTCATCAGGACGGGAACTCCAGCGAGCCGGGAGGTGGCATTGAAACAACAGGTCAAAGATCTTATTCAGAAACTGGGCGAAGCGATCCACGAAACCGTGTCCGAGTCGGACCAGATCTCCGCCGTCGTCAAGGAGATCCGTGAACAGGGTTTCGACGTCCTGCTCATGCTCGAGGCCACCATCGGCCTCAACGAAATTGAAGAGGAAACGCTCGAAGCCGAGGAACAAGACTCCCCCGCCGACGGCCCCTTCACCCGCAACGACCTCACGTTCCTCAAGTCGCTCCGCATCACCACCGAAGAGCAATCCAGCGAAGGCGGCCCGCCTGACGCCTGAGTCCATCGCCTCGCGTGGCCCTTCCGCAACACACCTGTGCTAGACTCGCGTTCGTTCCACGGACGCGAGTTTTTGCATCTCTAACATTGGCACGGTAACTGAGGTAGTCCCACCATGAGAGATACGCTGGGTGTTTTACTCGCCGGAGGAACTGGCGAACGGCTCTTCCCGCTCACGCGCGACCGCGCCAAACCCGCCGTGCCCTTCGCCGGCCAGTACCGCATCATCGACATCACCCTCTCCAACTGCATCAACTCCGACCTCCGCCACGTCTACATCCTCACCCAGTACAAGGCCCTCTCGCTGAATCGCCACATCCGCGAAGGCTGGGGATCGGTCGTTGCCTCGGAGCTCGGCGAGTTCATCGAAATCCTTCCGCCCATGCAGCGCGTCTCCAAGTCCTGGTACCAGGGCACCGCCGACGCCGTCTTCCAGAACATCTACTCCATCGGCTCCGAAGAGCCCAAGCACGTCCTCATCCTCTCCGGCGACCACATTTACAAGATGAACTACGCGCTCATGAAGGAGCAGCACTGCGAGTCCGGTGCCGATGTCACCATCGCCACACTCCCAGTCACTCCCTCCGAAGTCTCCTCATTCGGCGTAGTCGAAGTCGCCAAGAATGGTGAGGTCGTCGGCTTCATCGAGAAGCCGAAGGACACAAAAATCCGCTCGCCCTTCAACCCCGACATGGTCGACGTCTCCATGGGCATATACCTCTTCAACACCGACGTCCTCATCCCCGAGCTCATGCGCGACGCCGAAGACCCCAACTCCAAGCACGACTTCGGCCACGACATTCTTCCCAAGATCCTCGGCCGCGCTAAAATCCGCGCCTACAACTTCGTCGACGAAAACAAGAAAGGCGCACTCTACTGGCGCGATGTCGGCACCCTCGAGGCCTACTACGAGGCCAACATGGACATCGCCGCCGTAGCCCCAACCTTCAACCTCTACGACAAGTCCTGGCCCATGCGCACCCGCGCCTACCAGTACCCGCCCGCCAAGTTCGTCTTCGGCGAGCCCGGCCGCACCGGCATGGCCATCAACTCCATCGTCTCCGCCGGCTCCATCGTCTCCGGCGCGGTCCTGCGCAACTCCGTCCTCTCCCACGATGTCCGGGTCAACAGTTACGCCGACGTCGACTCCAGCATCATCTTTTCCCACGTCAACATCGGCCGCCACTGCCGCATCCGCCACGCCATCATCGACCGCGACGTCCACATCCCCGACGGCACCGTCATCGGATACGACCCCGCCGAAGACAAGAAGAACTACTTCGTCTCCCCCAGCGGCCTCACCGTCGTCACCCGTGACTACTCCGTCTACGAAAACCCCGTCTCCCCCGACTTCCTCAACGGCAACGAAGGCTGGTAGGAGCAGAGAGCAGACGGTAGAGCATAGTGGGTAGTAAATGCCGGTCAACCGCAACGAAGGCGGGTGCGCCATTCTCGGATCCTCGGACATGAATCTAGCCCTGGCACCTTGTCCACCAACACAAAGGCCGCCCATCCAGGCGGCCTTCGCTTTTACACCATTCACTACTCACTATTCACTCACTACCCACTACGCTCTACCATCTACCCACTGCCCTACCGATGCCCCAACCGCCAAACCACCCCACCCGACAGCGCAAAGAACTCCCGCGTTTCGGTCCCGAAGTGTTCAAACGTAATCTCCGGCTGGAACCGGATCGCAATATTGGCCTTGTAGTTGAAGTCCAGCGTCCCGCCGGCGGCTCCCCACGGGGTGCTGCCATTCGGATACAGCCCAACCTGCGCCGCAGTCACCGGACTTCCCCCCGGATATCCCTTGATCGCATGATCGAACGTACCCTGGGCCACGCCGCCCAGCGCATGATAGCCAATAGCCACATACCGGTTGTGCGGCCCACGCCACTGCACGCCTCCTGAGCCGATATTCTGCGTAATCAGTACCCGGTTGTAATAAGGATTCGGTATCAACGGCGTCGTTCCGCCCGCCCAGCGATAGTCGCCCGAAACGCCCAGGTGAGTACCCAGCCAGTACGTCACCATACCTTCACCGCCGCCCAGGTTGTAGCGCTTCGGGAGGTTCTGTCCGGCCTGGCCGTTCATCAGGCTCAACCCGCCATAAATCTCCCAGCGGTTGTCGTAAGTCGCAGCCTTGCTGGCATCCAGTTTGGATGTGTCGTGGACCTTGGGCCCTGCGGAAGGCGCGGTGTCCTGTGCCGGCAGCGGCACCGCCTGCGAATACACCGCGGGAGCCATCGCCAGAACGGAAAGCAGGGCGAGTCCGCCCCAGGCTGTTTTCAAACGCGACGGCAATGCTGCCGCCCGGGGTCTTGCCGTATCAATCGTGTGAAGCATCTTCCTCACTGCGGGCGCGGGTGCGCAATTTCTCTCACTCGCAGCCTTCGCCGGAGCGTTTCCCCTAAGGATATAACGTATTGGCCCCGCTGGCGGCGGATTCCAGACGTCCAAACCACCATGCCGGCGCGTATACTCATTGTGCGACAATGGCTCAGGGCTACCCTGTAGCCGTACGGCAATGCAGGAAGGATCATTACTATGGAAATTTTTCAGCCTTGGCACCTCATTCTGGTGGCGATCGTTGCCATCGTCCTCTTCGGTGGACGTAAACTTCCCGAGCTCGGCAAGGGACTCGGCGAAGGCCTCAAGGGCTTCAAGGACGGCCTCAAGGGTATCCAGGACGAACCCAACGCCAACACCAAGCCCGGCGAAACCGCCCACATCGTTACGCCCAAGCCCGACGAGCAACAGAAAGCCTAACCTGCCGCTATCTCGCCTCGCTGCCTGCGTTCCGTAAAGGGTTTCGCCGCCAATGAAGCTCAAATCCCCGTTTCTCGTAAAGCCGCACAACAAGGTGCGGCTTTCGCGTCTCTCCACATCGGAGCACCCCGGCTTCACCGGCAAGGAAGCCACCTAGCCCGTGCTTGCCAAATTTCGCGACCAGCTCAACCCACTCCAGGAAGTCTTTTACGCCAGCCAGAAAAAGGCCCTCCTCATCGTCCTACAGGGCATGGACACCGCCGGCAAAGACGGCACCATCCGCCACATCTTCTCCGGCATCAATCCCCAGGGCTGCCAGGTCGCCAGCTTCAAGGTCCCCACGCCGCTCGAAGCCCGCCACGACTTCCTCTGGCGCTGCCATCAACAAGTCCCGCCCCGAGGCATGATCGGCATCTTCAACCGCTCGCATTACGAGGACGTCCTCTGGCCCCACGTCCACGGCCAGATGGGCAACAAGGAACTCCACCGCCACCTCGAAGACATCAACGACTGGGAGCAGATGCTCGTCGACAACGATGTCGTCATCCTCAAGTTCTTCCTGAATATCTCCCGCGACGAGCAGACCCGGCGCCTGCAGGATCGCATCGACACCCCTGACAAGCACTGGAAGCTCTCCCCCGCCGACTTCGCCGAGCGCCAGTTCTGGCCTGCTTACATGGACACCTACCAGCAGCTGCTCTCCCGCACCAGCCACAAGCACGCGCCCTGGTTCATCATTCCCGCAGACAACAAATGGTTCCGCAACGTCGCTATCTCGCAGGTCATCGTCGAAGCCATGCAGGGCCTCCGCCTGAGTTATCCCGCGCCCACTTTCAACCCCGGTGGCATCAGGCTTGCCGACGAAAGCATCACTGCCGTAACAAAGAAAATTTCCACCCGCAAGAACGGCAATGCCGTTAAGCTCGACGCGCAGACCGTCACCTTCGGCAAGAGATAACACGCATGTCTAGCGCCGCGGAGCATCCACCGCTACAGAAGATATGGGCGGCAGCGGCGCTGTCGGCTCAATCTGCTTCATCACCATGATCCGCCCCGTAGCCGCAAAGGGCCTCACCTGGTCCCCTTCCACTGTAACCAGCAGCCCGGCCCTGCTCTCATAAGCCGGAATCGGAATTTCCAGCGGATAAACGTACTCCTGCGAAGATTCGCTGAACGGCGGCATCTGATCCAGTTCCTTGCCCAGCTCCGTATCTGAAACCACCATGAGTTCAGAAGATCCGGGCCGGATGGGAACATTGCTGTTGATGCGGATATGTGCGTGATGAATGTTGATCGCGCTCGTGTTGATCACAATCACGTTGATCTTGATGGAGTTCTCGCCGCGCAACAGCTTGACCGTCTTGATGGGGATACCGGACAACGAAAAAATCATGTCTTTGGCGTAGGACGGTATGCCCTGGAAAGACACATTCATCGCCCTGGTGCGACTCGAGTCGGCCAGAAACACTTCAAGTTTCTCCGGGTCCTTCGAGCTGGCTTCCAACCGGTACGACCCCAGCATCCGCATACTTGCCAGGCTGAAAATCGCTATCGAGGCAAACGCTCCGGCCACGCGCCACTTCTTGTTACGACGCTTGCGCCCCTGCGCCTTGCGGCGCTCACTGCGCTCCTTCCGATTCATCGGATAATCGGCCGAGTAGGTCTCAATATAAGCGCGGCGAGACCGCCGCGAATCATGGGTCCACAACCACCCCAGCGACCAGACAAAAGCAATCACAAGACATACTGCGGCAGCAGCGAAAAACAGCTCGAAGGGAAAAACCACGACAGCCAGACCCCACAACAGACCAGCAAGCACAGCAAAAGTAGGCACCAGCGAGCCGGAATACCTCCAGGAAAACAGCCGTTCAAACATCCGCAACCTCTCCCCCATCGGTGGACATGCGAGGATCATAAAATCCAGCCAGACCTGAACCGGTCTGTTGCTGGCAATTAGCTGTGGATGGTCACGTTACTACCATCGCACGAGCATCGTAACGGGCCGATAAGACATTATGCCTCAACTACTTTACGGGCAATTGTGTCGTTTACAAACCCAAAAATTTCTCATTTTGATAAATCTTGAGGAATTTTCCGAAATGGTGGTGAGATTTGGCGCGCGTTCGAGACTAACTATGTATAGGCTTTGAAACCCATATCCCATGACAGAACAAGAAATCCAACAGACCAAAGACACGGCGGTAGCGCGCGCTCCGCTGCAAACGAGCGGCGAATCTCGCCAATGAAGCACTCAACCAGACGGCACACCAATTTGAGGATATGGCGCGGGTTCTGCGATCACCGCAGCGAAGCGATTACGTGTTTGAGAATCGCAGTTGGCTCAACCCAGACGCACTGTATCGGATAATCCGGGAAGCGGATAAAGCCGAACAGGATTATGCCGACGCCAACATAATTGCTGCGTCATTGGGCGAAGCGGTTTTATAATTAGGCGTGGCGAACGCCTCAAAACCTATCGTTCTCGCGCCGCTGTCTGTTAAAGACGCGGTGTCGGCGTTGCTTAAAGTTCCGCCGCCAGAACCCGCGCCTAAAGCTAAAAAGAATAAGCGTTAGGCTGGAGAATCGCGGCTGCAATGTCTGTTAGGGGACGGCCATGCACACTTCCCACCCGTTTGCACATCGCGCGAATCCGGACGGCACGACCGATTCCATATGCAAAACCTGCTTCGCCACGGTCGGCACTTATGAAAACCCCGACTACCTGAAGGCCATCGAGGATGCCCATGTTTGCGATGAATGGCGTTTGAAGGTCATTCAGGTAGCCACCAGCAAGAATTCCGAATAATGGAAAGTTTGGGGCGAGAACGGCTTTGGTTTCCCGTAGCTCTGAGCGGCATGTTGTTCCACCCCTTTACGGCCACTTGCGCTATCCGAGCCGCTTCCGTGGTTTCCGATGGGATGGCATGTAGGTGCTTGCTCTCGCCCCATTAGATTTTAGAACGTGGGTTTTTCCGGCACCAATTCCTTGTACATGAGCCGCTTGCCCGAAACCTTCCCAATCAGCTTGCACGACCGCTCGCCGTCTGTAATCTTCCGCGTGTTGTATTTGAAATCGAACTCGGACAGATAGCGGTGCAAGTGCTGACTTCCAACATGGTGATACGTGCCGATGATGCCGCGCTTGAGCAATGAGAAGAATCCTTCAACCGTGTTGGTTGATATGCACACGCCATTCTCATATCGCCCGTATTCTTCTTTCGAGTGATTCACCTGATCGTGTTTGCGCGGGTGAATTGCGCCATGCAAAACCGTTCCGGTATCGGTCATAATCCGTGCGCCGTATTCCACATCATGCCAGATGATAGGGCGAAGATTAGCGGAGTTTACGCGCTTGACGTGATGCGATCTGACTTCGCCGCCACGTTGAACCATTGCTAACACGGGCTGCTTTTTGTCCAGCGGCGACCGCGCGTCAACATCACGCTCACCCGGTTTGGGTTTCTTCGGGCGATCTGCTTTGCGCTGCTTACCGCCAACGTATGTTTCGTCCATTTCTACAATGCCCGTTAGTTGCGGAGCCATTGCTTCGTGAGCGACCGCATACCGCAACCGATGCACCATGAACCAAGCGGATTTGTACGTTGTCCCCAACATGCGGTGTAGCTGGTGCGCGCTCATTCCCTTTTTGCTGGCGCATATCAAATGAATTGCCATTAGCCACGTATTCAGGGGGATGTGTGAATCTTCAAATATCGTGCCTTTGGTCACTGTGAACTGCTTGCGGCATCCCTTGCACTTCCACACGCCAGGACGAACCGGAGATTTAGATTCGGGCTTGGCTTTCAGGCGGTACGCTTCACCAACCACGCCACAAAAGGGACATATCGTCCCATCCGGCCAACGCTGTTTCTCGAAGAATTCACGGGCGGCGTCAATGTCGGCATACTTCGCAGCAATGGATTTGAGGTTCACCGTGAAATTCCTTCGAGATCGACTATTGAGATGGGCAGCGATAGAGCGTGTTGATTCTTGCAGGTTGGCTCGCCTGATCCGAAAGCTATTTTCCTTTGCATATCTTTCTGCATCGCGGGTACAGACCAAAATGCATATCCTTCAATGCGAGATTCGCAGCCTACGTGGTCGCATTGCAACCAAAGACGAATGGGCACGTTTTGTCGCCATAGACCGAAATCAGGAGATATACCCCACCGAACATCAGACTTCGTGTAGGTATACGTGTGACCGCACAAATGACACATTGCGAATGTTGACCAGTCGTCCTTGGGCCAGTCAGGCTGATGTATGGCTGTTTCTAGACGGCTGGGATAGGGGAGATATATCGGGCCGCGCAATACGCACTGCGGGTTGTTGCAATCCACCTTCGCAAACCAAATAGACATTCGTCTTTTCTCCAGTCGCCTCCCACAGCGGGAGGCTTTTCTATTGGAGAGTATGACTTGACGGCGTGGGTTTGTCAAAGGGATAATTACCACTTTACGTTTAGAGTGATGAGGATCACTGCGCCCAACGCTACCACCATCCCGACAACCTGTCTGTGCGATAGCCGCTCCTTCAGCAGCCACGCCGCCAGCACAATGGTCGACGCCGGATATAGCGACGCCAACACCGCCGCCACATCCAGCCGACCCGCCCGTGTCGCGGCCACAAACAGCAGGTTCCCGCTCGTATCCAGGGCTCCCGCACTCAATGACCACCACACCGCCCGCTGGTTCATCGCTGCTCCACCGGCGTTGCCGCGCATGGCCAGCACCACAAACGTCAGCCCGCACGTCACCAGGCTCCCCACCCTCGCCAGCGCCATGGGCATGTAAACACCCAGCGGATTGGCCATCCGCAACGCCACAAAGTACACCCCGAAGCCCACCCCGGCCACCACTGCCAGCGGCAGCGTTGACTTCACCGCTCCCGGCGCCGCCGGCCCTGCGGCGATCATCCAGATCGCCACCGCCGCCACCAGGAACCCCACCACCCGCAGCGTAGAAGGCTCGCCTTCAACCACCATCGACACCATTGCCGGAATCGCCGCCGCCAGCAACCCGCTCACCGCCGCAGAAGCCCCCATCGCTCCCCGCGACAGTGCCATGTAAAAACACGTTAGCGAAACTGCGCCACAAAAGCCCGCCAGCAAGCCCCACGCCAGCAGCGCCCCATGCGGAACACCTTCGCCCCGCGCCAGCACAATCGCCAGCAGCACCGCAAAGCTTGAAATATGCGACAGGATCACCACCCGCAGCGCCGCCCCGGTATTACCTCCGGCCGCACCCACACCCATACCGCCGGAGAAATCCCCGCCACCCCACAGCGCTGCCGATCCCAGCGCCGTCAGCGCATTGCCCTGCATCGTCCCGGAGCCTAGGGCGTCGCCGTGGGCGAGACGGCCGTCGGACGCTCCGCACTCGCCGTCGGATAGTACCCATCCTTCGCAATCACCGTCAGGTTCGGCCGCAGCACGCGCACGTCGATCTTGCGATACTTCCCGTCGATCATTGGCTCGCGGCTGTAATAGCCCACCGTGTACTGGTTGCGCACTTCCTCGGTGATCCGCGCAAAGCTTTTCTCGATCCCGTTCTGCCGGAACTCTGCATCGATCTGTCCGGCCGTCGCTCCCGCATACCGCGGCAGCACGTTGTCGCGCATCGTCAGCGGCAGGTGGATCCGGTCAATGAAACCCATCCCCGGGATCGCCGTATCGCCCACCATGGTTGCCCATACAGCCACCTTGTTGGTCAGGCAATAGCGAATCACGTCTTTCTCTTTCGCCTTCGACCCGTACTCCTTACCGTCGGAGATCACATAAACAATCCGGCGCCGCCCCTTGGCCGCCTTGGTCGTCTCCTGCGCCGCCGCCAGGATCGCGTCGTTCAATGTGTGGAACTCCTTTGGCGCATACGCCGGAGAATTCGCCGTCGTACCGTTAGGCGCGCGGCCCGTCGTGTTCGGATCGAGAATCTGGTTGTTCTTCGTCAGACCCTGGTCGAGCGGGCTGTTGAAACCCATGTTCGCCTCTCGCCCCACAGACTTCGACCGCTCCAGGATGACGCCCAGCCGCGGACTCTGCGCCGCCGTGAACGGCGTCTGTTGCTTCACGCTGTTGTTGTACGTGAAGACCGAAACTTCGTCATAAGGCGTAAACGCACCCTGCAGCGCACCCAGCGCGTTATTGATCTTCGTCATGGTGTCCGGCGTCACGCTCTGGTCGATCACCAGCGCCACCGAAAGCGGGAACGGATCGGTCGTAAAGACGGCCATCCGCTGCCGCACGTTGTTCTCAAAAACCTGCACATCGCGGTACGTCAGCCCAGGGACCAGCTGTCCCTTGGAGTCCTTTACCGTGAACGGGACTTCAACAAAATTCACCTGTACGGCATTCAGCACAAACGGCTTGGTCCCCGCATCCGGCGGCGGGCCCTGATCTTCCGGCTCTCCGGTCGGTGCAGCTTGCGAAGCAGGAAGCGAGGTCCCCGGCCCTTGCTGCGCCGGCGGAGCCACAGGTGCGGGAGCGGTTACGGCGGCGCCTGCCGGCGTAATCGTCTTCAGATCAGGCAGCGCCTGCGGCCGCGGAGCATCGGGAATCGCCTGGGTCGAGCCGCTCTTCTGGCCGCTCTGCTGCTGCGCCGGCACCACCATCGGCGCTACGGTCAACGCCGCTGCTGCCATTACCACCGCACCTGCCCACATCACGTACTTTCCCTGCGCCATCCGAACTCCTTCTTACCTTCGCTTCAAGCCCGAAATCGGGCCGCAATACCGCACCCTACGAGACTATCAGCGCCAGGGCCATTCTTGTCAGACGCACTCACCCACCCCGGCGTTGCGCATCTTTCTGCTTACACCCGCTTTACCGGCCCCAATGTCGTCCAATTCTCCGATTCTGTCGTCTAATCAGTCATGCGTTCCGTCCGCTCCTTCCTCGCGCCGACCCTCACCCTGACCCTCATCATCCTTTCTGCAGCCAGCCTCCGCGCACAGGAAGCCCCCGACGTCAGCGGACCGCCGCCCCGCAGCTCCGCCGCCGAGCAGGCCCCCGAGCTCCACGACACCCAAACCCTCAAGGTCAACGTCAACCTCGTCAACGTCTACTTCTCCGTCCGCGACAAGTCCGGCTTCCTCACCGGCCTCAAAAAAGACGAGTGCACCCTCCTCGAAGAAAAAGAGCCCCAGACCTTCAAGCAGTTCACCCAGGAAAAAAACCTGCCGCTCACCATCGGCATCCTGCTCGACACCTCCGGCAGCCAGCAGTATGTCCTCCCCCTCGAGCAGGACGCCGGAGCCCGCTTCCTCAAAGAGGTGCTCACGCCCAAGGACGAAGCCTTCCTCATTTCCTTCGACATCAACGTCGACATGCTGGCCGACTACACCAACAACGCCGGAGAACTGAAGCGCGCCATCAATAAGGCCAGCATCAACACCGGCGCCACCTCCGGCTCCATCACCGGCAACGCTCCGCCCCGCGGAACCCTTCTTTACGACGCCGTCTATCTCGCCGCCAACGAAAAGCTCCGCGCCGAAGCCGGCCGCAAAGTCATCGTCATGCTCACCGACGGCGGCGACCAGGGCTCCCAGGAAAATCTCAAGTCCGCCATCGAGGCCGCGCAGAAATCCAACGCCATCGTCTACGTCATCCTCATCGCCGACAACGCCTTCGGAGGCAGCTTCAACCTCGGCTTCGGCTCACCCGTAGCCGACATGGAACGCCTCGCCGGGGACACCGGTGGCCGCGTCATCAACGTCGGCAACAACGGCCGCCGCCTCGAAGACGCCTTCAACCAGATCCAGGACGAGCTCCGCACCCAATACCTCGCCAGCTACACCCCCAAGAACGCCGCCGCCGACGGCAAGTACCGCAAGATCGACATCACCTGCGGCTCCGGCCGCAAAGTCCAGGCCCGCAAAGGCTACTACGCCATAGCCGGAGACAGCGACGGCCAGTAGCCCGGCGACGAACTCCCCGCAGACCTCCAGTACCTGCTCGCAAAACGCCGCGCCTAGGCTGCTCGCTCCGCTTCAACGCTCTCGCCCCCACTACCCCTCGTGCGCCGTCTTCCCGGCCAGCAAATCCAGCGCATGCGGCAGCAGCCCCAACACCGCCCGTAGCGAGCTCACCGCCCCCGCCGGGCTCCCCGGCAAATTGACCACCAGGCTCGCCCCCACCGTCCCGCAAACGCCCCGGCTCAACGCCGCAAACGGCGTATGCTTCGCTCCATCAGCCCGGATCAGCTCCGCCAGCCCCGGCGCCAGCCGCTCGCACACCGCCAGCGTGGCCTCCGGCGTCACGTCCCGCGGAGCCAGCCCGGTCCCACCCGTCGTCACAATCAGCGCAGCCCCGCCCGCCGCTGCAGCCCGAATCGCCTCCGCAATTCGCGGCACTTCGTCCGGAACCACCCTCACGCTCACGCTGAGCGCCCCCACCGCAGTCAGCAGTTGCGCCGCCGCCGGACCCGACAGGTCCTCCCGCGTCCCCGCAAAACTGCTGTCGCTCACCGTGATTACCGCAGCCGCTCGATTGTGAAGCGTCGCACTCATGCTGGAAGCATAGCGCGACCCGCAATCCGAGCGCCCTAACCCCGCCCGAAGATGAGAAAATAGAACCAGCGCGTCGCGCTCAATCCCGGTCGCCGCTGCAACTTTCCGGCGATTCAAGCGTCACAGACAGAAGCCCTGATGCCCCTTTTCGAGACCCCCACCGAGCCCAACCCGCCGCAGCCAGCCAACGACCCCCCGGCCGCCGAAGGCTCGCAGCCCGTCAAGGTCCTCGCAGGTCGTCACGGCGAGTGGGACACCCACGAGCTCATCCGCCTCCTCGACACCATCGAAGACGAGCGCGCCCGCGGCCGTTTCCGCGAGTCGCTCTACGCCTCCATGCTGTTCTGGGTCATCGTCGGCTGGTTCCTCTTCTACGGCCCCCGGGTCCTCTGGCACCAGCCGCAACTACGCGACCCCGGTTCCGTCCTCAAGGAGCGCGAACTCACCGAACTGTCGCTTCCCATGCAGCGCCCCGCACCGGTCCTCAAGCAGGCCCAGCCCGCCATCGACAAAAACACAATGGAGCGCCTGAAGAAGATGACGCCCCCAGCCCCCGCCGCAGCGCCGGCGCCAGCGCCCGACGCTGCCACACCTCCGCCCGCTCCCGTCGCCTCCGCGCCACCGCCGCCCGCACCCGCAGTAGACAAACCCAAACTCCCCCAGCCCGTAGCCGACGCCCCCACCGCCCAGCCCACGCGCCCCGACTTCGGCCGTCCCACCAGCGCCGGAAACAGCATCCAGGACGCCCTCAACGCCGCCGCCAAAAACCGTGGCGGCTTCGACGCCGGCGGCGGCACCCCCTCCCGCCGCCAGGGCGGCCCACTCAAGCTGGGCGGCGCAGAGGTCCTCTCCGACACCCAGGGCGTCGACTTCGACCCCTATCTCCGCCGCATCCTCTCCGACATCAAGCGCAACTGGGACCCTCTCATCCCCGCTGAAGCCGGTTCCCCTCTTTTCAAGCAGGGTGAAACCTGGATCCGCTTCTCCATCGGCCCCGACGGCTCCATCACCGCCATGCACCTCGACGGCTCCACCCACGACGAAGCCATCAACCGCTCCTGCTGGGGCTCCATCACCAGCGAAGGCCAGTTTCCCCCGCTCCCCACCGCCTTCCACGGCCCCAACCTCGAGCTCCGCATCCACTACCTCGTCAACAAGTCCCCGCCGGAGCAGTAAACCATGGCCGGTCAGCACGCCTCGACGCCAGCAATCCCCGCCCCTACGCGGGAGCAGCAGCGGCTCCAGGCCGAAAACACCACGCGCCGCCAGGCCGCCGAACTCCTCGAACGCAAACGTCAAATCCGCGGCCTCCTGTGGCTCCTCGCCGCCGTCCTCGTCCTCAGCATCCTGCGCGCCGGGCTCTCCCGCGTTTTCGGCCCGCAATGGTGGCGGCTCTGGTAGCTTAGGCGGGAATGCCTGACGCCGCACCCTACCCGCTGATCGCCCTGGCCGGCCCCACCGCCAGCGGCAAAACCGCGCTCGCCATCGCGCTCGCCGAAGCCCTCAACGGCGAAATCGTCAGCTGCGACTCCGTCTCCGTCTACCGGCTCATGGAAATCGGCACCGCCAAACCCTCCCCTGCCGAGCGCGCCCGAATCCCCCATCACTGCCTCGACCTCTACTGGCCCGACGAGCCCTGCACCGCCGGCGACTGGGCCCGCCACGCCCGCACCGCCATCGCCGGCATCCGCAACCGCGGCAAGCTCCCCATCGTCGCCGGCGGCACCGGCCTCTACCTCCGCGCCCTCCTCGACGGCCTCGCCCCCGCCCCACCCCGCAACGACGCCCTACGCGACCGCCTCCGTCAGCGCACCCCCGCCCACCTCCACCGCCTCCTCCAGCGCATCGACCCCCGCGCCGCAACCCTGATCCACCCCAACGACGCACCCAAACTCATCCGCAGCATCGAGGTCACCCTGGCCGCCCGCACCCCGCAAACCGAGCAATGGAACTCCGGCCGCGACGCCCTCACCGGCTATAACGTCCTCCGCCTCAGCCTATCCCCCGACCGTCAGGCGCTCTACGACCGCATCAACCACCGCGCCGCAGCCATGTTCACCCGCGGCCTCATCGCCGAAACCGCCACCCTCCGCGACCGCTACGGCGACGCCTGCCGCCCCCTCACCGCCCTCGGCTACGCCCAGGCCATGGCCGTCCTCCGCCACCAGCTCACCGAGCCCGAAGCCATCGCCGCCGCCCAGCAGGGCCACCGCAACTACGCCAAACGCCAGCTAACCTGGTTCCGCAAAGAACCCCACACCCACTGGCTGGAAGGCTTCGGCGAACAAGTCACCACCCAGGCCCTCCAAGCCACCCATCCCCAACTAACAACCAACCACCCTCACCGCTCCCCCTCCAACCAATAAGCCTTCCTCGCCTGCACCACCAGCCCCGGCCGGTCCTTCAGCGTCACCTCGATCGCATGCAGCCCCACATGCGGGTCAGACGGCACAAAACTCAACACATACCGGTTCGGAATATGGTTCGAAATCGTCAGCAGGTCGCGCGCCAGCGTCTTCGGATTCCTGAACCCGAAATACTCCCCGCCCGTCAGCTTCGCCACCGTCTCCGGCACGTTCGTCTTGAAGCCGTCGATCGCAAACACCGCCAGCATCTTCGCCAGCCGCAGCGGCGGCGCCAGCATCGCCAGGCAGTCAAAATCCTGCGTCTTCCGGCTCACCGAAAGGTCCACGTTAGGGTCATCTGGATTCCGGCTGAAACACCCATGCGCCGGCCCCGGCTTGTCGGAAGAAAGCTTCCCCGCCTCCTTGCCCACATCCGCCTTCACACTCGAAAAACCGATGCTGTAAATCGCCGTATTCGTATCGGAAACCGCGCGTATCGCCTCCGCCAGCGAAGTCTGGCTGCCATTGTCCAGCGTCTCGCTCAGCAGCAGAATCGCCCGCCGGTACGTCGCCGGCTCCTTCCGCAGCAGGTCCACTGAAAACTTGATTCCATCCAGAATCGCCGCATGATTGTCGCCCTGGTCCAGGTCGCCCAGCACCTTCGCCGCCGCGTCAATGTTGGTCGTAAACTTTTGCTGCACAATCGCGCGGCTGTCGAACCCCACCACCGCCACCTTGTACGGCACGCCGCCAACCACCTGCTCCAGGATCGGCGCCAGGTTGCGATACTCGTCCAGGTGCCGAACACCCGACCCACCCACTTCAGCCAGAATCACCAGCGCCAGCGGCTGGCTGTCGGTATTCTCTTCCAGCCTGAGCTTCTGCTCAACACCATCGTCGGTGACCACAAAATCATCCGCGGTCAGCGTATAAACCACCGCCCCGGCCTTCGTCTTCACCATCGCCGGAGCCAGCACCAGGTTCGACCGCACCGTAATCGACGACTCCTGCGGCCCATCATCCGGCGCCGCACCTGGCGGTGCCTGAGCCAGCATTGGCCCACCCACCAGCAGCGTCGCAGCCAAAAGGATGGTGGCAGAAGAAGTCATCAGTGGCCTCCGCATCCAGTGTAGCGGCAGCCCGTTCCCCTGGCTGCCATCAAGCCCGCCACAGCCAGGGATGCCCGATCACCATCTACTTCTGTTCGTTGCTCACCGCAGCATCCGACCCATGCTGCTTAACGATCTTGTTGTAGATTCCCAGCAGCAGAAACGGCGCAACCCATTGCCCCACAAACAGCGCAGCATGGTCCCTCTTCGCAATCTTGAACGACACCGAAGCCGCAATCGAAGCCACCGCCAGCGCAAGGTAAGCGCTCGACGGCACCTGCGACGTCACCTTCTCAATCGCTGCTGTTACCTGGTCTTCCTGTGCTTCACCGGCATTGACACGTAAATCGGGCATGACATTATCTCCACGGCAGTTGCCGTCCGTAGACAGATGCCAACTCCTTGCAAAACGCCGTTTGCGAAGAAACTTAATTCCCGGGCAACGCCCGTCAACCCCGTGCGCCCGTTGACATAGCGCCGTCGTGGCGATAGCGTAGAAGGTAATGAGCGTGCAGCTGCATCATCACGGACTCCATCATCACCATGCGGTTAGCGTGGCAGGGGATGTGTCCGGTGCGGCGAAGTAACCAAGCGCACAACAGGATTCGAACCAAGCCCGCTAACGCGCAACTATCGCGAGCGGGCTTTTTGCTGCGCGGCGATGCACTCCACAACCGCAGCAAAAAAGGATAGTCAATGACCGCCGCAGCACTTCCCCAGATCGATTTCGAAAAAGCCGGCGGCCTCGTCGCCGGCATCGTCCAGGACGCCGCCACCGGCGAAGTCCTCATGCTCGGCTTCCTCAACGAGATCAGCTACCAGAAGACCCTCGAATCCGGCTTCGTCACCTTCTGGTCCCGCACCCGCTCCAAGCTCTGGATGAAGGGCGAAACCAGTGGCAACCGCCTCCGCATCCTCTCCGCCGCCACCGACTGCGACAACGACGCCCTCCTCTTCAAAGTCGAAGTAGAAGGCGACGGCCTCGTCTGCCACGAAGGCACAGTAAGCTGCTTCACCAAACCGATAAAGTTCGAAGTGGTTAGTTCTTAGTTCTTAGTTGCTAGTAGAACCATCACCACGCCAACCTCAACTGCCCACACCGGCACATCACTAACAACTAAGAACCAACAACTCCCAAAGGGACCATGGCAAACAAACTCAAACTCGGCATTCCCAAAGGCAGTCTCCAGGACGCCACCATCGCCCTCTTCCAGCGCGCCGGCTGGAACATCTACGCCAGCGGCCGCAGCTACTTCCCCTCCATCGACGACATCGAAATCGAATGCATGTTGGTCCGCGCCCAGGAGATGGCCCGCTACGTCGAGCACGGCGCCCTCGACGCCGGCCTAACCGGCAACGACTGGGTCCTCGAAAACCAGTCCGACGTGGAGCGCGTCACCTCACTCACCTACTCCAAGGCCAGCCGCACCCGCGTCAAGTGGGTCCTTGCCGTACCGGAAGACTCACCCTTCCAGAAGCCCGAAGACCTGGCCGGCAAAACCATCGCCACCGAGCTCGTCGAGTTCACCAAGCGCTACTTCGCTGAGAAAAACATCCCCGTCAAAGTCGAGTTCAGCTGGGGCGCCACCGAAGTAAAGCCACCCACCCTCGCCGACGCCATAGTCGAAGTCACCGAGACCGGCAGCTCCCTCCGCGCCAACCGCCTCCGCATCATCGAGACCCTCATGGAGTCCGAGACCCAGCTCATCGCCAACCGCGCCGCCTGGTCCGATCCCTGGAAGCGTTCCAAAATCGAAACCCTCGCCCTCATGCTCAACGGCGCCATGGCCGCGCAAGTCCAGGTCGGCCTCATGCTCAACGCCAGAAAAGCGGACCTCGACGCCGTCCTCAACGTCCTCCCCGCCCTCAACTCCCCCACCATCTCCCACCTCCGAGACCCAGAGTGGGTAGCGTTGAACACGATACTAGACCAATCGGTCGTCCGCGACGTCATACCCAAGCTAAAAGCCGCCGGCGGCACCGGCATCGTCGAATACCCGCTCAGCAAAGTCGTCCTGTAAAGGAATAAGCCAATGAAAATCACCTTCGAAATCCTCGGCATTCTGCTCGTAGTCCTCGCCGCCTACTCCGGCACCATGTACTTCATCCAGCGCAAGCGCGAGCAGCACGCGCAGGCCGAAGGCCTCGTCGTCTACGCCACGCTCGTCTCCAGCGAGCCGGTCAAGTTCATGAACTCCGTCGGCATGCGCAAGATCACCCTCAGCATTCAGGAGCCCGACAGCGCCCCCCGCGAAGTCGTGCTCCGCTCCCGCGTCGACCCCGGCCAGAAGCTCACTACCGGCGCCCGTATGCCTGTCGTCATCGACCCCAAAAAGCCCACCCGCATCTACCCCGCCACGCCCGAGTCCGCCAAGCGCGCTGTCCTCACCGGCTCCCGCCAGGAGCGCCGCGCCATGCAGTCGCAGATGCGCAACCCCCGCCTCCGCGAGCGCCCCCGCACCGGCTACCAACCGCCCGCCTCCAAACTCCGCTAAGCAAATTCACCATAGGTGTATCGCGAGGCTTAGAACTGATGGCCGTTTCCTCCCAAGGAAAACGGCACTGCACGAAATCTTCCACTCCACCGCATTGGTGAATTTGCTGTAGGCATCTGAACCAAACCAGAAGACCGAGAAGGCAATGAAGATCCTCAAAACATTCGGCGACTCCCAACAGCCCGCAGAAGCGGCCATCCAGTCGCTCGAGCAGCGCGGCGCCGTCAACACCGCCAAGGTCGACACCACGGTCCGCACCATCCTCGCCGACGTCCGCCAGGGCGGCGACGAAGCCCTCCGCGAGTACGCCACCCGCTTCGACGAACTCGCCGGCCAACCCCTCCAGGTCACCCCCGAAGAAATGCAGGCCGCCTGGGAGGCCACCAGCGAAGAGCTCAAAGCCGCCCTCCGCCTGGCCCAGGCCAACATCCGCGCCTTCGCTGAAAAGCAACTCCCCCGCGCCTGGAGCTTCCGCCCCGTAGAAGGCATGGAGGTCGGCCAGATCGTCCGCCCCCTCGGCTCGGTCGGCTGCTACGTCCCCGGCGGCCGCTACCCGCTGCCTTCCACGCTGCTCATGACGACCACGCCCGCTCAGGTCGCCGGCGTCACCCGCATCGTCGTCTGCTCCCCCAAGCCCGGCCGCGAAACCATGGCCGCCGCCTGGCTCGCTTCACAGGACGCCCCCGGCACCTTCGAGTTCTACCGCATCGGCGGCGCGCAAGCCGTCGCTGCCATGGCCTTCGGCACCGCCACCATCAAGCCTGTCGACAAGATCGTCGGCCCCGGCAACCTCTTCGTCACCGCCGCCAAGATCGCCGTCTCCGCCGAAACCGGCATCGACATGCCCGCCGGCCCCACCGAAATCGTCGTCACCAGCGAAACCGGCGACCCCTCCGGCATCGCCGCCGACCTCGTAGCCCAGGCCGAGCACGACCCCGAAGCCCTCGCCATCCTCATCACCACCAAGGCCGACCTCGCCGAAGAAGTAGCCCTCGAAGTAAAGCGCCAGTCCCAGACCAACGAGATCGCGCAGCAATCACTCGACGCCCAGGGCTTCATCTTCATCACGCAGACCGTCGAAGAAGCCCAGGACCTCACCAACCGCCTCGCCCCCGAGCACCTCACCGTCGACGCCGGCGCCGACGTCCGCTGGGTCAAAAACGCCGGCTCCGTCTTCATCGGCCACCACACCCCGCAATCCATGGGCGACTACATCTCCGGCCCCAACCACGTCCTCCCCACCGGCCGCAACGGCCGCGTCCGCGGCGGCCTCAGCGTTCTCGACTTCGTCAAAGTCATCACCGTCCAGCAGTACACCCGCGAAGCCCTTCGCGAAGTCGGCCCCCACACCATCGCCCTCGCCGAAGCAGAAGGTTTAACCGGCCACGCCGAAAGCGTGCGCGTGAGGATGCGCTAGTTGTAATGAAGAACGAAGATCAAATTCGATCGGTCATGCTCAACATCCTCAGTACGGGGCTGCTGAATATTCGCGCTTACGGAAACGGTGCGATGGCTGCAGAGTGTGCCGCCGAAGCTGATCACTTACACAATCTTCCAGATCTGGTACGAAAACCCACCACCGAACTCTTGTCCTTCTATCTTCACAGGAGCAAACCTCACTACGAACGGCAAGTGAAAGACACGCGAGGTTTTGCGAATGACTGGAAACGACTTGAAGACCTACTGCTTGAACAGCAGTAATTTGCGTTGGATTGATATACCGAAGGCCGCGCAAACGCGCGTGAGGATGAGATGAGCGTCGCTTCAAAACTCGCAGCAGGAATCCCCCAATCGCTCCTCGACGAGCTCCGCGCCGAAGGCGGCCCCTTCGAAGACGATCTCCTGCACAGCCTCAGCCACCTGCCCAAAGCCACGCAGGTCGAGCCCCGCCGCGCCGTCCTCGCCATGCCCGAGTACCACCCGCCGCTCGCCGGCCGCGACGCCCTGCGCCTCGACTTCAACGAGAACACCCTCGCCCCCAGCCCCCGCGTCCTCGAAAAACTCCGCAGCCTCACCGCCGAAGGCCTCACCATCTACCCTGAGCGCACCACCACGGAGCGCATCGTCGCCGCCCACTTCGACCTCGAACCCAACCAGGTTCTCCTCACCAACGGCGTCGACGAAGCCATCCACCTCCTCGCCTGCGCCTTTCTCGACGAGGGCGACGAAGGCCTCCTCTGCACCCCCGGCTTCTTCATGTACGACGTCTCCATCAGCATGATGACCAGCCGCCTCATCAAGGTCCAGGCCGACGACTCGCTCGCCTTCCCCTTCGAGCGCTTTATCGCCGCCATCACCCCGCGCACCAAGCTCATCATCATCTCCTCGCCCAACAACCCCACCGGCGCCACCGTCAGCCGCTCGCACCTGCTCGCCATCGCCGCCGCCGCGCCGCAGGCCGTCCTCATGGTCGACGAAGCCTACTTCCACTTCCACGGCGAAACCACCATGCCCGACGCCGGCAAAATCCCCAACCTCCTCGTAGCCCGCACCTTCTCCAAAGCCTACGGCCTCGCCAACCTCCGCGTCGGCCTGCTCGCCGGCGACGCCCGCCTCATCGGCTTCCTCCACAAAGTCAGCTCGCCCTACAACGTCAACGGCGTCGCCCTCGCGGTCCTCCCCGAAGCCCTCGCTGACCAGGCCTACCTCGACTGGTACGTCGCCGAAGTCCGCACCGGCCGCGACCGCGTCTACGCCGCCCTCTCCGAGCTCGGCATCCGCCACTGGAAATCCGCCGCCAACTTCGTCCTCATGGACATCGGCCCCAAACACAAAGCCCTCGTCGCCGCCATGCGCTCCCGCGGCGTCCTCCTCCGCGACCGCTCCGCCGACCCCGGCTGCGACGGCTACGTCCGCATCACCGTCGGCGTCGAAGACCAGGTAACCCGCGGCCTCACCGCCCTCCGCGAGTCCCTCGAAGAAATCGCCTGGACTCCCGCCGAATCCATCCTCGCCCACGGCAAATCCGAAGGAATCAACGAATATGAATAAGGAACCCCTTCAGCATCAAGCAATACTCTTCACAATGTCATCCCGTATGGATCTGCTTCTGTAGTTGCCGTTGCTGTTGCTGTTCTTTGACATTTTCTCGAAGAGAAATTGTCATCCTGAGCGAAGCGAATGGACCTGCTTCATCGCTCCTGCCTTCTCCCGTTGTTGCCGTTGCATGTTCTCGCACTTGCCTCTAGGTACCCCAAGGCTTCAGCCTTGGGTCTCATACGCCGCCTAAAGAAACGGGGCTTTAGCCCCTGGGGTATGCCCTCCTTTCCCGGCCACCATTTCAAGCCCGACGCGACCTCGGGCCGCACCAAAGGAGCACTATGTCCGACCTCGTCAAAGAACTAGGCGTAGCCCCAACCACCGACGCCCGCATCGGCACGGTCAACCGCAAAACCCTCGAAACCGACATCGCCCTCCGCCTCAACGTCGACGGCATGGGCACCTACACCGTCTCCACCGGCATCCGCTTCTTCGACCACATGCTCGAAAGCTTCGCCAAGCACGGCGGCTTCGACCTCCAACTCAAATGCCTCGGCGACCTCGACGTCGACCAGCACCACACCGTCGAAGACGTCGGCATCGCCCTCGGCGAAGCCTTCGCCGAAGCCCTCGGCGACAAACGCGGCATCCTCCGCGCCGGCTACTTCGTCATGACCATGGACGAGACCCTCGCCGTCTGCGCCGTAGACCTCTCCGGCCGCGTAGCCTGCATCGTCGACGACCAGCTAACCGCCCCCCTCGTAGGCGACCTCGTAACCGAACTCATCCCCGACTTCTTCGACGGCTTCGCCCGCGGCGCCAAGGCCAACATCCACGTCAAAACCATGTACGGCCGCAACAACCACCACAAAATCGAAGCCATCTTCAAAGCCTTCGCCCGAGCCATGCGCGGAGCCTGCTCCCGCGACGAACGCATGCGCGAATTACTACCCAGCACCAAAGGCCTGCTTTAATCCCTACCCGTATTGCTTGTCATTCCGTAGCGAAGCGAAGGAATCTGCTTCTCTTCCACTCGCCACCGAACTCCACTTCAGCCATTGAACGCTCGCCGTTTATCTTCTACGCGAGCAAGTCCCGGGATGAACATGAAGAGTCTGACTAGCTCATTCATTTTGACCGCAGTCGCCGCCGCCACTTTCTTCTTCGGCCTCGCCTCATCCGTTTGCCCACCGTCTCTCCGCCTGCCGGAGATACTCGTTGACCTTGCACTTGTACTGTTCATCGTCGCCTTCATTCAGAATGTGCGCATATCGAAAAACCGACTCTCCGGCAGATTGGCAGCCGCAATCATTCTTGGCCTACTGCAACTCGGTTCCGTCGCCATCATTGCCTGGGTAACCGCCATCACTCCACCGGCGACCAGGTAATAATCAGCATCATGAAAATGAAAGCACCACCCAGCGCTTGAAGATCGAACTCCCCAACCAACACCGCGCCGACGCCATCGCCTACCTGCGCCGCTACTTCGACGAAAACATGCCCGAACCCCTCGGCGAACTCCCCGCAGGCATCCTCCTCGACTTCTTCCTCGCCGACATCGCCCCCGCCATCTACAACCAGGGCGTAACCGACGCCCAGACCCGCATCACCCAACGCGCCAGCGACCTCGAAGGCGAACTCTACATCGACGAATTCCAATACTGGAACCAACGCAACGCCGGCAAACGTAAGTAATGCAAAGGCGGCCGAGCGGGCTTCAACAAGGAACCACAACTTGTTAGAAAGGCGGATCAGCGAATGACCATATTCCAGGCGCGCGAACTTTGGGGACGGATCATCCTCGCGCTTTCCGCCGCCACTGCCTGCCTGTTGCTTCTCGAAATAGCAGGATGTGAAATCACTTCCCGCATTTCTCGTCACACCCTTGCAACGATCCCTTGGGTCAGAACTCACCATGATGACAGGAGTCTTCTCCGCATCATGATGCCCACCTGGTTTGCAAGCATGGCCCTCTTCTTACTTTCGTTGTTCGCGGTCGGCAGAAGTCGACGCAGCCCCTTCATCGTGTCCGCAGGCTGCGCAGTGGGCGCGCCACTTCTCCTTTTTGCAATCGTGGCAATCGATGGATGGCTGCGTTGAACGCAGCCGTTGAAGAGAGTCGCAGTGTCCGCAAAAGCAATCGAAAGGTACGAGCTTATACTTAACTCAAGAACGTTCTTGGAGGTGAAAACCATGGCGCACACAGCACACGTATTCTCCGAGAACGGTGAAAAACTCATTCGTCTTCCCGAAGGAGTTGAACCTGCAGCCTCGGAGTTCGACGTCCATCACGACGAGCATTCCGGCCAGATCACCCTCCTTCCTCATCGCCCCAAAGATCAGAAATCGTTGGATGATTTCTTCAAGCTGCGAGACGAAATCGGACCCATCGAAGAGGACTTCATGGCCTATCGTGACCGTGAAAGGCAGATCTTCGGCAAGGTCGCTCAGCAGGCCGCGAAGCCCGACACGCTGGATCGTTTCTTCGAGATACAACGTCAGACCGGTCCCGGCGAAGAAGACTTTCTTGCCGACCGCGATGCGTGGCCGTCTCCACCACGAGAAGTTTTCTAATGCCCGGATATCTGCTGGACACCAACATAGTCAGCTACTTTTTGAAGATGCCCGATAGCCCTCTCGCTAAACGCATTCATAGCGTACCTGCGCCCAGTATCTGCATTTCGACGATCACAGAAGCGGCGCTCCGCTACGGCATCCTCAGCATCTCGCCCGAAGATTGGACTACCGCATGATCGCCGTCATCGACTACAAGGCCGGCAACCTCACCAGCGTCGTAAAAGCCCTGCGCTTCCTCGGCGCCACCGACGTCCTTGTCACCCAGTCGCCCGACGACGTCCTCCGCGCCGACAAAGTCGTCCTTCCCGGCGTCGGACACTTCCAGTCCACCCAACTGCTCGCCGACCTCGGCCTAACCCAGGCCACCCGCGAAGCCGTAGCCAAAGGCACACCCTTCCTCGGCATCTGCGTCGGCCTCCAGTGGCTCTACGCCGGCTCCACCGAAGCACCCGACACCGCCGGCCTCGCCCACTTCGCCGGCCAGTGCGAGCGCTTCCCCGCCACCTTCGAAAACTCCGAACTAAAGTCCCCGCACGTCGGCTGGAACTCCCTCGAAAACATCCGCCCCGACTCCCGCCTCCTCGCGGGCATCGCCCCCGGCAGCTTCGTCTACTACACCCACTCCTGGCGCGCCCTCATCTCCGCCGACACCGCCGCAGCCACCCTCTACGGCGGCCCCTTCACCGCCGCCGTAGAACGCAACAACGTCATGGGCGTCCAATTCCACCCCGAAAAATCCGCCGAAACCGGCCTCAAAGTCCTCACCAACTTCCTCAACCTCTAACGCGCTCACTACGCTCTACCCTCTACGCTCTACCCACTGACCCTATGCTGACCAAACGCATCATCGCCTGCCTCGACGTCCGCGCCGGCCGCGTAGTAAAAGGCATCCAGTTCCTCGACATCATCGACGCCGGCGACCCCGCCGAGCTAGCCCACCGCCACGCCGCCGCCGGCGCCGACGAAATCGTCCTCCTCGACATCACCGCCACCCACGAAGGCCGCGGCACACTCCTCGACACCGTCAAGCGCACCGCCGCCAGCCTCTTCGTCCCCTTCACCGTCGGCGGCGGCATCCGATCAGCCGAAGACGCCGAAGCCGTCTTCACCGCCGGCGCCGACAAAGTCTCCATCAACTCCTCCGCCATCGCCCGCCCCGAGCTCATCGGCGAAATCGGCGCCAGCTTCGGCGCCCAGGCCGTCATCGTCGCCATAGACGCCCGCCGTGGCAACCGCCCCGCCCACGAAGCCGAAGTCTTCGTCTCCGGCGGCCGCAAACCCACCGGTCTCCGCGTCGTCGACTGGGCCCGCGAAGCCGAGCAGCGCGGCGCCGGCGAAATCCTCCTCCCCAGCATGGACACCGACGGCATGAGAAACGGCTTCGACTGCGAACTCACCCGCGCCGTCTCCGAAGCCGTCCAGATCCCCGTCATCGCCTCCGGCGGCGCCGGCTCAGCCGCCCACTTCGCCGAAGTCTTCAAGTCCGGCAAAGCCGACGCCGCCCTGGCCGCCAGCATCTTCCACTTCGGCATCACCGACTCCCGCGCCCTCAAAGCCGAAGTAGCCGCCGCCGGTGTACCCATGAGGCTGCCATGCTGACGCTTCCTTCATACCTCACCGTTGTCGAACGAGCAGTTCTTACCGCAATCCTTGAAGGCCCGAACGAACATAAAGAAATTCTTCAACAGCAAATATTGCTCAGCGAATTGAAGTCCCGCGACTTCAACGGACATGGCTTCTTCACGGACTTTTCCATTCCCGAAGAATTATCAAGATACCCTAGCAGTCGCGAAATCCTGCATGCGTCAGCAGAAGTAGATGACGAGCTCTGCGGCTTCATCCTCTGGGTAATTAATGGTCAGGCTGATTCACTCGAGGGATATCCGCTTGGTGCACATTCTTGCCATCCGGACGGTAAACAAATCGAACAAGTAAAGTTGGAAGAATAACCCCATGCTCATCCCCTCCATCGACCTCATGAACGGCCAGATCGTCCAACTAGTCCAGGGCGAAAAACTAAAACTCTCCTTCGACGACTTCGACTACTGGATCAACCGCTTCTCCAAGTACCCGCTGGTCCAGCTCATCGACCTCGACGCCGCCATGCGCCAGGGCTCGAACAGCGCCCTCATCGAGATGATCTGCAAGCGCCTTCCCTGCCAGGTAGGCGGAGGCCTCAGGTCCCCCGAAGACGGCCAGCGCCTCCTCGACGCCGGCGCAAAAAAGGTCATCTACGGCTCCAGCCTCTTCACCGCCGACGGCATCAACAAGGCCTTCGCCGCCGAGCTCAAAAAGTCTCTCGGCGAAGACGCCCTCTGCTTCTCCGTCGACACCAAAAATGGCCGCGTCGCCACCAAAGGCTGGAAAGACTCCGTCGACCTCACCCCCGAAGAAGCCGTCACCTGGCTCGAGGACTACACCTCCGCCTTCCTCTACACCCACGTCGACACCGAAGGCACCATGCAGGGTTTCCCCATCGACGTCGCCGCCATCCTCCGCGCCTGCACCGCCCGCCAGCTCATCGTAGCCGGCGGCATCAAGGAGCGCGCCGAAGTAGACGCCCTCGACGCCATGGGCGTAGACGCCGTAGCCGGCATGGCCGTCTACTCCGGAGCCATGGACGCCTAGCAAACCCATCCCCAAAACCCAACAATCGTCATCTCGACCGAAGCGCAGCGCAGTGGAGAGATCCCCGCATTAGCACTTGCTGTTGCACTTGCACTTGCACTTGCTGTTGCACTTGCACTTGCACTTGCACTTGCACTTGCTGTTGCACTTGCTGTTGCACTTGCACTTGCACTTGCTCTTGCTCTTGCTCTTGCTCTTGCCGTTGCAGTTGTTCTTGCCGTTGCCTCTAAGGTACCCCGAGGCTTCAGCCTCGGGTCTCACACACCCGCCACAAAATGGGCTTCAGCCCCTGGGGTATGCCCTCCTCCGCGCCCGCAACTAAACCATCCTCGAGTCCCCATCAGCTCAATCGCCTTCAACATCTGCCCGTGCCCCAGCGGCCCGCCCAGCCCTTCACTGATCCGCCGCATCCGTATCCGGCGCCCCACCGCCGCGATAGAATGAAGCTTCGTGAAACTGCATCCCATAGCGTTACTGCACAAGTTCTCCGGGGCCCTTCTCCTCGTCCTCAAGCCGCTCGGCGTCTGGGGTGTCGGCGCGCTTGCACTTGTCGATTCCGCCCTCATCCCCATCCCGGTCTCCATGGACGGCATCGTCATCGGCTACGTCGCCGCCAACCCCCACAAGTTCATCCTCTACTGCCTGGCCGCCGCAGCCGCAGCCGCGCTCGGCTCGCTGGTCCCCTTCTACATCGGCCGCGCCGGCGGCGAGCTCGTCCTCCTCAAGCGCATCAACCGCGAGCGTTACGAGCGCATGCGCGACCGCTTCGAGCGCCAGGAATTCCTCGCCATCCTGATCCCCTCGATGCTCCCCCCGCCCACGCCCCTCAAGCTCTTCCAGTTCGGCGCCGGCGTCTTCGAAATGAAGCCCCTCCCCTTCGTCCTTGCCACCTTCTTCGGCAAACTCACCCAGTTCATGGTCTGCTCATTAGCGACCATTTGGTTCGGCGCCACCATCGCCCACACCGTCATCCAGGCCTTCCACCAGCACCTCAACATCGTCCTGAGCTTCGCCGGCCTCGGCCTCCTCCTGCTAGCCCTCTACATAGCCCGCCGCATCTTCGACAAGCGCAAAGGTATCGAACTCCCCCTCGAAGAAGCCCAGTAACCGAGCACCGCCCCCACTCACTTGTTTGTCATTCCCGAAGGGAATCTGCATTTGCTGTTGCGGTTCTTAGACAATTTCTCGCCAGAGAAATTGTCACCCTGAGCGCAGCGAACGGGCCTGCTTCATCGCACTTGCTTTCTCCCGTTCTTGCGGTTGCCCTTCTTGTCCCGGCCACGCGCACCCAATCCCCACCAAATAAACCATCGACCCCACCCACGCCGGCAGCAGGTGCGACACGCTCGTGTACCCCATCGGATAGTGAATCCCGATCGCGCACCCAAACCCCGTCAACCCCGCCGCCAGCAATGCCTGCCACAGCGCGCGTGACATCCGAGCCTTCCACACCACCAGGAACACACAAATCCCACACGACACCAACCCACCCCCAAACCCAGCACGATCATGCGCAATCAGCGGTATCAGCCGCGGATTGATCGCATCCAGCTGCCCCGGCGTGTAGCCGAAATACACCAGGTCCTGCGGCACAAACACCACCGTCGAACCCAGCAGCATAATCGTCATCCCTGCCGCCATCATCCCCAACCCAACAAACAGCAGACAACCACGCCCCCAACCCTCACGCGTCTTCATCGTCCACGCCGTGCCCGGCTTCAGCAGCGATCGCCAGCCCCGCTCCCCCTGTAGCAAGCCCCACGTCTTCACCATCCCAAAGATCCATAAAGGCAGCAGCGCCCCGCTCGCCGTCGCGTGCCACGTGTCCAGGTAGCGGAAGATCAGGTAGCAAAGGAAGCTGGCGAAACCGGCCGCGCCTGAAAGCAGCAGCGTCCACCAAGCCCAAGCCTCACCACACCGCAGCGGAAACGCCTGCAGCCACAGGTACAGCGTTCCCACCGCCATCAGCGTCCCGCCAAACGACACGCGATCGTGAAAGATGAAGTGCACGATCCGGCACTGATTCAAACTGCACAACACCCCGCGATCCATCCCCAGGAACGCCACATCCTGCGGCAAAAACGTGTTCGTCGCGGAAAGAAACAGCGCGAAAATCCCTGACACCACCAAACCCAGCGCCAGCAACGCCAGCAGCGGCCTGCCATCGCCCACCAGCGCAGCGAGCAGTCCCGCCCGCTCGTCATCCCCACGCGTCGCCGGCATCATCGCTCCAGCTTACGGCTCCCCGCACCACGCTACAACACGAACCTCGCGTTAAAAAGTGAAGGCCACGCTTCCGCGCAGCCTTCCCTTGAATCTTCCACTCAACTAAACCAGCGGCGTATTCCGGTTCTCCATCGACCGCATCCACTCCACCATCCGCTCCGCCAAAACCGGCAGCCCAAACAACAGACCCGCCACCAGACCCGTCGAAGCCAGGTCGTTCATGTAGAACGGCACACCCGCCGCATAGCAGGCCGACAGTCCGCGCAAATCATGGGTGTACGAAACCTGCGAGCCGGCCCAAACCGCAAAGTTGCTCACCAGGAAGAAGCTCGTGGCCGAAGCCAGCACGCCAGCAACCACCCGCAGCGCCGTCACCTTACGCAGCACAACGGAGCCGGTCAGGCACACCGCGGCATACCACGCCCACGTCACCAGGTAGCTCGAAACCTGGAACGGATAGCCATACACCTGCGTCGTCAGGTAGTAATCCGACACCGCCATCACCCCGGCAGCCACCAGCGCCTGCCAGCGCGAACGCCGCGCGCCGAAGAACAGCAGCCCCGCACCCACGGCAGTAAAGTTCAGCCCATGCCCATGCAGCGCGTGGGGCAGCAGACGGCTCAACGCAGCCAGCAAAAGTACGAGATAAGCAGCCATAATCTTTGCCTCTAAAAAGGGAGTACCCGCACAACACGGGCGTCATTCCTGATTGTACGCGATGCCGACACGTTCACACCCGCTACCGCATCAAGTGAAATGTCAGAGTTTTATCTGTGAGCAGCCAACCGGGTGGCGAAACGAGTGCTCACTCCAGCCATGATAAAACTCGTTCTGGCGGCGCAGATTCTTACCGAACAGGTCAACGCCCTGAGGTCCCTACCTATGTCTTTCCCCGCGTCTGGTATCCGCCGAGTCTCCCTCGTGGCCATTACCCTCGTCGCGCTGCTCAGCCTGGGCCGGCCCGCCTGGGCCAGCGGCGACTACAACGACTGTTCCTCGGCATGGCGGCTGGTGCATCACGACTACCAGGGATGCAGCAACATGGTTTTGCTGTCACCCGCCAACGACACGCGCGTCAACCTTCTGCTATTAGTGGCCGACCTGAGATCGGCCCGGCCGGGTGCCGGGTTCAAAGCACGCGCAGCCACCTCTTCCGATTCTCCCTTGTTCTCCTGGGAAGATTTTTCCAGCGCACTCGAGCCCGCTCCTGACAAAACCACCCGGCCTGATAGCCCCGCAGCAGGGCAAGGCGACCCGGTCCCCTGCCCGCCCACGCTTTTTCCGGACGATCCCTTTCTCCTGGCCCTGCAGGCGGACCGCACCTTGCAGCCGGATGAACGCGACGCGCTCCTGACTGCGCGAAGAAAGACGGGAAGCGGCTGTGCCGCCGATATCGCGCTAAGCACCATTGCCGCCACAGAGAAAGTCACCAGGACGGCGCCAGCCAGGGCCTACGCACTGTATCTCGAGGGTGCCGCAGCCTTCTGGCGGGCGGACTTCGACAAGGCGGCCGCGACCTTCGCCTCGCTCGTCACGACGCAAACCCCATGGGTGCGTGAAACCGCGGCCTACATGCTGGGTCGCACCCTCATCAACCGCGCACAGGTTGGCGCGTTCGACGAATACGGTTCTTTCGCGAAGAACTGGCACGCCGAAGCGACAACCGTAACCGCCGCCGAGTCAGCACTGGACAAATACCTGCAGCAGTATCCGCAGGGCGCCTATGCGCAGTCGGCACGCGGTTTGAAGCGGCGGGGATACTGGCTGGCGGGGGACACCGCCAGGCTCGAAGAAGAGTATGGCGCGCTCCTGCTGCTGTCGCCGCAGGAGCGAGGTATAAGCGATGCGGACCTCGTGCAGGAGATAGACAACAAGGTCACCACGCCCCCGGGCGAAGACACCATCGATAACCACCGTGCCTCGGAAGAGGCGCTCATGAAAGCCACACAAAGCCCGCTGCTGCTCGCGATGCTCGATCTGCGCGCGATGCGCACCGCGGAATTGACCGGGTCGAACGGCGACGGGGGACACAATCCACCTCTCTCACTTCCCGAACTGCAGCGGCAAAGAGCGTACTTCGCCGCACAGATGCCGCTCTACGAATACCTCCTGGCCGCGCATGCATTCTATGTAGAGAACAAGCCTGCAGACGTGCTGCGCATGATCCCTGATGCCGCCCGGCAGAGCTCTTTCAGTTACGTCCAGTTCAGTCGGCAAATGTTGCGCGGCCTCGCGCTCGAAGCGGTGAAAGATCATAACGCGCTTCCCTTCTGGATGCAGATGTTGCCCGGCGCTAAGGCCACAAACCAGCGCCCGGTGCTAGAGCTGGCCATTGCTTACCACGAAGAGCGCGCAGGCGAACTCCGCAATATCTTTGCAGCGGCGTCGCCAGTTCACTATCCCTATCTGCGCGAGGTGCTGCTGGCCAACATCGCTGATGCCGACCTGCTGCGTACGCAGGCCACAAACACCAATGCAAGCCAGCGTGAGCGCGACCTCGCACTCTTCACCCTGCTCTATAAGGAAACGGCGCACGGCGACTCGGTAAATTTTCTGAAGGACCTTGCGCTTGTTCCTCCCACCGCGTCCGCCAATGGCTCCTACACGCTCTATGACGGCATCGATATCTACTTCGCTTCCGACGAACCCAGGCGGCTCCCCTCCATTCCCCTCGGCGTCTTTCTGCATGACAAAACGGACGCAACCTTCGGCTGCCCCGGTCTAGGTGCGAGTGAGCAGCAGCTGGCGCACGATGCGGATAACCCGACGGCCCGGCTCTGCGTCGCGGAGTTCATGCGTCTCAACCAATCCGTTATGCCCCAGGCAGAGGCCACCTTCTCTGCCGATGAGTTGGGTGGCACCCCGTCGCTGTTTCCCGGCGGAAAATACGTGCGCATGGACACCTACATCGCCGTGCTCGCCAACCCGAAGGCCAGCAGGAACGACAAGGCCTTCGCCCTCTATCGTGCCGTCAACTGCTACGGTCCCTCCGGCAGCAACGCCTGCGGAGGCAAAGATGTACCTCTGGCACAGCGCAAGGCGTGGTTCACCACGCTCAAGCGCGAATACGCGACCACGCGGTGGGCCAATGCGCAAAAATATTTCTGGTAAAACGCCCTTGCGTGCGCTGTTGCTGCTTTTAATAGGCGCTGCCAGCATTGCCCGCGCACAGTCCTCCGTCGTGCAGGCCAGCCGTTACGACGCCTTCTGGCTCTGGGCGGGAGTGGTGCCGCAGCCTGCGCTGGCGCACGCCCGCACCGTCTATCTGCTGGACGCCGAAGTAAGGCCCGGCAAGTCGGCGCTTATCTCCCAGCGCCCGGCAGTTCCCCACGTCCGCTACGCTGAAGTCTGGATGGTAGTCCGTGTCGAAACACTCGACTGGTCTCCGGGCCTCTACACACAGGTGCTGTCCGATCTCGCCCGCTGGCGCCAGGCGGGCAACCGCATCGCCGGTCTTCAGATCGACTTCGATGCCCACACCCGCCATCTGGAATCCTACGCCATCTTCCTCCGCGACTTGCGCCGGCGACTCCCCGCCGGCTGCAGGCTCGGGATCACCGGGCTCCTCGACTGGAGCAGCCAGGGCGACCCCCAGGATCTTGACGCTCTCGCAGGGGCAGTCGATGAGGTCGTGCTGCAGATTTACCAGGGCCGCCACGTCATCCCGGGATACGAACGTTATCTGATTCGCCTCGATCGGCTCAAGATCCCCTTCCGTATCGGTTTGCTGGAGGGAGGCGAATGGCAACAACCCGAGAACCTCGCCGCGAACCCCTACTTCCGCGGCTTCGTCGTCTTCCTGCAGAATCCTCCACGCTAGCGGTGTCAGGCGCAGGCCAATAGCAGCAGCCCGCGTCAGGTCGGTGCTATCGCTGCGCCGCCCCATCCATCGTCTGCCGCACCACCCGCCCCTGCGCATCCACCTCCGCCGTCGCCGTCAACGGAGGCGCCGGTCTCGACCGCCAGAACGGAATATCCAACATGAACCGCGGGTCCCGGAACGTCACCACCGCATCCTCCGCTTTCGCCACGCCCAGCCCCCGCGCCGGATCGTTCGCCGCGCTCTCCGTCACAAACGGCATCGGCGACCAGCCCATATACGCCCGCCCCACCTGGCTCTCCATCGCCGCCAGCACCGCCGGCGTCCGTACCGGCTTCAGGTGGATGTCCTGCTCCGGCGTCAGCACGCCCGTCAGCACGTTGCCATCCGCCATCTGGTAAAAGCCGCCAAAATCCGACACCGTATGCCACGCAAACGGATTCAGCGGATCAGGATTCGCCTCCACCGCCAGCGGCTGCGCATACTGCGGAGCCGCATCACCCGTCACCACCGCCATCGACTGCGACCGCGCAATCTCCGCCGCCCGGGCATGGGAAACCCCCCGCAAACCCCACCAGCTCACCACACCCAGCAACGCCGCCACCGCCCAGCCACGCCCGCGAAACACCTCCCGCCGCACCCCAACCTCGCTGCCCACCAGCCCGAACAGCACCGGCATCACCAGCCCGCCCACCAGCAGCAAAATCATCACCGGGTCGACAATGAACACAAACGATCCCGCATACCAACGCCCGCTGAACGGAAAGAACGGCCGTATCCCGTAGTTGTTCGTGTAATCCAGTAGCAGGTGGCTCAGCAGCGCCACCATCGCAAACCCGTACAGCCATCCCCACCGCACCGGCGCCTGCGTCACGGCCGCATCGCCTCGCGCACGACTCACCCGCCAACGATGCAGCAGCCAAACCGCACCCACAATCAGCCCCGCTTCAAACGGCAGCCCCACAAACGTATGCGTAATCCCGCGATGATGCTGAAAGCCGTTCACCGGCCCGGTCCACGCCCACAGCGTATCGATGTCCGGGAACTCGGCCGCAACCACCATGGTCAACGTGGCGTAAGCCGCCTTGCGGTTCAGGCCGGCACGCGACAGGCAGGCGCCCGTCAGGGAATGGGTTATAGGGTCCATGCAGGACCAAGTCTAGAGCATTTTCTCTGCTGCTGGATTTCCCGGAAGCGTCCTGCAGTGGCATTTTCATTAGGGAAAATACCCATCGAGATCGCCTCCCCGGCCTAAACCCACAGGGAAAACGCTCTAGCTGTTGACTGCTACCGGCTGCAGAACACGAGGACCCTTTTCTTCCTCACGCGGTGTACTCGCCACGATCATCGCTGCCAGTTCACCCGGCGCCATGCAGTCTGGCGTGAAGCCGCTGATCGCCACAAACCCTGGCTCGTCGCCCAGCGCTTCGGAGATCTTGTTCCAGAAGAAGTACGGTGACGTCGTCGGCAGCAGCACCATCCGGCGTTCCGGTTCGGGCAGGGCAAAGTACGCTCCCCACACCACCAGCGCCGCGCACGCGCCCAGGCCGCTGTAAAAGTACAGGATCGAATAGATGTGCTGCGCTGAAGGCGTCGGGAACCAAGCCGACTGGATCAGCTGCGTCGTTGCCAGGATGCCCAGCCCGATGCTCGCGCCAAACGCCCGGCTGCCAAACGTCAGGCCCAGCGGACGAAGCGCGATGCACACAAAGAGCAGCAGGCAGAGCGTAAGTACACTGGCCGTCTGCTGCATCTGGCCAACCATGTTCACCAACTCAGAACGCCCAAACATATGCGGCCCGATCGCCACACCCAGTGAAACCGCCACCGAGATCGCCGCAATCCACCGGAAGATAATCGCGCCCAGCTTCTTCAACGGCTCAAAGGGTGCCAGCGCCATGTTGTAGATGCCGTATACCAGCAACACCATCAGCACCGCCTCCATCACAGAAGAGGGCCAATAGCTGCACGCATAGATGTTGTAGGCCGCCGGCTTGCTCAGGCCAATCTCTTTGCGGAAGAAAAGGATGGGAATCGTAACCGCTGCATAAAGGCAGCGAATGCCAACGTAGGCCGCCAGCATGGGGAAATCGCGCATAACACGGCGCCGCAACATAAGGAGCAGTATGCCAGCGCAGAGAAACAACTCTGCGATGCTCACCCACTCAACTAATAGTTTCGGCGACAATGGCAACTCCTCCGACCCCGATAGTAGGGGGAGCGGAGGAGTTACACAAGTGAAAATTTACGCGCTTACGGCCAAAGTTGTATACCTCCCACTTTGGTGTTACGCTGATCCCGCGACCGGGACCGCGAATCGACTAGTCGATTCCGCAGCCATTCGGATCGTTCAGCGGGCAAAGCGGCACGGGCATTGCCGAAGCATTGGCAACAACTACGCGGCCGGTGGTCTTCGAGTGAGCAGTGGAAACAGCGCCGGTGATGGCAAGGGCAACAACGAAGACCCGAATCATGGTGTTTTTCATGGTGATACTCTCCTAGGGAATGTGGGGCTAATAAAGATTTCTCCGGTTCAACCGGATAGATACAACTTAAGTTGTACCCACCCCTAAGTCCACCAGGTTTCGAAACTTGCAATACTACTAACACTTAAGTGTTACGCAGGTAACACCGATGGGTTAGTTAGTAGTACACAACCCCCGTTACCCTAAACGGCGTATTCTGGCCTCAATGCCTGCCCCTCAAAACCCCCGTTCCGACCGCGACCTGCTCGCCAGAATCAGCCGCGCAGCAGGCCAAAAGGCTGGATATAAGCAGCTAATCCGCGAACTCGGCCTCGGTGGAGGACGCGAGCGCCGCCTCCTCCTCGAGCAGCTCGCCACGCTCGTTGCCCGCAAGGAGCTGGTCGCTCTCAGCGAAAATATGTGGGCCCTTCCCAAACCCCAGCCAGAAGCCGCCCTACCGAAACGGGACCCAAGCGCCCGCTTTCAAGATTTCGAGACGCACGCACGCTCCGGACGCGACCGCTACATCTCTGGCCGCCTCGACCTCCACCGCGACGGCTTCGGCTTCGTCCGCCCCGACGCCCCCCGCACCGGCAAACCCGCGCCAGAAGACATCTTTATCCCACCCAACGAGATCAACGGAGCCATGCAGGGCGACCTCGTCCTGGTCGACGAGCTCCCGCCTGACCGCACCGGACGCCGCTCCGGACGCATCGCCCGCGTCCTCACCCGAAAAAATCCCACCGTCGTCGGCATTTTTCACTACGCCGTCCCCTCGCGATTACGAGAACGCGGTGACCGGGGCACTTTGGTATCCGGCAACTTCGTTACCCCCCTCGACGAGCGCGTAGCCTCCCTCATCTCCATACCCATCGGCGCAGAACTCCTTCCCCCACAAGCAGATTCGCCCCACCGCACCATAGGCGACGAAGCCCGCCCGCAGTCCTGGCAGCCCAAAGACCCCCGCTACCCCCTCGAAGGCCTCGCCGTCGACGTCGAAATCACCAGCTTCCCCTCGCCCGGTCATCCCGCCCGCGGCCGCCTCATCGAAGTCCTCGGCCCGCCCGACGCCTTCGGTGTCGACGTCGAAATCATCATCCGCAAACACCACATACCCCACACCTTCCCCCCGGACGTCCTCTCCGAAGCTGCGCAGCAGTCCGCGCAAACCGTTGCCGCGCTTGCCGCTGAAGATCCCGCCACCCTCGAAACCCGCGAAGACTTCCGCGGCCTCCCCATCGTCACCATCGACGGCGAAACCGCCCGCGACTTCGACGACGCGGTCCTCGTCCGCCCGCTCCCCAGCGGCAACACCGAGCTCCAGGTCCACATCGCCGACGTCAGCTTCTACGTCCGCCCCGGCTCCCCCCTCGACACCGAAGCCCGCGTCCGCGGCACCAGCGTCTACTTCCCCGACCGCGCCGTCCCCATGCTGCCGCACGCCCTCTCCAGCGGCATGTGCTCGCTCCTGCCCAACGAGGACCGCCTCGTCCAGAGCTGCATCATGGAAATCGACCCTCGCGGTGAAATCGTCGGCTACCGCGTCACCGAAGGCCTTATACGCAGCGTCCGCCGCTGCACCTACACCACCGTCCAGCACTGCCTCAACGCCTCTCCCGAAGCTGCGGCATGGAACCAGGGCCCAGGCCCCAGGACCCGGGGTCCAGAGAGCACGCAGGTAGCGCCTTCTGAACCCTGGGCCCTGGACCCTGCGCCCTCGTCTCGCCCGGCCGTCACCCCACCCCCCACCGCCGAAGACCTCGCCGAGCGCGAACTCATCGCCGCCACCCACCCCGAGCTCCCCGCCGCCTTCGACCGCATGTTGGAGCTCGCCCTCCGCCTCAACGCCAAGCGCCGGCGTCGCGGCTCCATCGACTTCGACCTCCCCGAACCCATCGTCGAGTTCGATCCCGACGGCAACATGAAAGCCATCGTCCGTTCCGAGCGCGGTTGGTCCCACCGCCTCATCGAAGAGTTCATGCTCTCCGCCAACGAGTGCGTCGCCACCTGGCTCGAGCATAAGAACATCCCCTCTATATACCGTATCCACGAAATGCCCGACCCCAAGCGCATCGTCGATTTCGAGGAAACCGCCGCCACCTTCGGCCAGACCCTCGGCATCGGCGGCCTCCCGGTCCGCAAGCTCACCATGAAAGCCGACCGCCGCGACGTCCAGCGCAACAAGGCAAAAGGCCGCGACACACGTTCACCCCAGCGCCACGAAATCCCAGACAAGATCCCCGTCACCCCGCAGATGTACCAGAAGCTCATCCGCCGCATCCAGGGCCACCCCGAAGAGCGCATCCTCGCCTACCTCATGCTCCGCTCGCTCAAGCAGGCCCGTTACGCCGAAAAGAACGAAGGCCACTTCGCTCTCGCCAGCCCCAGCTACACCCACTTCACCTCCCCCATCCGCCGCTACCCCGACCTCATCGTCCACCGCCTCCTCCGCGCCATGCTTCACGCCGGCGCCGACCCCCGTGGCGGCCCCATCACCTCCGCCGACACCCAACCGTGGCAAGCCGAACTCGACCGCAGCAAAGGTAAGGGTCCAGCGCCAAGGGCCCAGGTTCCAGCGAGCCTCGCCGCACATTTGTCATCTCGACTAGACCGCCCCGCCACAAATCTGTCATCTCGACCAGACCGCCCCTCCACAACTCTGTCATCTCGACCGGAGCGCAGCGCAGTGGAGAGACCTGCAGTTGAACCTGCCACCAATGCGAGATCGCAAGCTGCGCCTTCTGGGCCCTGGGCCCTGAACCCTGTCCCCTCGCTCCCCCCCATCTCCGCCGAAGAGCTAACCGACATCGCCACCGAGTCCTCCCAATCCGAGCGCCGCGCCGCCGACGCCGAGCGCGAGCTCATCGAGTGGAAAAAAATCAAATTCATGCAGGACCGCATCGGCGACGACTTCCGCGCCATCATCCTCTCCGTCACCAAATACGGCTTCTTCGTCGAGCTCGACGACATCTTCATCGAAGGCCTGGTCCCCCTCCAGTCCCTCGTCGGCGACTTCTACACCTTCCGCGACACCGACCGCACCATCGCCGGCGCCCGCACCGGCCACGTCTTTTCGATAGGCCAACGCGTCGAAGTCATCCTCGACCGCATCGACCGCCAGCAACGCCGCCTACAGTTCGCCCTCCTCCCCGGCACCGAACCCCAGCTCCCCACCCTCCGCCCCGGCTCCTCCAAAAAGAAAGCGAAACCCGATGCCGCCCCCATCCCCGCCAAACCCTCCAAGCGCAGCGGCAAATCCAAAACCCGCCAACGCAACAAGAAGACCAAGGGCCGCCACTAGCTCACCACGGCCACCGAACTTAGCGCTGAAGGCGCGGCCTATACCAGCATGGGGCGCAGCCCCATGTAAGCTCCGAAATAAGAGCGAAGGGCTGAAAGCCCGCCCTATCCCAGCCACCACACTCCGTGCCGATTTGCTAGCCTTAACCTCACCATGAAACTCGACGAGGTGCCCGCAGTGTTAGACGTCCATCCCCCTCACCACCCCGCCCACGGTGTACGCGACTTCTTTCTCCACCTCTTCACCATCACCATCGGCCTGCTCATCGCGCTCAGCCTTGAAGGCCTGGTCGAGTGGCAGCACCACCGCCACCTCGTCCACGAAGCCGAAGCCAGCCTCCACGCCGAAATCGCCGCCAACGCTAAAGACATGCAGGCCAGCATCGACGACCTCCACAAGCGCGAGCAGGTCCTCAAAGACGACGTCGTCGTCCTCAAGTACATCGTCAAAAACCACAAGGCCCCGGAGAAGGGCACGCTGGACATCACCTTCCGCATCCGCGGCTTCCAGGACGTCAGCTGGAAGACCGCGCAATCCACCGGCGCGCTCGCCTACATGCCCTACGACCGTGCCCAGCAGTACGCCGATATCTATGCGACGCAGCAGGAGCTCCAGGCCGCCCAGCAGCTGGCCGCCCGCGACGCCATCATCGCCCTCGGCCCTTTCCTTAACTCAGCCGACGTCAAGGGCACCGCCGACCCCACCGAGGGCGAAACCTCCGCCACCCGCGAAAAAATCGAAATCCTGCAAGGCCAGCTCCTGCTCATCGACTCCCTCATGCAGGCCCTCAACACCAGCTACCAGAAATTCCTGACCACCCACCCCGAGTAGCGAAAGCGATTACCGCTTCCTTCGCAGCAGCCGCTACCCTTGCCTTTGCAGTTGCCCTGGCTCTGCCTTTCTTTCTGTCATTCCCGCAGGCAATCTGCTTCCAACCGTCGCCACACCACTACGCTCTACCCTCTACCCACCACCCACTGCTTCAAAAAAACAAGCCCCACATCTTCGCGATCCGGGCCGCTGAAACCCGAATCGCGAAGATGTGGGGCTTATCCCTGAATCCGTTTACTTCACGGTCAGGGCAATCGAAGAAGTTTGTGTAACCGAGCCCGAAGTCGCGGTTACGGTCATCGTTGAAGTCCCCGCAGGTGTCGGCGTTGCCGCCGTCACGCTATCGTTGCCGCAACCCACAACCGCTCCCAAAGCCAACGCCAGCATCACGAGGCTCAATACCCGTAGCGCCGCCGCGTTCCTGCCCAGCCGCCTGCGCGATCCGAACAGCAGCAGCCCCGCAAACGGCAACAGCATCGCGGCCATCACGCCGCCATTATTTCCGCCGCGCAGTGCCGCCACCTTAGCCGTAGTCGACACCGTCACCACCTCGGTCGACAGCCCCGTGGACGTTACCCCCACCGACGACGGCGAAAACAGGCACGACGCCCCTGCCGGCAGCCCGCTGCAGCTTAGGTTTACGGTTCCCGAAAAGCCATTCACCGGCGCCAGGTTCAACCTGAACGTGCTCGAGTTCCCTGCCGTCACGCTGAGCGTGGGGTCGGACATACTCAGCGCAAACGATGGCGTCGCGCCCGCCGTCACGCTGTTTGTAATCCCGGCAAACAACCCATGCACTTCGCCCGTCAGCCCGGCCGTAAAGTAAACCGTGCTCGTGTCGCCCCCGCTTACCGCGGTCGTTCCCGTCACCGTCGTGCCGCCCGGTAGAAGCTCCCACAGGCTCGCATAAACCAGCGGCTTCGCCGTCGAATCCACCAACTGGCCCAGGAACGCGAACGTGTTCGGGTCATACACGTTGATCTTGCCATCGCCAAAGTTGCCGATCAGGACGTCGTTGGAGTAAATCCCGAAGGTTGCCGGAGCAATCGCCACGCCCCACGGCGAGTTCAGATTCCCGCCCGTCGCCAGCCGCGAAACAAAGTTCCCCGCGTTGTCGAAAACGTCTACCAGCCCATTGCCCGCCGCATCGATCGTGTGGAACGGAGCCGTAGCCGACCGCAGCGCATAGGTCACATACACCTTGGTCCCAATCACGTGAATGCCAAACGGCGAATACCCTGCCGGAAGCGTCGGGTCAGTGAAGGTCCCCGTCAGGTGGGTCAGCGCAAAGGTGCTGTCGTAAACCTCAATCTTGTTGCCGGTGCCAAAGTTCGGCGCCAGGATGTAGCTCGCCGAAGTTACGCCTGCCGTCGCAATATTCAGGATTGCCAGCCCCGGATACGAGGCTCCTCCCGTGGTGTTGTTCACCATGATCTGCGCAATCGCGCCGCCGGTCCCCAGCTTCGAGTTCCACCCCGAAATCGTTCCATCCAGTGTCGAGAAGATGAACGAAGCCTTGGTCCCGTTCGTCAGCACCATCCCCACCGCGCCACCCGTCGTCACCGACCCCGCCGGCAATCCCGTCGCCGTCGTCGATCCCGAAGCCGCCGGAACCACCACCTTGAAGTTCAGAATGCCAGTCGCAGGCAAAACAAAGTTCTGCCCGGTCCCCTGCGCGCTGATCCACCACGTCCCGCTCGTCGAAACTGCCCACGGGTTGATGAACCCCGCATCGGTCGCCGCCGCCGGAACCGACCCATCGGAAAGAATGTTGGTCACCTTGTACGCCTGCGCCGCCGCCGGCGACACCCCCACAGCAGCGGCAAATACGCCCGCCGCCACCAGACTCACTGCAGCAAGACTCTTCGGAAATGGAAAACGCATAAATGCCTCACTGGTCCGCCCCCCGCGCGTTCCGGAGACGTTGGCTGATTGAGCGGGAACATCCCGCCACTCAGCAGCCTAGTCAGGCAGCCCCTTTTTCTTGTCAGGCTTCTGTCACCCGATTGTCATTCCACCGAGACACACCGCCGTTGCCCACGAGACAAACTAAAGACATTAATTCTTTCGTGACAAAAACCCCAATGTTTACCACTAATTCACTTCACCGCCGGCACCCGGACATAGTGAACCTCGTCACTGAACGTCTCCCCGCCCTGCCGCCCCTCACTCCGCGCCAGCACCTTCCCCGCACCCTCGCGCTGGTAAATCACCCGCTGCACATGCTCATCGCCACCCTCAAAAACCAGCTTCTCCGCCGTGGCAGACACCAGTTTGAACTCCGCCACCTTCTTCCCGTTCGGCGACGCGATGTAAAACACCTCCGTCCCCCGCAGCTCCAGCCGAAGATACTCAAAGCTCCGCGTCTGTCCGTCGCGCCACGCGTGGCTCAGGCCGACCATCATCGCCCCCGCCGGAGCGGTCCACCGCTCCTCAACCACACCCTGCGCGCTCTCTGACCGCCAGTCCCCGCTCAGCCACGCCACCCGGCTCAAATCCGCCGCCTGCGCCCCCAGGCTCCCCGCCAGCAACACCGCAAACGCAACCGCGCGCATCAGGCTCATCGAGCTCACCTCGCCACCCAACCTACCGCATTCACTCCCCGCCCGCGCAAATCTGTGACGAACTACCCCTTGCCCACCACCAGCAGCTGTTCGATCTTCCCATCCGGCATCCGGTAGACCGTCACCACCACGCTCGTCCCGCCGGCAAACGTCACCCGATACAGCCCGAACGTCATCCCGCCGCGCAGCGCCGTCCGCAGCCGCACCGCATCGGTCACTTTGCCCATCGGCGCCAAGGTCGATTTGAAATCCGCCAGCGCGTCCTTGTCGAAGTAAGCATTGCAATCCACCGTAAACAGCGTCCGGTCGATTTGCCCATCCTGCAACCCCGTCATGATCCCCTGCAGCGGCCCCGCGAACGTATCCGCACCATCACCGGCACTCGCCGGAAACAGCAACGGCGTAATCGCGCTCGCAATCTTCCCCGCCGCGCTCGACGCCACCTCGTTGGTCAGCACCACCACCGCCACACCGTCATCCGGATACATCACGTTCTCGGCCACAAAGCCGCCCACCTCGCCGCCATGCTCCAGCTCCCGCCGCCCATTGCGCACATGCACGTCGGTCCCCAGCCCGTAGCCCGAGTCCGTTCCGTCCTTCAGCTTCTGCGCCGTCTCAAACTCCGCATAGCTCGCCTTCGAAAGCAGCGACTGCTTCATAATCCCGATATCCCACTTCAGCAGCGCCGACGCCGGCATCGCCAGATCGCCATCCCCGAAGTACCACCCCGCCGCCTCCAGCGGCTGCTCCCGCGGCGGCGCCATCGCATACGACACGTACCCCGTCACCTGCAGCTTCTGCCGCTCCGTATAGGTGTTGACCACGCCTTCCAGCCCCGCCGGCCCCAGCACCCGCTCCCGCAGAAACCGCTCAAACGATTCCCCACTCACCTTCTCCACGATCAGCGCCGCCAGCACAAAGTTCGTGTTCGAGTACTGCCACTTCGTCCCCGGCTCAAAGTCCAGCGGCTTCTCCGCCCACTCATGAATGATGTTGATCGGCTGCGCTTCCTTCAGCCACGCCGGAATGATGTAATCCTGCGGCGCATAATCTTCGTAACCGGAAGTCATCGTCAGCAGGTTGCGAATCGTCACCTCATTCGCCCGCGTCAGCTCCGGAAAATACTTCCCCACCGGGTCATCCAGCTTCAGCTTCCCATCCTGTTGCAGCAGCAGCACCGCGGTCGCCGTAAACTGCTTGGAAATTGACCCGATCGGATAAGCCATCTCCGGCGCAGCCGGCTTCGGCGGCGACAACCGCGCCATCCCATAAGCCCGCGTGTAAACAATCTTCCCGTCCTTCACCACGCCCACCGATGCAGAAGGCACACCCGTATCGGCAAGGATCTTCGTCGCCGCGGCATCGATCTTCGCCGTCACATCCCCATTCAGTTGAGCGCAGGCAGCCGTCGAGACCGCCAGCAGGAAAGCAAGAGTACCAGTCTTCACCATGATGCAGCCGAGCATAACACCCGCACGCAAATTCTCGTGGCCCATCCTTCGCGCCTCATGCAAAGGGTTGGGTAGCGGGCGAAGCCCGACCGGAACCTGGCGCTGAAGGCGCGCCCAATACCAGCAAGGGCGACGCCCCATCTATCGGCCCGAACACACTCCAAGGGCTGCAAGCCCGCCCCACAAGGGGCATCGTTCCATTACGCTATTGCCGCGATTCGTGCCGCGCGTCCGGCAGCACCTTCCGCACCGCCACCTCGTACTCCCGCAGGTCATACAGCAGCTTCCGCGTCCACAGTATCCACTGGATAATCCCCAGCACCGGGCACACCATCGCCAGCACCGCCACCAGCGCGATCACCCGTGTCTGCTCCATCCGATCAGCATCGAAAATGTGCGCGGCGTTGTAAGCCAGCAGCACAAATACCCCCAGCGCCACCCACCGGATCAACAACTGGATGGACTGCCGGATAATCAGCACAATCAGCTGGTATGAGCTGTTGTAGACCTTCTTCAGCATCAGGAACCGCTTCGCGTCCGACGCCTTGATGAACCCACTGAAAACGGGCAGCGCCCCCAGCACCGAACGCATCGCCGGGCTGTAAGGCAGCGCCATGACGCCCAGCATGATGATGGCCAGGATCAGTCCCTGGCCAGTAAGCAGATTGAACAGTCGAACCATTCCCGCAACTATAGCAGCGCCGGACCACCCCGCTGAACTTCCGCAAACAAAAGGGGCGCAGCCCGCAGGCCGCGCCCCTTTTTACCCCGATGAAGCAGCCTTACTTCGCGTCCTTCACCAGCACGCCCTGCCCATCGCGAACCTCGATCGGCCCCAGGTTCGCTTCCTTCATCTGGCTCTCGATCTTGGCGCGGTCGCCCACCACCACGATCACCATGTGGTCCGGATGGATGTACTCCTTCGCCACCCGCGCCACATCGGCCGACGTCACCGCCTCATACTTCCCAGGCAGCGTCGTGTAGTAATCCAGCGGACGGCTGTACAGGTAGATCGCACGCAGCGCACCGGCCGTTGCCGCCGACGTCTCGAACTCACCCGGCAGCGAGTGAATGCTCGCGTCCTTGGCTTCCTTCAACTCCGCATCGGTCGGCGGTGCTGTCGGAAAGCGCTGCAGTTCGTACATCAACTGCGTAGCCGCCTTGCCCGTCACGTCGGTCTTCACCAGTGTGCTGGCCAGGAACGGTCCGCCTTCGCGGAACGCTCTAAAACCAGAAGACGCGCCATACGTGTAGCCGTTCTTCTCGCGCAGGTTCATGTTGATGCGGCTCGCAAAAGCCCCACCCAGCGTGTAGTTCATCACTTCCAGCGTCGGATAATCCGGCGACGTCACCGGAACGCCCACCGCCAGCGTGATCAACGCCGTCTGCGGCGCGCCAGGCTTGTCCACGATCACCACATGCGTCGCGGGCAACGTCGGAGCCGGAGGAATCGTCGCGCCAGACTTCGCCGTTCCCTTCCATCCGCCGAACGCACGCTCTGCCAGCCGCTTCGCCTCCACCTCCGTCACGTCGCCCACCAGCACCAACGCAGAATCCGTCGGTCCATAGTGATCAGCGTAGAAGCCCGTCAGGTCCTCGCGCGTCAGCTTCGTTACGCTCTCCATCGTTCCAGTCGGAGACGCTCCATACGGCTGATCGCCATAGACCAGCTTCGGAGCTACCCGGCCAGCCATGGCGTTCACCGAGTCGCCTTCCTGCGCAAACCCAACCAGCCGCTGCTTGCGCAGGCGATCGATGTCATCCGGGCTGAACGCCGGATGCTCCACCACCTCGGCCAGCAGGTCCATGCCTTCGTTCACATGATTCGTCAGCACGGTCATGGTCGCATTCGCTCCATCCATCGTCGCGCCCACGCCCACCTGCGTTCCAATCTTCTCCTCGTCATCAGCCAGCTTCTTCTGATCCCGAGTCGTCGTCGCTTCGCCCATCACCTGCGCCGTCAGCGTGGCCAGTCCTGCCTTGTCCGCCGGATTGCTTTCGCTGCCCGCACGCACCGCCACCGAAGCCGAAACCACCGGCAACGACTTCTCCTCGACGAAGTAAACCTTCATCCCGTTCGCCAGCGTGAACGTCTTCGGCACCGGCAACGCAAACTTGTTCAGCGGACCTGCCGTCGGCACCGTCTTCCGCCACATCTGCGAAGCTTCAAACGCATCCGTGTAAGGATTCGTGATCTTCACATCGGCGTCCGTGTCCTCCGGGCTCCGCGGAACATCGTTCAGCACCTTCTTGCCCGGAACGCAGTAAATAACCACCGCTGCATCCTTGCTCAGGTACTTGGCCGCAGCCGCCTTCACACTCGCCGCCGTAACATTCTGCGTAGCCGCAATGTCCTTCGGCAGGTAGCCCGGATCGCCAACGTACTGGTTATACCGATCCAGCGTATCCGCCACGCCGCCAAACCCGCCCAACCGCTGCAGCCCATTGATCTGCCGCGTCAGAGCCGTAGCCTTGGCCGATGCTACTTCGTCCGCCGTCGGCCCCTCGGCCTGCAGCTTCGCAATCTCGCTCCACGTCGTCGCTTCCAGGTCTTCCAGCTTCACGCCCGGCTTCGCGATAATGTTGCAGCTCGTCACGCCCACCAGCTTCTCCGCACGCGCGCCGCAGTTCACCCGCTGCGCCACCTGCGTCTTGTAAACCAGCGCCTGCGTCAGCCGAGCCGCACGTGTACCGCCCAGTGCACGCACGGCAACCGCAATGTCCTTCTCGCCTGGCGTAAATGCCGCCGGAGTCAGCCACGCAATCGTCAGCAGCGGCAGGCGCACCGTGTCGGTCACCGTCACGCGCTTCTGCGCCGTGATCGGAGGCGTCACCACGTTCACCGGCTCAACCTTCGGCCCCGCCGGAATCGGCCCAAAATACTTCGTCAACAAAGCCTTCAGCTTCGCCGGATCAAAGTCGCCTGCAATCGCTATCGAAGCATTATTCGGCGTATAGAACTGCTGATGAAAATCCCGAATATCCGCAATTCGAGCCGCTTCAATATCCGCATGGCTCCCAATCACGTTGCCGTAGTACGGATGCCCCGGAGAAAACAGGTTCTGATACATCGCCTCATCGGCTACGTCATAGGGCGTACCCTCACCCTGCCGGCGCTCGTTGCGCACCACGTCGCGCTGGTTGGTCAGCAGCTTGCGGTCCAGGCCTTCCATCAGGAAGCCCATCCGGTCGCTCTCCAGCCACAACCCCAGCTCCAGCTGATTGCTCGGCAGCGTCTCAAAATAATTCGTACGGTCGAAGTCGGTCGTCCCGTTCACATCGGTCGCGCCGGCGCCTTCAACAAACTTGATGTGTGCCTTCTCGCCCACATGCTCGGCTTCTTCAAACATCATGTGCTCAAACAGGTGAGCAAACCCGGTACGCCCGGCCTTCTCATTCAACGGCCCCACGTGGTACCAGAGGTCGACCGCCACCAGCGGCAGCCGGTGGTCTTCATGCGTAATCACCTTCAGCCCGTTGGGCAGCGTGTACGTCTCGTACTTGATCTCGGGAATCTTCAGCGCGGCCTGTTGCGCCACCGCTCCGGTTACAACACAGCCAGCAATGGCCAGTGCTGCCAGGCTCTTCGAAAAATGCTTCATGGGGAACGTCTCCTTGGAACTCCGTGCAGGGGCACACAGTCTGCCGTACTCAACCGGGGACCTGAATCAGAGGATCGATCTAGGATAGACGCTTTTACCACACAGACGTCAGCCCAGCGCCGAAAATGTGACCAGTTCACTTCCCGCTGTGTTCTGCCCGGTTCAGCGCTTCATTATGCGCCTCGATGGCTTGCGACTCCTCCGGCTCCAGCTTCTTCAGCAGCTCCAGCAGCGCTACCGGTGCAAACGTGTCCAGGTGAAAGTCGGCTCGACTGCAATGTGACCCGCCCGGCCCGCTGATCGCCACAATCGCCAGCTTCGGTTGGATTTCCTTCAGCGCCGCCGCCAGGTCATCGCACGGCATGTCGACCAGGTTGGCATCCATCACCACGCCGCTCACCGCTGGAAACCGCCGCAGCGTGTCGATCGCCTCAACACTGCTGTAAGCCGTAATCACGTTGAACTTCGCCGTTTCGATCACCAGCTTACGTGTCGAAATACTGCTCGCAAACTCGCGATCGATAACCAGAAAACAGGGCCTGACCATCCCTCCATTATCCCTCGAATCCCCCCAGCGCGCCCAAATCCGCTCTGAACACCCCTATCCGCATAGAATGAAGACGATGGCCTTTCCCGCCCAATCCGCCGCCCCGCGCACCCCGCCACCGGGCTTCTCCGAAACCTTCGACGTCCTCGTCGTCGGCGCCGGACACGCCGGCTGCGAGGCCGCCGCCGCCGCCGCGCGCATGGGTCTCCGTACCGCGCTTTTCACCCTCAACCTCGACCTCATCGCCCAGATGTCCTGCAACCCCGCCATCGGCGGCGTAGCCAAGGGCCACCTCGTCCGCGAAGTCGACGCCCTCGGCGGCATCATGGGAGAAATTGCCGACGCCTGCGGCATCCAGTTCCGCCTCCTCAACACCTCCCGCGGCCCCGCCGTCTGGAGCCCCCGAGCCCAGTGCGACAAGCAGCTCTACCGCGTAAAAATGCGCGAAAAGCTGGAGTCCCTCCCCAACCTCTTCATCAAACAAGCCGAAGTAGTCGACCTCGTGATCGACGAGGATCCAGCGCTCAGGGTCCAGGGCCCAGAGCGCAACAGCGCGTTGGTAGACGACAAATCAAACCCCGGGTACCCCCTGGACCCTCGACCCTGGGCCCTGGGCCCTGCATTACCCCGCATCAGCGGGGTAAAGCTCCGCGACGGCCGCAGCATCCACGCCCACGCCACCATCGTCACCACCGGGACCTTCCTCAACGGCCTCATCCACTGCGGCGAGCAGCAATACACCGCCGGCCGCTCCGGCGAACCCGCCAGCGTCCTCCTCGGCGAAAACCTGAAAAAACTAGGCCTCCGCGAAACCCGCCTCAAAACCGGCACCCCTCCCCGCCTCGACGGCCGCACCATCGACTGGTCCCGCTTCGAACCCCAACCCGGCGACCAAGACCCCACCCCCTTCAGCTTCCGCTCACTGCACGCTCTCGTGAGCGAGGGTTCAGGGCCCAGGGCCCAGCGTCCAGAATGCAACGACTCACCGCCTTCTGAACCTTGGACCCTGAACCCTGAACCCTCGCAATGGCATCCTCCCCTCCGCCAGATCTCCTGCCACATCGCCACCACCACCCCCGAAACCCTCGCCCTCATCCGCGCCAACGTCCATCGCAGCCCCATGTACACCGGCCAGATCGAGGGCATCGGCCCGCGATACTGCCCGTCGATCGAAGACAAGATCGTCCGTTTCCCCGACAAGCTCTCCCACCAGTTCTTCCTCGAGCCCGAAGGCCTCAACACCCACGAGGTCTACATCAACGGCATGAGCACCTCGCTCCCGCAAGAAATTCAATCGCAAATGGTCCGCTCAATCCCCGGCCTCGAAAACGCCGAAATGCTACGACCCGGCTACGCCATCGAGTACGACGCCATCGACCCCACCGAGCTCGACCGCACCCTCCGCGTCAAAAAGTTCCACGGCCTCTACCTCGCCGGCCAGATCAACGGCACCTCCGGCTACGAAGAAGCCGCCTGCCAAGGCCTCATGGCCGGCATCAACGCCGCGTTGTTCGCGAGGGGCGAAGGTGCAAGCGCAAGCGAGAGTTCAGCGCCCAGGGCTCAGGGTCCAGAAAGCGCCAACATTCCGCTCTCTGGACCCTGGGCCCTGAACCCTGGGCCCTCGCAATTCACCCTCGACCGCACCGAAGCCTACACCGGCATCCTCATCGACGACCTCATCTCCAAGGGAACCGACGAGCCCTACCGCATGTTCACCTCCCGCGCCGAGTTCCGCCTCCACCTCCGCATCGATAACGCCGACACCCGTCTAACCCCCCACGGCCGCGCCCTGGGCCTCATCGACGACGCCTCCTGGGCCGCCTACGAAGCCAAACAATCCCGCCTCGCCACCTTTACCCATCTCCTCGAGTCCACCCGCATCACCGACGCCGACCTGCCCCTCTTGCATTGTCATCCTGAGCGCAGCGAAGGACCTGCTTCTCTTCCGCAGCCGCACAATGCGGATGCGCCTGCCCACGGCCTCCCCGCACAGCCACTCCCCCTCAAGGGCGACCTCTTCGCCCAATACCTCAAGCGCCCCGCCACCACCATCGAACAGCTCATCCCCGCCCTCTTCCAACGCATCGCAAACACCCCCGAACTCCACCCCTGGGCCACCGCCCTCCGCACCGCCAACCCTGAACCCTGGGCCCTGGGCCCTGGACCCTTGTCCCTCCCTGCCTGGGTCCGCAACGAGATGAAGACCGTCGAAACCGGCATCAAATTCGCCGGCTACCTCGCCCAGCAACAGCGCACGATGGAACGATTGCGCGCCGAAGAGGCGCGTCCCATACCAGCATGGTTCGACTACACCGCCTGTTCCGGCCTCTCCCGAGAAATGGTGCAGCGCTTCACCCGCGTCCGGCCCGCCACGCTAGGCCAGGCCAGCCGCATGTCCGGCGTAACCCCCGCCGCCGTAGCCCTCGTCCAGACCTTCATCGAAATCCAGACCCGCGGCCGCACCGCCTAACACCACCGCCGCTGATCCCGGCACAATCAACTTAGCCAAACTTGGCCAAACTCCGCGACCTTTGCGTCAAGGCCCTTGCCGTTGCAGTTGCCGTTGCAAGGTATATCCTTCTCCCACACCCGGAGACCCACCATGCCCGACGCCCCGTTCGCCCTCATCGCCCTCGCGATCATCGCGCTCTTCTTCCTCGTCCTCGTCATCAAGACCTACTACCAGGTCCGCACCGCCACCGCCGGCATCGTCGAGCGCTTCGGCAAATTCGATCGCGTCACCCGCCCCGGCCTCCACTTCCTCATCCCCTTCGCCGAGCGCGTCTACTTCGTCGACCTCATGGTCAAGCAGGCCCAGTTCCAGGTCGAAACCAAGACCCGCGACAACGTCTTCGTCCAGATCCCCGTCAGCGTCCAATATCAAGTCCTCGACGACAAGATAGCCGACAGCTTCTACAAGCTCTCTTCGCCGCAAAAACAAATCGAAAGCTTCGTCTTCAACTCGATCCTCGGCCACGTCCCCAAGCTCACGCTCGACGAGACCTTCGAGCAGCAGTCCGGCATCTCGGTCGCCGTCAAGGTCGAGCTCGACGCCATCATGTCCGGCTTCGGCTTCAACATCCTCACCGCGCTCGTCACCGACATCATCCCCGACAGCAAGGTCAAAGACGCGATGAACGACATCAACGCCGCGCAGCGCGCCCAGGTCGCCGCCCAGGCCCGCGGCGAAGCCGAGAAAATACTAAAGGTCAAACAAGCCGAAGCCGAAGCCGAGTCCAAAGCCCTCCAGGGCAACGGCATCGCCCGCGAGCGTCAGGCCATCATCGACGGCCTCGGCGCCTCCATCGAGCACTTCCAGAAAGGCGTCCCCGGCTCCTCCGCCGAAGAAGTCATGTCCCTCGTCCTGCTCACCCAGTACTTCGATACCCTCCGCGACATCGGCACCCGCGGCGGTACCAACACCCTCTTCCTCCCCAACAATCCCGGCGCCTCCAACGACTTCCAAACCCAGATCCTCGCCGGCCTCCGCGGCGGCGCCATACCCCGCGCCGGCGCCGACCCCGCCCGCCCCATCATGCCCGAGCGCCCCGAAAACCCACCCGCCCCTCCGGTCGGCTACCCCGGAACTCCCAACCCCTACACCGGCACCTAGCCGCAGCTCCACTTCGCACAACCATGCGGACAACTTCCCACCAGGCGGCCGTCGTCCTCGCACTCTTCGCTTCCGGAGCGATAGCGCAGGCCCCTGCCGCAGCACCACCCGACGCCGCGCTCATGGTCCGAGCCCGCCTCGTCGCCGTCGACGCCATCGTCCGCGACGCCGCCGGACACTTCGTCCACAACCTCACCCGCGACGACTTCACCCTCACCGAAGACGGCAAACCCCAGACCCTCCGCTACCTCAGCGAAGACGAAGACCTCCCCCTCACCATCGGCCTCCTCATCGACACCTCCGGCAGCCAGCGCTCCTACTTCCCCGAGCAGCGCGTCGCCAGCCTCACCTTCCTCACCGCCATGCTCACCCGTCCGCGCGACAAAGCCTTCATCGTCCGCTTCGCCTCCGACATCCTCAGCCTCCAAACCATGACCGCCAACCTCACCTACCTCGAAACCGCCCTCGGCCGCCTCACCGAACGTTCCCTCAAGCCCGGTGGCGGCGCCAACGGTACCCACCTCTTCGACGCCATCTGCGCCACCGCCGCCAACTCCTTCGCCACCGACACTCCCGACGACCTCGGCCGCCGCGCCATCGTCGTCCTCACCGATGGCGAAGACCAGGGCAGCCGCGCCACTGTCGACCAGGCCGCCCAGTGCGCCATGCTCGGCAACATCGCCGTCTACACCGCGCTCTACAGCAGCGACGACCCCGGCCCCCAACCCGAAGACGACCCCCACAACGTCTATCCCATCCACCACTATCTCCACGGACGAACCCTCATGGAGCGCATCTCCCGCGCCTCTGGCGGCCGAGTCTTCCTCGTCAGCAAAAAGCTCCCCATCGACCACATCTACCAGCTCATCCAATCCGACCTCCGCGGCCAATACCGCCTCGCCTACACCCCATCGCCCTCCAAACCCCTCACCTACCACCGCATCGACCTCAAAGCCGTCGATAAGCAGCAAAAAGTCCAGGCCCGCATCGGCTACTTCACGCCCAAATGACGTCCGCATCATCCGCTGCCCCGCCGGCGTCTAATCAACGTGAACCCACACGGCCTGCTCGGCAACATCTCGCTCATCTTCATCGCAGCGGGGCTCGTGCTCGTCGGCATAGCGAAACTAAGGAGACCCATGGCTCTCAACGCCCGCAAAGAACCCATCCCCGCCCCCATCCACGACATCGTCGCCCCCGAATCCGGCTGGGAGGCCAACGAGCTCCACACCGCCGTCTTTGCCGGTGGCTGCTTCTGGGGCTCGCAGTCCGTCTTCCAGCGCGTCAAGGGCGTCGTCAAAACCACCGTCGGCTACGCCGGAGGCCACAGCGCCACCGCCATCTATCGCGCCGTCACCTCCATGGACACCGGCCACGCCGAAGCCATCGAAATCGTCTACAACCCCGAACTGGTCAGCTTCGGCACCCTCCTCCGCATCTTCTTCTCCGTCATGCACGACCCCACCCAGCTCAACCGCCAGGGCGCCGACGTTGGAACCCAATACCGCTCCGCCATCTTCTTCATCGGCGACGCCCAGCGCGAAACCGCCCAGGCCTACATCGACCAGCTCGACGCCGCCCACATCTACCCCGCCAAAATCGTCACCGAACTCACCCCGCTCATCGAGTTCTTCCCCGGCGAAGACTACCACCAGGACTACGCCCTCAAGAACCCACACAACCCCTACATCCAGGTCTGCGACATCCCCAAAATCGCCTCCCTCAAACAACAATTCCCCAACCTCTTCCAGGACTACACCCTCCCCTCCTAGCATCAACGCGTGACACGCCTCACTTCTCACGGGTGTCTCATGTCCCTCGCCTTTGGGGACATGGGCTTCCACGTCCTCCCTGGGAACCCACAACCGTTTTGACCTTGAACCGCCTGTGCTGCCCCCATCCCCCGGCCCACCTTCCGTCGCAGCGAATCCAACCCGCATACAGTCCCCCCGTCCCCCCTCGCATCTCATTAACGAACAATGACTTTCACGCCTGGTACGCGCTCCATGTCTAAACGCTTCGCCCTCCTCAACCTGGCGCTCGCCGCCGCGCTCCTCGCCGCTGCCGCGCACGCCCAATCCGACCGTGCCCCCATCATCCCGCAGAGCACTCAGCAGCCCGGCGGCGGCATCGGCAGCAAAGACAGCCCTACCGGCGCCGCTCCCGCCGGCCAGGACAGCAAATCCGCCAGCAAACCCGCCTCCACCGGCGAAGACGCCGCCAGCACCACCCGCCTCCGCCTCGGCCCCCTCGACCCCGCCGTCCCTCCCCCCGGCCTCCCCAAAAATCGCCCCACCATCGGCGTAGCCATGGGCGGCGGAGGCGCGCTCGCCATGACTGAAATCGGCGTCCTCGCCTGGTTTGAGCAACACCACATCCCCGTCGACGTCATCGCCGGCACCAGCATGGGCTCCATCCTCGCCGCCCTATACTCCACCGGAAAAACCCCGGAGGAGATGACCCACATCATGACGGAGGACTCCGTAGCCAGCGTCTTCCGCATCCAGTCCGAGTACGCAACCCGCAACTTCCGCCGCCGTGAAGACTCCCGCGACGTCCCCAACTCCATCTCCGTCGGCCTCAAGCACGGCGCTTCCCTCCGCAACGCCCTGCTCACCGACACCGGCCTCAACCAGCTCCTCGACAAGGAATTCCTCGCCTACAACGACCAGACCGACTTCAACGATCTCCCCATCCCCTTCCGCTGCCAGGCCACCGACCTCACCGCCGGCAAGTCCGTCACCTTCTCCCGCGGCTCCCTCCAGGACGCCGTCCGCGCCTCAGCCTCCATCCCCGGCGTCTTCCGCCCCTTCGAGCTCGACGGCCACGAGTTCGTCGATGGCGCCATCCTCGAAAACCTCCCCGTCGGCGACGTCGAATCCATGAACGCCGACGTCGTCATCGCCATCAGCCTCCCTCTGCCCAAAGTCGGCAAGGGCGACCTCGACTCCATCGTCGGCGTCCTCCAGCGCGCCTTCGCTGTCGGCATCGAAGCCAACGAAGACCGCGCCCGCAAGAACTCCAAGGTCCTCATCATGCCCGATACCTCGGGCTTCGGCGCCAACGACTACCTCAAAATCCGCCAGCTCGCCGACCGCGGCTACGACGCCGCCGAAGCGCAAAAAGATCAGCTCCTGCAGTACGCGCTCTCTGACGCCAACTGGCAGGAATACATCGACAAGCGCCGCTCCAAGGAGCGCGGCCCCGCCGGCACCCTCATGATGGTCAAGATCAAGGCCCCCACCACCTCGGTCACGGACTACGTCCACCGCAAATTCGCTCCCCTCCTCAACCAGCCCGTCGACACCAAAAAAATCGAAACTCTCCTGGCCGACGTCCGCTCCGACGGCGGCTACGACGCCGACTACACCGTCGGCTACGACTCCAGCGACTCCTCCCGCCCCATCCTCCTCGTCACCGTCTCCGACAAGAAAACCGGCCCGCCCTTCCTCGACCTCGGCGTCAACGTCGCCGCGCAAACCGGCGGCGTCACCCGCGCCACCGTCGACAGCATCTTTCTCTACCAGGAAGTCGGAGGCTACGGCTCAGAGATCCGCGGCAAGCTCGACTTCGGATGGCTCACCAACGTCGAAGGTGAGTACTACCGCCGCATCGGCTGGCACGGCATCTTCGCCGCTCCCCGTGCAAACCTCACCCGCCAGCCGTTCTACATCTACAGCGGATCAACCCGCCTCTCCGAGCGCCAGTCGCAGACGGCCGGCTTCGGTGCCGACATGGGCTACACCGACGGCCGCAAGCTCGAGCTCCGCGCAGGCTACAGCTTCCAGAACATCCAGTGGACCACCACCATCGGCGCCGACGGCATGCCCGACTACCACGGCAACGCCCAGAAAAGTCGCGTCCGCCTCATCTTCGACTCCCAGGACCGCGCCCTCGTCCCCCGCTACGGCGTCCGCGCCGTGATCAACGCCGACTACCTCTTCGGAACGCCCAACAGCCCCGCCACGCCGCAATTCTCCACCGAAATCGACGTCTCCCACACCTTTGCCAGGAAACACATCGTCCTCATGCGCGCCGAAGGCGCCACCATGCTCAACCGCAACGTAGCCCAACCCTTCCGCTACACCCTCGGCGGCCCACTCCGCCTCAGCGCCACCGCCATCGACCAGCTCCGCGGCACCGACTACTTCATCGTCACGCCCGGCTACCTCCGCCGCATCGCCAGCCTGCCTTCACCCCTTGGCCAGAACATATACGTCGGCGGCACCTACGAAATAGGCCAGATGCGCTCCCCCAACGCCCCCAACATCTTCCGCCAGGACGTCTACTTCGGCATCGTCGCCGAAACCCCCTTCGGCGTCATCACCGCCGCCCCCGCCATAGGCAACAACGGCGAACGAAAATTCATCTTCACCCTCGGCAAACTCTTCTAACCACTGAACCTCACCACCATAAAAGTGATGGCGCACCAAAAGGAGCGCCATCAC
>CAIQPK010000036.1 GCA_903873705.1 uncultured Acidobacteriota bacterium
AGCCTGGCGGGCTGCCGCGACTGGGTGGTGATTGAAGTTTTGGTTAGCCCAGGGTGGGCATGGTGGTGTCTACGCCTTTGCGGATGCCGGTGGGCCAGCGGGCGGTGACGGTTTTGATGCGGGTGTAGAAGCGGACGCCTTCGGGGCCGTAGATGGCGTGGTCGCCGAAGAGGCTGCGCTTCCAGCCGCCGAAGCTGTGGAAGGCCATGGGGACGGGGATGGGGACGTTGACGCCGACCATGCCGGCCTGCACGCGGTTGGTGAAGTCGCGGGCGGTGTCGCCGTCGCGGGTGAAGATGGAGGTGCCGTTGCCGAACTCGTGCTCGTTGACGAGCTGGAGGGCGGTTTCGAAGTTGCTGGCGCGGACGATGCCCAGGACGGGTCCGAAGATTTCTTCGGTGTAGATGCGCATCTCGGGCTTGACGTGATCGAAGAGGCTGGCACCGAGGAAGAAGCCCTCGCCCTTGGGGAGGAGGGACTTGCGGCCGTCGACCAGGAGCTCGGCGCCTTCTTTGCCGCCTAGCTCGACGTAGCTCGATACCTTGTCGAGATGGCCCTTGTTGATGAGCGGACCGAGGTCGTTTTCGGGGCCTTCGCCCTGGGCTCCGTCGCCGATCTTGAGGCTGCCGATACGGCTTTCGAGCTTGGAGATGAGTTTGTCGGCGGTGTCGTGGCCGACGGTGACCGCGATGCTGATGGCCATGCAGCGCTCACCGGCGGAGCCGTAGGCGGCACCGACGAGGGCGTCGGCGGCCTGGTCGAGGTCGGCGTCGGGCATGACGATCATGTGGTTCTTGGCGCCGCCGAGGGCCTGTACGCGCTTGCCGGCTGCGGTGCCCTTGGCGTAGACGTACTCGGCGATGGGCGTGGAGCCGACGAAGCTGACGGCCTGAACGGTTTTGTGCTCGAGGATGGCGTCGACGGAGAGCTTGTCGCCGTGGACGACGTTGAAGACGCCGTCGGGGAGGCCGGCTTCCTTGAGCATTTCGGCGAGGAGGAGGCTGGCACTGGGGTCGCGCTCGGAGGGTTTGAGGACGAAGGTGTTGCCGCAGGCGAGGGCGAGCGGGAACATCCACATGGGCACCATGGCGGGGAAGTTGAAGGGGGTGATGCCGGCGACGACGCCGAGGGGCTGGCGCATGTTCCAGCTATCGATGCCGGTGCCGACCTGCTCGGTGTACTCGCCTTTGAGGAGCTGCGGGATGCCGGTGGCGAACTCGATGTTTTCGAGGCCGCGGGTGGCTTCGCCCTTGGCGTCGGAGAAGACTTTGCCGTGCTCGCGGTTGATGATTTCGGCGACCTCGTCGATGCGGCGCTCGAAGATTTCGCGGAAGCGGAACATGACGCGGGCGCGGCGGAGGGGCGGCTGCGCGGACCAGGATGGGAAGGCGGCTGCGGCGGCCTGGACGGCGGCGTCGACTTCGGCGAGGGTGGCGAGCGGGAGGCGGGCCTGGATTTTGCCGGAGGCGGGGTGGTAGACGTCAGAGAAGCGTCCGGAGGTGCCGGGGACGCGGGCGCCGTTGATCCAGTGGGCTAGCTCGGGGATGGTCTGGGTGGCGGAGGGGGAGGGATCGATGGCGGTGGCAGCGGACATGCGGCGGGCTCCTGATGAGACGAAGGTTCATCGTAGCATCTTCAACCTTGTACTTCTACTGCAAGGTGGTGGCGCGCCGGTGGGGGCACTGGCGACGGTGGCGCTTCGCCATTCGGGGGTTCTTCGCTGCGCTCAGAATGACGGCAAAAACAGGCAACGGCAACGACAGCAGCAAAGGCAACGACAGAAGCAGATTCCTTCGCTGCGCTGCGGAATGACAAGTGTAAGCGGTTGCGATTGTTTTTAGGGGCGGAAGGCGTCGAGGGCGATGTGCTGGTGGAGGGTGAGCATGGCTTTCCAGGGGTCGGTGGCGAGGCGGGATTTCCAGGTGGGGAAGTCTTTGACGGTGAAACGGGGGCGGGTGGGGAGCGAAAGCTCTTTCCAGGTGAGGGGGAGAGAGACGGGGGCGCCAGCGCGGGCGCGGGGGGAGTAGGGGGCGACGGCGGTGGCGCCGCGCTCGTTGCGGAGGTAGTCGAGGTAGATTTTGCCGGTGCGGGCGGACTTGGTCATCCTGGTGAGGTATAGGCGGGGGTTGGCGCGCTCCATGGCGAGGACGAAGTCGTGGGCGAGTTGCTTGATCTCGGGCCAGGTGTGGTCGGGTGCGATGGGGGCGACGATGTGCAGGCCCTTGCGACCGGTGGTTTTGAGGAAGCTGGTGAGGCCGGCTTTGCGGAGGCGGGCGCGGACTTCGGCGGCGGCGTGGGTGACGGTGGACCAGGGGAGGGACTCGTCGGGGTCGAGGTCGAAGATGAGGCGGTCGGGGTGTTCGAGGTCGGTGTTGCGTGAGCCCCAGGGGTGGAGTTCGAGGACGCCGAGCTGGGCGAGGCCGGCGAGGGCTTCGGGTGTGGCGAGCGTGATGTAGGGCTCGACCTTGCCTTTCTTGTCGGCGATCGAGACCGAGCCGATGCCGGGAGGGAGCGTGGGGGTGACGTGCTTCTGGTAGAAGCAGGGTTTGTTAGAGCCTTCAGGGCAGCGGACGAGGCTGAGAGGGCGGTTGGCGATGTGGGGGAGCATGCGGGGGGCGACTGCCCAGTAGAAATCGGCGAGTTCGCGCTTGGTGAGCTGGGTCTCGGGGTCGAGGATTTTTTCGGGGTGGGTGAGGCGGATGGGGGGAGCTTTCGTGGCTGGGGTTTGTGGGGCGGAAGGCTGCGGGCTCTTTGCCGGGTGCTCGCTGGGTGGCAGGTCCTTCGACTGCGCGCTGCGCGCTCCGCTCAGGGTGACGGATTTTTTTTCTACCGCTGATTTTTTTGCGGCGATGGGGGTGCTTGAGCGGTGGGAGACTTTGGGGGTGGGGGCTACGGTGGGTTGCTCGCGGCGGACTTCGGCGGCGGGCTTGTCTTCGCGGAGGCCGAGGAAGGCGGCCTGGCGGACGAGGTTGTCGGCGGTCCAGGTGGCGAAGCGGACTTGTGCGACTAGTTGGGGCTTGATCCAGTGGACGTCGCGGCGGGCGTCGGCGGGGCGGCGGGTGAAGGGGAGAGTCTTGGTTTCGAGTTTGGCTAGCTGCTGGTAGAGGTCGCGCTTGAGCTTCTGCGTGAAGCCGGTGCCGGTGCGGCCGGTGTAGATGAGGGTGCCGTTGTCGTCGTATACGCCGAGGAGGAGGGAGCCGAAGCGGTTGGGGCCTTCGGTGGAGTCGGTGAAGCCGGCGATGACGAACTCCTGCTCGCGGAGGCACTTGGATTTTAGCCAGGTGGGGGAGCGGCGGCTGACGTAGGGGCAGTCGGCTTGCTTGGAGATGATGCCTTCGGCGTGAGCGGCGCAGGCTTTATGGAAGAGGTCGAGGCCGTGGTCTTCGACGTGGGCGGAGTACTGGAGGTTGTCGCTGGCGTGGGGCGCGATGATCTGTTCGAGGAGGTGCTTGCGCTCGATGAGCGGGAGGTTGCGGGTGTTGTGGCCGTCGAGGTGGAGTAGGTCGAAGGCGAAGTAGGTGAGGCGGGCGGGGTCGCCGTTCTGGAACCAGGCCTGGAGGTCGGCGAAGCTGGTGGTGCCGTCGTCGGCTACGACGCAGACTTCGCCGTCGAGGGTGAGGTCGTTGGTGGGGAGTTGGCGGATGGCTTCGGCGACGGGGGCCATGCGGTGGGTCCAGTCGAGGCCTTTGCGGGTGAGGAGCTGGACGGAGACCTGTCGGTCACGCGATGTAGAGGTGGTTTTGCGGGCCTGGATGCGGTAGCCGTCGAGCTTGAGCTCGTGGAGCCAGGTGGCGCCTTCGGGGGGTGTGGTGGCTTCGAGGGCTAGTTGCGGGGGGATGAAGGTGGGCTGGGATTCTTTGGGGAGGGTGTTGAGGGTGGAGGCAGGGATGGGGCGGGCTTTCAGCCCTTGGTGTTTTTCTGGCGTGTCTGACCTGGGGTTTTGCCCCAGGTTGTGATGGGGCGCGCCTTTGGCGCTGGGTGGCGAGGCGTCTGGCGGTGGCGAGGATTTTTCTGTCGGCTTTTCGTTGCGGTACCAGGCCTGGCCGGGCTTGGCGGTTTCTTTGGAGTTCCAGACGTGGTCTTCCTGGGCGGCGATCTGGTCGAGGGAGCGGCCGGTGACGACGGAGTTGGGTTCTTCTTCGGTGATGGCCGGGCCGGTTTCGGGGCGCTCGAAGTCGTCGTGTTCCTTGATGAGGAGCCAGTTGGGTTTGGACTCGTTAGCGGCTTTGCCTCCCATGCGGACGAGGGTCCATTTGCCCTTCATTTTGGTGCCGTGCATGACGAATTTGAGGCTGCCGTCGCGGAGGCCGGCATCGACGTTTTCGTAGCCGGGCTGGGGGGTCCATGTGCCCTGGTCCCAGACCATGACGGTACCGCCGCCGTACTGGCCCTTGGGGATGATGCCTTCGAAGCCGCCGTACTCCATGGGGTGGTCTTCGACCTGAACGGCGAGGCGGCGGTCGCCGGGGTAGTAGCTGGGGCCTTTGGCGACGGCCCAGCTTTTGAGGACGCCGTTCCAGCCGAGGCGGAAATCGTAGTGGAGGTGGCTGGCGGCGTGCTTCTGGATGACGAAGGGGAGGGCGCCGGTGAGATGCGGCTTGCCCTTTGCGCCGCCTGCGGGCTCGGCAGTGATGTGGAAGTCGCGCATGGAGCGGTAGCGGGCGAGTTGCTGGTCGACGCTGTCGGAGGCAGAGGTTTTTTTTGTGGGCGCTTTCTTTGCAGTGGAGTTTGCGGAGATTTTCTTCGTTGTCATTGCTACTGGCTCCTATGCCGACTTTCGCTTGTGTGCTGCCTTGGCGGCGTGGGAACTTTTGGGCGCGCTCTTGACGAGCGTGGGGCCCTTTTTCGTCGCGGCTTTCCTCTCTGCGGCGCGTTTGGGTGCGGCTTCTTGTTCGGCGTCGGCGGACTTGCCGGCGACGCTCTTGCGGAGGGCGTCCATGAGGTTGATGACCTGGGCGCGTTTCGGTTTGAATTCCTCGTCGCGGGGGATGGGCGCGTGCTGGATCTTGGCTTCGACGAGCTCCTTGAGGGCGACTTCGTAGCCATCTACGAATTTGGACGGATCGAACTTTCCGGCTTTGCGCTTGATGAGTTCCTTGGCGAGGGCGAGGGAGTCGGCATCGACGGTGACTTTCTTGACGTCGCGGAAGTATTCTTCGGGGTTGCGCAGCTCGGCGGCGTAGCGCATGGTGTAGGCCATCATGCCGGGATGGGTGTCGGAGCCGGCGGGCTTGATGGCGACGACGTGCTCGCGGCCGGCGAAGGCGATTTTGGAGAGGGCCACTTTCTTGGTGTCGATGAGCGCCTTGCGGACGGTGGCGAAGGCTTCGGCCTGGACGTCGTTTTCGGGGACGACGAAGTAGGGCTTTTCGAAGTACTCGGGGTCTAGGTCTTCTTCGTCGACGAACTGGGAGACCTCCATGGTGTGCTTGGAGGGGACGCGGAGGTGATCGAGTTCGGAGGGCTCGATGGTGATGTACTGGCCCTTCTGGTATTCGTAGCCCTTGACGATATCTTCTTTGCCGACGGGGTCGGCTGCTTCGTCCGGCGCGTTGTCGACGGCCGAGGCGAGGACTTTCTGGTGACGGACGCGCTCGCCGGTCTTGCGGGAGATCTGGTGGAAGTGGATATCGGACCTGGCCTCGGTGGCGACGAAGAGTTTGACGCCGAAGGAGACCAGGGAGATTTGGATGTGACCTGACCAGTAGGGACGTGCCATAAGACCCACCTCACAGAGATGTTTTCGTTAGGTGGGATGGCAGGCAAAGGGGATGGGGATGTATAGAAAAAGGAAACGGGCGTCGGGAGAAAAGCGGGCGTCCGCTAGCTGACACAGACTTACTGGCGAGTGACGGCGATGCCGGCCTTTTCGAGTAGCGCCGGCACTCCGTCCGGACCGACGAGGTGACCGGCTCCGACGGCGACGAATGTTGTTCCGGTGCCTTCAATCAGCTTCTGGATCTGCGGAATCCAGGACCGGTTGCGCTGAACGATCAGCAATTGATAGAGGTCAGGGTACTTGGTGCGGAACTCCCCATTCAACAAATCGTTGAGTTGCTTGAGGTCGCCTGCATACCATGCGTCGATGAGTTTTTTTAGATTATTTGGAGCGTGATCGAAATCGGACACGGTGGAATTCAGGTAGTCGACTTCCTGCTTCTGGGGAAGATCGGCGAAGAAGTGAAACTGTTTGGCGGCGTCTTCGAGGCCGAGGACAGGCTTGTTGTCCTTGACGAACTCCGGTTTGAGAACGAATTCGACACCGCTCTTAGGGTCGAATCCCGCAGCCACCATCGGCGCTTCACTGAGAGAGATGGCTGCAAGCCAAGGCCGAAGTGGCTCAAGTGTGGCTTCGCCGTTGGGGATCGCCGCCTTCCTGGCGACGACATCCAGCTGGCTGAGCTGATCTTTGGTCAGCTTGGTTGACAGGGGGTGTTGCACATCGACGCCTAGCTGCATGATGAGGGGCTGCATCGCGGCTTGATCGTCTGCATCGGGGATTTCGAGATAAAGGGTGTCGCTGGCTTTAATGGCTGCGTCGATCTTTGAGGAGCGCCACGGACGGTCCGGACGCAGGATGTGAACGCTGCCAAAGAGATAGACAGTGGCGTGGGGGCCCTTGATAACCCAGAGGACAGGTTCGGCGCGAGCAGAGAAGGTGAAGAGGGCGAGGATGCAGAAGGTAGCGGCGGCGACGAGAGAACGCTTGATGGACTTCATGAGCACGACTCCTTATTTTTCGCGTGGTTTTAAGGCGCAGGGCCTAGCAGCGGCTCTTGCGGAGGGACAAGTAGAAGCTGACGACGAGGTAGAGCGCCATGAGCAGGCTGTAGATGTTCCAACTGGAGACGGAATGGATGAGGCCGAGACGCTCGGCTGCCGCTACGAGAAAGAAGATGCCCTGGCCGATGGCAAAAGTGAGGGCGCAAATTGTGAGGATCATGGCGCGGGCGAACTCGTCACTTGAACGCCATAAACGGAGGTTGAGCCAGGTTTGCAGGGCGAAGAGGATGCAAATTCCTGCAAAAATTATTGGAGCGGTGCGGGGATGGATGGCGAGGATGCCTTGCGCGAAGAGAGGTGTCCCCATCATGATGCCGGCCAGAGCGAGCACGGCTGCCTGTAAGCGCGTGTTGAGTACCTCCTCCTCCGAGGCCGGAAGCGTGGCGCCGGGTTCCAGTTCCTTAGCCAGGCGGCTGCGGTTGAGACTGACCAGGCTTGCCACCAGGCCCAGGGCGATCAGTACAACACTGATCCAGAGCGCGATAGCGTCGGACCAGCCGAGCTGGCGGGGGGTGACGCGCATGTGGATCAGGAGTTCGACAAAACCGAACCCGACTATTCCGCCGACAATAGCGCCAATAGCCATGCGGACGAGGACATTAGGGGTGAGGGGGTTGGACGATGAGGCGGTGTGAGCGGCAGACATGAACGTGTTCCTTTCAAAGAAGTGGGTGCTAGCGGGCCTCGGGGTCGAAGATGTTTTCAATGGTGAGCTGGAAGAGCTGAGCCATTTTGAAAGCGAGATCGAGGGAGGGGTCATGCTTCTCTGTCTCGATGGCGTTGATGGCCTGGCGTGAGACGCCGAGTTTGAGGGCGAGTTCTCCCTGGCTCCAATTGCGTTCTGCACGAAGGATGCGGAGTTTATTTTTCATGAGCTTGATGCCTGTCTTAGTAACCTTACAAATAGTAAGGTAAACATGACACAAGGTTGAACCGTCTGTCAAGTTAACCTGACACGTTTTCACAAAGAAAATCCCGGCGCGGAGGCCGGGATGGCTTTTAGTCGGATGTGGACTTCAGGCGGTGTAGACCTCGTGGTCGAGGACGCGAGCGTAGGCGGGTTCGGTGAGGAAGTTTTGGAATTTGGGGGTTTTGATGAGCTCGCGCATGAGGAAGGCGGCGTGCTCGTAGGCGGCGTAGCGGTCGTCGGGGTAGAGGGTGCGGGCCTTGTCGAGTTCGATGTCGATGTAGGCGTCGCAGAGCTCGGCGGTGACGGGGCGGCCGTCTTCGAGGATGGCGTGGTGGTGGACCCACTGCCAGAGCTGGGCGCGGCTGATTTCGGCGGTGGCGGCGTCTTCCATCAGGTTGAAGAGTGGGACGCAGCCGATGCCGCGCAGCCAGGCTTCGACGTAGCCGAGGCCGACGGCGATGTTCTGCTTGAGACCGGCTTCGGTGATGGTGCCGGTGGGAACTTCGAGCAGCTCAGCGGCGGTAACGTGGAAGTCGGGGAGCTGCTTTGCGATCTGGTTGGGCTGCGGCATGATGCGGTTGAAGACTTCGAGCGCGATGGGGACGAGGCCGGGGTGGGCGACCCAGGTGCCGTCGTGTCCGTTGGTGGCTTCGCGTTCCTTGTCGACGCGAACGCCGGCGAGGGCGCGCTCGTTGGCTTCGGGGTCGTACTTGATGGGGATGAGGGCGCTCATGCCGCCCATGGCGCTGACGTTGCGGCGGTGGCAGGTCTTGATGCAGAGCTTGCTGTACGCCAGCATGAAGGGCGAGGCCATGGTGACCTGGCCGCGGTCGGGGAGCAGGAGGTGCTCGTCGCCGGAAAGCTTCTTGATGTAGCTGAAGATGTAGTCCCAGCGGCCGCAGTTGAGGCCGGCGGAGTGGTCGCGGAGCTCGTAGAGGATCTCGTCCATCTCGAAGGTGGCGAGGATGGTTTCGATGAGGCAGGTGGCCTTGACGCTGCGCTGCGGGACGCCGAGCGTATCCTGTGCGCG
>CAIQPK010000037.1 GCA_903873705.1 uncultured Acidobacteriota bacterium
AGGCGGGAATGGCGATCTGGCACCGTTTTGGCGTCCCTGTGTATCTGTATGAGGCTGCGGCGGCGAGGCCGGACCGGGTGAACCTGGAAGACGTCCGGCGTGGGCAGTTTGAAGGCCTGCTGCGGGAGTCGGTGAACGATACGACGCGGCGACCGGATATCGGCGGGCCGGAGCTGCATCGCACGGCCGGCGCGAGTGCCGTTGGGGCGCGGAAGTTCCTGATCGCCTACAACATTTATCTGGAAGCCGGTGCGGATGTGAGTATCGCGCGGGCGATTGCCAAGGACATTCGGGCCTCGAATGGCGGCCTGCTGGGCGTGAAGGCGATGGGTGTTGTGGCCAACGGGCGTGCCCAGGTGAGCATGAATATCACGGATTTCCAGCAGACGCCGATGAGCAAGGTACACGCTACGGTGACCGAGATCGCGCACAAACATGGTGCGGAGATTGCGGGGGCGGAGATAATTGGACTTATTCCGGAGGCGGCATACGAGCCAAATGCCGATTGGGTGCGTCAAACAGTGGAGTTCGATCCGGAGCAGAAGGTTTTGGAACGCCGGCTGGCTCGCCCGATGGATTGGCCGTAAGGAATGCTTGCGGTGGCTGGCGGGATCGGAAAGAATAGATATGCAGGCTTTGAACTGATTTGAGGGGTATCCGGGAGTGAAGACTTTGAAGATTTGGCAGCAGGGAACGGCATTAGTGGCGATGGGCCTGATGGCTCTGGGAGCGCAGGCGGCACAGTTGAGCGGCGATGCCAAGGCGTCGATTCCGCGGGATGTGCAGCAGATTATCGTCGTGGACTACAAGGCGATGCAGAACTCGCCGGCGGCGATGGAACTGAAGGACCGCGTGCTTCCTCCGGAGTTGAAGCGGCTGGAGACGGCATTGAAGACCTCTGGTCTGCAGGTGGACAAGGATGCGGACGTGCTGGCGTTTGCGGCGTTCCGTGCTCCCGGCGGCGATGGCACCCGGATTATTGGGATTGCGCAGGGGCAGTTTCACACGGCTTCGATCATGGCGAAGTTCACCAAAGATAAGGTGAAGCCGGTTTCGGTGCGGAATACGAGCCTTTATCCGATGGGAACGGCAGGCATGAGCGTGGCGTTTCTGAACCAGACGACGATGGTGTTTGGGGATCGTGAGGCGGTGCGAGCTGCGGTGGACGCACGCGATGGCGTGTCACCGAACTTTCTTGCTAATGGCGACATGATGAACGACATGGCGGCGGTAGACCAGCGCGCAGTGTGGAGCCTTCTGGACCAGAAGGGTACGCAGACGATGATGAAGAGCGTATTGGGCGATGCCTCGCAGCTGGCGGACTATGACACCGTGAAGAACCGCATGAAGAGCGCGCGGTACACGATGGATTTCGCTAATGGCGTGCGGTTCGATATGGCAGTGGTGATGTCGGATACGATGACGGCGGCTACGGCGGCGACGCTGATGAAGGGCGTTTCGATCATGAAGAAGACGTCCGGGACGCCGATGGAGAAGTCGGCGCTGGAAGAGACGACGATCGAATCCAGTGCGGGAACGCTGTCGGTGGCGTACTCGTCGTCGGACAGCCAGTTTGCGAGCTTGTTGAGCTCGCCGTTGTTTCAATCGGTTGTGAAGTAAACCGGGAGGCCCGGTGAACGGCGAAAGCGGCCTGCGGGCCGCTTTTGTTGTTTGTGGATAGGCAGAACGAAAGCAAGAGCAAAGCTAGGACGCAACGTTCGCCAAGTTTAGGCGGCACGTTTCGCGACGTAAAACGGGCAACGGTAAGGGCTAGGTTTTGAGCCTGGCTTTGAGCTTGCCGTCCGGGGTGCAGGCTTCCTTTTCGCAGCGGGCCATGATGGCGGCGCGGAGGCGGGTGCTGAGGTCGTCGGGGAACTCGTAAATTTCAGAGCCGCGGTAGACTTCGATGGTTTTGCGGGTGGTGTCGACGACGACTTCGCAGTGGTGGCAGACGCCGAGGTGCTCCTTCACTTCGAGCATCAGGTCGGGTTCGATGTTGCCATCGAAGAAGTCGGTTAGTTTTGCGAGAAAATCCGTGCAGTTCACTTGGGGGCCTCATTCTTCTGCCGGAAGTAACGGCTGAGGCGCTCGCGGAGTTGGAGTCGCGCGCGCAACAGTCGAGACTTGACCGCAGGGACGCTCAACTTTAGCGCCTCCGCGGTTTCTTCGGTCGACAAGTTTTCGATGTCGCGAAGAGTGAAAACGGTGCGAAATCCTGGGGGCAAACCTGCAATTGTTTTGCGGAGGATGTCGCCGAGCTCGGATTGGGAGTAAATCTGCTCGGGATTGGGGCGCCACTCGGCAAAATCACGGGGGATGGACCCTTCTTCGGTCTGGACGTCCTGGTCCATGGAGACGGTTTTGGAGGTTTTGCGCTTGCGGAGGCGCATGAGGCTCTCGTTTACCGCGATCCGGACGAGCCAGGTCGAGAATTTGGAGTCGCCTTTGAACTGGTCGAGCTTCTGGAAGGCTTTGAAAAAGACGTCCTGGGTGATGTCTTCGGCGTCTTCGCGGTTCTGGGTGATGTGGTTGGCGGTGCGGAAGATCTGGCGCTCGTACTGCTTGACGAGCTGCTCGTAGGCCGAGTTGTCTCCTGCGCGGGTGCGCGCTACCAGCTCGACGTCGGGGTGGGGCTCGTCGGGCGGGAGGAGGGGTTCGGCGATGGTGGGGGAGAGGCTCGCCATGGTCTTGGCTAGTGTACAGGAGGGGCTTTCTCGTAACCAGTTGCCGGGGATGGGGCGCGATATCCCAGGGGCTAAAGCCCCGTTTCTTTGTGGGCGTATGAGACCCAAGGCTGAAGCCTCGGGGTACCTTCAAGCAACGACAACGGCAAGTGCAAGGGCCAATGCAGGGATCTCTCCACTGCGCATCGCAAAAGGCGCGACGCTTCGGTCGAGATGACGGTTGTGGAAAGGGGGATGAGGTTAGAAGTGGTGGAGGAGGTCGGCGAAGGTGGCTAGTTCGATGAGGCGCTGGTTGGCGGGGGGTTGGTCGATGGTTTCGTGTTCGAGGACCCAGGTGAAGTCATGGGGGATGAAGACGGCGTTGAGGCCGGCGGCGAGGGCGGGGTTGATGTCGGACTTGGGAGAGTTGCCGATCATCCAGGTGTGGGCGGTGTCGCAGGCGTGGCGGGCGGTGAGGGTGCGATAGGCGGCTTCGTGCTTTTCGGGCAGGACTTCTACGGCTGAGAAGTGGGGGGCGAGGCCGGAGCGGAAGAGCTTGTCGGTCTGCTCCTCGGGGTTGCCCTTGGTGACGAGGATGAGGCGGTGGCGCTGCTGGAGGTCGGCGAGGGTTTCGGCGACGCGGGGGAGGGTTTCCATTTCGTGCTCGGCGATGGAGTCGGCGAAGGAGACGATGCGGGCGTGCTTTTCGGGGGTGGGGGGCTCGTCGGAGAGCTGCTCGAAGCAGTCGACCAGGGAGCGATGGAAGCTCTTGAGGCCGTAGCCGTGCTTGGCGATGGTGGCGTGCTCGCAGGTGTTGAGGTGCTCGCGGACTTCCTCGTCGGTGTGGACGCGGTGGTCGAGGAAGGAGATGAAGGCGGCGATGGCGCGCTCGAAGTAGATGTTGTTTTCCCAGAGGGTGTCGTCGGCGTCGAAGAGGAGGGTCTGGTTACGGAGCTGCGCGCGATCGGTCTTCACTGGCTGATTATAAGTGGGGGGCGCATAAGGAAGCTGTGAAAGGATTGCAGCGGGGGGACATGGCCGCTGCATTCTGCTTCGACAACCATGCTGCTGGATATGGGTGGCGCGCTTCTGGGGAGCTTGGCTTTCGCGGCGGCACTGCTGGCTCCTGGATTTGTGGTGGGGTGGGTGTTGGAGGTGGGGGAGTTCCGGCGGCGGTCGTTGCTGGAGCAACTGGCGTGGAGCGTGGTGCTGTCTTTGGGTGTGGGAACGGTGGCGATTGTCGGGCTGGTGCGGGTGGTGGGTGTGGAGGGCGCCGGTGTGGTGCTGATGGGGGTCGTGACGTGGGCGGGGTGGCTGCGGTATCGAGGTAGACAGCGTGTGCCGCTGAAGTGGATTGCGCTGGCGGGCGTGTGGGCGTTGGTGGTGGTGGCGAGCCTGGTGGATGTGGGTATTGGCGGGCGCTTGTGGATGAGCGTGACGGTTTATGACCACTCGGTGCGGACGGCGATTGTGGATGCCGTGATGCGGACGGGGGTGGTGCCGGTGGATCCGTTCTACTGGCCGGGGCACGATGTGGCGCTGCGGTACTACTACTTCTGGTATGTGACTTGCGCGGTGGTGGGGAAGATCGCGCATATTTCCGCGCGACAGGCGTTCATGGCGAGTTGCGTGTGGCCGGGGATCGCGGTGGTGGCGATGCTGGGGCTTTATGGGAAGTATGTGCTGGGGTGGCAGGGTGGGGTGCTGCGGTGGCGGATGAAGTTGGCGGTTGGTCTGCTGGCGGTGACGGGGCTGGATGGGTTGGTGACGCTGTTCAACTGGATGGCGGGTGGGGCTACTCCGGGTGATATGGAGTGGTGGTCGATTGACCAGGTGACCTCGTGGGCGGATGCGTTTTTGTGGGTGCCGCATCATGTAGCGGCGCTGGTGTGTTGCTTGTTGAGCTGGTTGCTGCTATGGATGGCACGCAGTGAGGGCGTGGAGCGACGGAGGTTGATGCTGGGGGCGATGGCCGGGGTGAGCTTTGCGAGCACGTTTGGTTTATCGATTTATCTGGCGATTGGGTTTGGGCTGGTGATGGTGGCGTGGCTGGTGCGGGTGGTGGCGATCGAGCGCATGATGGGGGTGCGCATGCTGTGGCGAGGCGTAGCGGTGGCGGTGGCGACGGCGGTGGTGGTGCTGATGCCGTATGTGGGGTCGCTGCTGCGGGGTGGGGCGGCGGGAGTGGGTGGGGGTGAGGGGGCGGGGCGCGTGGTTAGCTTCGGGGTGCGGCAGATGCTGGACCCGGAGATGCTGGGGCGGCATGGATTTGCGGGGACACAGATAGCGGCTGCTGTGCTGATGGCGCCGGGGTATCTGATCGAGTTTGGGTTCTTTGGGCTCGCGATGTTCGTGGTGCTGCGAACGCGGGGGAAGAGTGAGGGTGAGCGGGCGCTGGTGTTTCTTTTTTTTGCGGGGCTGGGAGCGGCGAGTTTTCTGCGGTCGACGGTTATTGCTACGAATGATTACGGGGTGAGGGTGACGTTGCTGGCGCAGTTTTTTGTGGTGCTGCTGGCGGTGCGAGTGTGGGAGTCGGCGCGGGGGTGGTGGCGGCATGCGCTGGTTGGGCTGGCGGTGATTGGGGTGGGTGGGACGGTGTACCAGGTGGTTGCGCTGCGGGTGTATCTGCCCTGGCAGCAGGCACATGGGAATGTGGCAATGCGGGAGTTGGCTGAGCAAAACGCGGCGCTGCGTGAGGCCTATGCGCAGCTTGATGGCCGCGTGCCGCCCGATGCTCGGTTGCAGTATGCACCGCTGGCGGGGGATGGATCGCATTTTGCAAACTTCCCTCGGATGATGAGCGCTGGACGGCAACTGGTGAACGCGGAAGCGAGTTGCAGCATTGGATTTGGTGGTGAGCCTGGACCGTGCGCGGGGATGTGGCACGACATAACGACGCTGTTTGTGCTGAGACCGCAGGTAGTTCCTGCGGCTGCCCAGGCTGCGGCTCTGTGCGATGACATGGGAGCGGAGTATCTGGTCGTCACCCGATGGGATGCCGTGTGGGGTAATGGCGCTAGCTGGGTGTGGCAACTTCCGGCTGTGGTGGCGACGCCGAATGTGCGCATCGTGCGATGTGGCGGCGGGTTACTTTTGGGGCCGGATAGTCGTTAATGTTGGGTGTTGGGGTGGGTCTGGTCGTTTATTATCATCCTTATTCATCTGAAAGCTGGGCCCTTACTATCCTGCTCGATTACGACATGAGGCTTGCATGATCCCGGCTGCCGGACAACGCGTGGGACCGTACGAGATTCTGGGCCGCCTGGGGCGCGGCGGCATGGGCCTGGTGTTCAGTGCGTGGGATAGCCGCCTGCATCGGGACGTCGCCATCAAGCTGCTGCGCGAGGAGTTTGTGCGCGGCGACAGCCACGAGCGCTTCCTGACCGAGGCGCGGGCGGCTTCGGGATTGAATCATCCGAATATCTGCACCATTTTTGATATTGGCGAGCAGGATGGCGATCCGTACCTGGTGATGGAGCTGCTGAAGGGCGAGACGCTGCGGCAGCGGATTTCGTCCGGGCAGATGTCGCCGGAGGAGATTCTGCCGGTGGCGTGCGAGATTGCCGATGCGCTGGCGGCGGCGCATGCGCGGGGGATTATTCATCGGGATGTTAAGCCGGCTAACATTTTTCTGGTGGCGCGGCCAACCGGCGGGTGGCAGGCGAAGGTGTTGGACTTTGGACTGGCGAAGATCGATATGCCGGACGGGCTCGATCCGCGGTACCAGATGACGGGTGCGGGATCGGCGATTGGGACGGTGGCCTATATGTCGCCGGAGCAGGCGCGGGGCGAGGCACTGGATGCTCGAAGCGACCTGTTTGCGCTGGGCATTGTGCTATACGAGATGGCGACCGGGCATGTGCCGTTTGAAGGCGTAACCAGTGCGCTGATCTTTGTGCAGCTGCTGAGCAAGCCGCCCGAGCCGATACGCGAGTTTGAGCCGGGCTTTCCGAAGGAACTGGAACGGATCATTCTGAAGCTGCTGGCGAAGGAGCGGGGGGAGCGGTTTCAGTCGGCGGTGGAGCTGACCAAGGCGTTGCAGGCGATCGACCTGAAGAAGTCCGCGCCGCGGGTGAGTTTGTTCAGCAAGCCGGGTTTGCCGTGGGCGCGGAACTCGGAACGCGATGACTCGGCGGTGCGGGAGACGCGCGACCTGACGACAGCGCGTCCGGCGCAAGAGGTGAAGGAAGCGGGCATCTCGTCGAGCCGGAGCTCGCGGGTGACGCCGGCGGGGCCCGGGAAGGCAGAGGTTTCGTCGTCGGACAGCAAGCCGAGCGAGGTGGTGACGATACGGCCGGTGCGGATGAAGCCGTTGCCACCGACGGAGTTTCCGGCGTCTACCGCGCACTGGACGCGGCCGCCACGGCTGAGTGGGGTGGGAGCGGCGGCGGAGTCGTCGGGGTCGGTGCGGGCGGCATTATCGCCTGCTGAGACGGAATCGCTTTCGACGCCTTCACGGGCACCGGCATTGGCTGCTCCGGGTGCGGTGAAGCGGCCTTCTTCTGCGCCGCGATCGCCAGCGGCGGCAGCGGGTGTGGTGGAGAACGAGGGGCGGGTTTCGGTGATTGTGGATGGCGTGCTGGTTGCCAATCCGGTGCCTCCGCCAGTTGCCAAGGAACAGGGCGGCACGTTCAGCGGGCGGAAGTGGATATGGCTTCCGGCGAGCATCGTGGTGGGCGCGCTGATCCTGACGGCGGTGTTTTATGCGAAGTCGCCACGACCGGCTCCGGCGCGCACCAACGAAGTGCTGATGCTGGGTGCGATCACTAACCGCAGTGGCGACAAGCGGCTGGATGGCGTGGTGATGGAAGGGTTGCGGATGGCGCTGGGGCAGTCGCCACACTTGTTTGTGCCGGATGCGACGTCGACGGTGGCGGTGGTGCGCGGGCCGTTGCAGACGGGGTTTGATGCGGCGGTGCCGGTGGATGCACGCCGGGCGGCGGTGACGGCGCACGCGACGAGCTATCTCTCCGGCGATATACGCAACGAGGCGGGGCACATTACGATCAGCCTGCAGGTTTATAGCGCGAGTACGGGCGCGTCGCTGGTGCAGGCTGAGGAGACGGCGAGCAGCCGGGAACAGATTAGCGACGCCATCGACCGGCTTTCGGCGCAGATACGCATTGGGCTGGGCGAGGCGAGCGATGGGATTGGGCGGACATCGGTTCCGCTGGCTCGCGATGCAACGTCGAATATTGAAGCGTTTGAGGATTATGCGGCGGGCGTGAATGCGCGTGCGGTGGGGCGGTCATTGGATGCGATGACGAGCCTGCAGCACGCGGTGCAGGTGGAGCCGCGGTTTACGCAGGCATGGCTGCAACTGGCGGAGATTTATCAGGGCGAACATGCGGAGGTGGCGGCGGCTGACGCGGCGTCGCATGCCAAGGACGCTTCGGTGGGATCGAGCGATCGAACCAAGCTGCTGGCTGAAGCCAGCTATCAAATGAATGCGACGGGCGACCTTCCCCGTGCGCTGGCGCTGCTGGACCAGATTGCGGGGAGTTATCCGCTGGATACTTCGCTGAATGCGATGCGGGCTTATCTTTTCCGCGCGCAGGGGCAATTTCCTGAGGCTCTGGAGGCGGCCCAGCAGGCGCTGGAGAGCAATCCTTTTGACTATGAGGCGGCGGCCGAAGGCGAGGCGGCGCTGCTGGCGCTGGATCGGGGCGATGCGGCAATGCGGATGGAGGCGCAGGCTGAACAGCGCGGACAGCGTCATGCCGGACTTCGATTGCTGATCAGTACGATGAGCGGCGGCGCGCCTGCGGCCGGAGAGACGGATGTTGACCGGCAGAATGCGCTCGCTTACCGGGCTGAAGTGCTGGACGCGACAGGGCAGATTTCGGCGGGGCTGGCGACGTGGAAGTCTGCTGCTGCGCTGGCGGGATCGAATCCGGCGCTGGCTTCGGCTGCGGCTTTCGACCTGGCGCAGGCGGGTTTGAATCGGGCGCTGATGTCTGACTGTGCTGGAGCGGCGGCACTAACGGCGCAGGCTGCGGCGCTGCCGCGCGGACAGCAGGCGTTGTTTGCGGTGGGCATGGCGCAGGGATTGTGCGGGGACCTGACGGGCTCGCGCAATGCGGTGCTGGCGCTGATGGCGCAGTACCCGCAGTCGTTTGCAGTGAAGAATTATTACCTTGCGAATTTGACGGCGGTGGACCAGATACGGTCGGGTGACAACGATGCGGCGCTGACTACGTTGCAGACGGCGAAGCAGTACGATCTGCTTTCGATGGCGCCATACCTGCGTGGCATGGCGCACTCCGGAGCGAAGCAGTGGACGCTGGCTATCGCGGATTTTCAGTTTGCGCTGCTGCATCGGGGATCGACGACGCTGGGAGCGGCGCCGGTGTATGCGATGTCGCAGCTGGGGCTGGCCAGGGCGTACGAGGCGAGCGGGGACCGGGGGAATGCAGCGACGGCCTATGGGGCGTTCCTGGGAATGTGGAAGGCCGCGGATGGCTCGAACGCGCTGGCGGCGGAAGCGCGGAAGTACGCCCAGTAACCCAAGGAGCTAACTCAAGATTTCGAGGCGTTCCTGCCAGAGGGCGATGGCAGCGGTTTCGGTTGCGGGGAAGGTGAGGTGGCCTACCTTGCGGCCGGCGCGGGGTTGCTTGCCGTAGTCGTGGCGGTGGAGGTTGGCGAAGGGTGCGGTGTCGGACTCCGGGGGCATGGTACCGATGCAGTTGAGCATGACGGTGGGTTGGCTGCGGGTGCTTCCGAGGGTCATGCCGAGCATGGCGCGGAGGGCGTTTTCGAATTGAGAAGTGGCGGCGCCTTCGATGGTCCAGTGACCGGAGTTGTGGACGCGGGGGGCCATCTCGTTGGCGATGAGCGTGCGTTCGCTAACGAAGAATTCGATGGCGAGAACGCCGACGTAGTTGAGTTTTTCCAGTACGGTGCGCATGTGCTTTTCGGCAAGGGATTGCAACACCGGATCGACGTAGGGCGCGATCGATGTGCGCAGAATGCCGGCGCGGTGGATGTTGTGGGTGAGGGGGTAGAAGGCGATCTGCCCCTGAGTGTTGCGCGCGGCGATGAGGGAGAGTTCGAGGTCGAAGTTGACCATGGCTTCGAGGATGCAGGGGGCTCCTCCGGTGTGGGCCCAGGCGGAGGAGGCTTCGTCGGTGTGGGTGAGGCGTACCTGGCCGCGGCCGTCGTAGCCGAGGCGACGGGTTTTAAGGATGGATGGGGCGCCGATGGAAGCGAGTGCGGCGTGGAGGTCGCGGAGGCTGTTGACCTCCGCGTACGGGGCGGTGGCTACGCCGTTGAAGCGGAGGAAATCCTTTTCGAAGAGGCGGTCCTGTGCGATGCGGACAGCCTGGGCTTGCGGAGCGAGATGCGGGAGGTCGGCGAGGACGCTGGTTTCTACGTTTTCGCTTTCGATGGTGAGGACGTCGACGGCGTCGTGGAAGGCGCGGACTTCTTCGGGGGATTCGAGGTCGACGGCGATGATGGGGGCGGCTTGTGCGGCGCAGTCGCCGGGGCGGCCGGCGCAGAGGACGTCGACGTCGAGATGCTGCGCGGCCTGGGCGAGCATGAGGGCGAGCTGGCCGGCGCCGAGGATACCTACGCGGGGACGGGTGCTCATCTGCGGGGGTCGGGGTTGAGGGTGACGACCTTGGTTTGGGTGGCGCGAAATTTTGCGAGCTTCGCGGCTACGGTCTCATCGTGCAGAGCGAGGATGGCGGCGGCGAAGAGGCCCGCGTTCTTGGCTCCGGCAGGGCCGATAGCGAAGGTGGCGACGGGGATTCCGCCGGGCATCTGCGCGATGGAGAGGAGGGAGTCGAGGCCCTTGAGGGCGCGGCTCTCGACGGGGACGCCGAGGACGGGGAGGTTGGTTTTGGCGGCGACCATGCCGGGGAGATGGGCAGCTCCGCCGGCTCCGGCGATGATGATTCGGAGGCCGCGGGTTGCGGCGGTTTCGGCGTAGGCCATCATCTTGTCAGGGGTACGATGCGCGGAGACGACTTCGGCGTCGTAGTCGATACCGAGGTCTTCGAGAATTTTGGCGGCGTGCTCCATGGTGGGCCAGTCGGATTTTGAGCCCATGATGATGCCTACCGGGGGCTGCTTTTTGAGGGTCTTCTTTTTAGCTTTGGGCATCGGGTCTCCAATGGCGCAGGACATCGACGAAGGCGGCTTGTTCGAGGGCCTGGACGCGGTCTTTCAATGTGTCCACCGTATCATCCGGCAGGACGGGGCAGCGCTTTTGCAGGACGATGGGGCCGGCGTCGACGTCGTCGGTGACCTGGTGGATGGTGCAGCCGGTTTCCGTGTTGCCGCTGGCGAGGACGGCCTCGTGGACGCTCTTGTTCATGAGGCCGCCGAAGGCTGGGAGGAGCGACGGGTGGACGTTGAGGAGGCGGCCCTTCCATGCGGCGACGAAGGACGGAGAGACGATGCGCATGTAGCCGATCATGAGGATGAGCTGGGCACCGGCCTGCTCAAAGGCGGCGGTGACACGGGCGTCGTAGGCTTCGCGAGTGAGGCCGGAGGGGCTGATGAATTGTGCAGGAATGTGGTGCTGGGCGGCGCGCGTGAGTATGGGGGCGGTCTCTTTGTCGGCGATGACGATGACGAGGTTGATGTTAAGAGTGTTCGCGGCGAGGGCGTCCAGGATGCCCTGGAGCGCAGTGCCGCGAGTGGAGCCGAGGACGCCGACTTTGAGGCTCATGCGGTCCTCACGATGCGCATGTGTTCTACGCGGCGGGCGATCAGCGAGTATGTGCCGATATCGGTGCGGTGGAAGAAGGGGCCGGGGATTTGGGCGGCAACGCTTTCGCAGAGGGCCTCGGCTTCATCGATGGTGGGTGCAGTGGCGACGAGGCCTACGGTGCGGGAGCCGGTGGAGATGAGTTCATTTTGACGGAGATCGACTGCGCCGAGGAATAGGGCGACGTCTTCGGGGAGGTGCGTGGGGAGGACGACGGGGTCGCCCTTGCGGGGGCGATCGGGGTAGCCTTCGGGGACGATGTATTTGCAGACGCTGGCTTCGTTGCGGAAATTGATGGGGAGGTCGGCGAGGGTTTGGTTGGCGATGGCGCGGCAGATGGCGACGAAGTCGGTATCGAGCAGGGTAAGGAGGTTGAGGCACTCGGGGTCGCCGAAGCGGGCGTTGTACTCGATGAGGCGGACGCCGTCGCTGGTGGCCATGAAGCCGCCGTAGAGGATGCCCTGATAGGGTGCACCGCATTCCAGGGCGAGCGCGGCGGCGACGCGTTCATTGATGGCGGCGGCGGCGGCGATGTCGGATGTGGCGAGGAAGGGGAGCTTGTGGTCGGCGTCGGTGTAGGTGCCCATGCCGCCGGTGTTGGGCCCTTCGTCGTTGTTGTAGGCGCGCTTGTGGTCCTGCACGGCAGGCATGTGGCGGAGGGTCTTGCCATCGCAGAAGCTGAGGAGGGAAAACTCTTCGCCTTCGAGCTTTTCTTCGATCACGAACTCGTGGCGGAGATCGGCGAGCTGGATGCAGAACTGGAGGCTGTCGGCGAGTGAGTGCAGGTGGTCGCCGTAGACTTTGACGCCCTTGCCGCCGGCGAGGCCGTCGTCCTTGATGACGTGCCGGGTGGGAAAGCGGGCCAGGAAAGCGTCGACGCCGTCGATGGAGGCGAAGCGCCGGAAGGTGGGATTGCCGGGGATGCGATAGCCGGCGAGGAGGTCGCGAGCGTAGCCTTTGCTGGTCTCGATGCGTGCGAGCTGTGCGGTGGGGCCGACGACGGGAATGTTGGCCGTCCACAGTGCGTCGGCTACGCCGGTTGCGAGTGGGGCTTCGGGGCCGATGATGGCAAGGGTGGCGGCGTGGGTGGTGGCGAAGTTGGCGACGGCTTCGGGGTCAGTGATATTGCCGGTGGTGTAGGCGGTGGTAAGTGCACTGATGCCGGGGTTGGTTGCGCTGCCGAAGCAGAGCAACGTGGGCTGCTGAGGCGAGCGGGCGAGGGCGGCAGCGATGGCGTGCTCGCGGGCGCCGGAGCCGACGATGAGGATGGATTCGTTCATTTATTTGAGGGCGGCCATGATGGTGGCTTCGAGCGGGCGTAGGTCAGGCGCGAAGGTGGTGTCGGTGATGAGTTCGAAGAGGCGGATGTAGCGGGAGGCGAGCTCGGCGATGAGTTCGGGTGGCGGGGTGGGAAGCTCGGCGTCGGCGTAGGGGTCGCAACGCTCGCGGAACCAGAGGCGGAAGAACTCCTTGTCGATCATCTCGGGTTCGAGGCCCTGGGCGAGACGGTCGGGATAGGAGTCGGCGATCCAGTAGCGGCTGGAGTCGGGGGTGTGGATTTCGTCGACGAGGATAATTTCACCGGAGTCGGTGACGCCGAACTCGTACTTGGTGTCGACGAGGATGAGGCCGTGCTCGGCGGCGCGGTCCTGGCCGAACTGGAAGAGCTCGAGCGCCTTGCTGAAGCAGGTTTGCCACTCGTCTTCCGTGGTCCAGCCTTCGGCGATGATGGCGGCCGAACTGATAGGGCGGTCGTGATCTTTTTCCTTGGTGGTGGGGGTGACGATGTTGCGGCGGAGGCGCTGGTTTTTCTTCATGCCCTGGGGGAGGATGTGTCCGCAGAACTCGCGCTCGCCGGCTGCGTACTTAGTCCAGATGGCGGTGTCGGTGGAGCCGGTGAGGAAACCGCGGACGACGAATTCGATGGGAAGGACGCGGGCTTTGCGGGCGATAAGAGCGTTGGCGTGGGGGCTGCTGATGATGTGGTTGGGGATGATGTGCCTGGTCCGTTCGAACCACCAGAGTGCGGTCTGGTTGAGCACCTGGCCTTTGTAGGGAATGGCGCCGAGCATGCGGTCGAAGCCGCTCTGGCGATCGGTGGTGACGAGGAGGAGGCGATTGTCGGGGAGATCGTAGGTGTCGCGGACCTTGCCGGGATACTTGTTGGGCAAGGGGAGGGCGGTGCTGGTGAGGCACGCGGGTATGGCGGCGATGAGGGCGTCTGTGGGGATCATGGGCTTCCTGGTGCGAAGGATGGTACCGGTGACGTTGTTGTCGATGCGGCCGATTTGCCACACGGGGAAGGGGGCGAAGGCTGCGGTGAGCTGTTCGAGGATGCCGGCGGGCGCGACGATGGCGAGTCCGATGCCCATGTTGAAGACGCGGTGCATCTCTTCGTGGTCGACGTTGCCGATCTGCTGCATCATGGCGAAGATGGGCTGCGATGCCCAGGAGTCTGCGTTGATGACCGCGCCGAGGCCCTCGGGAAGAATGCGGGGGACGTTTTCGATGAGGCCCCCGCCGGTGATGTGGGCCATGCCCTTGATGGGCAGGCCGGCATCGAGCGCGCGGCGAATGGGCGCGACGTAATTGGCGTGGGGCTCGAGCAGGATGTCGCCGAGGGTGGCGCCGTTGAACTCTTGCGGCGTGTCTTCGAGGGTGTGTCCGGCGACGTCGAAAAGCAGCTTGCGCGCGAGCGACCAGCCGTTGGTATGCAGGCCCGTGGAACCGATCCCGTAGATGATGTCGCCGACGGCGATTGTTTCGCCCGTAATGAGCTTTTCGCGGTCGACGACACCGGTAACGAAGCCAACGACGTCGAGGTCGCCTTCGGCGTAGACGGCGGGCATCTCGGCGGTTTCGCCGCCGACGAGGGCGATGCCGGCCTCCTGACAGGCTGCTGACATGCCGCGGACGAGGGCTTCGACGATGGCGGGGTCGGTTTTGTGGAAGCCGAGGTAGTCGAGGAAGGTGAGCGGGCGTGCGCCCATGACGGCGATGTCTCCGGCGACGGCGGCGACGAGGTCACGGCCGAGCTGCTCGTAGCGAGCGGGGCTGGGGGCCATGGTGGTGACCTTGGTCTTGGTGCCTACGCCGTCGGTGCTTTGAACCATGATGGGGTCGGCCATGCCGGCGGTGGCGTCGCGCAGGCTGAAGAGGGTGCCGAAGCTGCCGACGCCGGTGAGGACGGCGGCCGAGTGCGTGGCGGCGGTGTGGGACTTGATGCGGCGGACGGCTTCGTTGCCGGCTTCTATGTCTACGCCTGCGGATTTGTAGTCGATGGAGGTGCTCATAGGTTTAGCCTACCCACTTTCGGGCGTTGTCGAAGAGGCGTTGCCAGGGGCTGTGCTGAAGGCTGCGCGTCCAGGAGTGGTTGAGGCCGAGGGCGATGCGCTCGGGGTGGGGCATGAGGATGAGGGCGCGGCCGTCGGCGCTGGTGACACCGGCGGTGGCGGCCGGGGAGCCGTTGGGGTTTAGCGGGTAGTGCTGCGTGGGGTTGCCGTAGGTGTCGATGTAGCGCATGGCAGTGATGGCGTCGGCGTGGGTGGCGCGGCCTTCGCCGTGGGAGACGACGATGGGCGCGCGGAGGCCGACCATGCCGGCGAGGAAGATGGAGTTTGTTGCTGCGATTTCGGCCATGCAGAGGCGGGCTTCGAAGCGGGCGCTGGTGTTGCGCTCGAAGCGGGGCCAGGCTTCGGCGCCGGGGATGAGCGGGGCGAGCTGGGCCATCATCTGGCAACCGTTGCAGACGCCGAGGGAGAAGGTGTCAGGGCGGGTGAAGAAGGTGGCGAACATTTCTTTGAGGCGCTGGTTGAAGAGGATGGTCTTGGCCCAGCCGGAGCCAGCGCCGAGGACGTCGCCGTAAGAGAAGCCACCGCAGGCCGCGAGGCCGGTGAAGTCTTTCAGGTGGGCGCGGTTGGAGAGGAGGTCGGACATGTGGACGTCGACCGTAGTGAAGCCGGCGCGGTCGAAGGCGGCGGCCATTTCTACGTGGCCGTTGACGCCTTGCTCGCGGAGGATGGCTACACGGGGGCGGGAAGAGAGGGGCCAGGGGCCAGGGCTTAGGGTCCAGGATTCAGGGAGGGTGACGTGAAGGCCCGGGCGGTTGGGGTCGTCGAGGAGGGCGAACTCTTCGGCGGTGCAGGCGGGGTTGTCGCGGAGGGAGGCGATGTGGTGGCTGGTTTCTGACCAGATTTTTTGGAGGTGGGTGCGGGTGTTGCGATAGACGGGTTGGTCTTCGTAGACGACGGCGTCGGAACGGGTGATGAGGATGTCGTTGCCGAGGCTGGACGTGGCGACGGCGGATGCACGCAGGCCGGCCTCGCTCAGGGTCTGCATGACGGAGAGGACGTCGCAGGGGCGGACGGCGATGACGGCACCTAATTCTTCGTTGAAGAGATGAGCGAGGTCGTCGCCGCCCCCGATGTGCAGGCTCATTTGGCTGGCGAACGCCATTTCGAGGAGCGTGACGAGGAGGCCTCCGTCGGAGCGGTCGTGATAGGCGAGGAGTTTGCCGGTGCGGTTGAGTTGTTGGAGGGTTTCGAAGAACGCTTTTAGGCGCGAGGGGTCTTCGAGGTCGGGGACGCCGGCGCGGCTTTGGTGGGATGAGGAGAAAGCCTGGGCGAGCGCGGATTGTCCGAGACGGGGCTGGGGTGCGCCGAGGTCGATGAGGATGAGTTCGCAGTCGGCCTGGGGGAATTGGGGGGTGAGGGTAAGGCGGACGTCGCTTACGGGCGCGAAGCCGCTCATGATGACGGAGAGCGGAGAAATGACCTTTTTTGTTTCGCCGTCTGCTGTCCACTGGGTGCGCATGGACATGGAGTCTTTGCCTACGGGGATGGTGAGGCCGAGGGCGGGGCAGAGTTCCACGCCGACGGCGTGGACGGCGTCGTAGAGTGCTTCGTTCTGCCCGGAGTCGTTGGCCGCGGCCATCCAGTTGGCGGAGAGCTTGATGTCGGAGAGCTGGGCGATGGCGGTGCCGGCGAGGTTGGTGATGACTTCGCCGATGGCCATGCGGGCGCTGGCGGCGGCGTTGATGACGGCGAGGGGGGTGCGCTCGCCGATGGCCATGGCTTCGCCGGTGGTGGTGTCAAAGGCAGCGAGGGTGACGGCGCAGTCGGCTACAGGGACTTGCCAGGGGCCGACCAGCTGGTCCTGGACGGTGAGGCCGCCTACGGTGCGGTCGCCGATGGTGATGAGGAAGTTCTTTGAGGCGACGGCTGGCATGCGGAGGACGCGGTGGATGGCGTCTTCGAGAGAGGGTTCAGGGTCCAGAGCCCAGGGTCCAGAAGACGCTGTGGCTGGCGTGCGGATGAAGGTGCGCTCCATCTTTGGGGGTTTGCCGAAGAGGACGTGGAGAGGGAGGTCGATGGGGTTGGCGCTGGAGTGCTCGGCGGAACCAGCTTCTGTCGGCAATGCAGGGATCTCTCCACTTCGCTGCGCTTCGGTCGAGATGACGCGCTGTGAAGGAAGTGACGAGGCGTTGTTAGTAAGGGTGAGGTGGGGTTGGGACTCGGCGTGGCCGATGATGGCGTAGGGGCAGCGCTCGCGGGCGCACATGGCTTCGAAGGTGGCCAGGTTTTCGGGGGCGATGGCGAGGACGTAGCGTTCCTGGCTTTCGTTGCACCAGAGCTCGAGGGGGCTGAGGCCGGCTTCGGTGCGGGGGATGGCATCGAGGGAGAAAGTGCCGCCGCAGTTGCCGTCCTTGATGAGTTCGGGGAAGGCGTTGGAGAGGCCGCCGGCGCCGACGTCGTGGATGAAGGCCATGGGGTTGGCGTCGCCTGATTGCCAGCAGCGGTCGATGACTTCCTGGGCGCGGCGCTCCATTTCGGCGTTGTCGCGCTGGACGCTGGCGAAGTCGAGGTCGGTGTTGGAGGCGGTGGTGGCGCTGGAGGCTGCGCCGCCGCCGAGGCCGATGAGCATTGCCGGGACGCCGAGGGCGATGAGGGCGTAGCCGGGCTTCATCTCGCCCTTTTCAACGTG
>CAIQPK010000038.1 GCA_903873705.1 uncultured Acidobacteriota bacterium
CCCGATTTTAGCGAAATATGGGCGAAATTTAAGCATATAGGCCATAAGGCCGACGCGCTTATTTACAAAATAATCACTTGACGGACGGCGGGGACTGGCAATAGATTGTTCCCCGACTTTCAGAAGCCAATTTCCCAAAGGTTGTATTTCGGGCCCCCCAGGCTGATGGCGTTTGGGCCAGCTTCATTCCCGTAGACCTCGTTCGCCTGATTTTGCAAATAGTTTTGGGCGCATGCCCGCACACTGCCCGCCCTTGGGGCCCGTCAGTGAAATCTTGTGAATAAAGGCAGGTCCTCTCACATGGCCTCTTTGCGCGTTCGCACTTCTTTCCCCGTGGCCTTTCTCGGCCTTGCCCTGTTGCTGCTTAACAGTTTCTTTGCCGCGCCGCCCGCTCGCGCGCAGTACACCGCGCCCATCGATATCCCGCCCGTCGGCGGATCCGGTTACAACAACCCAACCGCCATCAGTAAGAACGGCATCGTCACCGGCTACTCATATACCGGCGATAACAGCACCGAGTATGGTTTCATCTGGAAGAGCGGCGTGTTGACTGGCATCGGTTCGCCGGGCCAGTATGTCGCCCTGCTCTGCCCGATCATTTGTACCAGCGCGATTGTTAGTGTAGCGCAGCTATCACTGAGTTCAGATAGCCGCCGTCTGGGGTGTGGGGAGGCGGGATGAGCGTAGCGATTCCCGCTTCCCCACACCCCAAGCTCTTTGCGATCCATGCTTCCGGCGCCGGTGGTCTATAGCCCAGCGCGGAGTGTGACCGGACGGTGTTGTAGTGGACGCGCCACCGCTCCGCCAGCACTCTGATTTCCTTCATCGAGTAGAAGATCTCTCCGTTGAGGAACTCGTCCCGCAACTTCGAGTTGAAGCTCTCGCAGTAGCCGTTCTCCCATGGACTCCCGGGTTCGATATAAGCCGTCTTCGCCCCCGTTCCGGCGAGCCACATGCGCAGACCCTGGGCGACGAACTCTGGGCCATTATCTGAACGGATGTGCTCCGGCACTCCCTTCCACACCATCACGTCGGCCAGCGCTTCGATCACCTTGGCCGAACTCCACCTTCGTTCCGGCCGGATCATCAGGCATTCTCGGCTGTGTTCATCGATCAGGTTCAGCATCCGCACCGTCCTTCCGTCGTGCGTCTTCGCACTCACGAAGTCGTAACTCCACACATGGTTCACGTGCTCCGGCCGAAGCCGAACGCACGATCCGTCGTTCAGCCACAGCCGTCCGCGCGGCTTCTGCTTCTGCGGTACCTTCAGCCCTTCGCGACGCCAGATGCGCTCTACCCGGTCCTTGCCCACCTGCCAGCCGTCCCGCTTCAGCAGCGCCGTGATCCGGCGATAGCCATAGCGTCCATACTGGCTGGCCAACTCCACGATGGCCCCGGTGAGTGCATCCTCGTCTTCGCGCTGCGTTAGTAGATAGCGTTGCGTGCCGCGTGGCTGATTCACCAGCCGGCACGCCCGCCGCTCACTCAGACCATGCTCCTGAGCATGGTCCGCCGCACAGCGCCGTCGCTCCGGGCTTAGAAGTTTCCCGAGGCGATGTCCTTCAACACCAGATTGTCCAGGCTCAGGTTCGCCACCAGCCGCTTCAGCTTCGTGTTCTCCTGCTCCAGGTCCTTCAGCCGCCTCGCCTGGTCCACCTGCAGCCCGCCGTACTCCTTGCGCCAGCGGTAGTACGTCTGCTCCGTGATCTCGGCCTCTTTGCAAGCCACTGCCGTCGTCTTCCCATTCGCCACTGCCACTTCAATCTGCCGCAGCAGGTTCACCACCTGCTCAGGTGTGTGCTTCTTCCCTCGTGCCATCTTCCGCTCCTTTAAGACCAGTTTCTATCAAACTAACTGGTACAGAAAAGACCGGGCACTCCA
>CAIQPK010000039.1 GCA_903873705.1 uncultured Acidobacteriota bacterium
GCGCGGGTGTCGGTGATGTCCAGGTTGCGCATGGTGAGTTGGCCTATGCGGTCGCGGGGGCTAAAGGCTGAGTCGGTTTTTTCCATCGAGAGGCGCTCGGGGTGGAAGGTTAGGTTGGGGCTCTCGGTGTTGAGGATGGAGTAGTCGTTGCCGCGGCGGAGTTCGACCGTGACGGAGCCGGTGATGGGCTTGGCTACCCAGCGCTGGGCGGCTTCGCGGAGCATGATGGCCTGGGGGTCGAACCAGCGGCCCTGGTAGAGGAGGCGGCCTAGTTTGCGGCCGGACTCGCGGTACTGCTCGATGGTGTCTTCGTTGTGGATGCCGGTGATGAGGCGCTCGTAGGCGATGAAGAGCAGGGCGAGGCCGGGGGCCTCGTAGATGCCGCGGGACTTGGCTTCGATGATGCGGTTTTCGATCTGGTCGGACATGCCGAGGCCGTGGCGGCCGCCGATGGTGTTGGCTTCGAGGAGGAGGGCGACGGGGTCGTCGTAGCGCGTGACGTTGAGGGCTACGGGGAAGCCTTCTTCGAAGGTGATGGTGATTTCTTCGGGCTTGACGTCGACGTCCGAGCGCCAGGAGGCTACGCCCATGATGGGTTGGACGATGCGGATGGAGGAGGAGAGGAATTCGAGGTCCTTGGCTTCGTGGGTGGCGCCGAGGATGTTGGAGTCGGTGGAGTAGGCTTTTTCGGTCGACATCTTGTAGTCGAAGCCGGAGGCGATGAGGAACTCGGACATCTCCTTGCGGCCGCCGAGCTCGTCGATGAACTGGGCGTCGAGCCAGGGCTTGTAGACCTTGAGGTCGGGGTTGACGAGGAGGCCGTAGCGGTAGAAGCGCTCGATGTCGTTGCCCTTGAAGGTGGAGCCGTCGCCCCAGATGTTGACGTCGTCTTCTTTCATGGCGGTGACGAGCATAGTGCCGGTCACCGCTCGGCCTAAGGGTGTCGTGTTGAAGTAGGTGACGCCGGCCGTGGTGATGTGGAAGGCTCCGGACTGGAGGGCGGCGATGCCTTCGCGGACCAGGGGGAGGCGGCAGTCGATGAGGCGGGCTTTTTCGGCGCCGTATTCGAGGGCCTTGCGGGGGATGGCGTCGTAGTCGGACTCGTCGGGCTGGCCGAGATTGGCGGTGTAGGCGTAGGGGATGGCGCCCTTCTGCTTCATCCAGTGGAGGGCGGCGGAGGTGTCGAGGCCGCCGGAGAAGGCTATGCCGACTTTTTGGTTCAGGGGGAGGGATTCGAGGATTACGGACATTTTTGATTTCCTAGAGCTGTTGCGGTGGTGCTGGTTCGGGGCTAAAAGGTGCGAGCTTTGTGCCTGGTGCGGGCGGTGTGGCGGGTCCTTCGACTGCGCTGCGCTCCGCTCAGGATGACGAATTTGTGGTGGTGCAACAGCGTGCAACGGCAAAAGCAACGGCAAAAGCAACGGCAAGAGCAACGGCAAGAGCAACGGCAAGAGCAACGGCAAGAGCAACGGCAAAAGCCTTGACGCAAAGTTCGCGAAGTTTAAGGACGCTAAGTTCGCGGAGTTTAAGTTGTGGCGGCGCGTTGGGTGGTGGTTTCCTCTAGCGTTTGGTGCGGGCTTGGAGGCCGCCTTTGTTGCGGTGGCTGGGGATGCGTTTGGCGCCGGCCAGGAGCATGAGGACGATGGCTTTCTGGGCGTGCATGCGGTTTTCGGCCTGGTCGAAGACGATGGATTGCTCGCCGTCGAGGACAGAGTCGGTTACTTCGGCGCCGCGGTGGGCGGGGAGGCAGTGCATGAAGGCGGCGGAGGGTTGGGCGAAGGACATGAGCTCGTCGTTGACCTGGAAGGGCTTGAAGATGGGGGCGCGCTTGGCGGCTTCGTGCTCCATGCCCATGCTGGTGCAGACGTCGGTGTAGACGGCGTCAGCGCAGGTGACGGCCTTGACGGGATCGTGCGTGAGCGTAAGGGAGCCGCCGGTGGTTTCGGCGATGCCGATGGCTTTGTGGATGAAGTCGAGCTTGGGCTCGAAGCCTTTGGGTGTGGCGACAGTGACGTGTGCGCCGAGTTGTGCGCCGGCGAGCATGAGGGAGTGGCAGACGTTGTTGCCGTCGCCGATGTAGGTGAACTTGAGGCCTTCTACGGAGCCAAAACGCTCTTCGAGGGTCATGAAGTCGGCGATGGCCTGACA
>CAIQPK010000040.1 GCA_903873705.1 uncultured Acidobacteriota bacterium
AATTTCTCTTTGAGAAATTGTCTAAGAACAGCAACAGCCAATGCCAATGCCAATGCCAATGCAGGGATCTCTCCACTGCGCATCGCAAAGAGCGCGATGCTTCGGTCGAGATGACGGTTGCTGGGGGATAGCAGCGGCAACTGCAAAGGCAGAAGCAGATTCCTCCGCTGCGCTGCGGAATGACAATCCTCTAATTTTTGGGCCGGGGAACAGAGTTATTTGCGGGTGGGCCAGAGGCGGTGGGGGAGGAGGTAGGTGAAGCCGGCGAAGCTCTGCCACTGGGTGGAGGTGGAGGTGAAGCCGTGGGAGAAACCGAAGTCGAGGACGAGGTTGGGGCGGAGCTGGTAGCTGGGGGCGATGAGGAGGTCGACAAGGTGTGCGCGGGAGATGGGGTGGCTGGTGGCGTCGGCGGCGACCAGGGGCTGGGTGAAGTGGTAGAGCTCGACTGAGAGCTGGAGGTTGGGGTTGAAAAGGCTGTGGTTGACGGAGAGGGTCTGGGCGAACTGGGCGCGGTGGATGGTTCGGTCGGCGAGGTTGCTGTCGCCGTCCTGCTCGTTGAGGAGGTAATTGGTGTCGTAGTGGAAGCCGTGGACGTCGCCGCTGAAGAGGAGGATGAGGGAGTTGGTGGCGCTGCCGAGGTCGATGTCGGATGCGGTGCCGCCGTAGACCGTGTGGTAGTAACCGACGGCGATGGTGGGGATGGGGGACTTCTGGGCGTCGGCTGGGGCGCCTTCGGGGGATTTGGCGGTGGAAGGGGTAAGCGTCGGGGTGAAGAGGACGGCCTGGAAGCCGACCTGGATGCCGCCGGGGTCATGAGATATGGTGGGGTCGCCGTAGGACTTGCTGGCGGCGAAGGGCTGGCTGCTGATGGCGAGCATGAGGCGCGGGTGGACGGCCAGTTTGGTGACCTGGTTGAGGCCGTACTGGGTGTCGGTTTCCGGGGAGTGGAGGGAGCCGAGGTAACCCTGCTCGAACTGGAGATAGCCGACGGGCGGAAGGGTGGCGGGGTTGGTGACGGTGGGGCGGGCGGGGTTGGCGGCGGGGACAGGGATCTCGGGGTCGCGGTCAGTGACCTGGGCGCAGGCTGTTGCGCTCGCACAGGTCAGCGCGGCGAGAAGAATCATGCGGCCCAAGAGGCGGGTCACCGCTTCTTGGGCTTGGCTTTGACGGCCGCTTTCTTCGGAGCTGGCTTGGCCGGGGCCTTTTTGGCAGCGGGTTTTGCCGGAGCTTTCGCGACAGGCTTGAGTGGCCTGGCGGGAGCTTTGGCGGGCTTTGCCGGTGCTTTGGGGGCTGGCTTGGCGGGGGTTTTTGCAGCTGCCTTCACGGGGAGCCTGGCGGCAATTTTCGCTGCTACTTTCACGGGGGCGGATTTCGCAGGGGCCTTTGCGGGTGCGGCTTTGGCAGCGACGGCCCTGGCCGGAACCGGCCTGGCCGGCTCTGCTTTGGCCGGGGCGGGCCTGGCGGCGACCGGTGCGGGGGGTGGAGGTTCAGGCGCAGCAGCGCGCGGCTCAACTTTGGGCGAGGGCGGCGGCGGGAGTTCGCCTGCGGCTTCCGCGGCCTGGCGGAGGGTGTGGAGGACGACGCGGAGCATTTCTTCTTCCGGGGCGGGCTTGCCGGTCCAGATTTCGAACTGGCGGGCACCCTGCTGGACGAACATCTCGACGCCGGTGATGACCGCGATCCCTTTGCTGCGCGCGGCGCGGAGGAGCGGGGTTTCGAGGGGGTTGTAGACGAGGTCAAAGACGATTTTGCAGTTCAGGTCTTCGGGGCCGAGGAGTTGGGCGGCCTTGTTTCCGGCCATGCCGACGGGGGTGGCGTTGATGATGATGTCGAAGCCGGTCTTGGCGACGGCTTCGCGCTTGATGGTCTTGGCGCCGGCCTGGCGGGCGAGCTTTTGCGCGGTTTCGGGGGTGCGGTTGAGGATGTAGACCTCGGCGCCCTTGTCCTTGAGGCCGAAGACGGCGGCACGGGCTGCTCCGCCGGAGCCGAGGACGAGGACTTTGGAGCCCGCGATGGTGGTGCGGCGTTCGAGCGGGGTGACGATGCCGGCGACGTCAGTGTTGAAGCCGTAGAATTTGCCGTCCTGAGCGCGGAAGATGGTGTTGACGGCGCCGATCTTGGTGGAGAGGGGGTCAGTGCGCTCAAGATGGGCGATGACGTCCTGCTTGAGGGGCATGGTGACGCTGACGCCCTGAATGGGGATTTCGCGGATGAGCTTGAAGAGGTCATCTACCTTGCTGGTTTGGAGTGCGAGGTAGATGGCGTTGACGGTCTCGCGGCGGAAGGCGGTGTTCATCATCAGCGGCGAAAGGGAGCTGCCGATGGGGTTGCCGGCGACGCCGTAGATCTTGGTGGCGTTGTCGAGCTGGTCGACGCGGTAGGTTTCGAGCAGGGTGCGGGCGGTGATCTGGCCGGGGGCGGTCTCTTCACCGGTGTTGGCCGAGGCGAAGGTGAAGGCCGAACCGGCACGGAGGCCGAGAATGCGGGAGATGACGCCGGACTCGCCCATGCAGATGCCGACCACGGAGTTGTTGTGGGAGTCCTCGACCTTCTCGAGAAAGCGCATGAGGGTGATGTTGTCGGCGAGATTTCGGGCGGTGCAGACGATCTTGTAGAACTCGGGCGCGAAGGGGGTGATGCGGGCGAGGATGCCGTCGAGGTCCTTGGTGGCGTGGAAGTCGTGGTAGCTGACGATGAGGGCGGCGCCGGTGGCGCGGAGCTTTTCGAGGGTCGCCCTGGGCAGTTTTTCCGCAGACTCAAGCTCGATATCAATTAATTGAAAACCGGCCTCGGCGGCTTTGAATAAAATGTCTGCCGCTTCGGTATTCGAACCCTTGAAGCGTCCGCCGTTCTCTTCGCAGCGACAGGTGGCGATGGCCGTACAGGCGCCGTTTTCGGCCAGGAACTGCTTCAGGCGGGGGAGGGCGGCTGCCGGCTTGGGGAGGTAATCGAGGCGAAATTCGAGGAAAGTGGTCTCTTTAAGGACAATGGTTGCCCTGTCGAGCATCTCTTCGGCGGTCGATCCGGTGATGGCAACACAGATCTTGCCGATGCGTGAACGAAGGAGGTGTGAGGCGATTTGAGTAGGTATAGTCATGCTTTGCAATCGCGGGTATCGTACCGCCGAATGCTGTGGGATGCAAACTGCGGAGACCTGTGGAAGAGCGTCTAAGTGGGGTGTGACGTGTGATTTCCCGAAGAGGGAGTGAAAAATTTCAGAAAAAAGAAAAAAAGATGCAACTTGTTACCGATTTCGAGCAACCCGGGGGGAGGAGTTGCATCCAACTAACAACCGAGAGGCTATTCAATCTGTCCCACCGAAGTAAATTCCTTATTTTGCCCGTAACTGGGTACCCTTCAGAAATTCCTCAGTAAACTCCCTCCCCAAAGCCTCTTCGGCCCCGCTGGAAAGCGGGGCCAAAATCTTTAAGGCGAGGGTTCAGGGTCCAGGGCTCAGGGCCCGGAAGGCGAATTGCGGGTTGGGTAGACTGGTGGGATGACGAAGGATTGGTTGGAGAGCGCTGAGGCTATTGGCGCGGTGGATGCTGTGCTGGCGGGTGTGGGGCTGGAGCATGGGTCGCGGAAGACGCGGACCGGGGCGTGGAAAGACGGAGAGAGGGTCAAACGGGCGAAAGCTTCGGTGGCGGCGGCGAGCCGACGGAAGCTGGGAGCGCCGGGGGTGGTGCGGGTTGCGGCGTTTGAAGCGCTGCCTTGGCTGCGGGCCGGGTTCAGTACGCGGCTGGGCGGGGCTTCTACCGCTTATGGCGACGGGGAGCTGAACCTGGGATGGACGCGGGAGGATGAGCCGGAGATCGTGGCCCAGAATCGGGAGCGGTTTATGCGGGCGGTGGTGGGGAAGTCGAAAGTGGAGCTGGCTACGGTGCGGCAGTTCCATGGCGGGATGATTCGGATTATTGAGAAAGACCATGGACCGCTGGCTACGGCCGATGGGAAGGCCGTGTTGCGGGGGGATGGGTCGATGACGGATGTGCCCGGGGTGCTGTTGGGGGTGCAAACGGCGGATTGCATTCCGGTGCTGGTGGCGGACAGGAAGCGGAAGGTGGTGGCGGCGTTCCATGCGGGTTGGCGTGGGACGCTGGCGCGGATCGTCGAACGCGGGGTTGGGACGATGCAGCTGCGGTATGGGTCGAAGCCGAAGGACCTGGTGGCGGCAGTGGGGCCAGGGATCGGTGCCTGCTGCTATGCGGTGGGTGAGGAAGTGCGGTTCGAGTTTGAGAGCCAGTTTGCTTATGCGCCGGAGCTGTTTACGGAGGTTTATGACTCGGACCCGATCCGGGACAAGTATCCGCTGCTGTTTTTGACGGCGCGGGCGCCGGGGCACTCGAACATTGGGCCGCAGATTCATGTGGATCTCTGGGAAGCGAACCGTCGGCAACTGCTGGATGCGGGGCTCGCGGCGAAGAACGTGCATGTGGTGGGGGAGTGCACGGGGTGTGCGCGGGAGAAGAACGGGGAGCGGCGGTATTTTTCGCACCGGATGGAGCATGGGTATGCGGGGCGGATGATGGCGGTGGCGGGGGTGGTGGGGTAGCTCGGCAGGGGCAAAGCTCTGACGCAATGTTCGCGAAGTTTAAGCGCTAAGTTTCGCAAAGTAGAACAGGCAACAACAAAGGCAAGTGCCAATGCGGGGATCTCTCCACTGCGCTGCGCTTCGGTCGAGATGACGTGTTTGTCAGGTGGGAATCACAGCTTTTCGACTACGACGGCGGTGCCGTAGGCGAGGACTTCGGTAACGCCCTGCATGAGTTCGTTGGCGTCGTAGCGCATGCTGATGATGGCGTTGGCACCGTGCTGCTGGGCGTGTTCGCACATGCGGGCGAAGGCGTCCTGGCGGGTTTTTTCGCACATGTCGGTGTAGAGGGTGATGTCGCCGCCGACGAGCGTCTGGAAGCCGGCGCCGATGGTGCCGAAGATGGAGCGCGAGCGGACGACGATGCCGCGGACGACGCCGAGGTTGCGGACGATCTTGTAGCCGGGGAGTTCGAGGGCGGTGGTGATGAGCGAGGTGTCCATGGGGTTTGGCTCCGTGCTTGAAGTGTTGGTGCTTTGGCGCGTTTTCTAACCGGCTTTGCAGAGCTCTTCGGCGAGGGTGTCGCGGTGGTCGGCGAGGAGCTGGTCGAGGGTTTTGAGGCTGGCGATGTAGATCAGCACGCCGAGGATGGCGAAGGCGAGCATGATGGGGGGAAGGAGCCAGGGCTTGTGGAGGTGGTAGTCCGCCATGTAAATGAAGGCGGCGCCGAGGCCGGCGCAGACCAGCAGCAGGCCGATGCTGATGAGGGCGCTGAGGGGGGAGGCCTGGTTGCGGGCGAGCTTGGCGAAGTCGAGCTTCTTGGGGGCGGTGACGGAGCGGTAGTTGCCTACGGCGAGCGAGATGCCCAGGGTGAAGACAGCCCACAGGACTACGGCCACGGTGAGGCTCGGTGAGGGGGCTTTGGCGGTGTAGGTGATGGCGGCGAAGACGGCGATGATTTCGACGGCGGCGAGGGCGAGGTTCATGAGGTTCTTGGCGAAGAAGACGTCGCGCATGCGGACCGGGGCGAGAAAGAAGAACTGAATGCCGGCGGCTTCGAGACCGAGCGAGTTGTAGCACATGGGGACGATGCCCATCAGGGTGTACGCGACGGCTGAAGGGAACAGAATCGTGGGTGGCGTTTTGGCAGCCTTGAGGTTGGCGAAGAGGACGACCATGACCAGCGGCGCAACCAGGGCGTAGAAAATGCCGGTGTTGCGGCGGAGGGTGATGAACTCCTTTTGCAACACGCCGGAGATGGTGGGGGGCGTGGAGAACTGCAGCGAGGAAGCTGGCGCCAGGACAGCAGCGGGGGTGGTTGTGGTGTGTTTCCTTGCGGGCGTTTTAGCTACGGCGTTGGCGGCGTCGGAGAGGTTTTCTCCTCGGAACTCCTTGTAGAGGCGGATGGCGAAGACGGCGAAGAAGATGGCGGCGAAGAGGAGGATGCCCGCGATCTGAGCTGCTGCTGTGCTCCAGAAGGTGAAGTGGGCTGCGTTGATGGCGTTGGCGGCCAGGCCGGGGGGGAGCAGGGCGAGGATGGGCTCGGCGTGGTGATAGTAGAGCTTGAGGGCGGCGAGGCGGGCGGCGGCCTTGACGTGGGAGTCGCGGCCCTGGTGGAAGCCGGGGTTGAAGGTGAAGTTGGCCCACTGGATGGCCATGGAGCCGGAGAAGATGACCAGGGTGAAGACTTCGCGGGCGCGGCGGGTGGAAAGCCAGCGGTCGACCCAGGCGAAGAGCATGCGGGTGAAGAAGATGTTGGCGAGGGCGAAGGCGGCCATCGCGGCAAACGAGACCAGCGCAAGTGAAGGCACGGCTACCGTGACGCCAATGGCGACGGTGAGCGACATGAGGGTGCTGATGATGTTGGCGGGTGAGATGAGACCGAAGAAGACGCGGATGGCGGCGTAGCCGCGGAAGTTGAGGGGGAAGCGGATGAGCTGGGTGGGGTCGAAGGTGGTGCCGGGCTGGCCGAGCTGGATGCTCGCGAGCTGGCAGAGGGCGAAGATGGCCCAGAGGATGACGGAGATGAAGATGAAGTCGTTTTTGGTGGCGAAGTACCAGGCCAACATGCCGGAGCCGACGGCGGGGCCGATGAGGACGACGGCGAAGATCGGCACCATGATGAGGGTGGCAACGATGTCTCCCCAGCCGCCTTTGCGGCGGAGGCCGTTGCGCAGGATGCGGAAGCGGAGGACGGCGATGGCCCAGAACTGGGCTCGGGTCTGGGCTGAGGTCCAGCTGGCAGGAGGAGTTATTTCAGCCATGAGAGCTCCTGCTCGGGGTGGGTGATGCCGGATTCGGTGCCGACGGTGGCGAGGAATATCTGTTCGAGGGTGAGCTTGGTTGCGGGTTCGCCGGAAGCGTCGGGTGCGAGACGGGCTTGTACTCCGGCGCGGAGCTCGTCGAGCGAACCGTTGGCGACGATGTGGCCGCGGTTGATGATGGCGACGTGGGTGCAGAGGCGCTCGACGATTTCGAGCACATGCGAGGTGAGGAAGATGGTGGCGCCGCGGGCGATCATGCCCTGGAGCATGGCTTTGAGGGTTTGAGCGGCGATGGCGTCGACGCCTTCGAAGGGCTCGTCGAGGAAGAGGACCCTGGGGTTGTGGATGACGGCGGCGGCGAGAGCGAGTTTCTTGCCCATGCCGTGGGAGTAGTCGGCGACGAGCTTTTTCTGCTCGTTGGCGAGGCCCATGAACTCGAGGAGTTCTTCGCTGCGCTGCTGGGTGATGGCCTTGTCGAGGCCGTACATACGGCCGACGAAGGTGAGGTACTCGGATGCGGTGAGGCGGCCGAAGAGGGCCATGCCTTCGGGAACGACGCCGATGTTGCGCTTGACTTCGACGGGGTTGGCGACGAGGTCCTGGCCGAGAATCTGCACGGTGCCGGAGGTGGGGGCGAGCAGGCCGGTGAGCATCTTGATGGTGGTGGATTTACCCGCGCCGTTGGGGCCGAGGAAGCCGAAAAACTGGCCGGGTTCGACGGCAAGCGAGATGTGATCGACCGCGGTGAAGCCGCCATCGAAGGTGCGGGTGAGGGATTGGGCCGAAATGGCGGGGGTCATGGTGCTTTTGAGTTTACGGCATGGCTGCGGAACGGATTTTGCGACGCGGGTTGTGAGCGTTCCCGCAGGGGCAAGTATTTCGCGGGGAGACCGAGAGGAATGGCGCGAAGCCGGGTTCGATATGAAACGCGCATGGCTCGGGAAACAGGGCTATGCTGTTGATAATGAATGCAAATTGAGATAGGTGCCATGAAGAAACCGCAAAAGCCGCACCCTCATCGCCATAATTCGGACGGTTCGTTCGATTCGATCTGCTCTGTTTGCTACCGGACGATTGCCAGCAAGGCGACGGAAGGGGAGTTGTTGGCGGCAGAAGACGAGCACGTGTGCTCCGGCGTTCCGGTTCCCCCGGTCAGCCTGCCAGTGCCGCGGCCGCGCGCGATCGTGAGCCGGTAGCGATCACTTTCCCACAGATTAGCGACTAGATGAGGCCGAAGTCGTAACGGAGCGATTCTGCGAGGTAGCTGTCGATGGCCTGGCTGAGCTGCGAGTCGACTTCGTCGGCGATGGTCATGACGCCGATGAGCAGGACGCTGAAGTCGATGTTGGCGAGGTTCCGCTGGAGTGTGTGGAAGATGCTGACCTGCAGAATGCGCGATTCTTCGACCATCATGGCGGCGGTGTAGCCCTGCCTGCGGCGCAGAATACCGTGCTCCTTTGATGTAACGGAAGGCGGCTGGCGGGCGCCAAGCAGGGTTGGATTCCGGAGGCGATATACCAAGTCCACAAAAAGCTGTGGCAGGTGGCCGCTTCGGGCGCTAAAGTCCAGCGGAACTACCTTGATCTTTTCATCTACTTGTACGGTCTGGAACCAATTGTCGATGGTGGTTGCAGCAGTGCGCTCGAGGATAGTGGCGACGGTTTCGACGACGCGGGAGCCTGGAGCGCCAATGGCGACGCGCTGCTTGATGGCTTCGATGAGGGTGGGAACGTTCATCGGTTTGACGAGGATCTCGTCGGCCTGCAAGAGGATGGCCTGGGTAGCGGCGCTCATCTGCGGAAAGGCGCTGAGGAGCATGGTGACGCCGGTTGGATTAGCGTGGCGCATAGCGCTGACCACGGTGAGGCCGTCGCCGGCGCCGGGCATGTGGAGGTCACTGAGCAGGACGTCGAAGGGCTGAGAGCTGATGTGGCGGAGCGCCTCGGCCACTGAGGTTGCCGTGGTGACTTCGAAGCCGTTTATCGCCATGATTTGCGACAAGCTGTTGACGAGCAGGGCTTCGTCATCGACGAGCAGAAGTCTGGTTTTGGGCACAATGTACCTTCCTTGGCCGCCGAAGCATAGGGCCGAAGAAGACGGCGAGATGGGACGCGTACTGTGTCAGATGGCCGACACAGCGGGTGGGATGTATGCTAGCGCGGTTCAAGTGCCTTGGGAAGAAAGATTTACACGAAGGCTAAGGCTCCGGGAGATGTGGGAAGTTTGGGATTCTGCCTGGGGGTGCCAGTATGTAGTGCTGCCGTCGAAGTTTGTTTTGCCGGCAGCTTCAGCGGCGTCTCGTGGGAACGCAAAACCCCCGGCCATGGCCGAGGGTTTCTTTAGCTGCGATGCCGAGGCACTACATGGCGGGAGGATGATGGATGTCGACGGTGTGGTGCGGTTCGATGGCGCTGGCCGCGCGGGCTGTCTTGGTGGAGCGGCGGGTTTCGTTGGGGTTGACGAGGTCGCGGAGTTCCTTGCTGGGCTTGAAGAAGGGCACGCGCTTGGCGGCGACGTCGACCTTGGCGCCGGTCTTGGGATTGCGGCCGGTGCGGGAGTTGCGCTGCCGGGTGCGGAAGCTGCCGAAGCCACGAACCTCGACCTTGTCACCGGTCTTGAGGGCGTGGATGACGGAATCGAAAAGCGTGTCGACGATGACTTCGCTATCGCGACGGGTAAGGTCGCCAAGGGATGTGACGCGGTCAACGAGATCGGCTTTGGTCATATGGCAGTGCTCCTTCGGTAGATTTGCAACGTTGGCAGAGGTTAAAAGTTCAGGGTTACGCGGTGGTAAAAACAGTAAGGCCTGGCCGGTGTTCGAGGATGGGATGCTTAGCGAAGCGTGAAAGTAAGTCGTCCTCAGACGTATTGGAAGACGTTTGAGGAAGGCAAAGAGACGCAGGTCTCGCAAAATTCTCTTATTGATTGCAGAAAACGTTTGCGCTTACGCTTCTGTGAACAGGCTAACGGGGTGCGGGGTGGTTATGCAACCCCTGAAAAGGTGGCAATCCGATACGCATGTGAGGCCGGCGGGTTTTGTGCCATATCGGGACAAAACGTATGAAACCGAGAAACAGCACTAAATCAGTTACTTCCACATGAAGTAAAAACCCGGAGCGTGGTCTAGGAGCTGGGAGGGGTCAGGGAAAAGGGTGTCGGAATCGGCGCTGAGTGTGGCGAGGAGACCTCGTTTTTCACTCTTGGGGCGAACGATGCGGGGCTCACCGGAGATGCCGGCGTCCTTAGCGGTTTCCATGAGTGCCGTGCGGAAGCCGCCCTGTGCATCGATGAGATGGAGCGCGATGGCCTGTTCGCCGGTCCAGACCTGGCCGGTTGCCAGGGGTTTGATGTCTTCGTCCTTGACGTGACGGCCAATGGCGACGTCGTGGACGAACTGGCCGTACATGTTGTCGACGAGGGACTGGAAGTAGGCTTCCTCTTTAGGGGTGAGGTCGCGGGTGGGGTCACCGGCGTCCTTGAGTTCACCGGCGTGGATGGTGATGTTCTTGAGTTTGGCCCAGCGAAGGAGTTCGCCGTAGTTGGTCCACTCCATGATGACGCCGATGGAGCCGACGACGGAGGCGGGGTTGGCGTAGATCTTGTCGCAGGCGCTGGAGATGTAATAAGCGCCGGAGGCGTCGACGGACTCGGCCGAGGCGATGATCTTCTTGTGCTTCTCGGTGCGGATGCGCATGACCTCGTGGTAGATCTCCTGCGAGGCTGCTGCGCCGCCGCCGGGGGAGTTGATGTGGAGGATGATGGCTTTGACGCTGGCGTCGTCGCCGAACTTCTGGAGCTGCTTGTCGATCTTGTCTGCGTCGAGGATGACCCCGGAGATGTCGATGACGGCGATGGAGGATGAGCCGGAGAAGGATGAGCCGGCGTCGGCGTCGGTGCCGAAGGTTTTTGCGAGCGAAGCGAAGGTGACGCAGACGATGAGGACGATCATGGCGAAGATGCCGCCGATGATGGCGACCCAGAACCATCCGGAGCGACCGCGCGGTGTGGGTGCGGCGTAGGCGTAGGGCGGCGTGGGGTAGGCCGGCGCAGCGGCAGGAGGTTGCTGCCAGGCAGAAGGTTGAGGCGCGGAGGGTGCGGGCGGCTGGGTGGGGGCGTCGAACGAGCCGCGGGGCGGGGTGGCGAAGTCTTCCGACATGCGACTAAGTGTACAACTTGCGCGGTCTGGCGAACGCGTCATCTGGACGTTGACGTGAGGGTGGGGGAGAGCTTTTATCGCGCGGGTTTGTGAGTGTTTGAGTCGAAACACGGGTGTTGTGGCGTCTAATGGATGGGGTATGATGAGGCTCGCGTTTTTGGGGGTCCGGAAACTACGCCGATATGAGGTGCGTTGATGGAGCTCAAGGGTGGGGAAAGGGACGACAAGGCAGTGGCTCCTCCGCGGTTGAGTATTGTTATTCCGGCGTACAACGAGAGCCTTCGAATTGAGGGCACGCTGGAGCGCGTGATGGGGTGCGTGCGGCGGCGGGGATGGGATGCGGAAGTGCTGGTGGTGGATGACGGCTCGAGCGACGAGACGACGGATATTGTGCAGCGCTGGATGCAGAGCCATCCGCGGCTGCACCTGGTGAAGAACGAAGGGAACCGGGGTAAGGGGTACTCAGTGCGCAATGGGCTGCTGCAGGCGGCGGGCGAGATTGTGATGTTTACCGATGCCGACCTTTCTGCTCCGATGGAAGAAGCGGAGCGGCTGATGGAGGCGATCGATGCCGGAGCGGATGTGGCGATCGGGTCGCGGTGGCTCGATAAGCAGCGGCAGACGATTCATCAGCCGCTGTATCGTCGATTTTTTGGAAGGTGTTTCAACTGGGTTACGAGGCGGGTGATGGGTCTGCCTTACAAAGACACTCAGTGCGGATTCAAGGCGTTCAAGCGTGAGGCTGCGCAGGTGATTTTTAGGCTGCAGACGATTGAGCGGTGGGGTTTCGATCCGGAGATTTTGTTTATTGCGCGGAAGCTGAAGTACAAGATTGCCGAAGTGCCGGTGACGTGGGGGCACGATGAACGCAGCCGGATGAGCTATCTGAAGGACGGCATGAAGATGCTGGAAGAGATGGCGGAGATTCGGGGGAACTCGGTGCGCGGACGGTACGACGAGGCGATTGCGGCGATGAAGGATACCAGCGCGATGGTGACGGCTCCGGTGGGACGGAGTGAGCGGGTTGAGGCGCGGTAGAAGACGAGCATCGCGGGGTTGGTAGACTCAATGCGATGATCTCCCCTGAAAATCCTGATGACCAACAGCGCCGGCAGGACAGGCAGCTGCTGCTGTTTGTGGTGGCGAGCCTGCTGCTGGCGAACGTGGTGCAGTGGGGGATTTGCCGGGCGCTGGGGTTGGGGAATCCGGGTGGGTTGAAGGTTGAGGCGAAGGACTTCGTACACCTTACGCAGTGGACCGACTCGTGGCAGCCGATGATGAAGTCGCTGGATTACTTTCAGGCTCATCCTACGGAGCCGATCTATGCGGCGAAGCTTTATGACACGTTGATTTATTCGCTGGCGAGCCTGCTTCCGATGGTGGCGATGCGGAAGATCGGGCTGAGCGACCAGGCGATGCTAAGGGTGCTGGCGGTGGCGTCGTGGCTGGCGGTGGTGGGGGTGGCGGTGGTGGGGGTGATGATAGCAAGGGTGTTGGTGCGGCGAGGGATTGGTGGCGAGACCCATGTCCCCAAAAGCGAGGGACATGGGGCACCCACTTCGCTGGTGAGTTGCGAGGGTGATGGGGTACGTGTTGGGATTTCGTGGATGGCAGTGGTGGCGATTGGGTTGGCGGTGCTGGGGTGTTATCCGCTATTGAAGGGGTACTCGCTGGGGAATGCGCAGACGTTTTTGTCGTTTGGGTTTGCGGTGATGATTTACCTGTGGACCGTGGGGAAGGAGCGCGAGGCGGGCGTGGTGGCGGCGGTGCTGGCGTTTGTAAAGCCGCAGTTTGTGTTGCTGCTGGTTTGGATGGCGGTGCGGAAGAAGTGGGGGGCGATGTGGGCGTTTGTGGCTTGCAGCGCGGTGCTGGTGGGCGTGTCGGTGATGGTGTTTGGGTGGCAGAACAACCTGGACTATGTGGGCGTGCTGGCGGGGTTGAGCCATAAGGCGCAGTCGCACTTTGGGAACCAGTCGATGTTTGGGACGATCAACCGGATGATCTTCAACGGCGAAAACCTGGGGTATACGCCGTACGTTTATACGCCGTACATTGCGTGGGTTTATCGGGTGACGGTGGCGACGTCGCTGGTGCTGGTGGGAGGGGTGCTGGTGTTTCCGTGGGGTCGGCTGCGTGGGTCAGTCGCGGATATGGCGGCGATGGGTGTGGCGTCGGTGGCCGCTTCGCCGATGGCGTGGGAGCACCACTACGGGATTGTGTGTGCGATTTTTGTGTGGACGTGGTTTGCTTATGGGCGGTGGCAGAAGACGCCGCCGTGGGCGCTTGGTGTGGCGTTCGTGCTGACGATGAATTTCTGGTCGGCTACGAATTTGCTGGCGGGGTATCGGGGGTGGAATGGGTTGCAGAGTTATATGTATTTTGGGGCGTTGTTGTTGATGGTGGTGTTGATGCGGCTCGGGTGGCGGGTGTCGCGTGGGGTTGAGGTGGTTTAGTTCGCCTGAGATCTTTGCGGAGGATGAGGAAGGCGTTTCACGCGAAGAAAAGCGAAGGGGGAGTGCACGCAAAGGGCGCGAAGGCTTTTGGGGTGGGGCCTTGGATGGTTGTAGAAGACCTTGTTCGAGAATCTGAACGTGGGCATCCGGGACGTCATCGTGCTACTGCTGTTCGGCGTAGACGCTTTTGACGAAGGCGGTGGCGTTGGTGTTGGGCCAGTCGGGGTGTTGGGTTTTTAGGGTGGCGGTGACCTGGGTGCCGGCTTCCTCTGCGGTTACGCCTTTCGCTTTCAGGGCGAGGGCGTGGGTGCGGATGGTGGCGATGAGGTCGCTCTCGGCGGCGATGAGGGATCCGTCGCCGGGGGCGCTGTGGTCGGGCAGGATGTGGAGCGGGTTCATGGCGGCTACCTTATCGAGGACCGCGAGCCAGGTGGAAGGGGTTCCGCCGTCGCCGTAGATGTTGGGCATGGTTTTGTTCTGTACGACGTCGCCGGAGACGAGGGTGCGGTCGGGGGTGACGAAGGTGAGCTCGTCGCCCTTGGTGTGCGCCTGACCGAGCCAGAAAAGGTGCGCGGAGACACCGCCGCCGAGATCGAGTGAGGCCTCGTTGGAGAAGAGGATGTCGGGCGAGCGGAGGTGGACATCGGCGAGGAGGTTCTTGTTGGTGTCGTTGCGGCCGGAGAAGAGGGAGATCATTTCGAGGCCGTGCTTTTCCATTTCCTGCTGCTGGGCGAGGTCGCGGATGAGAATGGTGCCGGCGGGGAAGGCGGCGTCACCTGAGGCGTGCTCGGGGTGGAAGTGAGTGGTGGTGAGGTAGAGGCGGTTCGCGGGTGCGAGCTTCGTTGCGACGCGGACGATGGTGGCGCCGTTGCGGGGGCCGAGGCCGGTGTCCACGACGAGCGTGGCCCGGGCGCCGACGATGATGGCGATGTTGGGCCAGCCCATGAGGGCCCAGACGTGGTCGGAGATTTTGACGGGCTGATCGCCGAGGACGGGGTCGGGCGCCTGGGTACGCGCGGTTGTGGCTAGAGCGGCGAAGAGGAGGAGAGCAGCGAGGCGCTTCATGGTGATGGTTGTATCACGTAGGTGATGAGATCAGGTGCTGCAACTTAACTGCAGGTCTCTCGACTCCTTTCGGCAAGCTCAGGGTTCGGTCGAGATGACAATATTTGCGGTAGCAGGCAAGAAGCAGGTCCTTCGCCTGCGGCTCAGGATGACCATTCCGAGGAGTCCACTGAAGGCGTGTGGCCGCTAACGTTTTTTGGGCGGTGGTGGGGTGTATTGGAAGACCTGCTCGAGGGGGACGCGGAAGACCTGGGCGATGCGGAAGGCTACTTCGAGCGAGGGTGAGTACTTGTCGAGCTCGATGGCGATGACGGTCTGTCGCGTGACGCCGACCTCGTCAGCGAGTTGCTGCTGAGTGAGGCCGGCGGCGGAGCGGAGGTCGCGGATGGAGTTGGTGATGTAGGTCTTCACATCCCCGTCCGGTAGGCGACGAGCTGGCGGATAATGCGGACGAGGATGGAGAGCAGGAGCAGGTGGAAGAGCAGGTCAACGGTGTGGGCTGGGGTGCGGAGGCCGCCGTGGTCCCAGTACATGACGAGCATGGAGCCGATGCCGATGGAGAGGACGAAGTTGGACCAGCTGCCGCCGATGGCGTCGATGGTGCGGTCGCGCTCGTCTTCAACGACGTTGCCGGAACCGCGGCGGAGGAGGCCGCGGAGGGATGCGAAGAGCAGCGCGAGGACAATGATGAGGGCGTGGACGCGGTGCGTGCCTGGCGGCGTGTGGATGAGGAAGTGGGCGTAGAAGACGCCGACGCCGAGGGCGAAGACCAGCTGGATGTAGAGGAGTTTTTCCTGGAAGCTGAGGCGAGACATGTTGGGCTCCATGTCAAAAATGTTTGACATGGAGAACTGTAGTGCGTGTGGAGCGGCGTGTCAAATATTTTTTACATATCATTCCTGACTACTTCGCAGGATTGCGGTGCGCAGAGGGTCCCAAGTTTCTTCAGGACGTCATCGCTCTTGAGGCCGAGTGCAAGGGCGTGCTGGAAAGCGGCGATGGCGTTCGGGTCGTCATGCTGTTGGAGATAGGTTTCGCCGAGGTTTTCATAGGCTGCGGCGGAGGTGGGATTTTCGTCGATGAGTCGCTGGAAGATGGCGATGGCGTGGGCGTACTTGTCGACCTTGAGGAGTTCGTAGGCAAGCCAGTTCATGTCGTAAACAACGTCGGCGTCATGGCCTTCGGGTGAGGAGCGGAAGGCGATGTAAGTGGCCATGATGGCGTCGGGTGTGGCTGTGTCGGCGTCGTGGAGCATGTGCAGAGTGACGGCGGTTATGCCGGTGGGGTGGACTTCGGGAGCGGTGAAGATGGCGGGGTTGGTGATGGTGTTGGCTTCAATGGATGTCCAGTTGCCGCCGCCGATGACTTCACCGGTGGCGAGGTTGACTTCCTCCGAGCGCGAAGGGAGACGGACGCCGTTGATGGTTTTGAACTCGCGGACGACGGAGACGGTGGAGACGGCGTCTCCGCGAGCGTGGAGGGGGATGGTGAGGCCGGTCATGAGGAGCGTGTAGGTGCCCGGTTGAAAGTAGTAGGTGATGGCGGGACAGTTGGGCTGGTCGACTTCGAGTGCTTCGGTTTTGGTATTGAGGATGATGGTCGGGCCAAGGTATTTTGCGGTGAAGCCGCGCTGCTTGTAGGCGATGAAGAGGTAGTCGAACTCGGCTCCGCAGCGGATGGCGCGGTCGGCTTTGTTGACGGTGGAGACGAGGCGCTGTTTGGGCCAGTTGAGTTCCCAGCCGTGCTGGCCGTCGAAGGTTTCGATGATGCGTCCCCATTGGCCTTTGCAGGACGGGATCTCCGGGCGGCAGCCGACGAGGCGGCGGTTGGGCCGCATGCGGGTGAGTGTGGCGTTGGAGGTGCGGCTGCCTGCGTACTCCTGTTTGTAACTGCCCTCGTAGTGAAAGCCGGTGTATACGATGCTGTGAAGTGCATGGATGCGTTCTAGGCCGCCCATGGCGGTGATGGCTTTGGCGATGACGGTTTCGGCGGGAGTAGGTGGCTGAGCGGGTGGAGTTGAGGCGAGGAGGAGAGCCGTGAGGGCGATGGTGTGCATGGGGGAAGTCTCCAAAGCTGGGTGCACACGGATAGACGCCGGCAGATTCTGCGGGCCTACCCGAGGTCGAGCGATGTGACGGAAGGCCGGGTTGCGGGGATGGGAAAGATGTTGCGGAGGTTGAGCCTTTGAGCCTTAGAAAGCTGGGGACAGAGGAATTCGTGCAACAATAAGCGGTTGTAGAGCGGGTTCTGGAGGTTTGCTTGCTACGGTCGTTTTTCATATCGCTGTCGACGAATAAGGTGTTTCGGGCGTTCTCGGAGAAGTCGTCGATGGGGCGGCGGGTGTCGCGACGGTTTGTGGCGGGGATGAGTGTGGAGGAGGCGATTGCGGTCGCGCAGAAGCTGAATGCCGAGGGAATTGAGGCTACGCTGGACTCTCTGGGCGAGAGCGTGATGCAGGTGTCGCAGGCGGAGGAGAGCGCGGCGGTGTATCACCGGCTGCTGGATGCGATCGCTGAGAAGAAGCTGCGCGCGAATGTGAGTGTGAAACTGACGCAGGTGGGGATGGACATCGGCGGTCATGGTGCGGGACCGGAGCTGGCGGAGCGGATTGTTGGCGAGATGGTGGAGCATGCGGCGGCGGTGGAGTCGTTTGTGCGGATCGATATGGAGGGGTCGGATTACACGGAGGCCACGATTGCGATGACCGAGCGGCTGCATGCGCGGTGGCCGGGGCGCGTGGGGACCGTGTTGCAGGCTTACCTGTTTCGCACGGCGGATGATGCGGAGCGGTTGCTGGGGCAGGGGATTCGGATACGGCTGTGCAAGGGGGCTTACAAAGAGCCGGCGACGATTGCGTTTCCGGATAAGGCCGACGTCGATGCGAATTACGTGAAGCTGATGCGGCGGCTGACGACCAGCGGGGTGTTCTGCGGGATGGCGACGCACGATGAGGCGATCATCGATGCGACGCGGCGGTTTGTGGACGAGGTGGGGCTGGATAAACGGGCGTTTGAGTTCCAGATGCTGTACGGGATCCGGCGGGACCTGCAGCGGAAGCTGGTGGCGGATGGGTTCGGGGTGCGGGTGTATGTGCCGTTTGGGACGGAGTGGTATCCGTACTTTATGCGGCGGCTGGCGGAGCGGCCGGCGAATGTGCTGTTTCTGGCGAAGAATTTCTTCAAGAGCTAGGGATTAGAGAAGAGAGATTAGAGATTAAGGGGTCGTGCGGGGATGGGAGTAGTGGCTGCCCATGTCCGAGAATCCAAAGATGGGCACCCGAACCCGTGGCGCTGCGGGCGAGAAGCGGATTCCTTACCCTTCGGCTTCGCTCAGGGTGCGGAATGACAATCGCCTAGCTAGAAAAATAGATAGATAGTGCGAATGGCCTGAGGCGTTGGCGCTAGGGTTTGGGTGAGTCGGTGTTGGGCTGGAGCGGGATGTAGGGCTCTACGGCCATGAGGTTGGTGAGGGTGGAGCGCTCTTCTTCGCTGAACTGGGAGCGAATGTCGGGGGAGTTGAGGTAGGCGGAGCGCTGGTCGGGGCTCATCTCGCGGAGGTTGCGGAAGGTGCGCGAGACGGCGCGGCGGCTGGCCGGGGGGAGGCTGGCGAGCTGCTGCATGGTGTTGCGGACCTGGACGCGCTGCTCGGGTGTGAGGCGCTCCATGGCCTCGGTACGGGAGACGATCTTGGCGCGCTGGGCGGGCGTCATGCTGTTGAGCTGTACGAGGCGCTCGCGCATGCGCTGCCTGGTTTGCGGCGGGAGATCGCTGAAGCCGGGCTCTTTTTCAAGGGCCTCCTGCTGCTGGACGGGGGTAAGGTTGCTGTGGTGGTCGAGCCAGCTGGCCAGGTGCTCTCCGGTTTCAATCTTCTGGCCGGGGTTTTCACGGCGCTGAATGGGCTTGAGGGTGGAGGGGCTGGACTGGGGGCGCGCGGGCGTGGCAGCGGGAGCAGCCTGGTGAGGCTGGAAGTTGCCGGCGCCGGCGGGCTTGAACTGGGCAGCGACTGAGGGGCACGACAAAAAAGCCGCTGTCGCGAAGGCAGAGGCGATGGTGAAGGACCGGATTGTGCCGGGCAGTTTCATGTGATGGCTATTGAGGGTCCCGCCGCCCATGATACTGAAGCCGGAGCGGCGCGGATAGTCTTATTACGACAAAAGGCTGAGTCCTCCTCTTCGAGCTAGGAAGCGGGCGGGGTGTCGTCGTCGTTGTCGTCGAGCAGCTGGTCCATCTGCTGCAGGGCCTGGGCGTTGTTGTCCATCAGCTTGAGGTCATCGACGGCGGCGGAAGCTTGGCCCACGCCGAAGCCGTGCAGGCCGTGGATACCGACGAACGAGCCACCGCTGATGACGAGGACCAGAGCGAGGGCTCCGGCGAGCGCGGGGCGCAGCTGGCGACCGGTGCTGAAGAGCACGAACGAACGCATGCGTTCGAAGAAACCTTCGGGGGGTGCGGCCTGGGCCTCGCGGACGCGGGCGTAGAGGCGGGTGTTGAAGTAAGGCGTGGGCTCGGGTGCTTTCCACTCGTCGAGCATGGCGAAGGTGGAGCGGAGGCTGGTGAGTTCTTCGGTGCAGGGAGGGCAGGAGGCCACGTGGGCTGCGACCGCGTCAGGAACGGAGGCGGGGTCGAGCAGGAGGTCGGGCAGCAGGTCTGCGCTGTCCTTGCAGGTCGTTTTCGAGTTGGAGAAGTTCATGGCAAAGCCCCTTTCGGGCGGTACTGCAAAGTTTGTTGCGTGCTGTGCGCGTCTGGGTTCACGTGCGCGCTTTATTCGGTTAGACAAAATCCTTCAGCTTGTCGCGCAACGTCTGGTAGGCGCGGAAGAGGAGCGATTTGGTGGCGGACTCGGAAAGTTTGAGGACCTCGCCGATCTGCTTGTAGTCGAGGCCTTCGTATTTGTGCATGAGGACGGCCGTTTTCTGGCGGTCGGGGAGGGCCAGGACGTGCTGGCGGATGGCGTTCATGCGCTCGCGGCTGAGCATGCGGGTTTCGGCGCTGGGGGTGGAGTCGGCGACGTCTGGGGTGGTGCCGGTTTCGCTGTCGGGCTCGTCGAGATAGATGGTGGAGGCGGAGCGCTCCCGCCTGGTGTCGCGGGCATGGTTGACGCCAAGGTTAGTAGCGATGCGGTAAAGCCAGGTGCTGAAGCGGGCCTCGGCGCGGTAGGTTTCACGCGAGCGGTAGACGCGGAGGAAGACTTCCTGGGCTAGCTCTTCGGCGACGGCCTGGTTGTGCACCATGCGGTACATGAAGTGAACAATGGGCTTGCGGTACTTGGCGAGCAGGATGTCAAAGGCGTCCATATTGCCGGAGCGCAGTTCGAGCATGATGGTGGCGTCGTCCATACCGGCGAAATTGCTGCCTGAGGGGAGGTGGACGGCTTCCGGCGCGACATCGAGAAGCCCGGGATGGATGGCTAGCGTACCCATATCATCCGAAACCCCATTTTCTTCGTCAGGTTGCGCTGGGGCCTCCGATTCCGCAGGAATTCCGTCGGCTGGCGGCTGCGGCTCGGCTGGGGGCGCGGGTTGGAGGGGAGGACGAGAAGGCATCAGGCGAGATTGTACTGGTTCATAGGATTCGCTGGAGAGGCTGGCGGTTGGCGGCGAGGGTGCAGAGTGCTATCCTGAGGGTGACGAGCGGCAGTACCGGGGTATCGGCGCGCAGCTCGGGGCAAAGCCCAGACGTTCGTGAGAATGCAGGGCGATGGGCGCATAACTCAGCGGTAGAGTGCCACCTTCACACGGTGGAAGTCGTAGGTTCGAATCCTGCTGTGCCCACCATATAAATCAATTATCCGCGTATGTGCCAAGTGAGACCTCAACGGTTCCGCCGTTCCGGTCGCGGAGTGGGCGGTGACGAGGTTTGCGACCGTGGGGGGTGGAAGCTCCACAGGTTCTCGCGACTTGAGGCCAAGTTCGACTGCTTAATCTCCCGTGATAGATCGGTCACTGATTTCCGGCGTTACTAGCAGCCATTTTCAGCGAACGAAAACTTCGGGAGATATCCATGACTCATGCAGCCAGGCACGTACGACGTGAAAACCCCAACCCTAAACCGATCGCGCGGCTGAGGCGGCCAGTGTTGGTGGGGCTGTTCGGCTCGCTGGCCGCACTTGCGCTGGCGGGGTGCTCGGCTAATTTCGGGAGTTCGACGTCGTCGGTTGCGGCCAGCGGTGTGGCGTTGAAGGGCAACGTTCATGGCGGACAGCAGCCGGTTACCCATGCTCGGATTTACCTTTTTGCCGCCGGCACTACGGGCTATGCGTCGGCTTCCGCGTCGCTGCTGAATAAGGCTCTGCCTGCCGTGTCGACGGACTTGAACGGCAATGGCTACGTGCTGACCGACTCGACCACGGGCGATTTTACAATTACGGGCGACTGGGGCTGCGTGCACTCTACTGACCAGCTTTATATCCTCGCCGTCGGCGGCAATCCGGGGCGGGATCCGGGTACCGAGAACGGTGCTATCTCCCTGATGGGAGCTTTGGGGACGTGCTCCGGCATTGGCCCTTCTACGTACATCGTTATCAACGAGGCCACCACGATTGCGGCTGCAACCGCGCTGCAGCCGTTCATGTCCGATGCCGCCCACATCGGTTCCAGTTCGACGAATGCGGCGGGCCTGGCCAATGCGATTACGACGGCGGCGAATATGGTCAATCCCTCTGACGGCATTACGCGCAGCGTGACTCCGGGGGGCAATGGTGCGATACCGGCGGCGACGATCAATACGCTGGGAAATATTCTTTCGGCGTGCGTGAACTCCGCGAGCGGCAGCAGCACGCAATGCGCCGGTTTGTTCTCGAACACGACGATCGGCTCATCGGTTCCGGCGGACACGCTGGCGGCGGCGCGTAACATTGCGCTGGCTCCGACGCAGAACGTGAGCGCTCTGTTTGCGCTTTCGCCTCCGACGCCTCCGTTTCAACCGACGCTGGCGAGCGCTCCTAACGACTGGACGCTGGGTATCAACTACTCGCTGGGCAGTGGCCCTGCGGAGCCGGGTTATCTTGCGATCGATGGCAGAGGCAATGTGTGGGTGACGAACCGGGCGTCGGAGAAGTCGCCGTATAACGCCGACGATTCGATTGTGAAACTGGGGCCGTTCGGGGACATTCTCTCGGGCGCGAATGGGTTTACCGACGGCGGATTTGTGCAGGTTCCGGAAGGAATCGCGCTGGACGATGCGGGTAATGTTTGGGTTGCGAGCGGGTCGAGCAACGTTCTCCGCATGACGACTAACGGTGCGAATACATCGGGCTTCCCTTATTTTGGCGGGAACTATCCGCAGGGCATTGCCGTGGACAAGTTCGGCAACGCGTGGGTGAGCAACTTTGGCAACGGCAGCGGAACGGATGCGATGTACATCGGCAAGGATGGGTTCACGCTGAAGGCCAGTGTTACCAGCCCGGGGTTCCAATCACCGCAGGGTGTGGCGCTGGACAGCAATGGCGACATCTGGGTGGCGGGGCAGGGATCGAACAGCCTGCTGAAGATCAAGGGAACGGACTTCAGCATTTTGTCGGGGTCCGGGTCGGGCTTCAGCGGGGGCGGGCTTAGCTTGCCTTCCGGGCTTGCCATTGACGCAGCCAACCAGGCGTGGGCGGTGAATACGTACGGCGGCAGCGGGAATGCTTCGTTGAGCTTGTTCGGCAACACCGGGGTTGCGGTGACCTCGTCTGCGTATCCGACGGTGGCGCGTGGCTATCAGAATCTGATTGCCATTGACGGCGCGGGAACGGCGTGGTCGCCGAGCTGCGGACCGAAGTGCGTTGGCTCGGGCTCGAGCGACACGGTGGTGCACGTGGCGGCGGACGGAACGCTGCTGAATACGGCGAATGGCTTCCGTACACCGGGTCTGGATGCGCCGCAGGGTGTGGGCATCGATACGTCGGGGAATCTCTGGATCGCGAACAGCGCGGGACAGTACAACGACACGAATGGAACGGTTACGGAGATCGTCGGCGTTGCGGCGCCGGTGAAGACGCCTATCCAGGCAGCGTTGAAGTTGAACCTGATTGGACAGCGTCCGTAGGACAACGACGACTCGGCGGGGAACGTAGGTGAGATGCCGTTCGCCGCCGAGTCGTGGTTGGGTGAGCTGAAGCCGGGGACTATTGCTGGGCGTGGAAGCGGCCCAGCCAGGCGGCCTTGCCGATGACGTGGCCGTCCATGGCTTTCAGCAGCTCTTCGCGGGTGGCGGTGGCCGGTAGATCAATCCTGGTATCGAGCGCGTAGAACTCGAACGCGTAGTGGTGGAATGGGCCGGGGCCGGAGCCGGGGCCGAAGTAGCTGGGCGGCTTGTTCATGCGCGAGGCGAGGCCGGGGCCGTTGCGGGTGCCGTCGGGGAGATCACCCGAGCCGAGGCCCTCGGGCAGGCCCTTGGCGGTGGCGGGAATGTTCCAGGCGGTCCAGTGGAGATTGTCGGCGATGCCCTTGTTGTTGGCGGTTTCGATGTCGTGGAAGATGATGGCGTAGCTGACGAGATCGGGCGGCGGTGTGGGAGCGGGATTCATGCCCAGGTTCCAATGAAACTCGAAGGCGGGGAGCTTGTTGTCGCCGCGCATGGCGTACTTCATGGGGACTTCGCCGCCGTCAGGGAAGGCGCTGGTAGTGACCCAGAAGGTGAAGCGCGGGCGAGCAGGCGGCGCTGCTGCGGGAGCAGGCGCGGGGGCCTGGGCGATGGCCAGCGCGGAGGATGTGACCAGGATGGCGGAGAGCATAGCTTGGCGGGTCAACTTCATTTGAGGTCTTCCTTAGTGGCGGTTTTGAGAGGCCTTGGTGTAGCAACGATAGCGGCAAAAGATAGGCGATACAAATCGACTAAAGGCGCAGGGAGCGCGGGGGCCGGGCTGAGATGCTAGGGTATCGGTAAACAGCGTGGCCTGTCACGGTCCGTGGCAGCGGCTGAGTTGAGGGGATGCCTGTGAAGCCGGTGATCAAGACGTGTGCGGTGGTGAAGACGCAGAGCGATGCGGCGCGGTGGGCGGCGGAGGCGAAGAACGTCAGCATTGTGCGCGATGACTGGGGGATCGCGCACGTATATGGCAAGGCGGATTCGGACGCGGTTTTCGGGATGATTTATGCGCAGTGCGAGGACGACTTCAATCGCGTGGAGATGAACTACCTGACGTGGCTGGGGCGTACGGCTGAGGCTGAGGGTGAAGGCAGTGTCTGGCAGGACTTTCGGATGAAGCTGTTCATGGACCCGGTGGTGCTGCAGAAGAAGTATGCGGAGAGTCCGGAGTGGCTGAAGAAGCTGATGGATGCGTGGGCGGATGGGGTGAACTTTTACCTGGCGACGCATCCCGGGGTGAAACCGAAAGTGATCCAGCGGTTTGAGCCGTGGATGACGCTCTCGTTTACCGAGGGAAGCATTGGCGGCGATATCGAGAAGGTGGACCTGAAGAAGCTGGAAGCGTTCTATGCCAAGCCGGTGACGGTGGGGGCGGGGTCGCAGGTGGAAGAGGCTCCGGTAGTGGCGGAGCAGGACATGGAGCTGGAGGGCGAGCGCGATCCGAGCGGGTCGAACGGGGTGGCGATTGCGCCGAAGAATACCGCGAACCACCATGCGCTGCTGCTGATCAATCCGCATACGTCGTTCTTCTTTCGGTCGGAGTTGCAGATGGCCAGCGACGAAGGACTGAATGCTTATGGCGCGGTGACGTGGGGGCAGTTTTTTGTTTACCAGGGGTTCAACGATCGCGCGGGGTGGATGCATACGTCGAGCAATGTGGATGCGGTGGATGAGTTTGTGGAGACGGTGCGCAAGGAAGGCGAGCACTACGCTTCTCGCTATGGCGGGGATAAGTATTCAGTGGGCGAGCGGGTGATTGCGGTTCCTTACAAGACGGCGCAGGGGATGGCGGAGAAGAGGATCACCGCGTACTTTACGGTGCATGGACCGGTGGTGCGGGATGAGGGCGGGAAGTGGGTGTCGGTGAAGCTGATGCAGAAGCCGGTGGAGGCACTGGAGCAATCGTACCTGCGGACCAAGGCGCGGAATTATCCGGAGTATTTGAAGACGATGGAGCTGGAAGGGAACTCGTCGAACAACACGATTTTCGCGGATGCAGATGGGGACATTGCGTATTGGCATGGGAATTTTATTCCGCGCCGGGACACGAAGTTCGACTATACGAAGCCGGTGGACGGGGCCGATCCGGCGACGGACTGGCAGGGGACGCTGAATGTAGAGGAGCTGCCGCGGCTGCTCGATCCAAAGAGTGGCTATCTGTTCAACGTGAATAATGCGCCCTGGTGGGGTGCGGGCGAGAGCAGTTTGAAGAAGGAAGATTTTCCGGTTTACGTGGAGCAGGGCGGGGAGACGGCGCGCGGTCTCCATGCCGTGCTGGTACTGAACGGGAAGAAGGATTTCACGCTGGAGTCGCTGCTGGCGGCGGCGTTTGACAGCTACTTGCCGTGGTTTGATAAGCCGCTCCCAGCGCTGGTGAAGGCGTGGGATGCCCTGCCGGCGGGCGAACCATTGAAGGCGAAGACGGCGGAGCCGGTGGCGGTGTTGCGGGCGTGGGACCAGCGGTGGGGTGCGGGGTCGGTGGCGACGTCGGTGGGGGTTTTCTGGGGCGAGGAGGTTCGGCGGCAATTGAACGATGACGCGCGCAAGGCTGGCGTACCGGTGGAGGTGTTTGCGGGGACGGAAGCGGCGAAAGCGAAGCTGGTGCCGGCGCTGGCGGCGGCTGCTGATCGGCTAACTGCGGACTTTGGCACTTGGAAGAAGCCGTGGGGAGAGATCAACCGGTTTCAGCGGTTGACGGGCGATATTGTGCAGCCGTTCAACGATGCGGGGGCGAGTATTCCGGTGCCGTTCACGTCGTCGGTGTGGGGGTCGCTGGCGTCGTTTGCGGCGCGGCCTTATCCGGGGACGAAGAAGTGGTATGGGACCAGCGGCAACAGCTTTGTGGCGGTGGTGGAGTTTGGCGACAATGTTCGGGCGCGGGCGGTGACGGCGGGTGGCGAGAGCGGACATCCTGAGTCGAAGCACTTTGACGACGAGGCGGAGCGGTATGCCGGTGGGAATCTGCGTGATGTTTATTTCTACCGCGAGCAGCTGAAAGGGCACACGGAGCGGGAGTATCACCCGGGGGCTAACTAGGCTAGCTGGCCTTGGGGGAATCGGAGCACATCGGCAGCGCTGCGGCGCCCGGCGACTTTCGCTTTGTGCTGAAGGGACGAGAGTGTTCCGGGAAGGTTCAGGCCGAGGGTGCGGCGGTGGAGCGAGCGCGTGGTGCCGGTGAGGTGGGCGTCTTCGCCTTCGCGCTGGGCGAGCGCTAACGCCGACGGCGAGGCATAGGTGGCCGTCTTCGCGGTGGAAATCTCATTGTGGCGCTGATTGATACGGATGCGGGGTTGCGTGCTCATGGGGAATCTCCTCATGTTGCTCGCCGGTCTCGCTTAACCCGGGATGTGCCTGGGTGCTTTGAGACGAATGTAAATGGAGTTGTGTAAAACCGCTATTAAATTTGCAGCTTGTGTAGCTTGGGTGGTTCCGAATTGGTCATGGCCGAGCGCGGAGCAGGGCAATTTCGGCGCGGAGTTTCTGGTTTTCGGCTTCAAGGAGATGGAAGCGATCTTCAGCGGCTTTGAGCGTGTCGCGGATTTCGTCGGCGGTGAAGCGGGGCGTGATGTGCTGGGGGCAATTCCAGTCGAAGGCTTCGATGTGGATGAGGAAGACGCGTTCGATGACGGCCTTGTAGCCGGGCGTGCTGACGCGGTGGAGGAAGGGTTCGGCGGCTGCTCCGGTGAGGGTTTCGACGCGCCCGAGGATTTTGAGGCGTGCCTGGTGTGGGTAGTCGACCATGATGATGGCGACGCGGTTGTCGCCGGCGAGGTTGCCGGTGGAGATGTACTGCTTGTTGCCGCGGAAGTCGGCGAGGGCGAGGGTGCGGTCGTCGATCACTTTGAGGAAACCCCTGGTACCGCCGCGGTGTTGCACGTAGGGCCAACCGGTGGAGCCGGTGGTGGCCCAGTACAAGCTGTCGCGTTGGGCGAGGAAGTCGATTTCGAAGTCGGTGAGGCGGGTGTTGGTTTCGTCGAGAGCTTCGCGTCGCGAGTACTGGGTGCGGCTGCCGTACTTTTCCTGCAGCTCTTTTACAGCGGGAGTGAAAGCGAGGGTGGCGAAGCTCATGACGGCCTCCATCAGGCGGGACGGTGCGCAGATGGACATTGGATGTGGAGTCGAAGCGAAGGATTCGGATCAGCGCAGCCAGGCGGAGAGATCGCGTTGCAGCAATTGTTCGAGGCGGCGGATGTCGTCTCGGTAGTAGTCGATGAGCCAGGCGCGACTGAAGGGACGCATCACCGGTTTTGCGTCGCGACGAAAGGCGAGCTTCTTGAGGAGTGGACGAGCGGAGGACGGCATCGTACGACGAACCAGGCTAGCCAGGCCACTGTCCTGGATGAGCCTGGCGCTGCGCTTGAAACGCGGTCGCGGTTGCTCAAGATAGCGGGTGGAGGTGTCGGGTGTGAAGCAGGTGTCTACATTGAGAAAATCGAAAACATCGTAGTGGAAGTTCGGAGCGAGGGTATCTTCGTAGAGCCAGACGCGGATCTGCGATGTTGGGAAGTGGGTGCGATAGCGCTCGATCTGCGTTGCGTAGAGGCCGAGTTCGAGGAATGGCCAAAGATCGGAGAGGTGACGACGATCGGTGTTGGCGACGGCTTTCTCGAGGTGCTGCTGGAAGTTGTGCGTGACGCCGCCGGAGTTGGCCATCTGACGATATTGCGAAAAGGCACGATCGGCGGGATTGCGCAGGATGGCGATGATTTTCGCGGTGGGTATCGCTGCTGCAATGCGCGCAGGGGCCTGGGGCGACCAGAGGTAATTGGGTGACGCCTCGCCGAGGACCTGATGATCTGTTGAGCGACGGAAGAGGCGATGGTAGTCGGCGAGGGAGGTGACGGGGCCGGCAAAGAGCCTGGTGTCCATGGGGCCGTCGAGCCAGGTGCGAACCTTTTCTGCGTGCGCGCGGAAGAGAGCGGCGTGCCTGGCGACGGGTTCGGCATGGAACTCGGGCGCCCAGTAGTTGGGCTCCTTGATGGGGCTCATGTAGATGCCGGGGTGCTGGTCGAGGTGGTGATAGAGCGAGGTGGTGCCGCACTTTGGCGCGCCGGCGATGAAGAAGTGGGGGAGGCGCGGCGTGTCAGGCGACATGAGCTTGCGGCTCGCGGAGGGCGAGGAGACAGTCGAGGGAATGGAGCAGATGCGAGGTGCTGGCGGCGATGGTTTCGCGATCGGTGTGGCACTCGATATCTGGGGTGAGGGGCGGCTCGTAGGGGTCGCTGATGCCGGTGAAGGCATCGATTTCGTGAGCGAGGGCGCGGCGGTAAAGGCCCTTGGGATCGCGGGCGATGCAGGTTTCCAGCGGGGCGTTGACGTAAACCTCAACAAAGCTGGGGAAGCGCCTGCGCAGGTGCTGGCGCATGGAGCGGTAGGGTGCGATGGCGGCGACCAGGACGGTGATGCCGCTGAGAGCGTTGGCTTCAGCTATGGCGGCGATGCGGTGGATGTTTTCTTCGCGGTCGGCGCGGGTGAAGCCGAGGCCGGCGCAAACGGTGCGGCGAAGGGCGTCGGCGTCGAGAACTTCGACGAGGACGCCACGGCTGCTTAGCTGGTGAGCGACAGCACGGCAGAGGGTGGTCTTGCCCGAGCCGCTGAGGCCGGTGAACCAGACGATGGTGCCGGGGTTGGGGACGGACGTGCGGCTCACGAGTTTGACGTTAGCATCGGCGGCGGATGGAGGAGGTCTGAGTTTTGTCAGCGCATTGTCACGCGTTTTGCGCAATGAGGGCGAGGCCGTGGGCGACCGAGGTGAAGGCTGCGCCGCTTTGTACGCGGTCTGCGCCGAAGCGGGTGGTGAAGATGCGGAGGACGGCCGGGACGAGCGAGGAGCCGCCGGTGAGGAAGACCTGGTCGACGTGCTGCGTGGTGACGGCGGTAGAAGCGAGGAGGGTGTCGAGCGAGGTTTCCATGCGGTGTAGTTCAGGGGCGATCCAGGCTTCGAAGTCGGCGCGGGTGAGGGGGGCGCGGAGGTGGACGATGCCGGTGTCGAGGACGAACTCGGCGTGGTCGCTGGAGGAGAGCTCGATCTTGGCGCGCTGGACGGACTGGTGGAGACGATAGCCGAGGTCGTGCTCGATGACGTCGAGCAGGGCGGCTATTTTTTCGGGTTCGAGGGAGCGCTTTTCGAGGCCTCGGAGCATGTCGATGGTGGCGCGGGTGCGGATGAACGAGAGGGTGTGCCAGCGTTCGAGGCTGGAGTAGACCCATGCGGGGACGGCGGGGAGGACGCCGCGGAGGGAGGTGACCATCGATTCCGAGCCGAGGGCCGGGGAGATGAGGCGGCGGACGATGCGAGCGTCGAGGGCGTCGCCGGCGAGGCCGACGCCGGTGTTGCCGAGGACGCGATGCTCGCCGGTTGAGGGGTTGACGCGGAGGAGAGAGAAGTCGGTGGTGCCGCCGCCGAAGTCGCCGATGAGGAGGGTTTCTTCGCGGTTGTGGGTTGGGCGATAGGCGTAGGCCGCGGCTACGGGCTCTTCGACGAAGGTGACTTCGGTGAAGCCGGCCTGGTGGAAGGACTTTTCGAGGCGGGCGAGAGCGAAGGCGTTGTCGGCGTCGGTGTCGGCTCCGACGAAGTGGACGGGGCGGCCGGCGACGGCGCGGGTGACGTCGAAGCCGAATTGCTGGGAGGCGTAGTGGCGGAGGTCGATGAGGATGCGGGCGACGAGGTCTTCGAGGCGGTACTGGCGGCCAAAGATTTCGGTGCCGGTGAGGTTGCGGGCGGAGAGGTGGCTCTTGAGGGACTGGATGAGGCGGCCGCGGGTGTCGGTGTCGAAGCTGTCGGTGGCGAGGTAGCGCTCGATGGCGGGGGCTCCGGTGTAGACGGCGACGGGGCGGCCGGGGGCGTTGGCGCGCTGCTGGAGATAGAGGAGCGAGCGCGAGGAGTGGCTGGGGCCGGCGGCGGAGGGGAAGTCGACGAAGCGGACTTGATTGTTAACGGCGAGGGCGAGGGAGCTGTTGGTGGTGCCGAAGTCGATGCCGATGGCTGGGGTGGTGGGGAGCACTGCTCTTATTGTCTCGCATGGGTTCGTGCGGATGCGAGCGAGAGCGTTTCACGCAAAGGGCGCGAAGGGGAGAAGCACGCAAAGGTTGCGAAGGTTGTTGTGGTGATGCGTCAGCGTTCGAAGCCGGCTTCGATTTCTTCGAGGGTTTTGCCCTTGGTTTCAGGGAGGAAGAAGGCGGCGGTGAGGAAGTAGACCACCGTGCATCCGGCCCAGAAGGCGAACATGGGACTGTAGCCGTGGTTGCCGACTACGGGAAGGAAGACGCTGGCGATGAGGGTGGAAGTGCCCTGATTGAGCGTGAGCGCGAAGCCCATGCCGGCGGAGCGGATGCGGGTGGGCATGAGTTCGGAAAGGGCGAGCCAGACGACCACGCCGGGGCCGACGGCGAAGGCGGCGATGAAGAGGGCGAGGCAGGCCGCGATGAGCCAGCCGGTTTTTTCGGTGGGGATTGGGCCGTAGAAGGCGTGCTTGATGGTGATGGTTGGAGATCCGACCGGTGTCACAATGCGCGAAACTTCAGGCGTCAGGTGCAGCAACGGCGCTGGGTCGGAGCAAATCACCGTGGCGATCTTCTCGCCTCCGCCACCACTGGAGGCATAGAGAACGGAGAGCGTCATCGGTTGACCCGTCGCGCTTGTGTTGCTGAAGGCCGAGCAATCTTGAAGATCGAGCGTGTTGGCTCTGACCTGAGACTGGATTTGGTCGCGGATGTCAACCTGTTTGAATTCGAAGTTGTGGAAGATGATCGCGGCGGCAGAAAGTGCGACGATGACGCCGGCAGTGCCGATCGTGAGCAGGAACTTGCGACCGCGACGGTCGACGAGAGCGATGGCGACGACGGTCATGAGCGCGTTGAGGACTTTTACGGCCAGGTCGCCCTGGGTAGCGTGTTGGGCGGTCATGCCGGCCTGGCGGAGGATGACGGAGAGATACGACAGGATCGAGTTGATGCCTGTGGCCTGGTTGCAGGTGAGGATGATGCAGGCGAGGACGAAGGGGATAACGTACTTGCGCTGCAGCAGCGAGCCTGCTCCGGTGGTATCGGTTTCCGTCTGTTTGGCGTGGGCGAGCGACTCCATCTCCTGCATCTGCAGCGTTGCATCTGTTTCAGACGAGACGCGGGCGAGTGCGCGGTGGGCGGCTTCTTTTTTGCCCTTGCGGAAGAGCCAGCGGGGGCTTTCGTCGAGGAAGAAGGCTCCGCCGAAGAAGAGCAGGCCTGGGTAGACGATGGAGAGGAACATGGTGCGCCAAGCGTGCTCTTCGGCGGCGTGAATGAGCGCGGGATTGCCGGCTGCGGCAGAGATGGCGGCTTCGGCCTGGTGGGTGAAGTAGAGTCCGCTGACGGCGGCGAGAACGATGCCGATGGTGAGCGCGAACTGGAAGATCGCGGCGCCTTTGCCGCGGTTGCGGGCGGCGAGCGATTCGGCGAGGTAGAGCGGAACGACGACCGCGATGACGCCGCCGCTGAGACCCTGGAGGAGACGTCCGGTGAAGAGGACGACGAAGCTTTGCGAGAGGACGATGATGCCGACGCTGGAGACGAAGAGGAAGCCGCTGAAGATCATCATCGACTTGCGGCCGAACCAGTCGGCGAAGAAGCCTGCTACCAGCGACGAGAGCATGCTGCCGCCGAAGACGGCGCCGACGATCAGCGAGGTCTGGCTGAGGGTGAGGTTGGTGGCCTTGTCGAGATAGAGGACCGCGGCAGAGATAATGCCGACGTCGATGCCGTAGAGCAGGCCGCCCATGCCGGCGACGAAGAGGACGAGGCTTCCGTAGGCTGTGGCGGAGGATCGGGTCGAGGGCGTTGTGGTCATCGGCTTAGGTGGCTTCCTGTTGTGGGCAAAGGGGTTCGATAGTCGCTCCACGGAGTATCGCATCCCGACGGGCGTGCGTACGATAGTGTCCGAAATCAGAGAGAGATTTTTAGACTGGCGGAGTTGCTTGTCTGGAATCGAGGTCATCGGACGCTGGGCGGGCAATGAGAGAATCGTGACAAGGGGTCTGAATTGGC
>CAIQPK010000041.1 GCA_903873705.1 uncultured Acidobacteriota bacterium
GAGCGTGGATTATTTTGCTTAGGCGGCGCGGGTAAGGCGGCGGCGGAGGGTGGTTGCGAAGCCGAGTGCGCCGGTGCCCAGGAGGGCTAGTGAGGAGGGCTCGGGGACATTGCTTACCGTGTTGCCGTCGTCGAAGGTGAAGTTTGCGAAGGGTTCGCCTTCGAAGCTCCTGCCGGTATTGTTGATTTCCGAGACAGTGCAGTAGCCGGGGTCGCAGAACAGGCTGCTGTTATCCGTTTCAAAGCCGGTGATGGCCAGGCTGCCGTCGATGACGCCGTTGGTGATGAAGAAGAATTCGTGTGAACCCGTGGTGGCGTCGATGAGCGTGATAGTGGTGTTTACGTCGGATGGCGCGCCGGTGATATCGAGGGTGTCGGGGTTCCCGGTGTCTTGAACGCCGGTCAGGCGTTCCCCAGCGGAGCCAAGGGTGGTGGTGATGGTGAAGCTCCCGGATGGGAAGCCGGGATTGCTGCTGGTGTAGTTGCCCGCCCAGGTGCAGGTTGTGTCAGGAGTGGCGCAGCTGCCGGGTTGGACGGTGAACATGGAACCGCTTGTCCCGGTGCTGGCGATGGGAACCTCGTAACCGCTGGCGGTGAAGGTGAGGGTGACGGGGGTGGCGTATACCGCCGAGGTAGAGAGAAGTGCAACAACAAGTGTTGCAAGGCCGAGCTTCATATTTAACGCTCCGAAAAAAGAGTGAACACCGAACCACGAGCGGGCCGGGACGAGCCGGCAAAGTAAACAAGGGGACGGGGGAAGACTACAACAACTCGATGGAGAAAATAATGAAATTAAGCGGATGAAGATGGCGGGGACGTAGATTTTCGTCAATTCTTGCAGAAAGAAAGAAGGTCCCGCTGCGAGGAACGCAACGGGACCACTTTGTCGATGAAAGGGTGAGATGGCTAGCTGGCGCGGTTGAAGCGGCGGCGTACGGCCATGAGGGCAACCGGGACCATGCCGCCCAGGGCGAGCCATTCCGGTTCAGGGGCCTGGGCGACGTCGGTGGAGTCGAAGACGACGCCGGCAAGGATGGGGCTGGAGATGGTGGCGCCGTTATACACACCAACGTTGCCCTGGGTGCAGGCTACTCCGGCGGGAAGGCCACTGCAGACCGAGTTGACCGGGGAGAGGAAGTAGCTTTCGGCAACGAGATTACCGTTGATGACGATCGGGACGAGGCCGTCTCCGGTCAGGTTGGTGAGCAGGAGCGACATCTGCACGTCTGAGGAAAAGGGGTCGAAGTGGAAGTAGTTGCCGCCGGACGCCGACAGGGTGGGTGTGGTCGATGTTGCCGGGAGGCCTCCGTCGGCCTGGTCGTACGTGGTGGTGAGGAGATAGTTGCCGGAGGTGAAGCCCGGCGTGGAGCCGGTGTAGGCACCGGTGAGAGTGCAGACGGTCTGGGTGGCGCCGGAGCTGCAGTTGCCCTGCTGGGCGAGGTAAGTCCCATAGCCGCCGGAACCGCCGGTGCCAATAAGGGAATAAATTTCGTTGCTCTGGGAGAGATTGACAGTGATGGTTTCGGCGTAAAGAGTAGCGGAAAACAGGAAGAGGACAGCAGACATAACAACTTTGAAATTCAAAACGGGGCCCCTGAAGCGATTGCGTTTCTACGCTTGATCTGGAGGGTAAGAAGGCGGGAGTGCCGCAAAAGTTGTACGGTGTTCCCGTTTTGGGCCTGCAGGCGGTTTAGCGCAGGGAGTTCACGTTCTCCAGCAGGCGTTCGCGTTCGCGGGCGAGGACCTGGGAGACGTCGCCCTGGTCTTCGACCTTGCCGTCGCGGATGAGGACGACTTCTGCCTGGAGCTGGAAGGCCTCTTCGACGCTGTGGGTGACGGAGATGGCGGGTATGCCGCGCGCGAGCAGCCCGTGGCGGAGGTTGGGGAGGAGTTCGTCGCGGAGGGTGCGGTCGATGCCGGTGAAGGGCTCGTCGAGAAGCATGAGGCGGCAATGGGGGGCGGCGAAGGCTCGGGCCATGCTGACGCGCTGGCGCTCGCCGCCGGAGAGGTCGGCGGGGCGGCGGTCAAGGAGCGGGGTGAGGCGGAAGAGGGTGATGGCGTTAGCGATGAGCTCTTCTCGGTGGTCCTGCTCGCCGGGTGAGCCGGGCCCGGGCTGGGCCTTGTGAGCGAAAGCAATGTTTTGGCGGACGGTGAGGTGGGGGAAAAGCGAGGGGTTTTGTGGAGCGAGCCGGATGCCGCGGCGGTGCGGAGGGGTGTAGAGGGTGGCGTTCTGCAGGGGCTCAATGGAACCAAGCCGAAGGTCTGTGCGGGTGAAGGAAATATCGCGCTTGCTGAGCAGGCCGCAGGCGGCCCGCAGGATGGAAGACTTGCCGCTGCCGGAAGGGCCGAAGAGGACGGTCCAGGGCGCGGTCAGGTTCAAGTCGACCGAGAGGTGAAGCGCGCCGACGTGATGATGGACGGCGATGCCGTGGTGGAAGCGGGGCTGGATGGTGGGGTTAGACAAGGTCGCTCTCCTGGTAGGGGGAGCTGCGGGCGTAGAGCAGCAGCAGCGCGAGGAAGGAGAGCCCGACGAGCCAGAGGGCTGCCCGGTTGGCGGCGGCGTAGTTTGCTTCCTGGACCTGGTCGTAGAGGGCGATGGAGAGGGTGCGGGTGACGCCGGGGATGTCGCCGCCAAGCATGAGGACGACGCCGAACTCGCCTACGGTGTGGGTGAAGGTGAGGACGGCGGAGGCGAGGAAGGCGGCGCGGGAGAGGGGGGCGATGATGCGGCGGAAGACGGTGAGGGGGGAGGCTCCGAGGACGCGGGCGGTGTCGATGAGGTTGCGGTCTACGGCGGAGAAGCCGGCTACGAGGGGTTGAACGGCGAAGGGCAGGCTGAAGAGGACGCTGCCCATGACGAGGCCGGTGAAGGTGAAGGCCAAGGGGTGTCCGATGATGCGGATGATCGCGCGGCCGAGCGATGTCAGGGGGCCTAGTCCTACGAGGAGGTAGAGGCCGAGGACGGTGGGGGGGAGGACGAGCGGGAGAGCGACGGCGGCCTGCGCGATGCGGCGGGTAACGCTGCGGCCGTTGGCGATCCACCAGGCGAGGGGGGTGGCGAAGGCGAGGAGGATCGCGGTCGTGGTGGCCGCGAGGCGGAGTGTGAGGAGGATGGAGGTGCTGTCCATGCTCGGACAGTGTAGATGGTTGAGCGTTCGCGTGATGCGATGGCATTAGCTGCGATTTTGGAAGATACCCAATTTGTTGAGAACCATGACGAAGGTGATTAACCCGGCCATCATGCTTATTCCGGTAAGGCTAAAGACCACTGTTCCATCGTCATCGAGGCTGAAAGGCACATGAGCCAACGAAATGACCCCGAGTGCGCCGGTAATCGAGACCGTAATCGATGCGCATACGAAGGCAATGAAGAAGGCCCCTGTAATTTTGGGGTCGTAAGAACTGTTCGTCAGTTCGGAAAGGAAACCCCGCCAAACTTCACGACAGAAGGGAAGCATAATGGGGAAATCTTAGCGCAAGTTTTCGATCAAGCTTCGATCAATACCTATCCTTCGCAAGGTGCGAAGGAAGAATTATTCGGATGGTGTCTCAGCCCATGTCCGAGAATCCGGACATGGGGCACCCATTTTTGTGATGGGTTGAGGAATACGGTCGCGCTGTCGCGCGATGCCCACCCTAACGACGATGAGACCGTCGTGAGGATGGGGCACCCGGGTTCTTGCTGCTCCGGGGGAGAAGCTGATACTTCGCCTTCGGCAGGATGAGAAGTTTTAGAGAGGTGTTGGACTAGTGGATGGGGGTCAGGCCGTATTTGGGGAGGTTTTGCTGGACGGGGTCGCTGGTTAGCCAGCGGAGGAAGTCGAGGGCCTGGGATTTGTTGGGGGAGGCTTTGAGGACTACGGCGCATTGGCGGATTTCGGGGTAGGCGGCGGCGGGGATGCGGACGTAGGTGCCGGCTTCTTTGTAGTGGGGGGAGTTGGCGATGGTAAGGGAGATGAGGGCGAGCTGGGCGTTGCCGGATTCGGCGAACTGGGCGGTCTGGGCGATGTTTTCAGCGATCACGAGCTTGGGTTTGAGTTTGGCGGTGAGGCCGAGTTTGCTGATGGCGGCTTCGGCGGCGCGGCCGTAGGGGGCGTGGTCGGGGTTGGCGATGGCCAGCTTGTCGAAGTGGGCTTCGAGGAGGGTGTTATTGGTGAGGGGCTGGAGGGGGGAATCTTTGCGGGCCCAGAGGACGAGAGCGCCGCGGGCGTAGGCGACGGGGGCGGATTGCTCGGTGAGTTTGGCGGCGACGAGGCGCTCGGGGAAGCTGTAGTCGGCGGCGAGGAAGAGGTCTTGCGGAGCGCCGTTTTCGAGCTGGGTTTCGAGGGTGGCTGAGGAGCCGTAGGAGACGGTGATGTGGGTGCCGGTGGCGTGCTCGTAGGCCGCGGTGAGGTTGGGCATGACGCTCTGGAGGTCGGACGCGGCGGCGATGTGGAGCTCTTGTTGGGCGGCGAGCGGGAGGGTAGTGGCGAGGAGGGCGAGGGCGAGAAGCTTCATAGGGTTGGGCCGTTTTCCGTTGGGGGCTTTACGGTAGTCTAGAGGGACGCATGAGTGGACGTTCACATTTACTAAGATGCACCGGTTGCGGTGCGCGTATCAATGGCGAAGAGGCCGGCAGCACGTTTCGCTGCGCGGTGTGCGGTGACCTGTTTGAAGTGGTTTATCCGTGGAGCGAGGCCTGGGGCGGCGGCGACCAGGTGGGTTTCCGGCCTAATGCGGGGGCGCTGAGGCACCTTTGGGCGGAGCGGCGTACGTCGACGATGGCTGCCGATCAGAGCGGGGTTTGGCGTTTTCGGGATTTGCTGCCAATCGTTAACGAAGACGAGATTGTGACGCTGCGCGAAGGTAATACGCCGCTGTATGAGCTGCCGCGGTGTGCGAAGGCGCTGGGGTTGAACTGGTTGCTGGCTAAGCACCAGGGGATGAATCCTACGGGGTCGTTCAAGGACACGGGGATGACGGCGGCGTTGTCGGTGGCGGTGTCGCGGGGTTTTGAGTGGGTGGCTTGTGCGTCGACGGGGAACACGTCGGCGGCGATGGCGGCTTATGCGGCGCGGGCCGGGCTGCGGTCGATGGTGCTGATCCCGGAAGGAAAGATTGCGTGGGGGAAGCTGTCGCAGTCGATGGATTACGGGTCGACGACGCTGCAGCTGAAGACGGATTTCGATGGCTGCGTAAAGGTGCTGAGCGAGGTGGTGTCAAAGGCGCCGGTTTATCTGCTGAACTCGGTGAATCCGTACCGGCTGGAAGGGCAGAAAACGCCGGCGTTCGAGATCCTGGAGCAGATGGACTGGCAGGTGCCGAATCACATTATCGTTCCGGGTGGAAATTTGGCGAACTGCTCGGCGCTGGGTAAAGGGTTTGCGGAGATGAAGCACCTGGGGTTCATCAACAAGGTGCCGAAGATCAGCGTGGTGCAGGCGCAGGGGGCGAATCCGCTGTACAGGGCGATGCAGGCTAACGGCGGCGATCACCTTGAGGCCGTGGTGGCCGATACGCGGGCCTCGGCGATCCGGATCGGCAATCCGGCTTCCTGGAAGAAGGCCGTTAAGGTGTTGCGCGAGACCGGCGGGACTTGCGAAGAGGCGACCGAGCAGGAGATTGCGCTGGCGAAGGCGGAGATTGGTGCTGAGGGGATCGGGTGTGAGCCGGCGTCGGCGGTGACGCTGGCGGGGCTGAAGAAGATGGTGAAACGGGGGTTTGTGGGCGCGGAGGAGCGCGTGGTGCTGCTGCTGACCGGGCATACGCTGAAGGACTCCGAGTACACGATGAAGTTTCATCGCGGCGAGCTGTTGACGGATGCGGAGATGGCTGGGGCTTCGGCGGACGAGCGTGCTTTGCATGAAGGCTTGCGGCGGGAGCCGATCGTGATGGAGCCGAGTGCGGAGGCCGTGATGCGGCTGCTGGATGCGGCGATGCCCGCAGGGCAGGCGAGATGAGTCGCGGACCGGTTAGGCTGGTGCTGCCTGCGACTTCGGCTAACCTGGGGCCGGGGTTCGATGCGGCGGGGCTGGCGATGTCGCTGCATTTGACGGTGACGGCGGAGTTGGCGCCACGGTTTTCGATTGAGGCCACGGGGAGAGACTTCGAGCGAGTTGGGCGGCTTGAGCGCAACCTTATGCTGGAGACTTATCGGGATGTGGTGAAGGCGGCGGGGAAGCAGCCGGTGCCGGTGCATCTGAGTGTCGAGAATGAGATTCCGCTGGGGATGGGTTGCGGGTCGAGCGCGGCGGCGCTGCTGGCGGGCGTGGCGCTGGCGGATGCTTTCGGGGAACTGGCATTAGGGGACGCTGGGATTGTGGCGGAAGCGTGCCGGCGGGAAGGGCATCCGGATAACGTGGCGGCTTGCTGGTATGGGGGCTTTACGGTGTCGGCGATGACGGAGACAGGCGTGCAGGTGGCGACGTTTGCGGGTGATCCGAACTGGAAGCTGCTGCTGGCGGTGCAGGCGACGTCGCTGGCTACTCGCGAGGCGCGGGCGCTGCTTCCGGCGGAGTACGCGAAGGCGGATGCGGTGTTCAATGTGCAGCGGGCGGCGATGCTGGTGGCGGCATTTGCGCAGGGGCGGCTGGATTTGCTGGCTACGGCGATGCAGGACCGGTTGCACCAGCCTTATCGGAAGGAAGCTTGTCCGCTGCTGAAGGCGCTGCTGCCGCTGAGCGGGACGGCGGGGATTGCTGGCGCGGCGCTGAGTGGAGCGGGTCCGTCGGTGCTGATGGTGCTGGAGGCCGGGGTGGATGAAGCGGTCGTGGAGGCGAAGGTGCGCGAGGCGGCGGGGGAAGTGGAGTTGATCCGGCTGCATGTTGCGGGTGGGGTGGAGCGGTCGGGGTGACGATTTGCTGCTGTCGGCGGGGGAACCTCCGATGAGGCCAAGACGGGGTTTGGAACCGTTTTGCACAGTGGCGCATCTATGATTGAGGACGCGCGGAAGTACGGAACATGACTTGGACGGCGCGGAGGGAGATGGACATGGCAGGACAGTTTGTAACCGAAGTAAACGACGCGGACTTTGAGAAGCAGGTATTGCAGTCGGACACACCTGTGCTGGTGGACTTCTGGGCAGCATGGTGCGGCCCGTGCCGCGCTTTGGCACCGGTCGTTGACCAGGTCGCGAGCGAGTACCAGGGCAAGCTCAAGGTCATGAAGATGGACGTCGACAAGAACAATGCGACGCCCGGGCGCTACGGCATTCGGGGCATTCCGGCGCTGCTGATCTTCAAGGGCGGCAAGGTCGCTGACCAGATTGTGGGCTTTGTTCCCAAGGAACAGATCGATCAGACGCTGGCACGGGTGTTGGGTGCTGGTGCTGTCGTCAACGCCTAAGCGATAGAGGTTGCGAGAGGCCCGCGAGTGAGAGCTCGCGGGCCTCTGTGCGTCCGTGGCTGGCTTGTGGGCCGCCAGGGGTTGGCAAGAGCTCAGAGCGTAGAGGCTATGAGCTTAGAAAAGCGGGTGTTGTTGAGGCGTGAGGGTGAGAGGCGAGAGGGTTGAGGTGCTTGATTAGTCAGGCTGGAGTGCTAGACTCAGGCCAATGCTGGAGTGGGTACTCTTTCACGGGATTGTTATCGCCTTTTTTATCCTGGCGAATGCTTTCTTCGTGGCTGCCGAGTTTGCGCTGGTGAGCGTGCGCGAGACGCGGATGGAACAGCTGGTGGCGCTGGGTCGTCCGGGGGCGCGAACGGTTCTGGCGCTCAAGAACAATATCGATGAGTTTCTGCCGGCGGTGCAGTTTGGGGTGACCCTGGCAGCGCTGGCTTTGGGTGGCATAGGCGAACCCGAGATAGCCGATGTGTTGATGGATATCTTCCAGGGAATGAAGTGGCTGCCGGGAGGGGCGCTGCATGGGGCAGCGTATGCCCATACGCTGGCGGTGGTGATTGCGTTTGCGCTGATTACGTACTTTGAGGTGTTGCTGGGAGAGCTGGTGCCGAAGTCGCTGGCGCTGCAGCGGGCGGAGCGGATTGCGCTGGCGGTGGCCGGGCCGATGGATGTCTTTATCCGGATGACGCGGCCGGCGATCAAGGTGATGAACTTCTCGGCGACGCTGGTGCTTCGGCTTTTTCGGGCTCCGCTGCGGGGGGAGAGCGGCGTGCATTCTCCTGAGGAACTGAAGCTGCTGGCGACGGCCACGCGGCGGGTGGGATTGCTGCCGAAATTTCAGGAAGAGATGATTCATCGGGCGATCGAGCTGAACAACGTGGTGACCCGGGAGATTATGACGCCGCGGGGGAAGATTTTTTCGCTTCCGGCCGATATGCCTCTGGAACTGGCTAGTGCGCGGATTATCGATGAACAGCACTCGCGGATTCCGGTGTTCGATCCGGAACGGGGACCGGAACACATTATTGGGGTGGTGTATTCGAAGGACGTGTCGCGGCTGATGCACTTTCGGAGCGTTAGCCAAGGGTTGGGCGGGACCGCTCGAAGTGGGATGACGCTGCGGCAGGTGATGCGGGATGTGCTGGTGGTGCCGGAGACGAAGCTGGCGGTGGAGTTGCTGCAAGAGTTCCAGGAGCGGCGGCGGCACCTGGCGATTGTGGTGGATGAGTATGGGTCGACCGTGGGGCTGGTGACCAGCGAAGATGCGCTGGAGCAGATTGTGGGTGAGTTGGAAGATGAGTTTGATGTGGGCAGCCGGATTCCAGTTCCGGCGGCGGATGGCGGGTTGCTGCTGGATGGGAGCGCTACGCTGCGGGATCTGGCTACGCAGCTGCGGTGGAAGCTGCCGCGGGAGGCGGGGGTGGAGACGCTGGCGGGCTTGATCCTGGCGAAGCTGGGGCATATTCCGGCGGTGGGAGAGACGGTGGAGTTTGCGCATCGTCGGTTCATCATTGCGGAGATGGCGGGGAAGCGGATTGCTCGGGTGCGGATTGAAGAGCTTGGGACGCCAGCGGCTGTGGCTGCGAGGACGAACTGATGTCTCCTGCCGGGCAGACGGCGGTGAAGATTGCCAAGCGGGCAGCGACGACGCTGCCGGTGCTGTGGGTGGTGGTGACGGTGGTGTTTCTGCTGATCCACCTGGTTCCGGGAGACCCGATTGTGCAGATGCTGGGCGAGGGTGCGACGGGGGCGGACGTGTCGGCGCTGCGTCATGCTTATGGGTTGGACCAGCCGCTGGGGACGCAGTACTGGCACTACTGGCGGGGGATCTTCCATGCTGACCTGGGGCAGTCGTTGCGGCTGCATGACTCGGTTTTGAACCTGGTGCTGCAGCGATATCCGTACACGCTGGCGTTGACGCTGGGGGCGTTGCTGATTGGGGTGGGGTTGGCGATTCCGGCGGGGGTGGTTTCGGCTACGCATCGCAATGGATGGGCGGATCGGGCGATTGGGGTGGGGAGTTTGGTAGGGCTTTCGTTTCCTAATTTTGCGCTGGGGCCGCTTTTGATTTTGGTGTTTGCGATTGGGCTGGGGTGGGCGCCGGTGTCGGGTGCGGGGAATGGGGTGGGGGATTTTCTGCGGCATTTGATTCTGCCGTCGGTGACGCTGGGGCTGGGGTTAGCGGCGATCCTGACGCGGATGGTGCGGACGTCGATGCTGGAGGAGATGGGGCAGGACTATATCCGGACGGCGCGGGCGAAGGGTTTAGCGGAGCGGACGGTGGTCTATAAACATGCGCTGCGGAATGCGCTGAATCCAGTGCTGACGGTGGTGGGGTTGCAGTTTGGGTCGTTGCTGGCGGGGGCGATTGTGACGGAGACGATCTTTGGGTGGCCGGGGCTGGGGAGGCTGACGCTGTCGGCGATCTCGAACCGCGATTATGCGCTGGTGCAGGGGTGCATCCTGGCGGTGGGGCTGACTTATGTGGTGGTGAATTTGTTGACGGATGCGGCGTATGCGGTGGCGGATCCGCGGTTGCGACGGTAGAGGCAGGGAATAGGGAGTAGGGAATAGAAGACCAGGGCAACAGCAAAGGCGTTTCACGCTAAGAAAAGCGAAGGGGGAAAGCACGCAAAGTGGGCGAAGGTTTCGGTGGTGACTGGGAAGGTCTCGGTGGGGACTGGGAAGGTCTCGGTGGGGACTGGGATTTGTTAGATGGGCAGGGTGATGATTTCGGGGTGGAGGGTGCCGTCGGAGATGGTGATGCGGGCGAGGGTGATGGGGAGATTGAAGCGGCGGGGGCCGGCGCTGCCGGAGTTGAGGTAGAGGACGCCGTTGTCGCGGTGGATGGCGGCCTTGTGAGTGTGGCCACTGATGACGCAAGCGATGCCAGCGGCGTGGGGGTGGAGGTCGAGGTCGTCGAGGGAGTGGATGAGGTAGAAGAGATGGCCGCCGAGGTAGATGGCTTCGGTGGCGGGGAGGAGGGCGGTGGGGCCGTGGGTGTCGGTGTTGCCGCGGATGGCGGTGACGGGAGCGATCTGGGCCAGGGTGGTGAGGATGTCGGGGTTGCCGACGTCTCCTGCGTGGAGGATGCGGTCGACGCCTGCCAGTGCGGTGAGGGCTTCGGGGCGGAGGAGATTGTGGGTGTCGGAGATGATGCCGATTTGCATGTGTAGGTGGCGGACCGGGGAGAGCATACCCCAGGGGCTGAAGCCCCTCATCCTTTGGCGAGTTATGAGACCCAAGGCTAAAGCCTTGGGGTACCTAGAAGCAACGGCAACGGCTGCTCACCCTGGTAGCGGCAACGGCTGCTCATCCTGGCAGCGGCAACGGCTGCTCATCCTGGCAGCGGCAACGGCTGCTCATCCTGGCAACGGCAACGGCTGCTCACCCTAGCAACGGCTGCTCACTATATTCGCTGGCTGAGCTTCAGGGTGCCTGGATTGAGCAGCAACGGCTTATCCGATCTTGATCGAACGGAAAGGCCCTATAGGCCGGTGCGGAGGCGGGTTCTTGGGTCCAGGTAGTCGCGGAGGCCGTCGCCTATGAAGTTGAAGCTGAGGACGCACAAGACTACGGCAAGTGCTGGGAAGAAGATGAGATGGGGGGATTCGAAGAGGTGGGAGCGGGCGTCGTTGAGCATGGCTCCCCAGGTGGCGGTGGGAGGTTGGACTCCGAGGCCTAAGAAGCTGAGGGTGGCTTCAGCGAGAACGGCGGCAGCCATGCCGATGGCGGCCTGGACGATGAGGGGTTGGAGGATGTTGGGGAGGATGTGGCGGAGCATGAGGCGGAGGTTGGAGGCTCCGAGGGAGCGGGCGGCCTGGACGAATTCCCGCTCCTTGATGGCGATGACCTGGGCGCGGACGAGGCGGGCGTAGGCTACCCAGCCGGATAGGGCGAGGGCGAGGATGAGGTTTTCGAGCCCCGGGCCCATGAAGGCGACGAAGGCTACGGCGAGCAGGATTCCGGGGAGGGCGAGGAAGGCGTTGGTGGCATAGATGTTGATGACGGTGTCGGTGACGCCGCCGAAGAAGCCGGCGAGGGAGCCGAGGACCAGGCCTACGGCGAGGGAGAGGCTGACGACCGAGACAGCGACGATGAGGGAGACGCGGGCGCCGTAGAGGGTGCGGGAGAAGATGTCGCGGCCGAGCTCGTCGGTGCCGAACCAGAAGGCGCGGGAGGGGGACTGGAGGCGGGCGAGGAGGTCGATTCGGGCGGGGTCGTGTGGGGCTAGCCAGGGGGCGAAGATGGCGGTGAGGGTGAAAATCAGCAAAAGGGCAGCACCGAGGGCTGCGAGAGGCTGATGCTGCATCCAACTGAGCAGTTCGCTTCGTACCGTGGGTATTGTTCGAGCGTTGCGCACTGTCCTCCGGGTCCCTCGATTTTGCAAATTATGCTACACGGCGGTGTGCCTCGCCGCATCGGTTAGCGGCCGGTGTACCTGATAATCGCAAAGCCAAAGTGCTGTTTCTGTTAGCTTAGAGAGTGTATATCCGGGAGAGTGCATGACCCTGAAGAACGAAAAGGCCGTCGTCTGCGGGGCGGGCGGCTTTATCGGTGGCCATCTGGTCAAACGATTGATAGCAAACGGTGTAGACGTGGTTCGGGCGGTCGACATCAAGCCCCTGGACGAGTGGTACCAGGTGACGGATGGGGTGGAAAACCTGGCGCTGGACCTGAAGGACGCAGCGCATTGCGTGACGGCCGCGAAGGGTGTGACGACGGTATATCAGCTGGCTGCCGATATGGGTGGCATGGGCTTTATCGAGAACAACAAGGCGCTGTGCATGCTGAGCGTGCTGACCAATACGCATATGCTGATGGCGGCGCAGGCTGAAGGGGTGAAGCGGTTCTTTTACTCTTCGTCGGCGTGCGTTTATAACGGCGAGAAGCAGACGAATGCCGATGTGATTCCGCTGAAGGAGTCTGACGCTTACCCGGCGCTGCCGGAGGACGGGTATGGCTGGGAGAAGCTGTTTAGTGAGCGGATGTGCCGGCATTTTGAGGAAGACTACGGATTGATCTGCCGGGTGGCGCGTTATCACAACGTCTACGGGCCGCATGGAACGTGGAATGGCGGGCGGGAGAAGGCGCCGGCGGCTATTATCCGCAAGGTTCTGGAAGCGAAGAACAGCGGGAAGCACGAGATCGAGATCTGGGGCGACGGGAACCAGACCCGCAGCTTTATGTACATCGATGACTGCGTGGCGGGAACCGAGATGATCATGAACAGCGCGATCGACGAGCCGATCAACCTGGGGTCGAGCGAACTGGTGACGATTAACCAGCTGGTGGATATTGTGGAAGAGATTGCCGGCGTGACGTTGAAGCGGAACTATGACCTGAACGCGCCGAAGGGCGTGAATGGTCGGAACAGCGACAATACGCTGATCCTGGAAAGACTGAAGTGGGAGCCTTCGATCCGGCTACGCGACGGGATGCAACGGACTTACAACTGGATTGAAGGCGAGATCGCGGCCGGGTCCGAGGGCAAATAGCCATGCGCAGCGGGCCTGACGCTTACCGGACGATCCTGGGTATACGGTTCTTCCAGGGGAGCGCGGCGTCCGCGGTGGACCAGATGGAAGGCGGCGGTGTGCTGGTGGTTCCGGCTGCTCCGGCGCTGAAGGACCTGGAAACGGATGCGGCTTATCGGGATGCGCTGGTGCATGCTGACCTGGCGATCACGGACTCGTCGTTCATGGTGCTGGCGTGGAATTTCCTGCAAAAAGATACGTTGCGGCGGCTTTCGGGGCTGGAGTATCTGCGTGAGCTGCTGGGGCGGGAGTCGGCGCGGCGGCCGGGTAATACGCTGTGGGTGATGGCGGGACGGGTGAGTGCGGAGCGCAACCTGGCTTGGCTGGGGGAGCAGGGGATCGATGTGCCGGCGGAGTGTGTTTACCTGGCTCCGATGTATGGCCGCGAGATGAGCGATCCCAAGCTGGTGGCGCTGCTGGAAAAGCTGCGGCCTCAGCATGTGATTGTGGCGATTGGCGGCGGAACGCAGGAACGGCTGGGGATTTACCTGAAGCGGACGCTGAGTTACCGGCCAGCGGTGCACTGCATTGGGGCGGCGATTGCGTTTTTGAGCGGCGACCAGGTGAGGATTCCCATGTGGGGAGACCGGCTATATATGGGCTGGCTCTTTCGCGCGGTTTCAGCACCGTCGGTTTATGTGCCGCGGTACTGGGGAGCGCGGAAGCTGTTCGCGTTGATGCGGAAGAGCCGGGAGCGGCTGCCGGGTGGGGATGGCGTGGGTGCGGAAAGTCGATAGGACTGCGCAGCAAATGGCGCGGATTGGGGTCTAAGTGGAAATGGGCCTTCGTTGGGTTGCCGGGATAGCGGTGATGGTGTGCGCGGCGGGTGTGCGGGCGCAGGCGCCGTCGGTGGCGGCGCAGTATCTTTTTTCGATGGCGAATGCGGAACGGACTGAGCGTGGACTGCCTCCGCTGCGGTGGGAGGCGACACTCTATCGTGCTGCGACGGCGCATGCGCAGGAGATGGCGGCGCGGCAAAGTATTTCGCACCAGTATCCGGGTGAGCCGGAGCTGGCTACGCGGGCCAAGAGCGCAGGAGCGCGGTTCAGCGTGATTGCGGAGAATGTGGCGGAGGCGCCGACGGCGGTGCGGATCCACGATGCGTGGATGAACTCGCCGGGGCATCGCGCGAACCTGCTGGACCCACATGTGGATGCGGTGGGGATCAGCGTGCTGCAGCGCAATGGCGAACTTTATGCCGTGCAGGATTTTGAGAAGACGGTGGCGGCCCTGTCGCTGGAGGAGCAGGAGCAGGCGGTGGGCAGGCTGCTGGCGGCGGTGACTCGGGTGGAGGTTTCAGGGAGCTCGGAGGAGGCGCGGAGAACGTGTGCGGCGTCGACGGGTTATGCGGGGGCGCGACGGCCGATGTTTGTGATGCGGTATACGTCGGGGGATCTGAATACGGTGCCGGAGGCGCTGAAGGCTCGGATGAGGGCGGGTGGGTTCAGCGAGGCGGTGGTGGGGGCGTGTGCCGCGGGTGGAGGGCAGGCGTTCAGTACTTATGCGATTGCGGTGTTGCTTTATCCGTAGTTGGGGCGGCGAAGGGGAAGCAAAGGCGATTCAGGCAAAGGACGCGAAGGGGAGCAAGCGCACGCAAAGGGCGCGAAGGCCTTTGGGGTGGGACTCGGGCGGTTGTGAAGGCCCATACAGAAATCCGGACATGGGGCACCCTGATGGTTTTGAGGTCGATCAGGCGGTGACGGTTTCTATGCCGGCCTGGGTTAGTTCTTCGGCGGTGGCGGGCTGGGTGGGTTCCATCTGGAGCATGTTGTTGAAGCGGTTGAAGTAGTTGAAGAGGCCGATGGCGGCCATGAGTTCGATGACTTCGCCCTCGGAATAGAAACGGCGGAGGCTGGCGAGTTCTGCATCGGAGAAGTTGTGCGAGTCGTTGGTCATGACCTCGGCGAGGTGTATCGCTTCCTTTTCGGCTTCCGAGAACAGGGGACTGTCGCGCCAGTGGTGGAGGGCTTCGATCTGCTCGGGCGTGGTGCCGAGTTTGAGGCTGATGGCGGTGTGGCTGGCCAGGCAGTAGTTGGTGCAGTTGAGCTGGGAGGTGCGGACGACGGCAAGTTCTTTGAGGCGAGTGGGGAGCGTGCCAGTGGAGAGCACGGAGTGCATGTGGGCGGCGGCGGTGCGGAAGATTTCAGGGCGGTGCGCGAGGGTGCGGAAGAAGTAGGGGACGTTACCGCGGTCGCGGAGGAACTTGTCGTAGACTTGGCGGAGCTCGGGGGCGACTTCGGAGCGGTCGAGGCGGCTGATGCGCGGCATGCGTGGGATCCTCCCTGCGATTGTGATCATACGACTTCGCGGGCGATTCGGAACAGGGCGTCGCGTACTTTGACCGTGGGGCGGGCGTTTGTTATAAATGAAAGAGCGCAGCCGCCCGGCTGCGTATCGTTTGTCCGCTGGTCTTCCAAGCCAGTTTGTTCCTGAGTAGCTCAATGGCAGAGCATTCGGCTGTTAACCGAAGGGTTGTAGGTTCGAGTCCTACCTCAGGAGCCATAAAATCAACAACTTAGTTCGCGCTGCGCTCTGACTGCGCTCCCTTTGCTTGAAACGCGAGCTGTGCGACCTTGACTCCCGCCGTAGTCATCTCATCCGTTACCACATCGCCGTAAATGTTCATCGTCGTTCGGATGTCCGCGTGACGCATCAACTTCTGCTGCACTGCTACCGCTGTGCCCACAGCATCAAGCCATGAGCGGTAGGTGTGGCGAAAGGTGTGTGTCCCGAGGTGGCCGAGGTTGGCGGCCTTTGCGGCGCGTTGAAGTTCGCTGCAAACGCCGGTGTAGGAATAGGGAAGCCGGCCGAGCTTTAGCGGACTAGCGAAAACCCAATCCGTCCCGTCCCCAAACTTCGCGTCCCGCTTCCAGGTCTTGAGGCGCTCCAGCATCTCCGAGGTGAGCACGAGGACCCTAGCCGAGCCCTCCGTCTTCACATCGGCGACCCGCTGATTGACGATGCCGCGTTGGACGTTCAACCGCGACCCCAACCAATCGACGTCGTCCCATTGCAACGCGAGAGCTTCACTGATGCGCAGCCCGAGCGATACCGAAAGAAGTGCGAGCGTAGACACGGGCTCGCGCAACTCTTGCAGTAGCGCCTGGAACTGCTCAACCGTTAGGCTTCGCGGTTTCCGTACCCGCTTAGTCGCTCCCACATTTCGTACGAGAGACATCGGGTTTCGTGCGACTTCGAGTAAGCCCGCCCACATCGCAAAATCTACAAGGCCGTGCATGAGTGATCGCACATGCGTTTTGGACTTTGGCGATAAGGGCAGCTCTCGGAGCCACAACTCGACGGGGCGCGGTTGGACATCCTGAATCAGGGTGTCGCCCCACTTCGGGCCGATGTGATTGTCCAAGAAAGAACGATAGACCCGCGCCGTTGTGTGGCGTGTGGGCATCCGCTCCGCTTGGTAACGCGCAATCACAGTCGTCACCGTGTCCCCTATCTTGGCTTCCGGTTGTTGCGGTTGAAGGCCGTCTACTGCTTTCCATGCGGCGGCCTTGGTGGGAAATTCTTGTTTCGTTCCGATTCGCTTCGACCGGCGAATCGCCCCGTCGTACCAGAGATAATTCCAGGTCCGTCGCCGTTTGTCGTAGCGCACCGAGCCCGTTGTGTGACGATGTTGTCGCTGTGCCTTCATTGCTGCCTCCCGTCAGCAAGTCCAGCGGATGACGGGCAAAGGATAGCATCCAGCTCTGTGCGTAAGAAGCGCCACACATGCCTTTTCACGCCCGAGAGTCTGTGCGCGGGTACGCGGCCCGTGCGCGCCCATTGGAGCAACGTGCGCGGCTTCACCTTTAGATAAGCGGCCGCCTCCGAACAATTGAGCCATTCCATTTGTGTCCCCCGTCTCGTTAGGCGACTCCCCTCGCCGATGCAAAACCCACGCTGCTACCCCACCCGCACTTTTCACAGACGCCGTGTGGGGCATTTGTGCGCCACGGCGGGCCATCCTAGAGCCTCTTTTCGGTGTCTAGCCCGTCCGACAGTCGTCAATGTAAAGGACGCTTGACACAAATCGGGATTTATTTCAATGTGTGTAAATAAAAGAGTGGCGGAGGGCTTTTAGGGGTTTTTTTTCAACATTTTACCCCGCCCCCGCCCACCATTGCACCCATTGTGACTTACTGTGCGGCGGCCCGTGCGCGCATCTCGGCCTGGATGATCTCGCGTCGCTTCGTCGTCACCCACTGCGTACCGCGTACGAAGCGGAGGGCTTTGAGCGCCGCGACGAGCTGACTAACCGGCATCTCGCGGTTCTCCCGAATGAACTGCACGGCGCGGGCTTCCCGTGTCGCGAGCGGAACGTCGGCCGGGTCCGGCTTGGGTGGCTTGGCGGCCGGCTTCGCTTGCCGTCGCAGGAAGGCCCGAGCGCCAACACCGGGCCACGGCACCACGGCGTTGAGGTAATAGCCCCCGGCGAACGGTCCATTCCAAAGGCGGGCCGCCTCGTCGGTTGTCGCCCCGGCTGGTATGTCAACGACGAGCACCAAAGGCTCGTTGTCGGTCGCGATGGTTGGCGCGGTTGGTGTATGTTCCATTTCTTACCCTTTCTTTTATTTGGGCCAATCCCGTTCCCTGTAACCCGCGCACCACCAACCACCGCCAAGGGGGTTTGTGGGGTGCGGGGTACGGGGGATGGGGGAGTGGGTGGTGGCGTATGGCTCAATGTCTCTTATATGAGCCGTCAAGTTGTCACTCCATCGGGTCGCAGCGGTGTTGGCGCACCCATTCCCGGCTCCGCTGGATGCGGTGTGCTTTCAGCGTGTGGACGAGCGCCCGTGTCGATACGGTGGGGTTGTCGTGCATGATCGCAACGGCGCGGCGGTAGTTGCCGTCCTGGTCCGCTTTAGCGCCTCCGGTGTACTTGGCGTCACGCTTTCGGAACATCCACCGATGGCGCTTTATCCAACTGAGGCTCCGCACCGAGCCGCCGCCGATAGCGCGTAGAAACGCATCAATCTTCTCCGACGAGAGATGTGGGTTAGCCGCCAGGATGACCCAAGGGTAACCGGCCAAGCCCATCACGTCGGTCGCGTCCGCGATGAGGTTTACTTCCGTGCGGACTATGTAGCCTTGCCCGTTCTCTCGGGTCATCGTCATCGTGGGTTTGGCTTCGCTCATGGTTCTCCAGGATTGCTGTAAAAACCCTTCATATATGCACTTTTCAGGGCTAACCGGCTCGCATGAAACGAGTTAGCGGTTTAGTTTTCTGAGGGCCGTCTCGAAGTGCTTTTGCAGTTTGTCGCCATGCTTCGTGAGCACCTTGTCCATGCCGTCGCCGTCCAGGGCGGAGGCTTCGAGGTGTACGCGCGCGTGCAAATGGTAGTGATTGCCGCCGCCCATACTCCCGGAGCGCGCCATACTGCGGAGCCCGTCCATAACTCCGCCGGGGACGACGCCCTCGCCCGGCTCCAACAAGGCCGGGACGCGGTCGCCTCGGCCTATACCGGGGACGCTGTCCGTACCGTCTTGGAACGCCATCACCGAGGCGAACGCCGCCGCGCCCAACAGCGGCCCCATGATGATGTTTGCGGGGAAAGGGAAGTGCATACCGGCGAGGTAGGCTTTACGGGCGGCCGCTGCGGCATCGGATTCTTTGGTGAAGTCGTTGGCGAGTACCGATTTGATGGCGTTCTCCATCATCCCGGAGACGATTTGACTCCCGATGCTGTCCATCGTTGCGGCGAACGATTGATGCCCCATGAGCGACTGAGTCAACCCGGCCGCTATGGTGTTGTTGAAGTTTTGATCGGCGGCGAGGATGCGAGAATTGCGCTCCATCGTGGCTTTGTCTTTGATCGCGGTGATTTCGTTTTCGTGCTCCTGGACGAGCTGGCGTTGTTTTGCCTGGAGCGCGCGGAGCTTGTTCTCGTAGTCTTTGCCGCCTTTGTCGAGGGCTGCGATTTGATGGGACAGCGCCGTCAACTTCAAGGCGTACTCGGCGTTCGCGGCGGCCGTTTCTTCTTTTTGCCGCATCTGTACCGACACCCGGCGGCCGCTGTCGATAAGGGCTTGGTGCTCCCGCTGCGCCGCGAGTGAAAGCTCGCCCATGCGCTGCTCGTCGTCGGCCATCAAGCGCCCGGCTTCGGCGGCTTGCTTTGCGTCTTCGGCGGCGGCTTCGCGGGCCGTCTGTGTCCGCTGCGTCAACAGCTCCCGGAAGTGCGCAGTCGCCTGGAGGTTGAGGGCTTCCTCGGCCTTGATGGCGGCATTGATCGCCGCAAGCCGCTCGGAAGACCCTTGGTCCGTGGCGTCGATTTTCTCCCGCTCGGCTTGCTCCAGGTTGGCGAGGTCCAGGTGGTATTGCTCCATCTGCGCTTTGCCTTGCAGGATGGCGACGGCCGATTGATGCTGCGCCGTCAATTCGACCGCTTTGTCCTGGAGGCTCTTTAGTTGGTTGTTGTAGTCCTTGCCGCCTTTATCGAGCGCCTGGACGAGCGCCCCGTTGGTTTGCAGTTGGAGGCGGTACTCTTTGTCGGCGAGGTTAGTATCGGCGGCGAGGCGCTCGGCAATGGTGGAGTTGCGCAACGTCGCCATGACGGCGGCTTGCTCCCGCTCGGCGGCGAGGCCGGCTTCGCCCATCTTGAGTTGGTGCTCTGCGGCTTGCTTCGCCGCCTCGGCCGCCTTGGCCGCAAGTTCGTTGCCGACGGTCTTCGTCGCATTGCCACCCTCTAGTTTTTTCAACTCGGCGACACGCTGCTCAATCTGGACTTGCTCATTGAGGGCCGCCACTAGCGTTTGCTGCGCCTTGACTTCGTTCTCGGTGATGCCGACGCCCGACGCGCGTAGAGCTTGCTCGGCCTTCGCGTGTTCCATATACGCGGACACATCGTTAGTCCCGACTTGTGTATGCCCCGGTGTCGTCTTTAGTTGGTTCTGGAGGGCGAGGACCTTTTCCGCCGATTCGCGCGTCCCGCGTAGCAAGTCCGAAGCCTCTTTGTCTTTCCCGTGGACGAGGAGGTCTTCGTACTTCGCTTGGAAATCTTCGAGAGCGTGTTTCGCCCCGGCGGCTCCGATGCCTTGCTTGTACCAATGGCTCTGCAAGTCGCCGAAGACGACATCGGCGGCCTTGGCGACGATGCCGAACGAATGGACCAATTCGTCCATGCTTTGTTTGTCGATAAGTTCGAGTTGCTTCCCCAACGCGCCGAGGTGGTCATTGCGCAGCTCATCGGCCCGTATGCCCGCCTGGATGAGTTTTTGGTCTAGGGCATTGAAGGCAGTTTGCGCGGCCGTGCTGAAACGGAGTTGGTCCTCGGTTAGCTTGATGCCGGCTTCTTTCAGCTTTTCAAAATGCTCAATCAAGAGCACGGCCGCAAGCCCGATAGCGGCGAACGGAAACGCCGCCTCCAACGCAGCGCCCAACGGGCCGATGTGTACCAAGAGCGCCGTGATCGCACGGGGCATTGTGTCGCCGAAGGCTTCGGATACGGCCATAATTGCGTGACGGCTCGCGAACATATTTGTTGAGACGTGACCGCCCATTTCAGACGCGCCGCTCTTGATGTCGGTAAAAGCGCCACGGGCAGACTTCGCCGCCTCGGCCATGCCGCTTTGAAACGTCGCCGTCTTCGTCTGCAAGTCAACGGATAAAACCCATACCGGCTGCGCCACAATTCGCCTCGATTCTTTGAAAAACAACCCGGCCTCAACGCTCCCCAACATCGGGACCGGGTTTTTGAAAAAGGAGTCAGCTCCCGTGCATGGCTGAAATAGGCGCGCCAACGCCTTGCGGGACCATGCACGGCCCGGCTGACACGGGATGACTCTCCCCGCAGAGGTTTTTAGCTATGGAGGGTGATCGCCTGGATTGCCTCCGAGCGACGGACGCGTCCGTCGGTTCGGCGGTAAGCCAAAAGAATGACTTGCCCCTGGGTTGCGAGTGGTTGGTCGAGCACCTTGATGTTGATGCCCGCGCCGCCACGGTCGCCGATGCAATACCCTTGGCGAAAATCACCGAACAACACGGGCGTAGCGGATGCGGCTACGGCGGGCATGGCGGTGCTGTACGTCACAGGCATGCCGTGCAAGTAGTCCCTTCCGCCCGAGCGCGTAAACACGGGCTCAAAGAGGTTGGCTTGCTTCTGTGCCTTCCGCAGCAGTATGCCGGTGGAACGCTGCATTAGGAAGGACGCGTTTTCGTGGTAAGCGCCTTTCAAGACTCCTTGCACGTCGAAGGTGGCGTCGAGCAATTCGCTCGCGTAGCCGTCCGTCGTGCCGCTACCGACGCCCGTGACGCCAACGCCTGTGTTGCCGATGAGCCCTTGCGGTTGCCCCGTGCCCGTGCCGTTGACGTACCAATTCTCTTCAAAGAGAGACTGCGCCAACAGCATGTCCGAAACCAAAAATTGCTGAAAAGATGGGACATCTTGACAGATTTCCCAGCTCGCGGTGTGTGTCAATCCCGCCATAAACGCGGACAGCGTGAACTGATCGAGGGTGGGGTCCGACTCGGTGAAGGTATTGGTTGAGCCACCGGACTCCGCCTTCGCCGCCGCCGTGCTGATGGAAGTGGCTCGGGGAATTTTCATATCCGATGCGGTTGGGATGACACTGGCGATTGTGCGGACGCCCATATCAGCCGGCGCGAGCGGGACAATCTGCCCATCAACAACGACGGGCACGGCATAGCCGCCGGCCGAGCCGCTGCCTTCATAGAGGGCCGCGCTTGCCGCGTTCTGACCATTCGAGCGGACATAGTCGTGGAAGGCGTTTGCGTAGTCCTCGGTGAATAACGTGCGCGCCGGCTGACGAACAAATGACCGGCCGCCTTCGTGACTCGCGAGTAGCGCCGACCCATCGGCATCAAATGGGCCGCGCGCCGTGAATTGCGAAAGCGTGGTGTTCCCCTTTTCGAGGGCCACAATTTCGGTTTTGAGGGATGCCGCAGCCTTCAACGCCATTGAGACGTCGGCTTCTTCGGCCGCCGTCATCGGTCGCCCGGCGCGCTCCGCCGCCGAAAGCGTCGCGTCCGCTTTGTCGAGGGCGTATTTATGCTCACGTTTCTTTTCGAACAATTTCATGCTCATGTGAATCTCCAATTTTGATTTTGCCGATGACTGCGCATCCGGGCGCGCGACCCGGTCCGCAGCTATTCGGTTTTGCGTCGCCTACTCCCCAGCGGCGATGCGTCGCGTCTTCGTCCGCGTAGTAGCGGCAGCTATCGCGAGCGACCTAGCCCTTTCTAGCTAGGCAACCATGCAACATCGGTGGCGATGTTCTGCCGAAACTTATGCGTCGCATCGAGAGCGACCGAGGCCCGCCCGTGCCGTGACGTGGCGAACATAGGCACTCGACAGTGTCGAAATCGTCGCGTCATCGAGGGGCTCGTCCAGGGCTGTGCGTGGGGCACCGTTCACCATTCCCACTGTGCCGACGTATTGGAAGCCGCGTCTCGTCAATGTCCGGGCGGTGTCGGCGACGGCGAGCTGTGCGGGGTCCAGCAACTCAAACTCTGACGTTTGCAGATTGCCGAGGATGCACACAATGAAGTCCCCGTCGTGTGCGAGTTGCTCGTGCTTGTTGAGTGAACGCATGTAGCCCCTTTCGCAGACGAATGTACGCGTGATCGTGTTTCGGTTTTGTTGCGGCGTCGGTGAGGGGCTGCCCACGGACGCCAACTCGTTTCGGGCGAGCCTAGCCTTCCATATCCAGGCGAACCGGCAAGAGCAGTTCGGAGAGCCAAGCATCCGTCTGCTTAGTCACAAGAAAGGCTCGCGCACCCATAACGATGCGCCCGTCCTCGTCCCGCGCCTCAGTGTCGGCTATTCCGAAGATCAAACCGATGGCGATGTTTCCTGTCAGCATCTCCAGGATTTCCCTCGTCCGGTCTTTGTCTTCCGGTACGTAAGGGAGAGTGAAGCCCAAAACGGTGAGGTCCGGTGTCACGTATGCCACACACACGGCGTAAGTGCTCGGCTCCGGTGCGAAGCCTTCGGTCTTCAACCGCAACTCCAATTCGCGATGAAGTGTCCGGGCGGCCGTCACGGCGGCGGACGGCGTCTTCAACTCACTTGCGGGCGGTCTTCCGTTGACGAGCGCGCGCTGGATTCTCTGCGCCGCCGTCATCTCTTCTTTAGCGCGCTTCATACCCGCCAACCGCTTTGCTTTACCCTCTTCGACCGTAAGCGCCATCGCCGTCCCGCCTTTCACAAAACCAATATCGCAGTCTTTCAAAGAACTGTCAATAAGTATTACGAACTATTGCTATTGTTCTGAGGTGCGAACGAAATCCGTCTAAGAGTGACGTGCAAAAGTGCCGCGCAAAAGTGACGTATAATAATGATTCTAAATGGTTTAGATTTGACACACGGCGATGCGGCGTGCATCATGGTTGAACTTATCCACAAAGGAAGCCCCACCCATGAAAGTTCTCAGCATCATTCCGAGCACCACTGTCCTCGCGCACGACACCGAGAGCCTCGCCTACGCTTGGCAACAGTTCGGCGCGCCTTTCCCCATCTCCCCGGTCGCCCGATTCGTGATCGACTTCACCTTAACCCCGGCCGAGCGCCGGCGGCTCCCCAAGGCTCTTCGCGAGCTGCTAGTCGAAGAAGCGGGGGAAGTGGAGGTCGCCGATGGCACCAGATAAGCCGGCGCTCACAGTCGCCGAGGCCGCCGAGGCCGCCGATTTGACGGGCTTCGGCCGCGACACGATTTCGAGGATGTTCGAGCGCGAGCTCGGCGTCCTCGTCCTAGACCGGCCCGAGGCGATACACAAGCGCAGTTATCGTAGTATTCGCATACTGCGGCCGGTTTACGAGCGTGTGTCGCGACGGCTTGCGGTGTAGTTTGGGTTTCATGCCGGGCTTGCGGCGTATAGTGTTTCAATCACTTACATTCCACCGCCCAAGAGAGTGCCGGCATGAACGAGTTTGACCAGCGCATACGAGAGCACCAAATGTGGACCGAGATGAGGAAGCTCGGACCTGCAATCGACGGCGCTGCCGCAGTCCCGGACCTGACGCCCCAAGCTGTCTTGGGTTTGGAGCGCTTGAGGGCAATTCTCGCCTACATCGGAAAACGGATTGCCGCTGCCGACCCTCTAGTTACTCCTCCGGGGCCGCTGGATGCGATTGTCCCGGTTTTGGCGGCGGCACAAAACGAGCTGACTGCGTTTATTTCAGACAAGGACCCCGCTCACATTGTCACAGCTAACGTGACCGCAGACGGGGCATTGATGGCAATAGCGCAGGTTCCAGGAGCCTACAGTCCCGAGGAGCTGGGCGTATTAGTTTCCAAGACGACCGGCTACAGAAAAGTCGTATCTGATGCTCTCACGGACGCCCAGCAAAGGCTTCGCGGCTTCAAGGACGAGTCGGATAAGATGCTTGCCGCGCTCGGCGCGAAATCAGAAGCGGACCTCAACCTTCTCTCAGCTAGGGCAGAAGCTCTTCAGGGGAGCCTCAACGCAATTTCGTCGAGCGTTGACGCCGAACGCCAGAGGCTCGCGAATATCGCGAGCGAGCAACAGGGCCAATTTTCGGCTTCGCAGGAAGCGCGCAGTACTCAGTTCAACGAGAACTTTCGTGTTTCCACTGAAAGATTTACGCAGCTTGTCGCGGATTATCAGAAACAGTTTTCAGACGCCCAAGACGCTCGCGGCAAAGAGAATACGGCTGCCGAATTAGTCCGCCAAACAAAATATAACGAGACGGTCGCTGGGGACTGCTGTGTGAACGTTCCCTCCGCTCCATCGCAACGGGCCGTGACGGCGGCGCGGTTACGATTACCGCGTATCACGCGTATCAATGGAACGGCGCTTGCGCCTGCATCCCTTGATTTGTCGCGACGAAATGGCATCAGCCGAACGTCGGTCCAGAACCTGAAACGCAGCCTGCGAAGACCTCTCTCTGACGGAATCCTGATTTTAAGAATCTAGCCCGCTCCTTTTCTCATGAGGATCCGAGCCGCAAAATAACGCGAGCTCACGTCTGTATTGCCACTGAGACAGGAGTTTGTCATGAAGTCCGCTTTCTATTGGAGAACCGGGGTCCTATGCCCGGCAGCCTTCCTGCTGGGCGTAGGCAGCCTTGCTCCCATCCTGTGGGAGTCGGGCATCGGGTCGGATGTGATGAAGCCGATTGCTGCTCCGATAGTCGGCGGGATGATCACGTCGACAATCCACGTTCTGATCCTGGTGCCCGTGTTCTTTGTCATGATGAAGGAGCGAGCGCTCAAACGGGGAACGCTTCTGTCGAGACAGGCATCTGCAACTCCCCCGGCGGATGCTGAGCCCGGGTATCTCGCCACGGTTCATCCCCATGCAGACTAGGGTCGCACCGGGAGGCCGCCGCGCATTCCGACTAGCTGCCGAACCGCGACCGCGAAGTTCGTTCATTCCCCGGCCTGCGGGGGCGATTTGACGGGCGTCTCCGTCGCCAAAGAATCATCTTGAGGAAGGGCCAACGGCGCCGTAGGATGGTGGCTTCAAAGCTCGAGGACGAAACCAGACGGTGGCACACGTGACGACGATATCGAGAGGCGGCAGATTTTCGCCACGAGCCATTTGCTTTGGCTTCCCGTGCCTGATGCTTTGCATGAGCAGCGCCGCGCAAAGTGATCGGGCGCGCTTGACCATTACTCTTACCGGGCAGTCGGTTATCCGGTCGGACATACGCGCCACGGCGCCGGCGGCGGTGCCGGTGATCAAGGGTTTGTTGACGGGCGATGTGATTTTCACCAACTTTGAGGCCGCGGTTGCTGAACCGGGCGAAACGATACGGGAAGGCAGAGGCTTTCTTGCGCCTCCCGCATCGCTGGATGCACTGAGTGAGTTTGGGTTCAACCTGCTGGCGTTACCGGACAATCACGCGTTCGACTTCAAGGCTAAAGGGATTGTAAATACGCTTCACGAGGTCGAGATCCGGAAGATCGTCCATGCCGGCATCGGTCGAAACCTGGCTGAGGCGGCTGCACCCGCGTACCTCCACACTTCGAAGGGGACGATTGCGTTGATCGCGAGCGCGTCGGGATTGATTACGCCGGGCGGAAATGCTACGGCAGAGCGGCCCGGAGTGAATGAGCTTCACATCAACGCCGGCGATCAGCCGAACGAAGCGACCGCGGACATGCCCGATGCTCCCGCGAATACGCCAAATGCCGACGATGCCGCGCGCATTCTGCAGAGCATTCGCGAGGCCCGCCAGCATGCGGATATCGTGATTGTGTACCAGCACAACCATGTGTTCTCGAATCACTCGTTCTCGTCGGTGTTTACCGAAGGCCTGCCAGAACGTCTTGCTCCGAACGATTGGGTGAGGCGATGGACGCATGCTGAAATTGATGCTGGCGCGGACATCGTCGTGATGCATGGAGCGCCGCTGTTGCACGGCGTTGAGATCTATCACGGGCACGCCATTTTTTACGGCCTCGGCAGCTTCATCTACAACCTGCCCGCAACGCTGACGTACATTGATGAGCCGATGGCGTGGGAAGGCGCTGTGGCAACGCTTCAATTCGACGGGAAGCGGCTGCAGTCGATTCGGTTCAAACCTATCGTGCTGAACACGCTGGGTGAGGGACAGCCCGATGTGCACGACGAGTATGCGAGCAATGCGTTTCTCTTCACCCGGGGCCTGCCTTCGCCGGCACCAGAAGCGCGTGCGGCTTACATACTGCAGCGGCTGGCCGATTCTTCCAAGGCTTTCGGTACCGTGTTTGAAATCAAGGGCGACACTGGGGAGATCACGCTGCCGACGGGGAAATAGGCAGGGCGATCAGCTGAGATTTTCCACGATGGCAGCGATGCCTTGTCCACCGCCGATGCACATGGTGACGAGAGCATAGCGGCCGCCGGTGCGTCGCAACTCGTGCAGGCTCTTGACGAGGAGTATGGCTCCGGTGGCTCCGATGGGATGGCCGAGCGAGATGCCGCTGCCGTTGGGATTGGTTTTGGCTTCAGGCAGACCGAGATCATGAATGACGGCGAGCGCCTGGGCGGCGAAGGCTTCGTTGACTTCGAAGAGGTCGATGGCGTCAATGGACAAGCCTGTTTTCTGCAGGAGCTTTTTGACGGCGGGGACGGGACCGATGCCCATGTACTGCGGTTCCACTCCTGCGACGGCGTAGCCTACCAGGCGGCCCATGGGTTTGAGGCCGCGGTCAGTGGCGCTCTGTGCGTCCATGAGGACGACGGCGGCGGCAGCGTCGTTGATGCTGGAGGCGTTGCCGGCGGTGATGGTTCCGTTCTTGTCGAAGAGTGGCTTCAGCTTGGTGAGATTGTCGATCGTGGCATCACTTCGGGGCGATTCGTCTTCAGCGAAATAGGATGAGCCCTTCTTCGAGTGCAATTCGATGGGAACGATCTGGTCTTTGAAGTACCCGCCCGCAATGGCCTGCAGTGCGCGGCGGTGGCTTTCTACGGCCAGCTGATCCTGCAGTTGGCGTGGGATGTCCCACTTTCTGGCGACGTTTTCGGCGGTCACGGCCATGTGGACGTCGTCGAATGGGTCAGTGAGCGCGCCTACAAGGGCGTCCTTTGCGGTGGCGTCGCCCAGGCGTTGGCCCCAGCGCAGACTGGGCAACCAATAGGGTGCTCGGCTCATGCTTTCTGCGCCGCCGGCGATGGCAATGTCGGCGTCACCGAGGAGGACGGACTGGGCGGCGGAGACGACCGCCTGCAAGCCGCTGCCGCAGAGGCGGTTGAGCGTGAGCGCGGGCGTGCGAATGCTGAGACCGCCGTTGAGTGCGGCGACGCGGGCGAGGTACATGTCCCTGGCTTCGGTGTGGATCACGTTTCCGAATACGACCTGGTCCACATCGTCGGGCGAAATGCCGGCGCGATTGACTGATTCGCGGACGACTGCGGCAGCCAGGTCGGTGGGTGGAATGTCCTTGAGTGAGCCGCCAAATTTGCCGATTGCCGTGCGTACGGCGCTGACGATTACAACGCTGCGGTCTGCCATCTTTTGTTTCCTGTTCTGTGTTGCGTGGGATGGGATGACTGTTGACGAAGGTTTGCTGGTAAAGGGCAGCTGGCTGAGCTAGAGGCTGCTTACGAGGTGTCCGCCATCGACAGAAATGACGGCACCGGTCATGAAGGCCGATGCCCTGGAGCAGAGCAGAAGCAGAGGTCCGTCCAAGTCTGCGAGCTCACCGAGGCGTCGTTGCGGTATGCGTTTGATGAGGGCTGCGCCGGCTGGGGTTTCGAGGAATTGACGGTTGAGTTCGGTGGCGATGTATCCGGGGGCGAGGGCGTTTACGCGGATCTGGTGGCGAGCCAACTCGAGCGCGAGGCTGTGCGTCATCTGGATGAGCGCCGCTTTGGAAGCGGAGTAGATGCCAACCTGGCCGGCTACGCGCAGGCCGAGGACCGACGCTATGTTGACGATTGTGCCGGGTTGGCGGCGTTCTATGAGCCGTTGGGCGAAGGTGCGCGAGCAGAGCCATGCCCCCTTCAGGTTGGTGTCCATGATGGCGTCCCAGGTGGATTCTTCGGCGTCGGTGAGCGGCACGGTGGCGGTGACTCCGGAGTTGTTGATCAGGAGGGTGATTGGGCCGAGAAGGTCTTCGGCCTGAGCGAAACCATTCTGTACCGCTTGCGCGTTTGAGACGTCGAAGGCGACTGCTGCGGCGTGTCCGCCGAGGGTGTTTATCTCGTTGGCAAGGTTTTGGAGAGGCTCGAGCCGGCGGCCGGCCAACGCGACCGTGGCGCCCGCCTTTGAAAGGGTTCGCGCAAAGTGTTCGCCCAGGCCGCCCGAAGCGCCAGTTACGAGTGCGGTGACTTTGTTCAGGGAGAAGATGTTGACTGAATCCATTGATGCGGTCCCCTGGGGAGTGGCGGTATGTCTTATTGGTGCGATTGAATTGAGATGCTTTTATGCGGTGGGCTCAAATGTCAGCCGGGGTTCCGTAGCACGCTGGATGTCCTCGAATGAAACACCGGGGGCCAGTTCTCGAACGACAAGGCCTGAAGGCGTTATGTCCATTACTCCCAGCTCGGTGATGATCCGGTTTACCACGGCCGTTCCCGTGAGAGGAAGGGAACAGGTGTTGACGATGCGCGGATTTCCTTCCCTGGTAGTGTGCTCCATGGCCACGATAATTCGTGCTGCGCCGGCGACGAGATCCATTGCACCACCCATGCCCTTGAGCATTTTTCCGGGAATGGCCCAGTTGGCGAGGGTACCGCCTGCGTCAACCTCGAGCGCGCCAAGGATGCTGACATCGATGTGGCCGCCGCGAATGAGAGCGAAGGAGTCGGCGCTTGACAGGTAAGCCGTTCCAGGAATCTCTGAGACGGTTTCTTTGCCAGCGTTGACCATGTCAGCGTCTTCTTCGCCTTCGAACGGCGGCGGGCCTACGCCGAGCGTGCCGTTTTCTGACTGGAGGATGATTTCGATGCCGGGAGGCAGGAAGTTGGTGACCAGGGTTGGCAGGCCGATGCCGAGGTTAACGCAATCTCCGTCACGCAGCTCCAGTGCCGCGCGACGGGCGATGAGGTGGCGCTTGTCTGGCGTGGCGATGGCTTGATCATCAGAGCGCGATCGGACGACGCGGCGTTCGATGCGCTTTTGGTAATGGCTGCCCTGGAAGATGGCGTCGACGACGACGCTGGGCGTGTCAATGGTGTTGGGATCAAGGCTGCCGAGCTCGACGAGCTCCTCGACTTCCGCGATGACCACGTCCGCGGCGGTGGCCATCATGGGGTTGAAGTTGCCGGCGGTTTTTCGATAGCGCAAGTTGCCCCAGCGATCACCTTGCCATGCCTTGATGAACGCAAACTGGGCCCTGATGGAGGGGACCAGGACGTAGTTGCGGCCGGCTATTTCGCGGACCTCGAGGCCTTCAGCTGCGATGGTGCCATAGCCCGTGGCTGTGAAGAATGCCGGGATGCCGGCTCCGCCGGCACGAATACGCTCGGCGAGTGTGCCCTGAGGATTGAGTTCGACGTCAATGGTCTTGTCGATGGCGAGGCGCTCGAAGGTTTTATTTTCTCCGACGTAACTGGCGACGATTTTTTTGATCTGCTTATTTTTCAGTAAGAGACCTATACCGAATTCGTCTACACCCGCGTTGTTGGAAATAACGGTGAGGTCGCGCGTGCCCTGGCGGTACAGTTCGGCGATGAGATTTTCGGGGATGCCGCAGAGGCCAAAGCCGCCCATCATGATGGTGGCGCCATCAGGAATTCGCGCTACTGCTTCTTCAACGCTGGCGATTGGTTTATCCATGGCGGTGTGTCACTTCGACAAGCGATAGGGTAGGCCCGCTTGATTGTCGCACAGCGTTTGCAGAGTCGAGCTGCGCAAATTGACATTGCCACAGTGATAGTGTTCGATGGGTGGTCGGACCTGAACGACACCCGTAAAAGCTACGTTTAGAGCTGTGCCCGAACCAGGGAGAGCCCGAGGAACTCAGGCCAGTCGAGCGATTCCTGCGCTGATGCTGCGCTTGTATTGATGAGAATGGGAGGTCCCTGGAAGATGGGATTGAGAAGCAAGCAACAATTTCTGCATGACCTGATCGATGACCGGGAGGTTTACTACCGGGGCGAACGGGTTACCTCCGTTACGGATCACGCGGACCTGGGCATTGCGGTTCAGCATGCGGCCATTGATTTCGAACTGGCTGAAGATCCGGCTACGCGGGAGCTGGCCGTTTACAAGGAAGGTGACGAGGAATACTCGGCGTACTACCGGGTGCCGCGCAGTGCGTCCGACCTGCGGTTGCGGTCGAAGCTGATTGAAGCCGGGACTGCCAAGGGCGCAACCCTGGTGATTCTGATCAAGGAAATTGGAACCGATGCAATTTTTGCGATGATGCGCGTGTTGTCGCGCGGCAAGAGTGCGGAGGGGTTGGAGCGGTTGCATGCTTTCTACACGGAGTGCCGCGAGAAGGACCTGGCACTGGCTGTGGCGCAGACGGACGTGAAGGGTGATCGCAGCAAACGGCCATCCGAGCAGTCTGACCCGGATATGTATGTTCGCGTGGTGAGTACGCGCGCTGATGGCATTGTGGTGCGCGGGGCGAAGGTGCATACGTCGTGTACGCCGTATGTTGACCGCATCCTGGTGTTACCGAGCCGCAGCATGCTGGCTGGTGACGTGGCTTACTCGGTTGCGTTTGCCGTTTCGCCTGCGACTCCGGGCGTAAAGATGTATGCGTCAGATTTTCTACACGGGGGCCATCCGTTCACTGAACCGATCTCGAGCAAGCACAAGATGATTGAGACGTTGACGGTTTTCGATGATGTCTTTGTTCCGTGGGACCAGGTGTTCTTTCATGACCGTCCGGACCTGGCTGGCGCCGTCGCATTGACTTTCGTGGAGTATCACCGGTTTACGGCGGTGAGCTACAAGTTGCCGCTGCTGGATGCGCTGATTGGGTCGGCGATCGCGATTGCGAAGGCTAACGGAATCGACCGCGCGAGCCATGTGCGCGACAAGCTTACGTGGCTGGGCGGCTACGTGGAGACGGTGCGCGGACTGATTGAACTTGCGGCGCAACGTGGTGAGATAGAGTCCGGGATAGCGTACCCCCATGTGTTTACGACCAACCTGGCCAAGTGGACGTTTGCGCGGGACTTCCACCGGGCGATTGAGGTGGTCCAGGATATCGCGGGTGGTCTGCTGGTTACCGGACCTTCCGGCGCCGATTGGGATTCGGCCGAGATCCGGCCGGTTTTGGAGAAATACTTTGCGGGCGCCTGGCCGGCAAACAAGCGGCTGGCCCTGATGAACCTGATCAGCGAGCTGACCAGCAGGCTGTATGGCGGGTACCAGGCGGTGCTTGCGATCCATGCCGAGGGTTCGGTTGAAGCGGAAAAGATGGCGATGTTTCGTTCGTATAACGCGAAACCCGCACTGGAGTATGCGCTTCAACTGGCGGGTGTGGCGGACATTGATCCGGCAGCGTGAGGGGATGAGGGCGAGAAAGGGAGGGGGTCTGGTGGGAATCTCCACAGTCTGCCTGCTCCATTCACGCTGCATTAACATTTTCGTAACATTGCGGACACATGCGGCCTCTAGGGTTATGGACATTACTGTTCAGAACTTAAGGAGGACTGATGTCCGCTCCGTACCGCTGTCTCGCTGCCTTGACTCTCTTCGTTGCCCTTAGTGGGCAGGCACAAACAACCGACACCGCCACCATTTCCGGGAGCGTGACGGATTCCCTAGGAGCCGCTCTTCCCCACGCGACGGTAGCACTCCACAACGCTGACAATACCGTGAACCGCAAGACTACGACGGACGCGTCCGGTCATTTCTCCATCAGTGGAGTGAAGGCTTCTACGCTTGAAATCGATGCGGATGCTCCCGGCTTTGCCGTGACCCGCAAGATGGGTGTGATGGTGGTCGCCGGTCAAGCGACGGACTTGACGCTGCAACTGCGCATCAACAACCTGGAACAGATGGTGGAAGTGCAGGCGGATGCGTCGAACTCCGTGGCTGCGCAGCTGGCGCCGATGGATGCTCGTCTCGATGCCGGTTCCGCGCGCACCGAGATCACGCCGCACTTCATTGAGAATTACACCTCGCCGACCGCGGACAACACGGAGATGATTTACTTCGCTCCCGGCGTGTTCTCGGTGAACTCCAATGGGAGCGGGCTGGGTGATTCGAAGAACTACTTCCGCGGGTTCTCGGACGGCAATTACGACATCACCTTCGACGGTATTCCTTACGAAGACACCAACTCGCCTACGCACCACTCCTGGGCGTTCTTTCCTGCACCGTTCATCGGCAGCGTGGACTTCGACCGCTCGCCGGGTACGGCATCGACGGTGGGGCCAACCCCCTTCGGCGGATCGATCAACATGCTCTCGAAAACGCTGCGGCCGAATGCGGATGTTATCGGGTCGGTCAGCTACGGTTCGTTCAACACGATTCTTACGGACGTACAGATCAATTCGGGCTCGCTGGGCGCGAACAAGAAGACGCACTTCCTGATGGACTTCAACCACCTGACTTCGGATGGCTTCCAGACGTGGAATGCGCAGATGCGCTCGTCGGGCGACATCAAGGTGGAGTACCGGTTCAACGATGAAAAGGTTCTGACGGGTTATAGCGGCGTCGGTTTGCTGGACACCAATACGCCCAACATCAAGGGACCCTCGCGTACGCAGTACCTGGCACAGTACAACTACCTGCTGCAACGCAGCGACCCCACGCGCCTGGATTACGCGGACTACAACTACTACCACATCCCATCGGACTTCGAATATGTGGGGTTCATCATGCCGCTGGGCAAGGGCTGGCACGCCGACACCAAGCAGTACACGTTCAGCTACTACAATCAGCAGAACTACGCTGCGACCCCCAAGACGGGCATCATTTCAGCAACGAACTGCCTTCCTGAAGGAACGCAGAATTGTGGCACGGACAAGCTGAACAGCTATCGCAAGTATGGTGACATCACGACCGTGAGCCAGGTATCGAAGTACGGCATTTTCCGGGGCGGACTCTGGTATGAGTGGGCGACGACGTCGCGGCACCAGATTCCTCAGGATCCGATCACTCACGCCGACACGGTGCTGCCGAACTTCAACGAAAAGTTCATCACGAACAGCATGCAGCCGTTCGCCGAATACGAGTTTCATCCCAGCGTGAAGCTAACCGTCACGGGTGGCGTGAAGTTCTCACACTACAGCTTCGCCCTGCAGCAGTTCTCGGATAACGGTGGTGTTGTTGGAACGCTTCCGGCCGGACAGACCGCCGTGTATCACAACGCAACGTTCAATACGTTTCTGCCCTCGGCGAACGTGAACTATCGCGTCCGGGAGAACTGGTCGGCGTACGCGCAGTTCGGTACGGGCAGCCTGATTCCCCCGTCGAGCGTGTTTGACGTGCCCAACGTGGTTGGCGGTGTGCTGGTGAACCCCGTTACGGTGTTGCCGAAGCAGACCAAGGCCTACACGTATCAGGCCGGCACTGTGCTGAAGCTTCGGCGCCTGACGCTGGACGGCGACTACTACTACGTACTGTTCGGCAATGGCTATACGGCTTCTCCAGACCCCAACGCGGCGGGAGCCAATGAGTACCAAAGTGCCGGCAACTCAACCACCGAGGGCTTTGAGGGTGAAGCGAACGTTTCGCTGTCGCATGGGCTGCTCGTCTACCTGAATGGCACGGTTGGATCAGCGCGCTACACCAGTGACAGCATTCTGACGGGGACGGCGACGGGCAACAAGTCCTACATCAACCCGAACAACAATGCATGGGTGGCCAGCACGCCGGCGAACACCGAGACGTGGGGTCTGACGTACACCGCGCATGGTCTCGACTTTGGCTGGCTCACTAAGCGGGTTGGACCGATGTGGAATGATAACAAGGCGACGGTGAAGCTCCACTACACCGATGGCACGGTCTCGGGCAATACGAGCATCACGGCGAGCCAGGTTGTTCCTATCGATCCTTTCACGCTCTCCAATCTGTTTGTGAACTATAACCTTCGCAAGCTGTCCCACTTTGGAGAATCGAAGCTGCGGTTGAGCTTCAACAATCTCTTCAACGCACAGGGCATCACGGGCTTGACGGCCGCGACCGCTGGAACGACATTTACACCGGCTGCAGGTGACACGCTGACACTGCTGCCTGGGCGGAGCATGACGCTCTCGTTCCAGGTGGGCTTGAGCCGTAAGAACTAGGCAGGCTGAGGGATTGATCAGGGCAGACCGGCTGATGCCGGTCTGCCCTTTTCCTTTCTAAGTCGATTTGTGCCGTCGCCTGACTATTGATATCTTGCTGCCGATCTCGACTTACGTTCTGAGACGTCAGGCCTTCATTTGAGAAGGATCATGCAGCCGGCGGTGCATGATGTCTTGTTTTGCCCGTGTTCCCTGAGGGCGTGGGACTTCGGCAAGGAGTGCTTGACAAGAAAATCCTGAACAATATATAGACTTGCACTGGCTAAGGCACCTCGTTCCAGTACGCACTAAACCCTGGAGAATTCAGTCAAACGTAACCGTGTCCAGGAGTTGAATGCAGGTGTGGATTCGGAATGCGTGGCTGTCCTGTGCTGTAAGGGGTCTGCGCTCTAGCTCTCTGTTGTTCGTGGCAACAAACCAGTCCTCTTACTCATCGAGCCTTCGATAGCTGCACGTTCCATGAGGAAGACGAATCTCCCAAGGAGGAAAAGATGAGCTCTACCCGTGACGTAAGTGGTTCCGCTGAGTTCCAGGTTGATAGGCGAGAGTTGTTGAAGCTGGGGGCAGGTGCGGTTGGGATGGCGGCTCTGGGCAGCGCGCCCGCAGCGGCAGCGCAGGAGGGCGGACGGAAGCAGTCGGCGCCGGGCCAGCCGCGCAATCCGGCGCGGACTTATGGTTTTAGCGGACCGGGTTATCAGTACCCGCAAACCGGCCGCCTGGGCAACAACGGGCCGATGGATGACACGACGGCGAAAGTCGTCAAGTTTGTGCACCAGTTCGATGCGGCACAGATGTCGCCAGCGGCCGTGCATGCCTTCAACCGGACGATGATTGACTCGGCGGCGTCGATTGTTGCGAGCTTTGAAGAGGAAGCGACTCGGGCTGCAGCTAGAGTGTCGCGGCTCTCGCCTCCGGGCAAAGAGAAGTGCACGATCCTGGGGTATGGGATTGAGACGACGCCCGAGGTTGCGACGTTTGCCAACGGCGTACTGATTCGCGACGTGGACTTCAACGATATGTCTCCTGAAGGCAGCCATGTGAGTACGCTGATCCCTGCGGCTATGGCGATGGGTGAAGCGCTGCACAAGTCTGGCGCCGATGTGATGGCGGCGATCACGGTTGGCTATGAGCTGGCAGCGGTGCCGGCAGGTGGAGAGTCGGTGATTGCGGCGATGGTCGCCGGAAAGCTGATGGGATTGGACGAAGACCGGCTGGCGAACGCGTTGACGATGGCGCTGACGCCGCACATCGCGCTGAACAAGGGTGTGGGCGCGCTGGGTATGTGGAAGGGTGTGCGGAGTGCGGAGTCTGCGAAGTGCGGCGTGTGGGCCGCGATGCTAGCGCGCGACGGCATGACCGGGCCACCGCAGCCGTTCGAAGGACGCGGCGGATTCTGGGCGAACCAATATGGTCGTGGCGGCGGTGGCAATGAGGGCGGCGGCGGGCTGCAAGCGAACGGGATGGGGCGTGAGTTTACGCTGCCGAAACGGAGCGACAGCCTGGCGATTCAGCGGAACTGGTTCAAGCGCCGGCCCTCTGAGGCTTCGTCGCAGGGCTTGTTGTACATGATGCCCGAGATTCGGGCGTGGATTAAGAACCCTGACGACCTGGCGTCGCTGCATTGGGACAATCCGAACTGGGAAGAGATATGCGACGCGCCGAAGTGGGACCCGCACAATCGTGAAACGGCAGATCACAGCATGCCGTACATTCTGGCTCGGGCAATCCTTGAAGGGGATATCTACCTCGATTCGTTCACGGAAGCGAAGTACCGCGACCCGGCGGCGTTGGCGATCATGAACAAGACGACGATGTCCAACGTTGACGAGTGGTCAGGCAATGGACCCGGGCGCCTTACGCTGGTGAAGAAGTCGGGCGAGACGAAGTACTTCGATACGTATGGCGGCAAGCGGAACCTTGAGCTGGCCGACTATCCGCCGATGACGGAAGAAGAACTCACCAACAAGTTCAACCGGGCGTGTGCTTACAAGAAGGTGACCAATGCACAGCGCGATCAGGCTTACAAGGCCTGGTCGAACGTGAGCGCGGCGAAGGACTTTGCCGACGTGATGAAGACGATGGCGACGTTCGGCCAGCCGCGGCCGCTGTAGGTTTCTGCGGTTGTGCGAGTGGTATGGGTACGGAGGGTCGTCGAGCGGGAAGGTTAGCGCTCGGCGGCCCTCATTGCTTTTTTTGGGGTGAAGCCGTACGCCGTTGCGGCCGCGAACAGGTCGCAACAAAAAATACGGAGCTCGTGAGAGCTCCGTTGAGGGGAGGAGAACAATAAAAAGGGGATGGGGCTAGCGGAGGGGCGTGCCGGCAACGGTGGCAGCTTGCGTGTCGCGCGAAAGATTGGGGTTGGCCGGTGGACGGCCGCCGCCCTGGGGCCGGGGAGAGGCGTTGGGCGCCGGGTTTGGACCGCGGGCGATGTAGACCCACCATTCGACGGCGTCTTTACTGACGTTGATGTTGGAGTGGTCGGTTTTGCCGTTGGGGGGAACGAGGTATGCCGTGTCCTGGGCCATGTCGCGGAGGTCGCTGCCCATGAGGATGGGGATGGAGCCGGGGGAGATCTTGGTCCAGATTTCCTCGGTGCCCGGGGTGTGGCTGTGAGGCTGGGAGACAGACCAGGGCTGGAGCATGACGGTATAGATGCGCTCACCCTGCAGGAGGCCATCGGCCGCGCTGAAGATGCAGTGCGAGGTGTTGCCCCAGTGGGCATTCTCTTCGCACCAGGGGAGGAGGTGGGTGTCGCGGACGATGAGGGCGTTCTTGGCGTTGGGGCCGGCGGTCCACTGCAGCATGATCATGGACAGGGGCTTGCTGCCGGTGCTGATGAGTCGGTGGGGAACCGAAGGCGGGACGAGAACGGCGATGCCTTCGCGGAGGTCCCAGGATTGTTTGCCGTCGTCGAGGCGGCCTTCACCGGATTTGACGTAGAAGAAGTACTCGTCAGGATAGGTTTCGAGCGGCGTCTGGTGGCCGGGAAGAAGGTCAGCGGTCGCAAGGAGCTTGCGGTACTCGAGTACGGCACCCTGCGGGCCGGGGTGGTAGGGGTCACCCGGGGTGAGGATGGCGTGGGTAAGCAGCAGTCCGTGGGATAGATGGACGGGCTGGTCTTTCGGTTGACCGATGAAGCGGTCGACGGAGACGCCTTCGACCTCATTGAGTCCAGGGAAAACCTGGCGCGATGGAGCGGGAGGGGCACCCTGGGGAGCCGGGGCCGCCGGTGCCTGCGCGAGGCAGGTGGTAGAGACGAACAATGCGGTGACGAGCGAGAACTTCATAGAGGTTCCTCAAAACGATATTGGCGGTGGAGGGTTCGGGTGCAGTCGAATTGCGCACCAGCTTACTTGAAACCTATTACACAGGTCAAGGCACTTTGAGCGCTGTTGATTGGATTTATATTGAGGAAAAGGGTCTTTGACCTATTCGATAGGTATTTGATAGCATGCCATCGGTTTCGATTTCGTTCGCGAAGGATCTTTATGCGGTGGTGGGTTGGAGTGATGGCGGCGCTGGTCGTGTCGCATGGTGTTGCGGCGCAGGGCTCAGCGCCTGAAGCGCAGATCCAAAATAAGAAGCTCAAGCTGAAGGTCTATCTTCCTGACGCCAAGGCTGGATTCTACACGGCCACGCGCTTTGACTGGTCGGGCGTGATCGCTGATTTGGAGTTCTCAGGACACCACCTTTACCGGCCGTGGTTCGTTGGCGTGGATGCCGCGGTGCGGGACGTTTCTTATACGGCGGACGGCATTGTGGTGGGACCGAACACGGCGATGGTGGGACCGGTGGAGGAGTTCCAAAAGCCGCTGGGATATGAGGCGGCCAAAGCCGGCGAGACATTTTTGAAGGTGGGTGTGGGCATCCTGCGCAAGCCCGATGACGCAGCCTATTTCTTCGGCAAGCATTTCGATCTGGTTGACGGAGGGAAGTGGACCACGCGGAAGACAGCGACCGCGATTACGTTCGAGCAGGTGCTGGGTGGGGCTGGGAGCGACTACGGGTACGTGTATACGAAGACGATCCGGCTGGTGGGCGACAACGCGCAGATGGTGGTGGAACATCACCTGAAGAATACGGGTAACCTGCCGATCGAAACACCGCTGTACGATCACAACTTTTTGACTGTCGATGGCGGAGGGGTGGGATCGAATTATTCGATCACGCTGCCCTATGAGATTAAGCCGACACGCGAGCCCAATGCGAAGTTTGTGCAGATCGATGGCAAAAAGGCGAGGTACATTGCCGAGCTGCAGGGGGAGGACCGCGTGGCCTTTGGGCTGCAGGGGTTCTCTGACAGCGCGACGGACTACAACTTCTTCATTGAGAACCATGCGGCCAAGGTGGGAGTGCGCATGGAGGGCGATCAGCCCCTGGCGAACGCGTCGGTATGGTCGCTGCGCAACATACTTGCTGTGGAGCCTTTCATTACGATTTCAGCTGCGCCGGGGAAAGAGTTTTCATGGACGTACACCTATACGTATAGTGACCTGGCCCCGGCACGGTAATCAGCGAGGCTGGCGTCCAAGGTGCCACGTGGTGGTTTCCTGCTACGGCGGGCTGCCGGTATACCGCTCAGTTACCTGTGCGATAGGAACCGGTTCAGACAGGAAATTATTTTCGTCAAATAGAGGAAAAATGGGCTTGACCTATACAACAGGTATTTGCTATTGTCCTCCTGCCTGTAAACATATGCCTCGTCTCGCTGCGTAACAAGGCCCGGCTCGTCTGCAATGTTTGAGCACTTTCTCAAGCTTTCTGGACGTGACTGCATAGACGAGCGGATGTGCGGGTTTCGCCACCAAGGAGAGGTCGCCATGCAAACTAATAGAAAGATCTGGAAGCTGCTGCTTATGCTTTCACTTATGATCGCCGCCGCCGGGCATGCCTGGGGTCAGAGCACAGGGTCCATCGTCGGAACGGTAACGGACGGTGTTGGCGCTGTTGTTCCCGGCGCTGACATCAAGCTACAGAACGTTGCTACGGGCGACGAAAAAACCGCCAAGGCAGGAACGACCGGAGACTATCAGTTTCTGCAACTCCTTCCCGGCATTTACAAGGTGTCGGTTGAGCTGCAGGGTTTCAAGCAGTTCCTCCGCCAGAACATCGAAGTGACGGTCAATAATGCGACGCGCATCGATGCCACGATGACGGTGGGTGGTGCGACGGAGACGGTTGAAGTGACGGCCGAGTCGCCGTTGCTGAGTACGCAGACGTCTTCGCTGAGTTATGAGGTCGGCACCAAGCAGATTGATGCCTTGCCACTGAATGGGCGCAACGTGCTCAACCTCGTCTCGCTGGTACCGGGCGTTGTGCCGCAGGGCAACACGTCGGGCAATGCGTCCACGTTGAACGTGAACGGCTGGGGCAACTATCAGATTGGCGGCGGCGCGGCTAACCAGAGCGCAGCGTTTATCGATGGTGCGCCGATCAACATCAGCTATGCGAACAGCACGTCGCTGGTGCCGACGCAGGAGATGATCCAGGAGTTCCAGGTTTCGACGAACAACGTTTCGCCGGAGTTCGGACGTTACGCTGGCGGCGTGGTCAATATGGCGACCAAGGCCGGCACCAACGCGTTCCACGGAACAGCTTATGAGTACTACCGCGACACGGTCTTCAACGCGAACCTTTACTTCAGCAAGCACAATCCCAGCAACCTGCTCCCTCGCGCGCCTTATGTTCAGCACCAGTTTGGCGGCGCTGTGGGCGGCCCGATTCGGAAAGACAAGACGTTCTTCTTTACAAGCTTTGAAGAATTCAGCTTGAACCAGGCGTCACCGACGACAGCCACGGTTCCGAGTCTGGCTATGATCAATGGTGATTTTTCGGCCATTTCGCAGACCCTCTACGACCCGATCAACAAGGACGCCAGCGGCAATCGGCTGTCGTTTGCCAGCGAATATGGCAACGGAAACAAGATTCCTTCGGCTCGCCTGAATCCGACTGCGGTGGTTCTTGCGAAGTTCCTGTTTCCGACTCCGACGAATACAGGACTGACGAATAACTTCCAGGCCAATATTCCCAAGACGACCGTTTACAACCAGTACAGCCTTCGCGTCGATCATCAACTGAATTCCAAGAACCAGCTTTTCGCGCGTGCCACCAACTGGCATAAGAATGCGTCTGGCTCATCGAACCTTCAGAACCAAACCGGAAACAAGGCAACGTTTGCAACGACGCAAGCGGTGCTGGGCGAAGCCTTTACCCTGACGCCGAACCTGGTTGGCCAGGTGCGGGCATCGTTCCTGCGCTTCTTCGATAAGTCGATTCCGTTCCTTTGCTGCAGCTTCGATGAAAGCCAGCTGCTGGGTAACTGGGGAAGCTACCAAAGTCAGATTACGCTGGCACAGCTTCCGCAGCCGAACATTGCCGGCTTCAATAACTTCAGCACCGGCGCTACCATTCTGGACGTGGATAACGCTTACACGTTCTCTGGCAATATGACGTGGACTAAGGGACGGCACTCGATCCAGTTCGGAGGGGAATCGCGCCGGATCGAATGGGCTTATGAACAGTCCAACAGCCCGGGCGGCACGTTTGCTTTTGACAACGGCTACACGGCTTCCAAGCTTGGCGCCAAGGATGGTTACAGCTTCGCGAGCTTCATGCTGGGCTTCCCGACCTCGGGCAGCGCACAGGAGCCGGCCGCTTCAATGGGCACCATGTACTACTCCGGCGTGTTCATCTCGGATGCGTTTCGTATGACGAAGAAGCTGACGATCAATGCGGGCCTGCGTTGGGAGCAGCCGGGTTCGTTCCATGAACGCAGCGGCAGCCTCACGACGCTGGACCTGACGCTGGCCCAACCCACACTGGCTGCGGCAGCCGGGGCGAACATCGATGGCACGAACAAAGTTGTCAGCACGATCGCTGGTGGCCTTGATCTGGTCAGCACGCCTAACCATCCGAGCCGCGATTGGCAGAACCTGCACTGGAAGCTCTTTTCCCCGCGGGTCGGCATAGCGTACACGATCAACGACAAGACGGTTGTGCGGGCGGGCTTCGGTCTCTCGTATCTGCCTAACACGGTGGCCTTCAGTCTCGGGCCGTACAACAATCCTCCGAACAGCGCTGTGACGCAGATGACGACGTCATTGAATGGCAACGCCGACCCCTATCTTGCAACGACTCTTAGCAATCCGTTCCCGAGCGGGATTTCGAAGGCTCCGGGCAGAAGCCAGGCCTACGTCAACAGCCTGCTTGGCAATGGCATTCAGTCGCCGCTGCCGAACGCGCGGTATCCGTACTCTGAGCAGTGGAACGCTGGCTTCCAGCGTCAGTTTGGTGGCGGCCTGGTGGTCGATGCCGGCTACGTTGGATCGCATGGCGTGGACCTTCCGCTGTACTCCATCAATCACGATCAATTGCCCGATCAGTACGACTCGCTGGGTACGGACTTGTTGACACAAGTTACAAACCCGTTCTTCGGCATCATTCCGGCGACGGCTGGTGTTCTTGGCCAGCCCAAGATCGCGAAGGGCTACCTGTTGAAGCCCATGCCGCAGTACCTTTACGTCACCGAAGATTCACCGTCGATTGCCGGGTCGTCTTATCAGGCCTTGCAGGTTCGGGTTGAAGAGCGCATGAAGTCGGCCGGCGTTCTGCTGGTGTCTTACACGCTCTCGCACCTTCAGGGAACGGCAGACGTTCTTACCGGATACCTGGAGACAAGCCGGTTCGGCGTAGGTGGTGCATCGGGCGTTCAGGACAACACCAACATTGCCGGTGAGCAATCGCGGTCTAGCTTTGACGTTCCGCAACGCGCGGTTATCAGCTACACGGTTGGACTACCTGTGGGTCGCGGAAAGTTTCTATTCCGCAATGCCAATGGCTTTGTCGATCGTGTGGTTGGCGGATGGAAGCTGAACGGGATCGCGACGTTCCAGTCGGGCTTCCCGTTGGCCTTCCAATACTCGGTGGCGAACACGCTGCAGACGAACTTTGCCGCCGGCAATGCGGGCCCTGGCCTTCCTGCTGGTGTCTCTCGTCCTGATCGGGTAGCTGGTTGCAATCCGGTGATCGACGGTGCACCGAAGTTCAAATTGACGAAGTACTTCAATACGGCATGCTTTGTGAAGTCTTCAGAGTTTGCCTTTGGCAATGAACCTCGGGTTGATCCTGACCTGCGCGCGCAGGGCATCAATAACTTCGACCTCTCCGTGGGTAAGACGGTCCAGTTCGAAGGTAAATTCAACTTTGAGTTCCGCGCAGAATCGTTCAACCTGTTCAACCGTGTGCAGTTCGCTCCTCCTAATGCCCAGGTCGATGTTGCGGCCTACGGTACTGTCGCTACTCAAGTCAACCAGCCTCGTCTGCTTCAGCTGTCGGGACGAGTTAACTTCTAACCCTGGTAGGTTCGCGGCGCTCTGGAAAAGGGGCGCCGCGTCTATTTCGATGTCGTATTACTCGCAGATATAGCAGCGGTGTAGCTTCAGCATCGCGCCCGAGTCAGACCCTGTCTGATGGTGCGCGTGTACGGAGCAGCGAGCGGCTATGCTGCCTGGCATTCTCTTTGGCCCTGGCAATATGAAGAGTGCAGGGCTGTATATTTTGTAATTACTCTGCAGGCGATCCGGGCTAGAAGGCATGTTGGCCTGCATCTGCCAGTGAGATAATCCAGTTGGAGGTGTTACCGGTCACTATGCCAACCGATTCTTTGACGATGCGTGTCACCGAATACATCTTTGACTACATTCGGAACAACGGCCTGTCTTCGGGCGAATCGTTGCCCTCCGAGTTGCGTACGAGTACAGAGCTGAATATCAGCCGCGGCATTGTTCGCGAGGCGTTCCGTTCGCTTGAAGTCGCCGGCATCATCGAAAAGGTGAATGGCCGCTCGCCCCGAGTAGGTATGTTGAACAATGAATTTCTGACGCACCTGATGCATCATGCGCTTTCTACGCGGCAGATTTCTGCCGACCAGGTGCTGGATGTAAGAGCGTCGATTGAAGTAAAGGCTGCCGAGATGGCGGCGCGGCGACGGACGCGTGAAGATGTGAAGCGGCTTCGCGAAGCGGTAGCCGGCATGAAAAACTCCTGCTCCGATCCGGAGCAGTTTGTTGCCTATGACCTGGTGTTTCATGGTGTAGTGAATGGCGCGACAGGTAACCCGCTGGTGGAAGTGATCTGCGGGTCAATGCATGAGTGCATGAAGGAGTCGATGCGACTTGGCATTCTTTACCGGCATGGCGAACAGGAGATACTCCAGGTGGCTGAGACACACCACCTTATTGCCGATGCAATCGATAAGGGCAGCGCTTCTCGCGCGGCCGAATTGATGAAGAAACACTTCGACGAAGCGAAGCGCGCCCTGCATGGACAAGAGAAGCAGCAGCACGTTCCGGCCCGGGTAAATCCGTTGACCTATTATACAGGTGTGTGATAGGCTCCTTTTCTAGTTAGAGGAGACCTGTGTGATAAGTGCCAATGGATTGAGAAGGTATGCGTTCTTGCCATTTTGCCGTGTGCTCAGCGTCGCTGGCTTGGCGGAATGGAAGACATATTGGCCTTATTGCGACCCTATCCCGGGCAGCTCGCTGTTCCCCCGGCTGACGCACGCTCATTCCAAAAAGTGTTTTGGAACTACCGCGCTGGTGGCGTTCTTACCTGCGCCCCGTTCCGAACCGGTGGGGACAGCGTAGGTAGTCAGGCAGCGAGCGAGTGGTGGTTCTGAAGCATGACGTTCGCGCTACAAACACAATACTTATTTATGCCCGGAACAGGGCAGCCGGAAAGTGAAAGTAGATGACAGCCTCAAGCACTATAACGTTTCGTTCGAAAGAGATGTGCCGGTGGGATCTTTTGTGCCTGGGCGAAGTGATGTTGCGCTTCGATCCAGGTGACGAAAGAATCTCGCGGACGAGGAGCTTCCGGGTATGGGAAGGCGGCGGCGAGTATAACGTGGCTCGCGCGCTGCGCCGGTGTTTTGACCAGCGGACGTCGATTGTGACGGCGCTGGCCGATAACCCTGTAGGGCGCCTGATCGAAGACCTGATGCTCCAGGGTGGAACGGACTTGAGTCACCTGGTGTGGGTTCCGTATGACGGCGTGGGTACCGATACGCGGAACGGGATCTACTTCCTGGAGCGGGGTATGGGTATGCGCCACGCGATGGGCATGATGGACCGTGGACATACCGCGATTTCTCAGATAGAGCCGGGACAGATCGACTGGGACCACATCTTCGGAAGCGAGGGAGTGCGGTGGTTTCACACGGGCGGCATTATGTGCGCTCTCTCTCCATCGGCTTCCGAGGTGGTAGTGGAAGCGATGACCGCGGCGAAGCGACACGGGGTTGTAGTGTCTTATGACTGCAACTACCGGCCCTCGCTCTGGAAGGATCGCGGTGGGCGGCAGGGAGCTTGTGACATGAATCGCCGGCTGGCGCCGATGGTGGATATCTTTCTGGGTCACGAGGGCGATCTGGCCAGGGAGGTGGGGCCAGCGTCGCTTGCTCCGCCGTGGTTCGACAAGGAGAGCTACACTGCCATGGTGGCGCGCGTCTATGAAGAGTTTCCGAACATAAAGGTGATCGCGACCACTGTGCGCAAGGCGAAGACGGCTAACTGCAATGACTGGGGTGCGTTCGCTGGCAACGCCTGTGGCGTATTTGAAAGCAAGAAGTTTTATGACCTCGATATACTCGACCGCGTGGGCGGCGGTGACGCGTTTGCCGCGGGCCTGTTCTATGGATTGATGGATGACCGGGGTATGCAGTGGGCGCTGGACTGTGGGGTAACCCATGGGGCGTTGACAATGACGACGCCTGGCGACAGTTCTATGGTGAGTTTGAATGAGGTGGTGTATGCGATGGGTGGCAACGGAGCAGGCGTGCAGCGCTGACGCGGAAAGAGCCGGATGAAGAAGGAAGTCGTACTGCAGAAGATTCGTGAAGTGGGGATTTTGCCGGTGCTGCGGGCGTCGTCGTCGGATGGTGCGCTGGCGCTGGCGGATGCGATTGCTGAAGGCGGCATTACCGCACTTGAAGTGACGATGACCGTGCCGGGAGCCGTGCAGGTAATCAGCCGGCTGGTGCGGGATCGGCCGGAACTGCTGATTGGCGCGGGTACGGTGCTCGATGCGGAGACGGCGCGTATCTGCATCCTGGAAGGGGCGCAGTTCGTTGTGAGTCCGGCGCTGAACGAAGAGGCGGTGCGGCTTTGCCGGCGGTACTCGGTTGCGGTGATGGCAGGTGCGCTTACGCCGACGGAAGTGATCCGGGCGTGGGAAGCGGGGTCGGACGTGGTGAAGATTTTTCCGGCGAGCGCGATGGGTGGGGCGAAGTATCTGAAGTCACTAAAGGCGCCGCTGCCGCAGGTGGAAATGATTCCTACCGGAGGCGTGTCGGTGGCTACGGCGAAGGATTTTCTTGACGCTGGCGCGTTCGCGCTGGGTGTGGGCGCGGACCTGGCTGATGAGAAGGCTGTCGCCGAGGGGCGTGCTGCGGATGTGACCGCGGTCGCTCGGCAGTATGTTGCGGTGCTGAAGGAATTTCGAGCTTAGAGCGAATTAACTCATGGGATGAAGGCGCGACTATGCATCGGGCTTGAGCTGTCTGATGCTTTCTCTGCCCGCCTGGACCGTCGGCCCTCAACAGCACATACTCTATATCGAAAGCTCATTTGCTCGAGCGGCGGGTTGTTCGGCCGGGAGTGCCTCGACGGATAGCGCGTCGCCGGTTCGCTCTGTCGCGGGTTTGAGCGGCAGGATAAGCAGGCCGGACAGGGTGAGTGCGACTGACATGAGGAGGAAACCGGCTTTGGAGTTGCCGGTGCGGCCTTGCAGGTATCCCACAAAATAGCTGCCGAGAAACGAGCCCAGTGCGCCGAGGCTGTTGATGAGGGCGGTGACTTCGCCGGCGACGTTGCTGGGAAGAATCTCTGGGATGATGGCGAAGAAGGGGCCGTAGGGGGCGTACATCGCACCACCAGCGATGACCAGGAAGCTAAACGACAGCCAGAAGTTCATGCCGGCAGTAAGGTAGCTTCCGAACAACGCTGCGCCAGCGAAGATGAGGAAGGGCCAGACGAAGCGCGTGCGCTTTGCCGTGCGGTCTGAAAAATAGCTCGCGAACAGCATGAGCATAGCGGCAAAGGCGTAAGGTACGGCGCTCAAGACACCGGTGATGCCAATGCCTTGCGATGAACCGTTCTTGATGATGACGGGCAGCCAGAGTACGAAGCCGTAGAGCCCGAGGCACCAAAGGAAGTACTGCGCGCAAAGTATGGCGACGCCGGGGTTTTTGAAGGCTGCGGCAAGGTTGGGGACCCTGGGAAGAACGGTCTGCTCGGAGTCGAGGATGGAGCGTAGTTTGGTGGCGCTTTCGGGTGAAAGCCAGGCGGTTTCTTCGGGCGTGTCGCGGATGGTGAAGTACCAGACGGCGCCCCAGATGACCGACGGCAGGCCTTCGATCACGAACGTCATCTGCCAGCCGAACTTCTTGATGATGTAGCCCGTGGCGGCCGACATCCAAAGGACAGTGATGGGGTTGCCGAGGATGAGGAGAGTGTTGGTGCGGGAGCGTTCTTTGCGCGTGAACCACTTGGTGAGCAGGATGAGCATGCCCGGGAGGATGAAGCTCTCCGCAGCGCCGAGGAGAAGGCGATCGAGGGCGAGAATCCAGAAGACCTTGATGATGCCAGTGAGGGAAGCAAGGACGCCCCAGCTGACTAGGGCAAGGCCGATGAGGCGACGGGCGGAACGCTTGCGGGCGTAGGCGGCTCCCGGAATCTGGAAGGCGAAGTAGCCGAGGAAGAAGAGGGAACCGAGGAGGGCCGACTGTGTGGGCGTGATGTGGAGCGATTCGGCGAGGCCGGCGGCGGCACCGAAACCGTAGTTGGCGCGGTCGACGTAGGCGAGGCTGTAGGTGATAAAGACGACCGGCATGATTTGCAGCCAGCGTTTGTTGAGGTCAGGATGGGCCGCGAATTGATCGGGATCAGCGGCCTGATTTGTGCGGCGGTCAGCGGTTTCAAAAGCCATGAGGTTCCGTTCTTGCGATGAAGCGGATGATACGCGGTACAGGATGAGCAACGCCTGCGAAGCGCTGGCAGGAACGTCCGACGCGCGCAGATTTTCGCAGAGAGTATCAGGAACCTATTATATAGGTCAATGTTTTTCTCTTGCGTGATAGAGGACGTCACGGCGATGTCAGCTTAACCGTTAGGGCTTGACCTATATTACAGCTGGTTGCTAGGATGGTCGGGATTTTGCGGTGAAGAATCAAACGCGTACGGGGATGCTGCGAAGATGGATGCGGCTAAGGACTTTAGCGACTTACTGGACTGCCGACGAAGGCGGTTCGTGAACAAAAGGGGTGTGCCGGTGCTGAATCGTCTTTCGGGATACAAACGTGGGAGTCTTCAACTGGTCGTGGCTCTTGCTTGCGGAACGCTGGCCGTGACTGCGCAAAACCTTCCTGCCAAGAAGCGGCAGCCTACGCCGGAGAAGGTGATTGCGGAGCATGTGGCTGCGCTGAATGCCTGCGACTGGAACCGGATGATGGCCCAGTATGACGATGATATTGCCTTCCTGTCGAAAGATGGGAACGTGGTGAAGGGCCGCGAGGCGATTGGCAAGATGTTCAAGGGTGCGCTGATGCCGCCTGCCAAGGGAGGCCAGTGCGGCATGACGCTGATCCCCGAGAAGACGTTCGTGGTGGGCGATACGGTGAATGTGGTGTGGCGGGTTGAAGCGCCCTTCTTTGCCGAGCCGTATCGGGGGTCTGAGGCGTTTGAAACGCGCAACGGGTTGCTGGTGCTGCAGGTGACGACGTGGGATCCCAGCGCGATCAAGATGAAGAAGAAGTAGAACGGCCGGGTTGCGGCTGATGGAGTGTTTATGAAGCGTCTGCTGCCCTTGCTTGCCACGGGTTCGGTGATGTCGTTGTGTACGGTTGTGCCGGCGTCGGTTGCTGCGCAGGCTCCGCGGGAGAAGTTGAGTAAGCCGCAGTTTGACGCCATGTTCAAGCAGCTCTCAAACTGGGGCCGGTGGGGGAAGACGGATCAGATGGGTACGCTCAATCTGATTACGCCGGCGATCCGGAAGGAGGCGGCGGGGTTGGTGCGTGAGGGCGTGTCGGTTTCGCTGGCGCGGGATTTGAATGCCGAGAAGTCGGTGGACAACCCTGACCCGTTCCAGGACAAGATGAACCTCGGCGTTGACGAGAAGTTCAATATGGACGCCTATACGGTGAATTTTCATGGATTCGCGTTCAGCCACTTCGACGCTCTCTCGCATACTTACTACGACGGCCATTTGTATAACGGCTTCCCCGACAGCGACGTGAGGGAGAAGGGCGCGAAGGAACTGGATACGGCGATCTATCGCGACGGCATCCTGACGCGGGGTGTGCTGGTCGATGTTCCGTGGCTGCGGGGGCTGCCGTATCTGGACAAGACGGCCTATATCTCGAGTAAGGACCTGGACGCGTGGGAGGCGAAGACGGGCGTGCACATTCGCGCGGGAGATGCTGTGGTGATTCGCACGGGGCGCTGGGCGCTGCGGGAGGCCAAGGGGGCGTGGGATATTTCGAGCAGTTCGGCGGGGCTGGACCCTTCAGCGGTGGCGTGGCTACGCAAGCGTGATGCGGCATTCCTGGTGAGCGATGCGGCGCATGATGCCATACCGTCCGCCGTGGAGGGCGTGGACTTTCCGATTCATGTATTGACTATTGTCGCGATGGGAATGCCGCTTGCCGACCAGTGCAACCTGGAGGACCTGGCGAAGACGGCGCAGAAGCTGCATCGGCAGACGTTCATGCTGACGCTGGCGCCGGTGCGGATCAAGGGCGGGACGGGAGCGCTGATTAATCCGATCGCTACATTTTAGTCGTGACTGCGGGCTCGGCGACGAACGAATCCAAACGTGCCCAGAAGGCCAGTGCCCAGAAGCGCGATGCTGCCCGGTTCGGGAACTGGCGCGGGTGTGATGTCGACGACTAGCTTCGCATTCCTGGCGGTGAGAGCAAAAGCCTTGGTGGTATCGGCGCTCAGGGGATCCTCGATCAGGAGGATGTTGGGCTGAGGCTGGAAGCCGATGGCCACGAGCGTGCTGGCCGGGTCATCGGTGAAGAGGTAGTCTGCGAAGGCGTTGTCTTTGAAGATCCAGACGAAGCCGGGTTCCTTGTTGCAGTTCTTGAGGGTGATGCCCGTGTCGCAGTTGACACGGATGGTGAAGGAGTCGGGATTGAAGTTGGCCGAGTAGGTGGCGACACCGTCGTCATAGGAGTATTCTTTGCCGCTGCCGATCTGTTGCAAGGTGCCTTGAAAGCCGGTGCCTCCGGTGAGGGGGTTGGTGGCGAGGTCTGGGTTACCGATGTTGGGATCGTTGAGGAAAAGGAGCTCCGCACGGAGGGGGGAGCCTTTGATGGAATCAGCGTGGGCTGCGGTAAAACTGGACGCGAGCAAAAGAGCGGACACGACGAGAAATTTCTGCACAGGGGCCTCCCAGGGGGTTAGCGCGGAGTATTCTCCGTCGCGGGTAACTTGTTTGGTGGTTACCAAGGGAGTTTGCGGGAAAGGTTGGGGCTTTGCAAGGCAGAAACTTGGCAGGGCGACGGTGAGCGAGTTGCATGTCGTGGCAAGTGCTTTGGACAGTATGTCTTTGTGCGTGGATCGGGAGAAAAAAATTTCGTGAGCGACGGGTCGCGACGCAATCGCCCATGATGGGGCCGAGGCTAGTTGCTTCTTCCAGCGGCGGCCTCCTGAAGCGAGATTGGCGGAGCTGGACCGACGCGCTTCAGCGTGAATAATGACAGCGGCTCATAGTTCAGGCCGTTAGGGCTTTCTTCCCATTGCCATTGGAGGGAGTCTGGTTCGAGACTCAGCGTAAATTGACTGAAATGCCGAGCCCTTCCCTCCTTCCACGCCATTGAAGCGGAAAAAGTCCCCAGACCACGACGAACGAATTCGGAGAGGTCGAGAATCTTATAATGGTCCGCTGAGTCACCCTGCCATTGCAGGATCAGTTCGGATTTGTCGGGATTTATTTCGACAAATCGTCTGGTACGGCTGAATTCTTTGTCGCCATGCTTGCCGTAGGTGTAGTCGAATCGCAGCCGGTTCTTCTTCCCATCCTGTGCGATTTTGAGTTCAAGGGCATGAGTTCCTTCCTGGCCAGGCTTGAAGGCGCGCTGTGTTCCGGACCAGGTGCCCAGGAAGTTAGCGTAGATATTCGGCGCAGGTGAGGTCTGCGCGGACGCAGCGGACGTGGGAATGTGAAGAAGCATCACGAGCGCGATTGTCGCGCGCGCCAAGCGAGAGATGGTGCGTTGGCCGGTGACTTGATTGGTCGAGGGAGTCGCCATACCAAATGCTACAGCGCAGCGGGAACCCGTGAAAGCAGATTCCTTCGCTGCGCTGCGGAATGACAAAGTGAAAGGTGAGGGCTACAGGCCCTTCTTGACGAGGAAAAGGATGAGGTCCTTGACCCGGCTGGAGTAGCCCCACTCGTTGTCGTACCAGCTGATGACCTTGCCGGTGTTGCCGACGGTCTTGGAGAGGAGCGAGTCGACGATGGAGGAGAGGGGATTGCCCTTGAAGTCCGAGGAGACGAGCTCTTCGTCGGTGAAGCCGAGGATGCCCTTGAGGGGGCCTTCGCTGGCGGTTTTGAGGGCGGCGTTGAGGCTCTTGACGTCGATGGGCTTTTCGGCGACGAAGGTGAGATCGACGACCGAGACGTTCGGGGTCGGGACGCGGATGGCGAAGCCGTCCAGTTTGCCGTCCATGGCGGGGATGACCAGTTTGAGAGCCTTGGCGGCGCCGGTGGAGCTGGGGATCATGCTGAGGGCGGCGGCGCGGGCGCGGCGGAGGTCTTTGTGCGGCGTGTCGAGGATGACCTGATCGTTGGTGTAGCTGTGGATCGTGGTCATGATGCCGGACTGGATGGTGAAGGTGTCGTGGATGACCTTGACGATGGGCGCGAGGCAGTTGGTGGTGCAGCTGGCGTTGGAGATGACGTTGTGCCTGGCGGCGTCATACTTGTCTTCGTTGACGCCGAGCACGACCGTGAGGTCTTCGTTGGTCGCGGGGGCGGAGATGATGACCTTCTTGACCGTGGTGCCGAGGTGGGACTTGGCCTTCTCGGCGTCGGTGAAGAAGCCGGTGGACTCGACGACGATTTCGGCTCCGACGGAGGCCCAGTCGAGCTTGGCGGGGTCGCGCTCGGCGAAGACCTTGATCTTCTTGCCGTCGACCGAGATGGTGTCGCCATCGACGGAGACTTCATTCTTCAGGTTGCCTAGGATGGAGTCGTACTTGAGCAGGTGGGCCAGCGTGGCGGGCGTGGTGAGGTCGTTGACGGCGACGATTTCGATGTCGGGGTTGCCGAGAGTGGTGCGGAAAACGTTGCGGCCGATGCGGCCGAAGCCGTTAATGCCAACCTTGACTGCCATGTGTTCTGGACCTCTTGAGATGAGATTGCGGAGCCGGGCTGCCCCTATGTGCAGGACAACAATAGTCTCAAACGCTGAGAAAAGGCTAGCAGTTTGCAGAGACGTCCGGCAACGAAAACGCGCGGTATTCGACTTGGTAGAGGGGTGGGGGTGCTGTAAGGGGTGCAAGTCGTTTGGCTTGGGTGGAAGGGGTGTGTTACAAACCAGACTATGCGCGACTGGATGCGCGAAAAACTCATGAGAAGACGCTCCAAGCGTGGACCCAACGAATCGGAGTCCACAGGCAAGAGTGGGCAGGAACTGCCTACCAACCAACTCGCCCCCCTGCGCCCGGACTATCCGGAGCAGATAGCGAAAGCCGAGACGGCCCCCCATACGGATGTCACCGCTGAAATGCACGGTTTGCAGCCGGGAACGGTGACCGATGCTCCGGTGAGCTCGATTGCTGAGCCGCCGCATGTGCCGGCTCAGAAGATCGAAGTGGAACATCAGCCGGAGTCGGTGGGTCATCCTCCGGCGGCGCCGGTGGCGTTGCCGGCGAAGTCGCCGCGCGGGTACGTGGTGCTGACGATCGGTCTGCCGGGTTCAGGCAAGACGACCTGGTACAAGCGCCGAGGTGTGCAACCGCTTTCGAGCGACATGCTGCGGACGATCCTGTTCGACGACATTACGGACCAGCGCTACCAGGGGCTGGTGTTCAGCACGCTGCGCAGCCTGCTGCGGGCTCGGCTGATTGCCAAGATGCCGTGGAATTACGTGGATGCGACCAACCTTTCGCCGCATGAGCGTCGCCAGTGGATCAAGATGGCCAAGAGCTTTGGCTACGAGGTTCACGCGGTGTTCTTTGATGTGCCACTTGAAGTGTGTCTGGAGCGCAATTCCAAGCGTGACCGGCAGGTGACCGACGAGGTGATGAAGTCGATGGCCGATCGGCTGAAGCCGCCGGTGTTCAAGGAAGGCTTCGACAAGATCACCGTGGTGCGCGTGAAGGGTGCTGCGCCGGCGGCTGGAGCTTCAGAGGCCGAAAATGCGCCTGAGGCGGCGGTCGAAGGGTAAAGATTCGAAATTAGAGAATAGAGACTAAGGCTGATGGCCACCCAGGGTTTGGAGTTCGCACATGTGAGCTTCGAGGTTCCGGGTGGCCGGCGGCTTTTAAGCGACGTGTCGCTGACGGTGGATGAGGGGACGACGACGGCGCTGTTGGGGCGGAGTGGGTCGGGCAAGACGACGATGCTGCGGATGGTGAACGCGCTGGTACGGCCGACGGCGGGACGGGTTCTAGTCGGCGGAGTGGATGTGGGGTCGGCGGAGGTGGTGGGTTTGCGGCGGGGAATCGGGTACGTGATCCAGGAGACCGGGTTGTTCCCGCACATGTCGATTGAGCGGAATGTGGGGATGGCGCTGGAGCTTGCGGGGCGGCCGGAGGGTGAGATTGCGGCGCGGGTAGCGGAAATGCTGGATCTGGTGGGTCTGAGTGGTGACTTTGCGGGGCGGTTTCCGTGGCAGTTGAGCGGCGGGCAGAGGCAGCGGGCGGGAGTGGCTCGGGCGCTGGCGAATGATCCGCAGGTGCTGCTGATGGATGAACCGTTCGGGGCGCTCGATCCGCTGACGCGGGCGGAGATGCAGACGATGCTGCGAGAGCTGCTGCGGAGGCTGGGGAAGACGACGCTGATCGTAACGCATGATCTGGATGAGGCGCTGTATCTGGCGGATCGGGTGGTGCTGTTGGAGGCCGGGAGAGTAGTGGCGGATCTGGCGGTGGAGGACGTGCGGGGTTCGGATATTGAGGCCGTGCGGTCGTATGTGGCGGCTACGCGGCGGGTGGGAGTATGAGGGAATTTCTGCAGCGGCACGGGCCGGAGATGGGGCGGCTGACGTTTGAGCATGTGTGGCTGACCGGATTTGCGATGCTGTTTGCGGCGGGGATCGCGATTCCGCTGGGGATTGTGTTAACGCGCCGGCCGAGGCTGGCGCAGCCGGTGCTGGCGGTAGCGAATGTGTTGCAGGTGATTCCGAGCCTGGCACTGTTTGGGCTGTTATTGCCGGTTCCGTGGCTTGGAGAACGAGCTGCACGGCTGGCGGTTGTTGCGCTGACTGGATATGCGCTGCTCCCGATCCTGCGGAATACTTATGCAGGGATTCGGAATGTGGATCCGGCGCTGATCGATGTGGCTAATGCTTTGGGAATGAGTGGGATGCAAAGGTTGATAACAGTGGAACTTCCGCTGGCGGCTAGTGTGATTCTGGCTGGGTTGCGGACTGCGACCGTGACTTGTGTGGGGGTGGCTACGATTGCGGCGGCGATTGGGGCGGGTGGGTTGGGGGAGCTGATCTTCCGGGGGGTGGCTTCGGTGGACAATGGGCTGGTGCTGGCTGGGGCGATTCCGGCGGCGTTGCTGGCGCTGGCGGCGGATGCGGTGTTGGGGATGGTGGAGAAGCGGCTGGCGGTGCGGCGGTGAATGTTGTGCCGGTACGAACGAGAAGCAGGTCCTGCGCTGCGCTCAGGATGACAATATTGCTGGGATTTTTGGCGCTCCTCGTGGCGTGTGCGCCGCCGCGGTCGTCGCATGTTGTGGTGGGAGCTAAGAATTTTACGGAGCAGGTTGTGCTTGGGGAGTTGTTGGCGCAGGAGATTGAGGCTGTGGGGGGTGGCAGGGTGGAGAGGCGGTTCTACCTGGCGGGGAGCTACCTGTGTCAACAGGCCATGGTTGCGGGGAGGATCGATGCGTATGTGGAGTACTCGGGGACGGCGTTGACTGCCATCCTGAAGCAGCCGGTGGATCGGGATCGAGAACGGGTGCGGGCTACTGTGGCGCGGCTGTATGAGGAGCGTTATGGGATTCGGGTGGGGCCGTCGCTCGGGTTTGAGGATACGTTTGCGATGGTGGTTCGCGGAGAGGATGCGCGGCGTTTGGGGTTAAGGACGATATCGGATGTGGTGGGGAAGACGGACATCTCGCGGTTGGGAGTGGGGTTTGAGTTTGCGGAGAGGCCGGATGGGTTGCGGGGGTTGAGTGCGGCTTATGGGCTGCGGTTTGTGGGGGACCCGCGGACGATGGAGCTGGGGTTGCTGTATCGGGCACTGGCGGCGCACCAGGTGGATATTGTGGCGGGGAACTCTACCGATGGAGCCATCAAGGCGCTGGACTTTGTGGCGCTGGAGGACGATCGGCACTACTTTCCGCCTTACGATGCGGTTCCGCTGGTTAGAGAAGAATCGCTGAAGCGGTGGCCGCAGATTGGGGTGGCGATGGAGCGGCTGGCGGGGAGGGTTTCCGCGGATGAGATGCGGGAGATGAACCTGGCGGTGGATGCGCAGCACCGGGATGTGGGTGAGGTGGTGCGGGCGTTCCGGGGGCGGAAGGGGCTTTAGGGTGGGGTCCCCCCCCAGACCTGGTCTGCAAAATCTCTGATTCTAAAGAGCGAGGTCTGGGAGACAGTCTGGTAGACCGGGGATGACGGCGTGCCAGAAATGACAACGCCCGGCTTGCGCCAGGCGTTGATGTCTCTTGTTACAGTGTAGCGGGCGTGTCAAGAGGCAGGGAGCAGGGAGTAGGGAGTAGGGAATAGGGAGTAGCGAGCTTTGAGGAGGGGTGATGGAGTTGGAGCCGTGGATGCGGGGGACGCATGGGGAGCTGGACCCGGTGGTTCGGGCGGTGGTTCATGCGCTGGAGCTGGCCGAGGAGGACGTGTCGCGATGGTGCCGGGAGCTGGATGATGCGGCGATGTTCGCGACTCCGGCGGGGCTGGCGCCGGTGGCATTTCATCTGCGGCATGTGGCGCGGTCGCTGGACCGGTTGCTGACTTATGCGGAGGGCAGGACGCTGAGCGAGGCGCAGCTGGGGGAGTTGAAGACGGAGATGGCGGCGGGGGATGCGGCGCATGTGCTGGCGGAGTTCTTCTGGGGGGTGTGCGCGGCGAAGGGGCGGGTGAAGGCGCTTTCGGCGGGGAGCTTTGGGGAAGTGCGAGAGATTGGGAGGAAGAAGCTGCCGACGACGGTGGCGGGGTTACTGGTGCATTGCGCGGACCACACGCAGCGGCATGTTGGGCAGGTGGTGGTGACGGTGAAGGTGGTAGCAAAAATTTAGAACGTCCCTAGGAACGGGTATTGGTCACGCATGCCGGCGGGTCGCGTTTGGTGCGCTGCTCATGCGCGTGGTGGCCGAGCGTGATGACTTGACGGGCGGTTCCTCTTGAAGGCGTTGATCTCGTGCGATGCTGGGCGTGATTATTGTTACTGCACCGATTGAGGCGAGAAGCCCGGCGTATGGCCGGGCTTCAGGGTTGTGTGGCGGCGTCTCTTACGAGACGTCGCCACTGTATCCGTTAGACATGGGTTGCTAAGGCATGCCCGACGAAGAACGCCCGGTCAGCGATAGCACGCTCAAGCAGAAGGGGCTTCTGCGCCCGCCGAGCTGCCTCGACAAGCACGTCATACACCTTTCCGGCATCGAAATCGTACGCAAAGGGAAGCATATTCGCTGCCAGGAAGATGGACGGGTAAGTTTCGTTGGAAATGATTTTCGACATGCCATCGAGCAGCATTTCGAAGTCCGAAATGTCCAGCTTCGGTCGCGTGATCCACTCGATCTCTCCGCCGGTGAGGTTGTCGTCCGGGTTTCGGAAGATGGCCTCGATGGGCACATCCGGGTCGAAGTCGAGAACAAGATGGATGCGCGGCTCAACAGCGGAGAGATTTCCTCCGGAGTGGGCCATGCGTCCGTCGAGGAAGTAGATGTAGCCGCTACTCATGTGGTAAACGCGAGACCCTTCTGAGTTGACGGATGCCTCGTTAGTGCGGAGGGGGATATGCAGCCGGCGGAAACCCCTCTTGAACTCCATGTAGTCGCGGTGGGCTGCGATCACGGCGTTCTGCGCCGAAAAGATGCGGACGCTTTTGAGGGGAGCGGAGGCGAAGGTTTCCTGGACGAGCCGACGGATGTAGGGCACCTTGGCGCCTTCGTGGGTCCAGCGGATGGAGCCGTCATACTCGACGGATTCTCCGCTGGAAGCATCGCCGTTCCAATTGGCGAGAATGATTTGAACCCAATCGCCCGCCTTACGGGGGTCGACAGTGAGGTTGTAGCGGGAGTATGCAGCGTTATGTTCCATAGCATCGATGGTTCTCAATGCCTCTATGACCGCGTCAGTGGATAGCGCTATCTGCCCCAGAATGCGAGTGTGGTCTGCTGCGTTCTGGAGCACGGCGGGCTGGATCGGGGCGGGTTCGTCAATAACTGTAGTCAGGTTCACGGACGTTTTCTCCATTGACCGGTTAGCGCGAGGTCATGCGGGGAGGATCGGCTGCCGCGAAAGAGACAATCTGCTATTGTCAACGCGGACACAAGAAGTCGATCGACACCATTGTGCCTGTGATCTCGGTCGCGGCTGCCTCGGCCAGAGTGTCAGCCGCGTCGAGGATTTATATGAGGGGCCCGGTAGCGAAGGTGCGTGCAATCACTGACGTATGAGCGTTGCTTGCGTGGCGGCGCCTATACTGAAATGATTACATGTGCAATATGACAAATGTAATCACCATTGTCAATGAGATATTACGCAATGATTTCTCCAGGTGTTAGCAGTAATCACTAAAAGCCAGATGTAATCGTGCTAACATAAAGCGGTGTCATCAAAGGTTTCCACACAGCCCGGGCCTGAACTGGCCTCTCTTCCGGCCGCATCGGTCAAAAAGCCCAAGTCGCGAGAAAATAAGAAGGCGTTGATTGCCTACTTCACTCCGTCTGTTTCGCGTACGCTTCGCAGGTTGGCGGCAGTAGAAGACACGACGCTTCAAGCGTTGATTGGAGAAGCTGTCGATCTTCTGATGGAAAGCCGTAAGCTTGAGCCATTCAGGGAGCGGTAAGGCTTCGGCTCAGGAGTTGTGATCTTTCCGGCGGAGCCGAATTTTAGGTGGGTTAAAGCTCACGACCCCGACATAGTCAATGCTTCCATTTTGGCTGAATACCGGGAAATGGACGGACGTGCGAATCTGCCCCAGGATATCTTCCCTGATGATGTGCGCCTCGCCCTTTTCCAACGCGAGGGAGTCATATTTGGGGGTCGGGTCGCTCGGCTGCAAATTGAAGAGCTGCATGGACGTCTTGTTTAGGCCATCGGAAAGATTTTTCAGTCGAGCTAAGGCACGGAACGCCTCGTTATACCAACAGAGCCGGTGTTTACTGTCTTTTAGCGCCGCTGCGACTCTTAGGTCTCTGACAAATGCACTGCACAGCAAGGGTTCAGGTTCTGTCCAGTCGCTGGGCAAAATGACTGGAAGCTCGCATTTTCCTTTGGTGGCTGCCACATTGACCTCGGCAGCCGGGAAGCTGAGGTCGCCGGTCAGAACTTGATGTCCGTCGTTTATCTTTATCGGAAAGCCCTCCGCTAAAACGGCTCCTTTTTTGCCATCAACGGTAAAGTGCTGGAGCTTAATTGCAGCCTTGTACCGTGCACGGCGCAGGGCCATGGCATCCTGCTCATTGGTGAATTTGATTCGGCTGCTGATCGGCTTGCCCTTAAGAACCTTCAAATCTCCATCAATCATCAATTCGCAAGCCCTGTTGCACCAAAGAACCGTGCCGGTCTCTCGCGCTGAATAGCGATCGGGCCAGGACATAATGATGGCGGGCACCGGTAGTGATTCCAAAAAACTGACACCAAATTCGCTTTCATCCATTGGGCTATGGCGTTCCGCCCTGGGCACAGGGAGTGTCCCTTGATGAAGGACGCCGATCTTGTTCTTGAGTGCCTCTTCGACGAACTGCTCCAGCGTTGATCCGGCTTCGATGGCGGCAATTTTTGACGCCTTATGCATCTCTTCTGAAATACGGACTGTTTTATAGCTCTTGCCGCCACCCTGCTCTGCCATGCCATCCTCTTGCGTGCGGTTAATATAGATCAGAATAGGCGATTAAGAAGCTCTCGCTGAAAAAAGCGTGTGATGCGATGTTGGCAGATGATGCGCGGGCGCGTGGCGGAAAGGAGAGGAGCGTGAGGGTGGTCCGGCTGCAGCCGAGTTCGCTCGTGGAAGAGGGGCCATCTTGGCGAAGGTGGCTTTTACAGGCGGGCAAACCAAGAACGAGTTTACGGAGGCTAGCTGCTCCCTGGGCCTGCTCGATTTTTGCCGGCACACCTGTTGTGGGCCGCAAATGTCGAGCATAAGCCGCAGGCTGATATAGTTGGCTCAAGCACGCAAACGGTTTCTGTAAGGCCCCTCAGTGAGGTCTCCTGATGTCTATGCCTGGTGCAGTAGAACGCTCGCCCGCTGAGATGGCGGTGGCGAATGGGTCTAAGCGGTTCACGATTTTCCTGATCAAACCTTCGCATTATGACGACGATGGGTATGTGATCCAGTGGTTCCGGTCGGCGGTGCCTTCGAACTCTCTGGCGGTGGTGCATGGGCTGGCGGCGGACGCGGTGCGGCGGCGGGTGCTGGGCGACGACGTGGTGATGGACGTCCGGTCGATGGATGAGGACAACACCCGCGTCCGGACGAAGGCGATTGCGAAGGAGTTGGCCGGCGGGCGGGGTGTGGTGGTGCTGGTGGGGGTGCAGTCGAACCAGTTTCCGCGGGCGATGGATATGGCGCGGCCACTGAGGGCGGCGGGGGTTCCGGTTTGCCTGGGTGGGTTCCATGTGTCGGGTAGCCTGTCGATGCTGGGAGGGATTACTCCGGAGCTGCAAGAGGCGTTGGATCTTGGGATTTCGCTGTTTGCGGGCGAGGCCGAGGAGGGGCGGTTTGACCAGGTACTGCGCGATGCGTGGCATGGGGAGTTGAAGCCGCTCTATAACTACCTGGACGATCTACCGAACCTGGAAGGCGCGCCGGCGCCGATACTGCCGGCTAAGACGATCAAGGGAACGCTGGGCAAGTACACGAGTTTCGATGCGGGGCGGGGGTGCCCGTTCCAGTGCTCGTTCTGCACGATCATCAATGTGCAGGGACGGAAGAGCCGGCGGCGAACGGTGGATGAGGTGGAAGAGATTCTGCGCAAAAACATTGCGCAGGGTGTGACGCGGTTTTTTATTACGGACGATAATTTTTCGCGGAACTCGGACTGGGAGAAGATCTTCGACCGGCTGATCTGGATGCGCGAGGAAGAGAAGCTGAACATCAAGTTCATGATCCAGGTGGACACGATGTGCCATCGGCTGCCGGGGTTTATTGAGAAGGCGGGACGTGCGGGTGTGCGGCGGGTGTTTATCGGGTTGGAGAGCATCAATCCGGCGAGCTTGAAGAGCGCGAACAAGAAGCAGAACAAGATCGCGGAGTATCGCAAGATGATCCTGGCGTGGAAGCGGGCCGGGGCGATTGTGTTTGCGGGGTACATTATCGGGTTTCCGGGAGAGACGCCGGAGACGGTGCTGCATGACATCAAGGTGCTGAAGCGGGAGCTGGCGATTGATTTGCTGGAGCCGCATTGCCTGACGGCGCTGCCGGGGTCGGCTGACCACCAGGCGCTGAGCCGGGCGGGGGAGTATCTCGATCCAGATTTAAATAAGTACGACCTGGAGCATGTGACGACGAAGCATCCGACGATGACGACGGAGGAGTGGTCGAAGCTTTATCGGGATACGTGGAAGGAATTTTTTACGCCCGAGCACATGGAGACGGTGATTCGGCGGGCGGTGGCGACGGGCGTGAGCGCGGCGAATATGACCGTGCTGCTGCTGTGGTTCCACTTCTGCATTGTGTACGAGAAGATCGATCCGCTGCAGGGAGGGTATCTGCGGCGAAAGCACAGGCTGGACCGGCGGCCAGGGCTGCCTGTGGAAAGTGTGTTCACGTTCTATCCGAAGTTTTACGGGAACCTGGTTTACAAGCACGCGAAGATGCTGAGGCTGGCGTGGCGGTTCCACTGGTTCAAGGAGCGGCTGGAGAAGAATGCGGCGGCGAAGAACTATTCGGATGTGGCGCTGACGGCGGATGAGGATACGGTGCAGGAAGAGCTGGAGATGATGCTGACGCAGATTGCGGTGGCGCGGTAGGGCCTGCGCTCCCATGTCCGAAAATCCGGACATGGGGCACCCGGAAAATGGTGGTTGGGTAGTTGGCTGATCTAGCCGACCAGGTGGCCCATTTTTTCCTGCTTGGTTTTGAGGTAGCGCTCGAAGGTGGGTTCGATGGGGATCGAGGCCGAGATGAGCTCGACTACCTTGATGCCGGCTTGCTCTAAGGCGGCGACTTTTTCCGGGTTGTTGGTGATGAGGCGGACGGATTTGACGCCGAGGTGTTTGAGGATTTCGGCGGGGAGTTCGAATTCGCGGTGGTCGGCGCGGTAGCCTAGCTCGAGGTTGGCTTCGACGGTGTCGCGGCCCTGGTCCTGGAGCTCGTAGGCGCGGAGTTTGGCCATGAGGCCGATGCCGCGGCCTTCCTGCTGCTCGTAAAGGAGGATGCCGGCGCCTTCGTCGGCGATACGGGCGAGGGCTAGGTGGAGCTGGTCGTGGCAGTCGCAGCGGATGGAGTGGAAGACGTCTCCGGTGAGGCACTGGGAGTGGATGCGAATGATGGGGGGCGCGGCGTGGACGTTGCCAATATCTCCCAGGACGAGAGCGACGGCGGACTCGACGTGCTTCTGGGGCACGGGGTTGTCGGCGGTGGCCGGTTCGGGGTGTTCGATGATGCCTTCGAAGCCGAGAATGCGGAAGTGGGCCCAGCGTGTGGGGAAGTCTGCTTCGGCGACTTTATGGACGCTGTCAAAAGCCATAGTGATGATTATAGATTCGCGGCCGATGCTGTTCGATTCATTCGCGGTGCGGCGCGCCTCTGTTACCCCACCCACGCCGCAAATTGCGCGGCGTGAATGGGGCACCCCGATTGTTGTGAGGAGTATGGGCTGAAGTCCGCGCCCTCCAAAAACAAAGGCAACTGCAGGTCTCTCCGCTGCGCATCGCAAAAAACGCGATGCTCCGGTTGAGATGACAGCGTATGGGTTATGGGGAAAACGAAAGCAAAATTGTGACAATAAAGAGATATGCGCTTGAGGGTGGAGGCTGCGCGTAGAGTAGAGGCGTGGGCGGAAGCAGTTCAAACCTGATCCTGATAACGCTGCTGGTGGAACTGGGCGTGGCGGCGGCGGTGGCCAGTTCGCTGGCGCGGTCGGTTGCGTTCAAACAGCTGCTGCTGGAGCCTCATCGGAGCAAACGGGAGCAGCTGAAGCTGCTGGCGATGGTGTGCGTTCCGCTGATGCTGGGCGTGTGGGGGAGGCGGAGGGAGCCGAACTTCCTGGCAGCGGATCTCTCTTTTGAAGCGGGGATCCTGATTGCGCTGGTGATGGGGCCTTCGGCGGCAATGATTGGCGCGGTGGCGCTGGCGCTGCCGGCGATCCTGCACCGCGAGTACCTGGCGCTGCCGGTGAATCTGCTGGTGGCAGGAATCTTTGGCGCGGCTGGACGGTTTCTGCGGGCGGATGAGATCTGGTCGTTTTCGCCGCTGATCGACCTGAGTATTTATCGGTGGGTGCGGGGCAAGGTGAAGTATCCGCACGTTGATCGGCAGATGCTGCTGCTGGTGCTGATTATGGCTGTGCAGTTTGGGAGCTCCATGCTGGCGCTGTTCCGGCCGAGACGATGTTTTGAGTTGTACTCGCGGTCGTGGGCGGTGGAGCTGGCGATCTGTGCGTGCGCGCCGATTGTGGTGGGGATTCCACTGAAGATCTGGAACGCGATCCGGCTGGACCGCAAGCTGGAGGAGCAGAGCCGGCTGCTGATGGAGGCACGCTTCGACGCGCTGCAACGGCAGATCAATCCGCACTTTCTGTTCAATACGCTGAACTCGATTGCGTCGCTGATCCGGTCGAAGCCGGAGCTGGCGCGGCAGATGATTGTGAAACTGGCGAACATTCTGCGGGTGCTGCTGAAGGACCGCGAGGCGTTTGTGCCGTTCAGCGAAGAGCTGGCGTTTACGGATGACTACCTGGATATTGAGGTGGTTCGGTTTGGGGACAAGCTGCGGGTGGTGAAGGAGATCGCTGAGAACACGCTGGATGTGGTGGTGCCCAGCATGCTGCTGCAGCCGCTGATTGAGAACAGCATCAAGCACGGGCTGGAGCCGCGGATATCGGGTGGGACGGTGACGCTGCGGAGCCGACTGGAGGGCGACCAGTTGATTGTGGAGGTGGAGGATGATGGCGTGGGGATGGAGCCGGGGCGGGTGGTGACGCCTCCGCCAGGTGGGCTGGTGCGGGAGAGCTCGGGTATCGGGATGAAGAATGTGCGGGAGCGCATGGAGGTGCTCTACGGGGATGGTGCGGTGGTGGAGGTGGTGAGCCGGCCGGGGCGGGGAACGAAGGTGCGGCTGGTGATGCCGCAGGTTGCGGATGCGGGATGGGAGCGTCCGGTAATCGTTATGCGTTGAGTTCTGTGTAAGATGGCAGACCTGTGGTTGGTAGAATGAAGGTCGGAAGCCCACAACATGGCAGAGCTTGTAGAGATGATTTCCGGAGCAGGCGGAGGTGAGATTGCGGTTGACCGCAGGCCACGCCTTCGCGATCGCCTGCAGCACCGGATCACTGCCCAGAGACCCGCCGTGCCTACGCGCGGACAGAGACAAAGGAACCCCATGACTGAAATCGTATCGATCCACGCACGCGAGATTCTGGATAGCCGCGGAAACCCTACTGTTGAAGCTGATGTGGTGCTGGAAGGCGGCGTGAAGGGCCGTGCTGCGGTGCCGAGCGGCGCCTCTACCGGCGAGCATGAGGCTGTCGAATTGCGCGACGGCGACAAGGCTTATTACCTGGGTAAGGGTGTGCTTGGGGCTGTCGAGAATGTCGAGAGCCTGATCGCGCCCGAGTTGGTGGGAATGGATGCGGCGAATCAGCGGATGATCGACGCGACGATGCTGGCGCTGGATGGCACGGAGAACAAGAGCAAGCTGGGCGCGAATGCGATCCTGGCGGTGAGCATGGCGTGTGCGCGGGCTTCGGCTACGGCGCTGGGAGTGCCGTTGTATCGGTATCTCGGCGGCGTGAATGCCTGCGTCTTGCCGACGCCGATGATGAATATTCTGAACGGCGGCGCTCATGCCGATAACAACGTGGACTTTCAGGAGTTCATGGTGATGCCGGTGGGGGCGGAGACGTTCTCGGATGCGCTGCGGTGGGGGACGGAGGTTTTTCATACGCTCAAAGGGGTGCTGAAGAAGAAGGGTTACAACACGGCGGTGGGCGATGAAGGCGGGTTTGCGCCGTCGCTGAAGTCGAATGTGGAAGCGATTGAGGTGATCCTGGAGGCGATTGAGCTGGCGGGTTACAAGCCGGGTGAGCAGATTGCACTGGCGCTGGACCCGGCTTCGAGCGAGTTCTACGACAAGGACAAGGGCAAGTACGTTTTCAAGAAGAGCGACAAGAGCGAGAAGAGCTCGGAGCAGATGGCCGCTTACTGGGAGAGCTGGTGCCGTCAGTATCCGATCATTTCGATTGAGGACGGCCTGGCGGAGAACGACTGGACCGGGTGGAAGATTCTGACGGAGAAGATTGGGCGCACGGTGCAGTTGGTGGGCGACGATCTTTTCGTGACGAATACGCGGATGTTGCAGCGCGGTATTGAAGAGGGAGTGGCGAACTCGATCCTGGTGAAGGTGAACCAGATTGGGACGATTTCCGAGACGCTGGATGCGATTGAGCTGGCGCGGCGGAATGACTATACGTCGATCATTTCGCACCGGTCGGGTGAGACGGAAGATACGTTTATTGCGGACCTTGCGGTGGGCACGGGAGCGGGGCAGATCAAGACGGGATCGGCATCGCGTACGGACCGGATTGCGAAGTACAACCAGCTGCTGAGGATTGAAGAGGAGCTGGGGCAGACGGCGCAGTTTTTGGGGCGGAAGAGCATTAACTGCGGAGAGTAATGATGCTAGGGTTGCGAAACTGGGCTGCCGTGGGGCTGGTGTTGGCGGGCTTATCGCCGGTTGGTGTGCGGGCGCAGGACGCAGGGACGGCCGGAGTGATGACCCTGGACGATCTGCGGGTGTACATGGAAACGATGCATATCAAGGACGCGGACGAACGCGGCGTCCGGGTACAGATGCAGGCACAGAAGAGTCAGCTTCCGCCGTGGTTTCCACAGAACGTCCTGGACGAGATGACGACGCGGATGTTGACCGCGGACCTTCCGGCGCTGGAGTATCCGTTTGTGAAGTCGTGCGTGAACGCGCAGGAGATGCACGCACTTACGGCGCTATTCGCTACTCCCGACGGACAGAGGTATGTTCTGGCAGCGACCGGAGGGATGGTGGCGAAGGAAGCGACGGGGACAGACCCTTTGGCTGCGCATCAGCAGATGCTGAAGGAGGACCACGGGCTGCCGATGCAGGCGATCGAGGGACTGCCTCGGGAGCAACGGGCGCTAGTGAAGAAGGTGATGGCTTCCGGGGCGATGAACTGCTTTGGAGCCGGGTTTCAGAAGGCCAGCGGCGCGGTGACGGATGCGCGGACCAGTGCCGCGCGGCAGGTGATCGCGGAGCGCAGGAGTGAGTTGCAGGCAGCGCAACAGAAGTTTGAGAGTGAGCATCCGGCGGCTGCGGCAAAGTGAGGCAGCCTTAGTCTTTTGTCCTCCACCTAACGCAGGGAAAATTGAGGAGCAGGTTAGACATGATGAAGGCCGGGTGGAAACAGATTGTTGCTGGAGCGTTCTTCTTTGCTGCGGTGTGCGCTTCAGGAGCACAGACGGTGGAAACTGCTCCGCCGGTTCATCCGGTAACGGTTGCCCAAGTTAGGCAGCTTCTTGAAATGACGCACACGGTTGAAAACGTTACTTTCGTGATGCACACTGCGGTTCGCGACCAGAGGAAGCTGGTTACCGTTCTGCCGGACGGCTTCTGGGATGACTTTGACGTGGAGATCGACAAGATCGACTGGGTCGCGCTATCGACGCCGTATTACCAGAAGCATCTCTCGGAAGAAGATGCCAAGGTGATCATCGCGTTTTATTCCACCGAGGTCGGTCAGCGCGCCCTTGCGATGACGGCCCAGCTGGTGCCGGAGCTGAGCCAAGCCGGGCGCAAATTGGGGGAAGAGATTGGAGCGCGGCTTGGCGAAAAGTATAAGGCCGAGATTGAAGCGCGTATGAAGAAGCAGCAGGGCGGCAGCGAAATCCAACTGAAATAGATTGAGGGTGCAAGAGCGTGCGTAAGAACGGACCGGTGATTCTGACGATTCTGGATGGGTGGGGTATTACTGCTCCGACGGCCGGTAATGCGATTGCGCTGGCGCGTAAGCCGAATTACGACAAGCTGCTGCGCGAGTATCCGAATACCGTGATTCGGGCCAGCGAGAAGTTTGTGGGGTTGCCGGATGGGCAGATGGGCAACTCCGAGGTGGGGCATTTAAACCTTGGCGCCGGACGTATCGTGCGGATGGATATTACGCGGATCGATACGGCGGTGGCGTCGGGGGAGTTTTTTGAAGATGCAACGCTGGTGAAGGCCATGCGTCATGCGGCCGAGGGACAGGCGAGCGGGCGGGCGCTGCATTTGATCGGGCTGGTGAGCGATGGTGGGGTGCATTCTCATCAGAGGCATCTCCATTCGCTGTTGAAAATGGCGGCGCAGCAGGGGGTGGAGAACGTTTATGTTCATGCGTTCATGGATGGGCGGGATACGATGCCGACTTCGGGGCTGGGGTACCTGGAGGAGTTGAAGCAGAAGTTTGCGGAATATGGTGTGGGCAAGATTGCCAGCGTGAGTGGGCGGTACTTTGCTATGGACCGCGACCTGCGCTGGGAGAAAGAGCGCAAGGCGTTCGACGCGATGGTGACCGGGCAGACGGCAGCGGTGTATGCGGAGCCGCTGGCGCGGGTGCGCGAGAGCTACAGCAATGGCGTAACGGATGAGTTTATTGAGCCGTTTGCTTGCGTGGACGCGAGCGGCGAGCCGGTAGGGCGGATCAAGGATAACGATGCGGTGATCTGCTTCAACTATCGGGCCGATCGCGTAAGACAAGTGACGCGGATGCTGGCGCGGAAGAGTGGGCTGGCGGCGGATGGTGGTAAGTCGCTGTCGAAGGCGGAGGAGTTGGATGCGGCGATTCCGCTGCACGAGGTCCCGACAGGGCTGCACTTTGTGACGATGACGCAGTATGACCCGAAGTATGCGCTGCCGATGGTGATCCCTCCAGAGAGTATGGATAACCTGTTGGCGAACGTGATGGCCGTGCATTCGCTGCGTAACCTGCGCGTGGCGGAGACGGAGAAGTATGCGCATGTGACGTACTTCTTCAATGGCGGGATTGAGAAGCCGTTTGCGGGCGAGGAGCGGGAGCTGGTGGCATCGCAGAAGGTGGCGACGTATGACCTGGCGCCGGAGATGAGCGCGAACGGGATTGCGGATGTGGTTTGCCGGTCGATCAATGACACGGCATTTGACGTGATCATTGTTAACTTTGCGAACGCGGACATGGTGGGGCACTCGGGGATGATTGCGCCGACGGTGAAGGCGGTTGAGGTTGTCGATGCGTGCCTGGGGCGGATTTATCAGGCGGTGAAGCAGCATGGGGCCTCGTGGCTGATTACGGCCGACCATGGGAACGCGGAGATGCTGATCGACCCGGTGAGCGGCGGGCCGCATACGGCGCATACGACTAATCCGGTGCCGTTTATTCTGGTGACGGATCAGGGGCGGAAGATTGGCGTTAAGGATGGTGGGTCGCTGCGGGATATTTCGCCGACGGTGCTGGGGCTGATGGAGTTGGAGTTGCCGAAGCAGATGACGGGTGGGGATTTGCGGGTGGTGGCTAGTCAGTGAGTGAAGCGAGGAAGGCTTGCCGGAGGTCGTTGCTGACGTAGAAATTGGTGTGTGACGCGAGGCGTTCGATCTGTGCACCACCATCAATCAAGTTGGCTTTATGTGCCGCCTGCAATACGCCGAGTGTGCCAAAGACCTTGAACCCGAAAAGGGATTCGGCTATGGTGCGAGCCTTTCTCTCATCGATCAGGAGGATCGTTGCGCTGGTATCGCAAGCGAGTTCAATGGCTGCCCGCTCTCCGCCGTCGAGACCATCGAGATCGGTCGCGAGCGAGATTGATGAGGACTGTACCTTGATCCAGCCGGGGAGTGCTGTTGTCCAGGTTCTGACAGCCTGGGGGGCTTTCGGGTTGCGCAGTTCGTCGAGGACTGCGCCGGGGATCAGGACTTCATGATACAGCGACGGAAGAATGCTCTCGATACCCAACTGCAACAAGTAGTTAAGCGGAGAGGTATCGGCTACGACGGTCATCAGGGAAGTAGACCCTGCGCCCGAAGGTGGTCACTGGTTTGAATATCCTGGATCAGGTCTTCGACACCATACGTCGTGGCGGGCACACCATTCGCGTGAAGAAAATCCATAAACTCCAGTCTTTCCATTCCCAGGAGTTTTCTACCGTCGGGGCGGCTGATCGCGTTAGTGCGTACGCCTTCCAAAACTACCGCTTCAAGAGCTTCGCGAGCGGCATTTTCGTGTTGGGCAATGTCGTTGGGGAGTTCGACAGTCAGCGTCATGACTATAATTTACATCGGATGGGTTGTAGCCGCATGCAGTGGTAAAACGAGATGCTTCGCCATTGTCATTGAGAAGAAAACCAATAGTCATGCATACGTTGCAGGAAATCGTGGGTAATGGGGTATCCGGATGACGAACCGATCACCGAATCGACGGGACATTTTGGGCACAGTGCTGTTTGCTCGTCGTCGACCCAAACGTCTATCTCGTTAGGGGAAAACGTCGCAAGGCAGTAAAAGCAACCGCAGACTTCACTGGTCAAAAGTTCTTTACGATGACGACTGCAGTGCTTGTGGGCGGCGATGTGGTCGCCAAACGCAAGGTTGAGTCTCAACATAAATAAAGTTTAGCGCGGCGCTAGAGTTCGCGGCGGCCTTCTAAGGCGCGGGTCATGGTTACTTCGTCGGCGTACTCGATGTCGGAGCCGGCAGGGACGCCGGTGGCGATGCGGGTGATGCGGAGCTTCGGGTGGGTACGGCGGATTTCGTCGAGGAGGTAGCGAGCGGTGGCTTCGCCTTCGACCGTGGGGCTGGTGGCGAGGATGAGCTCTTCTGTTTCGGTTAGACGGGGCCAGAGGTTGCGGAGGCGGAGCTGCTCGGGGCCGATGCCGTTTACCGGGGAGAGGGTGCCGTGGAGGACGTGGTAGAGGCCGTTGAAGCTGCGGGTTTTTTCTATGCCGGCTATGTTGGTGGGCTCTTCTACTACGCAGATGAGGTGGTGATTGCGCGTGGGGCTGGTGCAGTAGGCGCAGGGGTCCTGGTCGGTGATGTTGTTGCAGAGTGAGCAGAGGCGGAGATGCTGGCGGAGGGACTTGATGGCTTCGGCGAGGGCGTTGGCGTCGGCGTCAGTGGAGCGGAGGATGTGGAAGGCGTAGCGCTGCGCCGACTTGGTGCCTACGCCGGGGAGCTTGCGGAGTTCGTCGATGAGGCGAGCCATGGGCTCGGCGAAGCGTTGCATAAAGGCAGTGGGTAGACGGTGGTGGGTAGAGCGTAGTGAGCAGGCTTAGAAGCCGGGGAGGCCGAGGCTGCCGAGGAGGCCGGCGGCGTTGGATTGGGCGGCTTCGTCGGCTTTACGGCTGGCCTGGTTGATGGCGGCGATGATGAGGTCTTCGAGCATGGTGATGTCGGTTGCGGCGGCACTGGCGGCGGAGGGGGCAATGGTGAGTTTGAGGAGGTCTTTTTTGGCGTTCATGCGGACGGAGACGGCGCCGCCTCCGGAGTCGGCTTCGACTATGGTGGCGGTGAGTTTCTGGTCCATTTGTTCCTGCATGGCGCGGATCTGATCCATCATGGCGAGGCCTCGTAGGGTTTGATGCGGTGTTGGGTGCTAGTCCTTTTCGCGGAGGTCGATGACGTTGCGGATTTCGGCGTCGAAGAGCTTCTGGGCTTGCTGGACGACGGGGTGCTTGGCTGCGAGGTCGGCTGCGCTGCCGGCTGCGGCGGCGCGCTTCGGCTTGGGCGCGGCGGCGGCTTGGGGGGCCCCTGGAATGAGGTTGAGGCGAAGCTTGAGGTTTTGCGTAGTGAGGACTGATTTAATGATGGCTTGCGCTTCGGCGTTGAGCAGCAGCGGGAGCATGGCGGCGGAGACGGTGGTGTGGATATTGAGGGTGTCGGGGGTGGTGGAGAGGGTGGCGTCGGCTAGCTTGTCGGAGGCTGACTGTTGGCCCTTGGCGGCGGCGAGGGCGTCGACGATGGTGTTCTGGAGGGCGTCGAGGTCGGGGCTTTGTGCGGGAACGAGGTGAGGGCCGGGTTGGGCGGGGGCCGTGGGTTGCGGAATTTCAGCGAGAGCCAGGGCGCCTTCGGTGGATTTCTGGGGCGCGGCGGAGGAAGGCCCGGGGCTGAAGCCCCTGGATTCCGAGGATGTATTCAGCGTGCTGAAACCTGCTACTCCCTCCGCTTCGCGTGATTGTCCCGAAGGGGTGGATGATGGCCCTTCCCACGTCCCAGAATTGGGACGTGGGGCACCCGGTTCTGAGGTGGTGGCCTTCGCTGTGGTGGAGGGTGTGGGCGGACCTGCAGGTCTCTCCACTTCGCTACGCTCCGGTCGAGATGACAAATTCGTGGAGGGTGGGATAGCAGGACGCGACGTCGGTGGGGTTGGCGCTGAAGCGGCAGAGGTGGCGCGCGCGGTGGGCTTGATGTTCGGGTTATTGCTTGGCGGTGCACCTAGCTGGGAGAGGAGGTCTTCTACGGGGATGAGGCGCTGGACGTGGACTAGTTTGAGGAGGCCTAGTTCCAGGTGGAAGCGCTGCTCCTGGCGGAAGCCGAGGTCGTCGAAGGTACGGAGCATGATGGCGAGGAAGCGGGAGAGCTCCTCTTCAGTGAAAAGGGCGGCGGAACGGGCGGCGCGCTTGCGTTCTTCGGGGGAGATCTGGAGGAGGTCGGCGGCGATGCCGGTGGCGTCGGCTTCGGAGGAGAGCCTGGTGATTTTCGCGACGGTGGTGTTGCGGAGGTAACGGACGAACTGGCGGGCGAGCTGCTGGGCTCCGTTGCCGGCGTCGAGCAGGCGGTTGATGATGGCGAGGACGTCGGCGGAGTTGTTCTCGGAGACGGCTTCCAGGATGTGCTCGTAGATGACGTTGGAGACGGTGCCCATGAGGTCGCGGACCTCGTTTGCGGAGAGGACGGGGCGGCCGGTCGATTCTCCAGGGGCCGCGGGCGCCAGGGGTGCGGAGGCGATGGCCTGGTCCATGATGCTGAGGGCGTCGCGCATGGAGCCGTCGCCGGCTTCGGCGAGGAGGGAGAGGGTGGCGTCGTCGGCGTTGATGGCTTCGGCCGTGGCGATGAGGCGGAGCTGGCCTACGATGTCGTCTAGCTTGACGGCGTGGAAGCTGAAGTGCTGGCAGCGCGAGCGGATGGTTTGGGGAATGTCCTCGGGCTGGGTGGTGGCCATCATGAAGATGATGTGGTCGGGTGGCTCTTCGAGGGTTTTGAGCAGGGCGTTGAAGGCCGCGTCGGTGATCTGGTGGGCTTCGTCGAGGATGTAGATCTTGTACTTGTCGCGGGAGGGGCGATAGCGGGCGGCGTCGCGGAGCTCACGGATTTCGTCGATGCCGCGGTTGGTGGCGGCGTCGATTTCGATGACGTCGACGGCGTTGCCCTGGCGGATTTCGAGGCAGGACTCGCAGGCGTTGCAGGGTTCCGGCGTGGGGCGCTTATCACTGCCGATTTCTGTCCGGCAGTTGAGCGCGCTGGCGAGGATGCGGGCGATGGTCGTCTTGCCGATGCCGCGGTGGCCGGAGAAGATGTAGCCGTGGGCTATGCGGTTCTGGGCGAGGGCGTTGAGTAGGGTGCGGGTGACGTGGTCCTGGCCGACGACGTCGGAGAAGAGGGTGGGGCGGTATTTGCGGGCTAAGACTTGGTAGGCCATCGGCAGGATTGATTGTATCGCCGGGGCGTGTGGGAAGGTGGCTAGCGGATCTGTGGGTCAGTCGAATTGCTCGTAATATGAGCGGTCGCGTGGTTGCCGGTTCCGAATTCTTTCACTAACGTCGGCTGCAAAATCGTCGTCCATGATGAGTTCGTGCCCGCGTTCCTTTGTACGTTCCCTCAAAAGCGCGAGAGTTTCGTCGATGGTCCGATGCACGGGGTAGAAGCTCTCCAATATCGCAACGGGCTTACCATCAGCTTCGATGATGAACTTCTCGCCGCTACGTACGCGTGCCAAGAGATTGGCAAAATCTCTTGCGGCTTCGATTTCCGATATGCGAACAGTGACCATGATGAAAATGGTAGGGTATCAGGCCTGATTGTTGTCTTCCGGACGGTGATGATTAGCGCTTGCGAAGCACGCCAACCGGACCAAGCTTTTCAGTAAGGAGTTCACGAGCTTCGTCTAGTTGATGTGCGGTCAGTGGAGCTTTTGGAAGTATGCGCATGAGTAGGCCTGCTGGAAGGATGATGATCTGCTTGCCTTCCAACCATCCATCCATACTGGTCCATTCAGCAACGCCGCTGCCGACTCCGGGAATATCGATGTGATAGCCAGCATCGTCAAGGACGAGATGGGCGTTGGTGAGATTCTGCTTCTCTTTCAAGAAGCGCTTTTTGAAGCCGCGATTTTGAAAGAACGGCGAAAAGCACGCTAGCAGCACCAACACTACTGCAAAAAATGGCAAGAGTTGTTGGAGTGCTTCACCGAAGTGCTGCGCTGAAATGAGAGCAGAAGAAACGACGAGAACGAAACTCAGCAAAAGCACTATTAGTAGCGCCGTTCGTATCCACTTTAATTTCTTATTCGTGCTCATAAAGAGCTTTTGAGCTTCCAGATACTCTTTTTCTGAAACCGAAAAATGAATGTCGATCATTATGCGCTGTTCCTAGCCTTGCGCTTGGCGATTTTGGCGCGGCGGGCTACTTCTTCGTCGGAGAACATGGTGCCGCGGCAGTGGGGGGCGTTGCAGTAGCAGTTGGCGTCGTCTTCGTCGGAGTCGTAGAGGTGGTACTCGTAGAGGAGCTCTTCGCCGGGGGCGATGTCGCGGATGGCCTGGATGAAGATGCGGTCGTCGCGTTCGATGGTTTCGCAGTTGGGGGCGCAGGAGTGGTTGACGAACATGGCGGTGCCGAAGCCGTCGATGACGTCGCCCTTGCCGCCGAAGCCGAAGAGGTAGGTGACGATGCGGTCGGCGTAGCGGTCGTCGGCTTCGCCTTTGGAGAGGCGGGGGCCGTCGTACTCGATGATGCGGGCGCCACGGCGGATGGGGTCGAGGGTGTAGCAGCCGGCGGCGTGGATGTCGGAGGAGCGGACGAGGAGGCGGGGAGAGGCGGGGGGCTTGGGTTTCGCTGGAGGCATCGTTGGCGCTGAGTATAACAAGGCAGGGTCCAGGGTTGAGAGCTCAGGGTCCAGAAGGCGAGTCGCGGGGAACGAAGGTGGGCTAGCGAAGGCTGGGGCTGCGCGTGGGATTTCCGTTAGCCGGAATGGGTGGGTGTCGCGTCTAATGAGAGAGATGCTGGTCCGGTTGAGAACGCTGATGAATGGATGCGCGGTCGGCGTGTTGCTGGCTGCAGGGGCGGGTGTGCGCGGGCAGGCTTTGCCGGCAGCGCCGCAGAACTGTGTGGATGCGAACAAGGCCGCGGCCGAGTGCAAGCCGGCCACGGTACCGTCGACTCCGCCCAAGAGTGCGGCGCAGGCTTTTCCGTTTCCGGGCGAGGCGCCTTCGTCCGCGGAGAAGCCGGGTGATGTGCCGGATGCCCCTGCCGATGCGACGGCTCCGGATACGCAGCCTAAACAGCCGCGGGTGACGCCGCCGGCTTATCCGGGTGATCCGGATACAGGGGCGAGTTCGAGCAGTTCCAGCAGTTCGAGCAGTTCCGGCGGTGGGGGAGTGGGGGACGATCCTGCGGCGGACGATGCGGGGCCGATGACCGATGCGGGGAGCAGTGGGGACAGCACGACGCCGGGGCACAGCCGGCGGCGGAAGATGCCCAAGGTGGAGGCGGAGACGCCGGAGTCGCGGGTGGCAGAGGATTTGAAGGTGGCTGATTTCTATCAGAATGATGGGAATTACATGGCCGCGTATCTGCGGGCCAAGGATGCGGTGGCGCTCCAACCAGAGTATGCGGATACGCACTTTGCGCTGGCGCAGGCGGCGTTCAAGCTGGGCAAGAAGGATGAGGCGCGGGCTGAGTTTATGCAGGTTCTGAAGCTGGACCCGGTACCGAAGCAGCAGAAGGCGTCGCAACGGGCGCTGGAAGAGCTGGGCGCCGCGAAGTAGCAGGTTAGCTGACGGATTTGCTGGAGCCGGGCAGGCGGGCGCGGCGTTTGCTGCCCTTGGGCTCGGATGGCGGGGGTGGCATGGGGGGGAGGGCCGCGGAATGCTTGCGGCGCTCGGCGGCGCGGCGAGCCAGCGCGAGCGTGGTTTGACCGAGCCGGGATGGGGCGGGAGCGTGCGCTGTCGCCGGAGCGGAGTGAGACGTGACAGGCACATCATCGAGGTCGTCTTCTACGCGAAGGTACTTGCGCATGTAGCGGAGGGGTTCTTCAGCGATGGCCATCTCGCGGAGGTGGTAACGCCAGGCGTCGGGGCGTGTGCTGCGGCGCATGAAGGGTTTGCGTTCGACGATGCGGACGGTGCCGTCGGCCATGGTGCGCTGGAAGGTTTGGGCGGGCATCTGAAAGGTGATGGGCTGGCCGGCTTTCCAGAACGCCTGGGCGAAATCGTGATTAAAAAGCAGAGCGTAGTAACGTCCCTGGGTCTCTACGGTGGCGATCGCGGTACTGGCGCCTTGCCAGGGCAGGCGCAGAGATGTGGTGTACCACTGGCGAAAATCGAAGCCGTTCTCTCGGGCCTGGCCGACGAGAATTTTCAACAGGTCGAGACGCGTCATTCTTCGTTGTCTCCTCACATCGAGGCCCAACCGCTCTAGTTGGGAATATAGTTTATTTGCGCGACGGGATATTGACGACGGAGGTTGTTGGTGACGAACCGGCGTTGGGGAACCAAATTAGTAGCGGCTGTGATGGTGGGAGTAACGCTTATGTGCGCCAGCGCACAGAGCGTGGCGATGCATACCGATCCGTTGAATCTCGATCCGACGGTGCGCGCGGCTTATGAACGCTTCTACATACTGGATTACGATGGCGCCCTGAAGCTGTTTGGGGAGGTGACGAAGGCGCATCCGCAGGAGCCGATGGCCTGGGACTACGTTCTGATGGCGACGATTTTTCGGGAGCTCTATCACCAGGATTTGCTGGACACGACCTACTACGCGCACGATAGTTTTCTTTCAACCAAGCGCGATGTGGTGGTGACGCCGGAGTCGCGGCAGACGATTGAGGGCCTGACGACGAAGGTGGTCGGGATGTGCGATGCGCGGCTGAAGGCGAATGCCAACGACAAGAATGCGCTGTTTGCGCGGGGGTATGCGAAGGGGATGCATGCGGCGTTTATTACGCTGGCGGACCACTCGTTTACGGCCGCGGCGCGTCAGGGGCTGCAGGCGCGGAATGACAGCGAGTCGGTGTTGAAGCTCGATCCGCAGTACGCGGACGCGAAGATGGCGGTGGGACTGCAGCAGTTTGCCGTGGCCAGCCTGCCGCGTTTTTTGCGGATGATTATCGGGATTGTGGGAGTGACGGGGTCCAAGCAGCAGGGGATCGATTTGCTGAAAGATGCGGCGGCTCATGGGGTGGTGACGGGAGTGGAGTCGCGGACGGCGTTGTCGCTTTTCCTGCGGCATGATGCGCGATATGCCGAGGCATTGACGGTGCAGCGGGGATTGGCGGAGCAGTATCCGCACGACTACCTTTTCCGGCTGGAGGTAGCGAACCTGATGAAGGATGGTGGGCAGGGGATGGCCGCCGTTCGGGAGTACGAAGCTGTGCTGGCCGATGCGCAGAAGCGGAATTACTTTATCGATCCGCGGCTGCAGATGGCCTACTTTGGGCTGGCGGACACGCAGCGAGGGCAGAACATGGTGCGCGAAGCGGCGGCTAATTACGTGCTGGCGGCGACGCAGCCGAATTGCAGCGACTGGCTCCGGAAGAGGGCGCAGTTGAATGCGGGAGAGATGTTCGATTTGCTGCATGATCGCGGCCAGGCGGTGAGGTACTACCAGATGGCGGCGGCGGGTGGCGGCGACCAGTCGCAGGCGGATGCGGCGCGGAAGTTGCTGCGGAATGCCTATACCGGCAAATAAGGCCAGCGCCATGCTTGCGGTGGTGGAAACCCATTTCCGAGAATCCGTACAAGGGGCACCCCTCAGGTTTGGTGGAGATCCCGAAGTGTGTGAGATCGGGGCCACCCGGTTTATTTCGGGTACTTGCGATTTGTGGAACAAACGTTGTTTGTGGCGCGTATGAGGCGTTGTGAGTTTGGGAGGCCGTTATGAATTGTGGAGCGTGTCATCAGCAGTTGAACCTGGGGGCCCGGTTTTGCAGCTTCTGCGGAACGGCGGTTCCTGTACCTCAGGCGGGAAGTTTTTATGGGCGGCGGATTGTGCGGCCGCGGTATGGGCGGATGCTGGGGGGCGTTTGCGCCGGCATTGCTGACCACTATGGATGGGACCCGGTGGTGATCCGGCTGATCGCCGTGGTGCTGTTCTTTGTGGGCTGCGGATCGATCTTCCTGGCTTACCTGGTGGCGTGGATGGTGATCCCGAATGAGCCTTACTTCTGGGTGCCGATGTCTTATGCACCGCCTCCGGCTGCTCCGGGTGCTCCGCCTAGCGGTTATGCTGGAGGTACCGGGAGTGCACCTATTTCGTGAGTGTTTCTGATTCGCCACGTCCTTTTGAATACAGCGGTCCGCGTTTGCAGTGTGCAGGCGCGGACCTTTCTGCGCTTGCTGGCGAGTTTGGCACGCCGCTTTATGTCTACTCGGCCGATGCGATTGCGGCGCGGGCGCGGATGCTGCAGGGTGAGCTGGCGGCGGTGGAGCATACGATTTGTTATGCGGTGAAGGCGAACTCGTCGCTGGCAATTATGAAGATGCTGGCGGGGATGGGGTGCGGGTTCGATATTGTGTCGGGTGGTGAATTGGAGCGGGTGCGGCGGGCTGCGCCTGAGGCGCTGGGGCGGGTGGTTTTCTCGGGTGTGGGCAAGCAGGTTTGGGAGATGGACGCGGCTTTGGAGGCGGGGATTCTGCTGTTCAACGTGGAGAGCGAGGCGGAGCTCGAAGTGTTGGCGGAGCGGGCCGTGGCGCTGGGCAAGACGGCGAAGATTGCGCTGCGGGTGAATCCGGATGTTTTTGCGGAGACGCACCCTTATATTTCGACCGGGCTGCGGGAGCACAAGTTCGGGATTGCGATTGAGAAGGCGCGGGCGGTGTATCAGCGGGCGATGGGGCTGCCGGGGGTGGAGCCGGCTGGGGTGAGTGTCCATATCGGGTCGCAGATACGGAGCGTGGAGCCGTTTGCGGAGTCGGTGAAGCGGGTGGGGAAGCTGGTGGAAGAGCTGCGCAGCGATGGGATGGATATACGGTATATCGATGCTGGGGGTGGGTTGGGGATTGAGTATGGGGCGGTAGAGTTTGACCCGGCGGCTAGTGTTCATGCTTATGCCGAGGCCGTAATGGCGGCTTCGCGGAGTGTGGGTGCGCATTTGCTGCTGGAGCCGGGAAGATTCTTGGTGGCGCAGGCGGGGGCTTTGCTGACGCGGGTGCTTTATGTGAAGCAGAACGGGTCGAAGACGTTTGTGATTACCGATGCGGGGATGAATGATTTGATTCGACCGGCGCTGTACCAGGCGCACCATGAGATCTGGCCGGTGGTGGCGTCTTCGCGCGAGGCGAAAGTGGTGGATCTGGTGGGGCCGGTTTGTGAGTCGGGGGATTTTTTTGCGAAGGACCGGGAACTGCCGGAGTTGCGTGCTGGGGAGCTGGTGGTGTTGCTGGATGCGGGGGCTTATGGGATGTCGTTGAGCTCGCATTACAACACGCGGGTGCGGGCGGCGGAGGTGCTGGTGGAGTCGGGTGTGGGGCGGCTGGTGAGGCGGCGGGAGACGCTGGAGGATTTGATGGCGGCGGAGATCTATTAGCACGGAGAGGGCTAAGGAGGCGGGGTGGCGGCTGAGGATAGCGTGATGTGGCGATGGCCGGTTGTTGTGATGACGGCTGCGGCTGCGGCGATGTTTGGTCTCATCCTCTATAGTCCAAATTTCGGTTCGTTGGTCGGGGCGTGGCTCGTTGCGCCTTTTGCGGGATTCATTCTCGTTGTGCTGATGTTTCGAGCAACGGGGCAGGCGCGGTGGATGCGGGTGGGAGTTCTTAGCGGGTTTGCCCTGCTGAGTTGGGTGATGGTCAGCTGTTCGGTGGCGGTGCGCTCGGAAACGCGCTGGCTGGCGCACTCGCGACAGTGGAAGAATGCCGTACTCGCAGAGCCCATCAACGACGCTGGAATGAAGGCGGTCGTATGGGATGGCTGGGGAGGTCATGCGCAGAATACGTTTGTGTACCTGGTATATAGCCCGGACGATGCGCTGCGCCAGTATTCGCCGGAAAAGCTTCAGGGATTGCCTTGTCCGGTGTCGGATGTGCAGCGATTGGAGAAGCAGTGGTATTCCGTTACGTTCGCTACGAATGGGCTCTGGGGCCTGAAGGGTGACTGCGGTTCGGCGTAAGGGAGCATTCTGCCGGTCAGCATGTTTAGACGGCTCGGCGTGGTAAACTTTGGAGCGATGAAGACGGGTGTGGGCCGCTGTTTGCAGTGGTTTGACGCGTCGATGAGATTCTGAAAGCAGTAGAGGGTTGAAGCATGTCCGGCCATTCAAAATGGGCAACAATTAAGCATAAAAAGGGCGCGCTGGATGCGAAGCGCGGCAAGATCTTTACGCGGTTGATCAAGGAAATCACCATTGCTGCCAAGGGCGGCGGTGGCGATCCCGATGGCAATCCGCGGCTGCGTGGCGCGATTGCTGCGGCGAAGGCCGAGAACATGCCGGCGGACAACATCAAGCGCGCGATCCAGAAGGGTACCGGCGAGCTTGAGGGTGCGAGCTACGAGGAGATGACGTACGAAGGCTATGGGCCTGGTGGCGTCGCGATCCTGGTGGACGTGCTGACGGACAACAAGAACCGCGCGGCGAGCGAGATTCGTCATGCGTTTGGGAAGAATGGCGGGAACCTGGGGTCGCCGGGGTCGGTGGCGCACATGTTCACGAAGAAGGGTGTCATTCTCGTTGGCAAGGATGCGGCTAACGAAGAGAAGCTGACCGAGGTGGTGCTGGATGCCGGTGCGGACGACATGTCCGACGAAGGCGAGTACTTCGAGATCCTGACTTCGCCCAAGGAGTTCGACCTGGTGCTGGAGGCGGTGAAGAAGGCCGGCATCGAGACGGGTTCGGCTGAGGTGACGATGGTGGCTTCTACCTATACCAAGCTGGAAGGCAATACGGCGACCGCGATGCAGCGGCTGCTGGATGCGATTGAAGACCTGGACGATACGCAGAATGTGTACTCGAACTTTGAGATGGATGAAGAGTCTGTTACGGCGTAAGGCAGTGGGTAGAGTGTAGAGCGTAGAAAGCCGCCATCCAGATGATGGCGGCTTTCGATTGTGAGGGCGGATGACGAAGCGCGCGGGTTGGTTCTTGGTTGTGGCGGGGTTGATGAGTGGTGGTGTGGCGGGCGCGGCTCAGGAAGCGGCAAAGCCGGTGGTGCTGGTTTCGCAGCTCGATCCTCACGCGCTGAATATCGATGATTTTGGCGCTGACGAAGCACCGACTGTTGCTACGGAGAGCCCTGTCTCCCGATCGTTGATGGCGGCGCAGGCTGTACCGGCTGGCGGTGCCGTGCATGGCGGGTTCGGCCACTCGTGGAATTATGGCGTGCTGGTGCAGGGTGGGGTTGGGTTGCAGGACCGGACGGACTTCAGCTTCTTTATGGTTGGGGGTCATCTTGGGAAGATTGTTACGTCGGATTTGGGGAATGGGGCGCTGAAGGGAAACTTTGAGTACGCTGTGGAAGTCTTTCCTTTATGGCAGTCTTATACGCCGACGTTTTCGCGGATCAAGTGTCCGGCTGGAGCGGTGAGCGCGGCGCAGTGCAGCGCGCCTTACAACGTGGGTGGGAAGTTTACGGGGGCGAGCGTTACGCCGATTATCTTGCGCTGGAACTTTACGCATGGCGGGAAGCTGATGCCGTGGGTGCAGGGTGCGGGTGGGGTGGTCTGGACGAACCACAAGTATCCGGCGGTGGGGAATTTGAATGCGAGCGATCCTACGCAGACGGGGCCGGCGTCAGACACGAGTGTGTGGAACTTTACGCCGCAGGGTGGGGTGGGGGCGCATTACTTTTTGAGGCCGCGGCGGTCGGTGGACTTTGCGGTCAATGCGGTGCATATTTCGAGCGCTAGTTTGGGGGACAAGAATCCGGGTGTTAACACGAGTGTGCAATTGTCGGTGGGGTATAGCTGGTGGAAGTGATGGGAGAGATTAGAGATTAGAGATTAAGGGGTTGGCCGGACGAGTTTTTTGGGGGAGAGATTGAGGGAAAAGCGAAGGCGTTTCACGCAAAGTGCGCAAAGAGAAACAGGTGCACGCTAAGAGCGCGAAGGTTTTGGTGGTGGGTGTAGGGTTCGATGCAGAGATGATTGCTGGTTTTTAGAGAGCAGAAGTTGAGAAGCTGATGAGCGAAGGGCCGATTGTTGAGTGTGTTCCCAATTTTTCTGAGGGAGCGGATGCTGAGAAGATTCGTGAGATTGTGCGCGCCATGCGGGTGGATGGCGTGCACCTGCTGGACTACTCGCTGGACGCCGACCATAACCGGTCGGTGGTGACGATTGCGGGAGCGCCGGAGGCCGTGGTGGAGTCGGCGATACGCGGTGCGGGTAAGGCGGCGGAGCTGATCGATCTGACCAAGCAGACGGGTGTTCATCCGCGCATTGGGGCTGCGGACGTGATTCCGTTTGTGCCGGTGAAGGGGATTTCGCTGGTGCAGTGCGCGATGCTGGCGCGGCAGGCGGGGATGGGGATCTGGCATCGGTACAACGTGCCGATCTACTACTACGAAGCGGCGGCGGCGCGGCCCGACCGGGTGAACCTGGAGGATGTGCGGCGGGGGCAGTTTGAGGGATTGCTGCGGGACTCGGTGAAGGACGCGACGCGACGGCCGGATATGGGCGGGCCGGAGCTGCACCGGACGGCGGGAGCGACGGCGGTGGGGGCACGCAAGTTCCTGATCGCCTATAACGTGTACTTGAAAACGGCTGGGCACGAGGCGAATGTGAGCGTGGCGCGGGCGATTGCAAAGGACATCCGGGCGTCGAATGGTGGGCTGCTGGGGGTAAAGGCGATGGGCGTGATGGCCAATGGGCGCGCCCAGGTGAGCATGAATATCACGGATTTCCAGCAGAC
>CAIQPK010000042.1 GCA_903873705.1 uncultured Acidobacteriota bacterium
AACGTCAACGGCAACAGCAACAGCAACAGCAACAGCAACGGCAACAGCAACAGCAACAGCAACAGCAACAGCAACAGCAACAGCACAGCAACAGCAACAGCAACAGCAACGGCAACAGCAACAGCAACAGCAACAGCAACAGCAACGGCAACAGCAACAGCAACGGCAACAGCAACGGGTTACGGCTGACGATTGGGGTTTGGGGTTAGATGGATTGGTTGAGGACGCGGTTGAGGCGTTGGACGAAGGTGGCGGGGTCTTTGAGGGGGACGCCTTCGAGGAGGAGGGCCTGGTCGAAGAGGAGCCAGGCGGCGTCGGCTATGCGGGCTTCGTCGGCGTTGGCGAGAAGCTTGATGATGATTTCGTGAGTGGGGTTGATTTCGAGTGTGGGGGTGGGCTCGGGGATATCCTGCTGGCCCATGGAGCGCATCATGTGACGCATGCGGGCGCTGGGCTCGTCCTCGTCGGAGACGATGACGGAGGGGCTGTCGGCGAGGCGGGTGGAGGCGCGGACTTCCTTGACGGCGTCGCCGAGGGTGGCCTTGATTTTTTCGAGGAGCGGCTTGAGCTCTTCGGCTTTTTCGGCGGCCTGCTCGGGAGTGGTGTCGTCCTTGAGGTCTTCGCCGGCGTTGGACTTGTTGACGGCCTTGAGGTCGATGTCGCCGTACTTTTCTACGGAGGAGAAGACGATCTCATCAATGTCGTCGTCGAGGATGAGGACTTCGATGTCTTTCTTCTTGTAGATCTCCAGCAGGGGTGAGGTGCGGAGGATGTTTTCTGCGCCGCCGGTGATGTAATAGAGCGCCTTCTGCTCAGGCTTCATGCGCTCTTTAGCTTCAGCGAGCGAGGTGAGGCCGGGGACCCTGGTGGACTTGAAGCGGACGAGGTCGAGGAGGGTTTCGCGGTTGGCGTAGTCGCCGTAGAGGCCTTCCTTGAGGGGGCGGTTGTACTGGTCGATGAACTGCTCGTATTTGGGTTTGTCTGTTTCCGCGATGCGCTTGAGCTCGGAGAGGATTTTTTTGACGCTGGCGGTCTTGATGCTGGTGAGGACCTTGTTTTGTTGCAGGATTTCGCGGGAGACGTTCAGCGGGAGGTCTTCGGAGTCGATCACGCCGCGAACGAAGCGGAGGTACTGGGGGAGGAGCTCGCGGGAGTCGTCCATGATGAAGACGCGCTTGACGTAGAGCTTGATGCCGCCCTTGTAGTCGGCCTGGTAGAGGTCCATGGGGGCCCTGGCCGGGATGTAGAAGAGGGTTGTGTATTCGAGGGTGCCTTCGGCGCGGGTGTGGAACCAGAAGAGGGGGTCTTCCCAGTCGCCGGTGATGGACTTGTAGAACTCCTTGTAGTCGTCGTCGGAGAGCTCGGATTTAGAGCGCTGCCACATGGCGCTGGCGGCGTTGACCTGCTCGGTGACGCGGGACTTTTCGGTTTCCTTGGTGTCGGCGTTGTAGTTGGACTTGTCGTAGGTGAGGAAGATGGGGAAGGCGATGTGGTTGGAGTACTTCTTGACGATTTCCTGGAGCCGCCAGTTGTTGGCGTACTGCGCGCCCTCGTCGTTGAGGTGGATGAGGACGGTGGTTCCGGAGGTGGCGAGGGCGTCTGCGCCGGTGGCTTCTTCTAGTTCGAAGCCGGTCTTGCCGTCGGAGGTCCACTTCCATGTTTGGGATTCGCCTGCTTTGCGGGAGAAGACGTCGACCTTGTCGGCGACCATGAAGACGGAGTAGAAGCCGACGCCGAACTGGCCGATGAGGTTGGAGTCTTTTTTGGCGTCGCCGGAGAGCTGGGCGAGGAAGTTTTTGGTGCCGGAGCGGGCGATGGTGCCCAGGTGGGAGACGAGGTCTTCCTGGTTCATGCCGATGCCGGTGTCGGCAATGGTGAGGGTTTTGGCGGCTTCGTCGAGTGTGAGGTCGATGCGCGGGGAGGCGATGCCGGAGCCGACGAGGGCCTTGATGGCGTCGTCGGTGAGGGTGAGGTGGCGGAGCTTGTCGAGCGCGTCGGAAGAGTTGGAGATGAGCTCGCGGAGGAAGATTTCCGGGTGTGAGTAGAGCGAATGGACGATGAGCTGGAGGAGCTGGCTGACTTCAGTCTGGAATTGTTGTTTCGACATGGCAGTACTGATTATGGCGCAAGCGGCGGGGGCGAGTGAAGGTGGGTGGATTTGCTAGTCTGCTGGTGTTGGGCGTTGGGTGCTGGAGGTGCGTGTGAGGACTAATCGGTCGGTGCCGCCGTGTGCGGTGATTCCTGTGCTGCGGTATCCGGACCCCGGGGCGGCGGCGGTGTGGCTGGAGCGGGCGTTCGGGTTTCGGGTGAGGCTGCGGATTGCGAACCATCGGATACAGATGTGGGCGGGGGATGGGTGCTTGACGATCGCGGAGGGCGATGTGACGCCGAACGGGGCGTGCACGGTGCAGGTGCGCGTGGAGGATGCGCAGGCGCACTGTGAGCGGGCGCGGGCGGCGGGAGCGAGGATTCTATCTGAGCCGGTGGATCATGCGTATGGCGAGCGACAGTACAACGCGGAGGATTTTGCCGGGCACCGGTGGGACTTTACGGAGTCGGTGCAGGATGTGGAACCGGAGAGCTGGGGTGGGGTTTCGGTGGAGCTGTGAAGGTGATTGTGGCTTACTCTGTCATCATCCCTACTTTGTTTTGAAAGCGAGACTCCTGATGAAGATGCTTCGTGCTGCGGTGGTTGCTATGGGTTGTGCTGCTGTGTTGCTGGTGTCGGGTGCGCAGGAGCAGGGCGGCGACAAGGTTGACTTGAAGGCGCTGAATGAGCTGAAGCGGGAAGCGTTTCAGCACTCGCAGGTGATGGAGAATCTTTACTACCTGTCAGAGGTGTATGGGCCGCGGGTGAACAACAGCCGGAATCATCGCGCGGCCGCCGAGTGGGCGATGGCGCAGATGAAGGCGTGGGGGCTGCAGAATGTCCACCTGGAGAAGTGGGGGCCGTTTGGGTATGGATGGCAGATCAAGAAGTATTATGGTGCTCTGGAGACGCCGGCGTATGCGTCGCTGATTGGGTTTCCGCTGGCGTGGACGCCGGGAACGAATGGGGTGGTGACGGCGGATGCGGTGCTGGCTCCGCTGCATACCGAGGCAGACTTTGAGAAGTACAGGGGCAAGCTGAAGGGGAAGATCGTGCTGATCTTCGATCCGCGCGAACTCGCGATGCATACCGAAACGGACGCGCATCGGCTGACGGATGCGGAGGTGGAGGCGCGAACGATGACGCCTGATCCTTCGCGCAATGGTTTTGGCGGCGGTGGCAATGGGCCGCGTCCGGGGGAGTTTACGCCGGCAACGCTTTCTACTGCGGCGGCTAGCGGGCGCGTGCTGCGTAACAAGGTGAATGCGTTTCTGAAGGAAGAGGGTGTGTTGGTGGCGCTGACGCCGGGGTACAACGGCGATGGTGGAACGATCTTTGCGTCGTATGGCGGATCGCAGGACCCGAAGGACCCGGTGGGGCCGCCGATGGCGGCGATTACGCCGGAGCAGTACAACCGGATCTGCCGTTTGCTGCAGCATGGGACGACGCCGAAGCTGACGTTCGATATCGAGACGGAGTATCAGAAGGATGATGTGATGGGCTTCAACGTGATCGGTGAAATTCCGGGGACGTCGAAGGCGGATGAAGTGGTGATGGTGGGCGGCCACTTCGACAGCTGGCAGGGCGGGACGGGAGCGACGGACAACGGCACGGGATCGGCTGTGGCGATGGAGGCGATGCGGATACTGGCAACGCTGCACAAGCCGATGGCGCGCACGGTGCGCGTGGCGCTGTGGGGTGGCGAGGAGGAAGGGCTGTATGGGTCGCTGGCGTATGTGCAGCAGCACTTTGCTCCGCGAGACACGATGAAGAAGACTGCGGAGTACGACAAGCTGGATGTGTACTTCAATGATGATTCGGGGTCGGGTAAGTTTCGGGCGGTGTCGGCGCTGGGGAATGCGGAGCTGGCGGCGGTGTTCAACTCATGGATTGTGCCGGTGAAGGACCTGGGGATTTCCGCCGTGACGGGATTGACGGCGGGGCCGACGGTGACGCCGGGTGGAACGGACTCGACGAGCTTTTCGTGGATTGGGCTGGACGGGATCGGGTTTATGCAGGACCCGCTGGAGTATGGGTCGCGTACGCACCACTCGAATATGGACTTGTACGACCGGGTGCAGAAGGGTGATGTGGAGCAGGGTGCGCTGCTGGAGGCGTGGTTTGCGTATAACGCGGCGACGCGGGCGGAGATGCTGCCGCGGATCGATACGCCGGAGGCGGTGAAGAAGTAGGGCGGGGCGACCGTTAGCCTTGTTCGACGCGTGCCTTGATGTCGACGTAGGCGGATTTGATGAGGCGGTATAGGGCTGCGGCGTCAACCGGTGAGTCGGGTTTGAGCTTGACGTGGCGCATGGCTTTGCCGGAGCCTTCGAGCAGGTGGTCGGGGTCGGGTAGTGTTGCTCCCTGGAAGACGCCGATGTTGGTGTGCGAGGCGAAGATGTTGACGTAGGCGAAGGGGTATTCGCCGAAGCAGGCAACGGGGAAGCCGTCGTGGAAGAGCTCGCGGACTTCGTCGCCGCACTCGCGCATGACGCCGAACCAGTGGCGGGCGGCGACGGCGAGCTCGCCGTGATGCTCGAAGAGCCAGGCGTCGATCCTGGGGTCGCGGGTGAGGGTGTTGTTGAGGCGGAAGAGCCCGGTGTTCATGGTGGCTCCATGCTAATCGTAGGGGCGTGACGTGGATGCTGACGAGTGGGGTCGGTTAGTATTTTCGAGCGACATGGGAGGCTTGGATTGAGCGTGGTTCTGGCAGCAGCGTTGGCGTTGGGTGTGAGGGCGCAGGTGCACGTGGCGACGGTGACCGACCGCGGCCGGGGGCGGTATCTGTATCGCGCTTGCCAAGCGCTGGACCGCGTGGGCGCGTTGCCGGCGGGGCAGAAAGCGGACAGCGAGGATGCGGCCTGGGCACATGAGTGTTCCGGCTACATTGATGGCTGGCTGGATGCGTTGCTGGACGGCAGTGGAGCGCTGGAGCAGCGCGGGATTTGTCCGCGCGCGTGGACCGTGCCGGAGGTGGGTCACCTGTATGTGGTGTATGTGGAAGAGCACAAGGAGACGATGGAGCTGGAGTCCGGTGAAGTGCTGAAGCGGGCGCTGAAGGAGAAGTTTCCGTGTAGGAAGAAGTAAGGCGGCTACTTTGTGTCACCAGATCCGCTGTAAGCCGTCCATCCAATGCCTACAACGTAGGAACCGCCCAGAAGTAAAGACAAAACGTCGGCTTCGATAGTTTGTTGACGCTTGAAGCCATCGAAATGCGTTGGCTGGTGCCTGCTAACAATGCTGATCTCTACTCCGTGAGGTTGCAGCGCTGCTTTGTAAACCTCCAGAAGAGGAACAGAAGCTCGCGCAAGAAGGCCATTGCCGGTGTCGAGGAGTTCCGAGAGGCGAGAACTTCCATTGATCTCGAATCCGAACGGAAGCCACGAACCGGTTGCTCTTTCGTGTGCTTCATAAAGTGCACCGACACAGGCTTCACTATTTTCGGGGACCCCAGAAAAGAAAGCCGATGCGCTCGGGTATTTGAAAGGCCAGAGCGTGGGATGATCGTCCACGAGTTCTAGTGAAAATGCGCTTCGCTCCACCAATTTGCTTGCCAGAACATGCTCACAATGAAGGGTCCAGACGCCGGGTTCCGTTTGATCTCCCAGAGAGGCCTCAATGCTGAGCTCCAGCGATCGCTCTTTCCAAACGGCTTGCGTGAGCTTAAGGATGAGATCTTCTTCGTCGTCAACCCCTGCGATGGCCTCGAGCAGATCGTGCAACATGGTATCCATCGATGGTCTCCGAGAGACTGAGAGTCAGAAAAACGATGTTATTTGGGCGAGGTTTAGTCCTCGGTGGATTCGCCTGGGGTGGAGGGGTTGGCTTCTTCGATCTGGATGAGGTTGGGTGGGGTGCCGTCGTCTACTTCGGCTTTGGCGAAGGCGTGGGGGGCGCTGGTGGGGGCGGCGAGGCCGGCGTCGATGGTGTCGCTGGCGGCCTGCATTGATTTGCCGCCAAGGGCGCCGGAGACGGCGTTGTCCATCATGATTTCGGCGAAGCGGGTGGTGACCTTGTTGAGGCGCTCGATGGCGTTGCGGATGATCTTGTGGTCGTTGCCGAGGAGGCTGGCTTTGAGTTCGACGACGGCGGCCTTGATGTCTTCGTGCTCGAGGCTGGTGAGCTGTTGCCAGGCGGGAGACTTTTCGCCTTTTTCGACGGCCGTGAGGATGGTGTCGGCTTCGTTGCGGGCTTCGATGACCTGGCGGGCAGTGATGTCTTCTTCGGCGTAATCGAAGGAGGCGAGGATCATGTTTTCAACCTGCTCGTCGGTGAGGCCGTAGGTGGGTTTGACTTCGACTTCGGCGGCCTGACCGCTGCGCTGCTCGCGTGCGGAGACGTGGAGGATGCCGTTGGCGTCGATGAGGAATTTGACTTCGATGCGGGGGAGGCCGGCGACCATGGGCGGGATGTTCTTGAGGTCGAAACGGGCGAGGGAGCGGCAGTCTTTGGCGAGTTCGCGTTCACCTTGCAGGACGTGGATGGCGACGTTGGTCTGGCCGTCGACGCCGGTGGTGAAGTGTTCGGTGGCGCTGGCGGGGATGGTGCTGTTGCGCTGGATGATTTTGGCGACTACGCCGCCGAGGGCTTCGATGCCGAGGGAGAGGGGCGTGACGTCGAGGAGGAGGAGGTCGTTGGTGGCGTCGTTGGCTTCTCCGGAGAGGATCTGGGCCTGGACGGCGGCGCCGAGGGCGACGACTTCGTCGGGGTTGAGCTCGGTGTGGAGCTTTTTGCCGCGTGAGTCGAGCGAGAAGAGCTGGGTGACGAGGGCGCGGACGGCGGGGATGCGGGTGCTGCCGCCTACCATGACGACTTCGTCGATTTGGGAGGGATCGAGGCCGGCGTCTTTGAGGGCTTGCTTGCAGGGGCCGGCGGTGCGTTCGATGACGGGGGCGATGAGTTGCTCGTATTGGGCGCGGGTGATTTCGCGGAGGTATTGTTTTCCGCCGGGGAGGTCGAGGATGAGGCGGGTGGAGTCGGCGGAGCTGAGGACGATTTTGGCGTCGATGACGGCTTTGCGGAGCTGCTGGATGACTTCGGGGTTTTGCGCGATGTCGAGGTTGAGGTCGCCCTTTATGTCATCGATAGCTACGGCGGTGAGGAGGTTGTCGATGTCGTCGCCGCCGAGGTGGGTGTCGCCGCCGGTGGCGATGACTTCGAAGATGCCTTCGTGGAGCTTGAGGATGGAGATGTCGAAGGTGCCGCCGCCGAAATCGTATACGGCGATGATGCCGTCGCGCTGCTTGTCGAGGCCGTAGGCGAGTGCGGCGGCGGTGGGCTCGTTGACGAGGCGGAGGACGTCGAGGCCGGCTATCCTTCCGGCATCCTTCGTTGCCTGACGTTGCGCGTCGTTGAAGTAGGCGGGGACGGTGATGACGGCCCTGGTGACTTCGGCGCCGAAGAAGCGCTCGGCGTTGCGCTTGAGCTGGAGGAGGATGTAGGCGGAGACTTCGGGGGGGGTGAGGGTGAGGCCGCCTACGTTGAGCTTGAGGACTTCGCCGGGTTGCAGGCCTTCGGCTAAGTGGAAGGGGAAGAGCTTGAGTTCGGGCTCGACGTCGGCGAGGTCGCGGCCCATGAGGCGCTTGACGGAGTAGACGGCGTTGGCGGAGTGAGTGAGCAGCACGCTGCGGGCGGCGTTGCCGACGGAGAAGCCCTGGGTGGTGTCCTGGTCGAAGGCGACGACCGAGGGGACGATGGGCGAGCCGTCTTCGCCGGGGATGACGGCGGGGGTGCTGCCGTCCATGAAGGCGATGAGGGAGTTGGTGGTTCCGAGGTCGATTCCGACTACGCGCTGCTGAGCTGTCTGTTCTGGCACTGCCGCCTCTTTCGTGGCGCGTGCTGAAGATAAATGCGCCACTTCCTATTGTCCTACAACTCGGATGGTTTTTGTCCGAGATGGGACGATGCGGGGCCCGGCGGGGGTTGGAAAGAGCTCAGAGCCTAGAGGTGTTGAGCTTAGAAACGCGGTTGCGGGTGAGAGCGATCAGGGCAAAGCAGGCGAGCGCGAGGACCGACCATATGGCTTTGAGCAGGAGGTTGAAGCGGGCGGTGCGGGCTTCGCCGTTGAGGAGGCTTTGGCCGGCGAGGACGAAGCCGTGGCCGGGGACTTCGCGGCCGGTGAGGGCGATGCGGACTCCGCGCTGCGGCTGCCAGGTGACGCTGTCGTTGCCGCGGATGTGAATGGTCGAGAAGACGCCCTGCGGTGGACGGGGTGACCCGCCGTTGAGGGTGGCGTTGGAGGCGATGAGGTTGGCGTTGGCGTCGTAAATGGCGGCGAAGGTTGAGGTGCTTTTCAGCCAGGTGGGTGAGGCGAGGTCTGCCGTGGGTGCGGGGAGGGTGAGCGAGGGGGTGTCTCCACTGGCCATTTGCGAGCTGAGGGTTGCGACGAGTTGCTGCGGGGCGTGGTCGGCGGCGCGGCGGAGGAGTTGTTGGTGGAAGACGGAGATGGTGAGAAGGATTGCGGAGAAGAAGGCTGCGAAGGTGATGACGAAGGCGGGTGAGGGAGGGGCGGCTGAGCGCATGTGGACCTCGATGAGGGAGCGGAGGGTGTCGGTGGTGAGGGACGCGGCAAAGCGGAGGCTGCTGGGGGTGTCGGCTGAGTGCTGGCGGGCGGTGGCGAGCATTTCGGCGGCGTAGCGCTCGCGGAAGGCACGGGGATAAAAGCGGAGGGCGTGGGTGTAGAGGGTGAAGATGAGGTGTCTCATGCGCGGACCTCCTGGGGGCGGATGCCTTTGCCTCGGGCGCGCTTGATGGCCTGGGCGAAGCGGGCGGTTTCGGCTTCGAGGGATTGCTTGCCGGCAGCGGTGAGGCGGTAGTAGCGGCGGCGCTCATCGTCGGTGAAGCCGGTCTCGGCGACGAGGCCGGCGGCGAGGAGGCGGTCGAGCGAGCCGTAGAGGGTGCCGGGGCCCATGGCGATGTGCTCGCGGGCTTCGAGCATGATGGCGTAGCCGTGCTTTTCTCCGTCGGCGAGGGCGAGGAGGATGGCGAAGACGGCGGGGGTGAGGGGGAGTTGCGGGTAGGCGGCGGTGGGCATGTGGAGACAATATATCCGTACCGGATATATTGTCAACGGTTATAGCGATGCGCGGAGGTCCTGGGGATTTGTGGGCACCCCTTAGTTGCGAGCGTCAGGGTTTTAGGGAGGGGGCGTACTTGGTTATGGGCTTGATGAAGTTGGCGGGGGGCTTGTTGAGGATGATGCCGGCGTGGAGGGCGGCCGGGTTGATGATGACCGGTGTGCCGGTGGTGGTGGGCTGCGTCGGGGGAGGGGTGAGGGCTTCGATGTTGATGCTGGCGAAGTTGCCGTCGCCGGGCTTGAGGGGGACGGAGTTGGAGTAGGGTGCGTAGCCGTGGGCGGTGGTGCTGATGGTGCCCATGGTTTCGGTGGTGCCGATGCCGGGGAGGACGACGGAGTAGGCGCCGAGGGGGTCAGTGGATTGCTGGACGGATTGGTCGCCGAGCTTTACGGTGACGACGGCGTCGTGGATGAGGGTGTGGGTGGCCGCGTCGACGACAATGCCGCTGAGGCCGATTGGGGGGATGGTGGGCGGCGGTGGTGGCGGCGGCGGCGACTGGGTGAAGTGGTAGATGAGTACTGCCGTGAGGACGGAGGCGACGATGCCGCCGAGCCAGGTGAAGAATGCGCCGGATTTTGAGGGGGAAGTGTCGTCGGCCATGAGGGTCTCCGCGGTTAGGATAAGCCGCGCGGGGAGAGATGCCTAGACGGTTCGCAAAAATGGTGCTGCGGCGAGGGACTGCAGGTCTCTCCGCTGCGGTCGAGAGGACAGTTCTGTGGTGAGGTTGAGGAGAGCGGTCGGGCGTTGCCCGATACCCCACCCTTTCGGGATGCAACTCCGAAAGGATGGGCCACCCGGATTGGTCGAGGATTTGAGGGGATGGGACGTCCTAATGCGCCCATGTCCGAGAATCCGGACATGGGGCACCCGAGAAGATGCTGGTGCAGCTACTTTGGTGGGGTTGTGGCGCCGGGGCGGGGGGCTTCGGGGTTGAGGCGGCTGGAGCCTTGTACGGCGAGCATCCAGCCGGGGTACTCGGGTGGGAGGGCGCTGACGGCGTCGAGCTGCTGGAGGTCGTCGGGGGTGAGTTGGAGGTCGACGGCGGCGATGTTGTCTTCGAGCTGCTCGACGCGCTTGGCGCCGATGATGACGGAGGTGACGACGGGCCGGGCGAGGAGCCAGGCGAGGGCGACGCGGGCGGCGCTGCAGTTGTGGGCGGCGGCGATGGGATTCATGACGTCGAGGATGCGCCAGGCGCGGTCCTTGTCGACGAGGGGGAAGTCGAATTCAGAGCGGCGGGCGCCTTCGACCTTTTGCTGCTCGCGGGAGAACTTGCCGGAGAGCAGGCCGCCGGCGAGGGGGCTCCAGACGAGCAGGCCGGTGCCTTCGGCTTCGAGCAGAGGGACGAGCTCGCGCTCGAGGTCGCGGCCGGCGATGGAGTAGTAGGCCTGGAGGGTGTTGATGCGGGCGTAGTTTTTGAGCTCGGATACGCCGAGGGCGCGGGCGATGCGCCAGGCCTGCCAGTTGGAGACGCCGATGTAGCGGACTTTTCCCGAAGAGACTAGATCGTCCAAGGCGCGGAGGGTTTCGTCGAGGGGCGTGATGACGTCGGTGCCGTGGATTTGATAGAGGTCGAGGTAGTCGGTGCCGAGGCGCTGGAGGGTGCCGTCGATGGAGTCCATGATGTGGCCGCGGGAGGCGCCGATGTCGTTGCGTCCTTTGCCGACGCGGCCGTAAACCTTGGAGGCGATGACGACGTCTTTGCGGGCGATGGAGAGGTTCTTGAGCGACTGGCCGAGGGTGCGCTCGCTTTCGCCTTCGGCGTAGATGTCGGCGGTATCGAAGAAGTTGATGCCGGCGTCAATGCAGCCTTTGACGAGGGCGTCGGCGCCGGGCTGGTCGACCTGGCCGACGTGGCGGAACATGCCGGTGCCGCCGTGGAAGGTCATGGTGCCGAAGCAGAGGGTGGAGACGAGGAGGCCGGTGTCGCCGAGGGTTTTGTATTGCATGCGTGATTCCTTTCGGGTGTGAGGCGAAATGTTCGCTTTCCTAACTCTATACAGCGGCGGGGTGGACGCGCGATGATGCTGGTTATGAGCGAGACGGCGATGAGGGGATCAACGGTTGTTCCGGGGCTGCGGTACCGGGATGCGCATGCGGCGATTGAGTGGCTGGTGAAGGCGCTGGGCTTCACGAAGCAGGCCGTGTATGCGACCGAGACGACGGTGATGCATGCGCAGTTGACGCACGGGCTGGGGATGGTGATGCTGGGGTCGGTGAAGGAGGACAATCCGTTCCATAAGCTGCTGGTGCAGCCGGATGAGATTGGCGGGCGCGAGACGACGACGGTTTGTTTGAACGTGGCCGATTGCGATGCGGTGTATGCGACGGCGAAGGCGGCGGGAGCGGAGATTATCCAGGAACTGCATTCGCCGGAGTATGGCGGGAAGGCGTTCGGGTGCCGCGACCTGGAGGGGCACATCTGGTGGGTGGGGAGTTATGATCCGTGGGCTGAGCATGACGAGGTGAAGGCATGAGCAACGTTCCTTATGCTTCCGCGCTGGGCGGGAGAGATGCGCAGGTAGTGATCGGCGAGACGGCGGCGCGGTTGAACCGCATTTATGGTGCGTTGACGACGGAGCAGATTGAGGCGCGGCCGGCGCCGGGGAAGTGGAACCTGCGCGAGGTGATGGCGCACCTGGCCGACTGCGAAGTCGTGTGGGCGTGGCGGATGAGGTATGCGCTGGAGATGGAGCGGGCGGCGATTCAGCCGTTTGAGCAGGATGCGTGGGCGCAGATGTATGCGCACTACTCGGTGGAGGAGGCGCGAGCGGCGTTTACGGCGTTGCGGCAGTGGAATGTGGCGTTCGTCGCTGGCCTGAGTGATGCGCAGCGGAAGAAGGTTTATGTGCATCCGGAGCGCGGGGAGGAGACGCTCTGGACGATTGTGGAGATTATGGCGGGGCATGATCTGCACCACCTGGCGCTGCTGGAGAAGGTGGTTTAGGGCAGCCAAAGGCAACGAACTTGACGCAGAGTTCGCGAAGTTGAAACGCCAAGTTTCGCGAAGGGGAACTAGCGGCGAGGCTAGGGTTTGGTTGCTTGCTGCTTTTTGAGGGCGGCTTCGAAGGTGTGCTGGGATTCGGTGACGAAGGCCTGGTAGCCGGTGGGGTCGATGAAGACGCGGGGGCCCTGGGATTTGTAGCGGGTGAGTTTTTCGAGCATGTCGAAGTAGCTGCCGTGGGCGCCGAGGAAGAGGTCGCAGGGGAGGGTGTGGAGGACGGCGAAGGTGTGGGCGAAGTCCTGTCCGATGTTGGGGTAGCTGGCGGGGTGGCCGGGGTGGGCGACGAAGTGGAAGTCGGACCAGAAGCTGGTGCCGCCGACGATGACGACGTTGCGGAGGGTGGTGGCGGGGTCGCCGGGGATGTGGGTGCGGAAGGTCCAGGTGGTGCAGCCGCGGGTGTGGCCGGGGGTGTGGTGGGCGGTGAGGGTGACGTTGCCAAGGGTGACGGTATCGCCGTCGTGGAGAATGCGGTCGACGTAGGCGGGAGGGAAGGTGCCGATGGAGCCGGAGTCGATGAGGAAGTCGGCGCGGCCGCCGGACTCGACTACGGGGACGTCGCCGTCCATGACCATGTTTTTGGCGTGGGTCTCGTGCAGGATTTGGGCGGAACCGGCCATGTGGTCGAAGTGGGCCTGGCCGTTGAGGAGGACTTTCGTGTCGGCGTATTTGAAGCCGAGCTTTTCGATGCTGGCGCGGATCTGAGGCGGTGAGGTTTCAAGGTTGGCGTTGATGAGGATGTTGCCCTGCGGCGTGGTGATGAGGTAACTGGCGAGGTCCTGGCTGCCGACGTAGTAGAGGTTGTCGGCGATCTTGAAGGGGGCGAGGGGGGTGGACCACTCGGGCTTGATGGTGACGGCAGCGTGGGTGGTGAGGGAGATGAGTGCGATGGCGAGGAGGGTGAGGAGACGGCGCATGGGTTGTTGATACACCTTGTGCGAAGGGGAAGATGTGTGGATTCGCTGTGGGAAGCTGGGGAGTGAATAGTGAATAGTGAATAAAGCAAAAGCAGGAGCAACGGCAAAAGCAGATTCCTCCGCTGCGCTGCGGAATGACAATAAGAAGGGCGGAGGCAGTGAAACGGGCGTGTGCGCTACTCGAGGGTTTCGTTGACGTCGCGGACGAGGTTGCGGATGTAGCTGCGGCGGTTGAGGAGGGCTACCATGGCTTCCTTGGCGGTGGTTTGGGCGGTGGGGTTGTTGGCTTCGGTGGCGGTGTCCCAGGCGGTCCAGAGGGACTCTAGTTTTTGCTGGGAGTCGGCGAGCATGGTGGTGAAGTGTTGCTGGGCTTGTTCGAGGTCTTTGCGGGTCTGGGGGTCGTCTTCGCCCATTTTTTTTGCCATGCGCATTTCTTCCAGCTGCATGTTGAGCTCGAAGGCCTCTTCCAGGAGGTCGGGCGGGGCTACCTGTTTCTTTTCGGTGCCGGAGGCTTTGGCGGCGTCGGTGGCGGCGCGGGATTGCTCTTCGAGGTGGACGCCGTGGAGCGTGAGGAGGTACTCGGTGCGGAGGATGGGGTCGCGGAGGGTGCGGTAGGCGTCGTTGAGCTGCGAGGAGGCGGCGAGAGCGGCGTCCTGCTCGGCCTGGGGTTGGGAGGCGAAGCGGTCGGGGTGGAGCTTGCGGGATTGGGCGTAAAAGGACCTTTCCAGCGCGGGGAGATCGATGTGGAGGTGCTGGGGGAGGCCGAACTGGGTGAAGTAGCTGTTGTAGACATCGTGACTCATCACTAACAGGTTACTCGGATAGAGGATGCGGCGGGGATGATTACTCGCGGGTATCGTAACGTGCCTCGGCGAGGTCGAGTTCGTACTCCAGCCTGCGGAGGACGTCGTCGCCAATGGCGCCGGAGTCGCGAAGCTCGAGCAGGGTGCGACGTTCTACCGCCATGGTTTCGCGGAGTCGTGCGCCGCGGCGCTGATGACGCTGGGTGGTGGCGCGCTCTTCATCGTTGGCGACGCCTGCGGAGCGGGACAGGCGGTCGAAGACGGTGATGGCTTCGAGGCGATGGCGATAGCGGTCTAGCAGGTCGTCGAAGTCGTGCTCTTCTTCCGGGGGAGCGGCGGCGCGCTGCCTTTCGAGCGCGGCGATGGCGCGGGTGAGGACCTGATAACGGGCGCGGAGCTCCTCTTCTTCGACCTCCTTGTTGTTGTCCAGGCCGAGCAGGCGGATGAGTGGAGGAAGGCTGAGACCCTGCACGACGAGGGTGACGAAGATGATGGAGAAGGTGAGGAAGAGGATGAGATTGCGCTGTTCGAAAGGGCGTCCGTCGCTGAGGGTGATGGGGAGGCTGAAGGCGGCGGCGAGAGCGACGACGCCGCGCATGCCGGTCCAACCGACGATGAAGACGGACCGGGTATCGGGTGCGGACAGGTTCTGATGCAGGAAGGCGCGGCGGACCCAGGCTGAGACGTGAGCACCGGGAAAGACCCAGATCATGCGGAGCACGATCATGACGAGGCTGAAGACCAGGCCATAGAGCAGGAGCGTCCATGAGCTGTACTGGTGGATTCCGGCGAGGACGTAAGGCAGTTGCAGGCCGATGAGGAGGAAGACGACGCCGTTGAGCATGAAGTCGAGGGCCTTCCATGCGCTCATGATCTCGATGCGCGCGGGGGCGGAGAGATAGTTGGCGCTACGGCGGCTGAGGAAGAGGCCGCAGGCGACGACGGCCAGGACGGCGGAGGCGTGAATCTGTTCCGCTGCGAGGTAGGCGACGTAGGGAACGATGAGGCTGACGGCCATTTCGAGCGGGCCGTCGCTGATCCAGCGCTCGATGAAGTTGGCGATGCGGCCGACGACGAGGCCGATGCCGATGCCTCCGACGATGAGCCAGAGCAGGCGGAGCAGGCTGCCGCCGATGGAGGGTGCTTCGCCGGTGAGGAGCATGGCGATGCCGAGCTCGAGGGCGAGCAGGCCGGTGGCGTCGTTGAGCAGGCTCTCGCCTTCGAGCAGGCCGGTAACGCGGGGGGAGAGCCCGAGCGAACGGGCGATGGAGGTGGCAGCTACGGCGTCGGTGGCAGCGGCGACGGCGCCGAGGAGGAAGCCGCTGCGGAAGTCGAGGGCTGTGATGAAGTGGTCGGCGATGAAAGCGATGCCGAGCACGGTGAAGCCCACCAGTCCGACCGCGAGCATGAAGATGCTGATGATGTTGCGGCGGAACTCGCGCCAGTTGGTCTGCCAGGCGGCAGCGTAGAGCAGGGGCGGAAGGAAGACGTTGAACACGAGGTCAGGGTTGAGGGGAACGCGCGGCACATGCGGGATGAAGGAAATGGCGAGGCCGGCCAGGACGAGGAGAATCGGGTAAGGGAGGTTGAGGCGCCTGGCGAGACCCGCGAAGATCGCGACGACGATCAGCAGGAAGAGGCAGAGCATTTCTAGAGTGTGGGTTTCGATCGCGACGTGCCTCCTTGCTGTACCTCTTGCTCTCAGGATAAGCCCGTGACGGGGAGGATTCGCCGGACGACGCAGGGCGGAGCAGGGGCGCTTGACGATCGCGCCGGGGTTGCTAGGCGGAGAAGCTTGAACCGCAGCCGCAGCTCTTGGTGGAGTTGGGGTTGATGAAGTTGAAGCCCTGGCGCATGAGGGTTTCTTCGAAGTCGAGGACCATGCCGGCGAGGTAGAGGAAGCTCTTGGGGTCGACGAATAGGCGGACGGGCCTGGCGCCGGAGGGGTCGTTGGGGGTCTCGATGCCTTCGCCGAAGATGAAGGTGCGGTCGCGGTCGCGGGGCTGAGTGTCGAAACGGATGTTGTAGCTGAGGCCGCTGCAGCCGCCGCCCTGGATGCCGACGCGGAGGCCGCCCTGATCGGGCGAGACGCCCTCCTTGGCCATCGCCACGCGGATGCGCTTGAGGGCGTTCCTGGTGATCTCGATGGCGGCCTTGGCGCGGGGCTGCTGGCCTTGGGCGGTGAGGAGGGTCATGCCGGCGAGGGGGTCGCGGTTGGGGTCGGGCGCGGGGGCGCTCATGGACTGGCTGGTGGAGGTCGAGATGGAGACGGTGGACATACGGCTTATTTGATTCTACCGGGTAGTGAGAAGGTGCGGGGTGATAGGATTTCGCGCAGGAGAGGTGCACTGATGCCAAAGTTTGTGATCGAGCGGGAGATTCCGGGAGCGGGAAAGCTGACAGCGGAACAGTTGAATGGAATTTCGAAGACCTCGTGCAGCGTGCTGAAGAGCATGGGGCCGCAGATTCAGTGGGTGCAGTCGTTTGTGACCGACGACAAGGTGTACTGCGTTTATATTGCGCCGGATGAGGCGTCGGTGCGGGAACATGCGGCGCTGGGCGGGTTTCCGGCGAATTCGGTGGCGCAGGTGCGGAGTGTGATTGATCCGACTACGGCGGAGTAGGTGCATGCAGATAACAAGACAAAAGCCAGCCTTGCGGCTGGCTTTTGTGCGGTTGCGGGAAACTTAGTGGGCGGCTACGGCTACGCCGGCTTCTTCGGAAACGTTGTTCTTCTTCTTCCAGTCGCCGATGGCGGCGCGGATCGCGTCTTCGGCGAGGACCGAGCAGTGAATCTTGACCGGGGGAAGAGCGAGCTCCTTGACGATATCGGTGTTGGAGATCTGGAGGGCTTCGGAGACGGTCTTGCCTTTGACCCACTCGGTGGCGAGTGAGCTGGAGGCGATGGCTGAGCCGCAGCCGAAGGTCTTGAACTTGGCGTCCTCGATGACCTGGGTCTCGGGGTTCACCTTGATCTGGAGGCGCATGACGTCGCCGCACTCGGGGGCTCCGACGAGGCCGGTGCCGACCTCCGACGAGCTCTTGTCGAGCGTGCCGACGTTGCGGGGGTTTTCGTAATGATCTACTACCTTGTCGCTATATGCCATGGGAATGTCCTCGCGTAGTTAGATGATACTCGCTGGCGTGTCGGTGCGCCAGATCACAGGCGATTGTGACGGCGCTGGCGGCGATTATTCGGGGTGCGGCGGCTGATTTTCGGTGGTTTGGGCGCTGGCGAGCAAGCCGAGGATGAGGAAGTGGGGCGTGATGAAGGGCTGATTGTAGTGGTCGGCGTGGGTGGCGGCGGCGGTGAGCGCGGCGGCGGCGGAGGGTGAGAGCGGGATTTCGACGGTGAGCGAGACACGCTCGGCGTCGGGGTCGTGGGGCGGAAGTTGTTGATACTGCGCGTCGGCAGTGATGCCGGGGGCGTTCTGGCGGACGAGCTTGGGGGCCTGGCGGAGGAGGCCTAGCCAGAGATGGGCGGGCTCGAGCGCAGGGGAGTTGAGACGGCTGGCCTCGTAGCGGGCGAGGAAGATGACTTTACGGGCGTCTTCGGTGTAGCGATCGAGCATGTGGCTATTGTGCGCTTCTGTGGCGGGGTGTGCGGCGGGTGGGCACCCCCCTCCAGACCTGGTCTGCAAAGTCTCTGATTCTGCTGGGTGAGGTCTGGTCTGGGGTCTGGTTGGGGTCTGGTTGGGGTCTGCGTGATGGCGATGGCCTCCCCCCGTACTCGGGTACGCAAGGTACGGGATTCGTTGGGTGAAGTAGGGCGGTTGGTACGGCGTAGCGTTGGGCAAATACAAAGGCCGTCCGGGATCGCCGGGCGGCCTGAACTTTTCTTCTAGTTCTATTTTAGTGGATTGGAGAGAATAAGTACGCCAAGTTTTTTGGTCTATCTTCTGCTTGTTTTGTGTGAGTTAGGAGGGTGGGAGGTTTTTTGGGGGTTGACAGGATTTTCTTGGGCGCGAAGGCGGCCCGAACTGATGATCGGTTGCGATAAGCCGACATATCGTTACTCATATGCGGCCCATTAGGATTGGGATGACATGCCGATAAAACCCTATTGGAGCCAAGTCCAGCCTGCTACAGATTCGGAACTATGGCGATTCATGGACTTGCGGAAATTTCGCGACCTCATGGCAAGCGAGGAGTTGTATTTTCGCCGAGCTGATTTGTTTTCCGACGAAAGCGAAGGCCTACCTCCTGAGACGTATGCCCTGCGTGTTCTGGGGCTGAATCCGTACGATCTGAATGATCGGTTTACGCTTCATAACCATCTTGGCTTCACCGCTCAAGCCCGCGAGGCGTTCTACGTGAGTTGTTGGTACCTCTACAAAGAGGGTCTTGAGACGCTCGACATGTGGGGAGCCTATGGTCAGGATGGAGTGGCAATTTGCACTCGCTACGAGCTACTTCATGACGCATTGAACGGGTTCCAGGACGATGCTCATCTTGGTCGTGTTCAGTATGGCAGCGACCACCTGACCGACCGCTTCAATGGGATGGAATTCATCTTCACGAAGCAGCTCAAATATGCTCCAGAGTGTGAAGTTCGCGCTCTGATTACGTCTTATGACCCACTACGAAGCGGTAATCGGCATTTCGACTTAGACAATTCTCCACATCCCCGCCCCCTACCAATGAACCCACGCAATCCATGGGTTCCTGATTCGAAACGCCGCCGTATAGATCTTCGATCACTCGTTACAGACGTGGTCATCTCACCTTGGGCTGAACCGGATGCAGTAGAAGAGATTGGGCTCTGGGTTCGAAGCAAAGGATTTGCGTTCTCAGCAAAGAGGTCAGAGTTGACCAATCCAGCCACGCCAAGCTTGGCGGAATGGAAGAAGCATAAGCAGCTTTTCAGCAAGTTTCCACAAGATTCCGTTGTCGTTGAGATGACAGAAGCTACAAGGTCTGAACTCGATCAGTTCACTAAGGAGATCTCCGCACTTCCTCTTGAGCGCCTTCGTTGGCTCTATAAACAGCGATGGGAAATTCTACGACTACGCGCCGGTGACATACCTAGGCTCTCTGACGCACAGTATCTAGAGGCGATCCTGCGGATACTAGACGATCGGAAGAAGCGCGGTACTTCTGTCGGCTAAATTGCACGATTGACTGCCGTACGGCACGTCGGTACCGATAAACGCCGTTGTCGGAAGTGTCTTGGCGGGATGTTTGTATGGTCCGATGTTGGCCGGAGGATGTTCACGAAGACGAAGCGAGGAAGGCTCAAAAAGCCGATCCTCTCCTCTCTTCGTTTTAGCGAACATCCTCCGTACCTCAGAGCTGGTTGTGGAACGAATGCAAGGTGCTAGAAGCTGGTCCCGAGAACGTTCTCGGCAGTTGTAGATCTCCATCCTCCCATTCATGAAGTCACTCGCTGGCGCGGTATCCACCGGTGGCGTCGCTGATATCAAGAGAGGCAATTTGTCGTTACGGCTCCGCCTTCACTCCGGCCTGCGGCAGCGGGGAGGCGCCTTTGGCGCGGGTATTTGTGGCCGGACTGAAGTCCGGCCCTGCCTGGGCGATTGTGGTTCGCGGGCGCGGGCGGGTGGGGTGGATTGGGTTGTCGCTGCGCGTCAGCGTGCTGGTGCTTCGCGGCAACGGTGATGCTTCCGAGCGTCGAACGGCTGCCAGGTTGGCATTTTTCGTTGCGCAGCGCTTTGCTTGAGAAGCGCTGCTGCGCAACTCGGCTTGTTTGGCTGACGGCGTTTGTGCTTCCCCACCTGTTCCGCAAAATGCGCGGCACGAATGGGGCACCCGGGGTTGTGGCTCGGCTGGCGAAGAACGGGAGAAAAGCAGGTTCCTCGCTTTAGCTCGGAATGACAATTTCTCTTTGAGAAATTGTCTAAGAACAGCAACAGCAACAGCAACAGCAACAGTGAGAGCAACAGCAACAGCAAGAGCAAAAGCAAAAGCAAAAGCAAGAACAAGAGCAAGAGCAACAGCAACAGCAACAGCAAGAGCAAAAGCAAGAGCAAGAGCAAAAGCAAGAGCAAGAGCAAGAGCAAGAGCAAGAGCAAGAGCAACAGCAACGGCAAGAGCAACAGCAAGAGCAAAAGCAAAAGCAAAAGCAAAAGCAAAAGCAAAAGCAAGAGCAAGAGCAAGAGCAAGAGCAAGAGCAAGAGCAACAGCAACAGCAACAGCAACAGCAAGAGCAAGAGCAAGAGCAACAGCAAAAGCAAGAGCAACAGCAAAAGCAAAAGCAAAAGCAAAAGCAAAAGCAAAAGCCAGAGCCAGAGCCAGAGCCAGAGCAAGAGCGAGAGCGAGAGCAAAGGCGGTTCGGGGCTGCAGGGTTCGAGCGGGCTTGGCGGGTGTCTATGGTGGGGCAGGTCCTTCGACTCCCCCCTTCGCTTTGCTCGGGGGTTCGCTCAGGATGACGGCGCTTTTTGGGTTGGAAGAGAACAATTGCGAGGGCGAAGGCGAAAGTAACAACAAACGCAGATTCCCTGCGGGAATGACAATCGATACCCTGCGGGAATGACAACCCATGTTGTGGCGGTTCGGGGGTTTTGGGTTAGTTGGCGCCCGGTTTTGGGGTGGTGTGTGTGGCGTCGGGGGTGGTGGTTTTGGATTGTTCGACGAGGAGGTCGCGGATTTCGCCGCGGAGGTCGCCGCGGGTGCCGCGGGCGCGGAGGCGGATGGTGCCGTTGCCGTCGAGGATGAAGTAGCTGGGGAAGGCGCCTACGCGGAAGAGGGACTGCAGCTGGTTCTTGGTGTCGCGGGTTTGTACGCCGCCCATGCGCTCTTTCTTGACGTAGGCAGTCCACTGGGATTCGCTGTCGCCAGAGTCGACTTCGAGGAGGACGAACTTGTCGGCGGGAAAGCTGTCGAGCATGGACTGGACGTAAGGGGCGTCGCGGATGCAGTAAGGGCACCAGGTGCCCCAGAAGTCGACGAGGACGATTTTGCCGGCGAGGGAATCGAGGGAGATTTTTTTGCCGTCGAGGGTGGTGGCTTCGAAGGCGGGTGCGGGCTCCTCGCGGGCGGCGTCGATATTTTGCGAGAAGTGGAGGACGCGGCCGCACTCGGTGGGGCTGGTTCCGGGGACTGCGGCGCAGGCGATGAACTCCTTGCGGGCGTCGTCGTCGCGCTTGAGAGCGGCGAGGAGGTGGGCGTGGAGGGCGAGGGTTTGCTCGTTGGTGGGGTCGTCGCGGACAGCTGCCTGGAGCGCGGCTTCGGCCTGGCGAAGGGCTTCCTGGGCGTGCTTGGGGTTCTTTTCGTAAGCGCCGCCCCCGGTTTCGTAGGCGAAGTGCTGGTCGTAGTAGATCTGGCCGGCGATGGCTTCGGCGCGGGCGTGGATGCGCGGGCTGGGCGCAGCGGCGGCGGCCCTGGCGATGGTGGCGAGCGCGGCCTTGTCGTCGGTCATTTCGTGCTGGACGCGGGCGATGGATTCCAGGCAATCGGAGCAACGGCCGGCGAGCTTGAGGGCGGTCTCGAAGCGGTCGAGCGCGACGTCGAGCTGCTGCTTGCCTTCGGCTTCGAGGCCCTGGTTGTAGGCGGCGAGGGCGGTGGGTGAGATGTCGGGCGTTTGCGCGGTGAGGGCTGGAGCGATGGCGAGGATGAGGGCGAGTGTGCGCAGGTGGCGGCTCATGATTTTCGGTCCCGGAGTGTGAGGTGGCGACAGGGCCACTATCCTGCATCGCGGGCGGCAATGCAAGGAATTTTCGTTGGAGGGCGTGGGCGGCTAGCTAGAGGCCGGAATCGGCTTTGTGCCATTTGTAGAGGGCGAGCAGCCAGGTGACGGTGGCGGCGAAGAGGGCGCCCTCGACGGCGGGCTGGACGTCGGTCCATGCGAAGCCGGAGTGGATGACGGTGGCGATGATGAGGTCGAGCGCGGTGTAGAAGGTGAACCAGATTAGCCAGAAGGGCCAGGATGGTTTGGGTTTCATGGTGAGTGCCTGGCTGGTTAGACGGCTGAGTGAGTATTGTGCGGGGGCGGGAGAGAAGCGGATTCCTTCGCTGTGCTGCGGAATGACAATCCTAAGAAGGTGACGCCCGAGACGACGGGGTTAAACGAAAGGGCACGGCATGAGCCGTGCCCCGTTGCTTGTGCTGCGCAGGGTTTAGTGGGCGGCCCACTCGATTTTTGTGAGGTCGATGCCTTCTTTGACCATTTCGTAGAGGGGTGATAGCTCGCGGAGTTTCTGGACTACGTCGATGAGTTTGTCGGAGACGTAGTCGACTTCGGCCCTGGTGTTGAAGCGGCCGAGGCCGAAGCGGATGGAGCTGTGGGCTACGTCGTCGCCGAGGCCGAGGGCCTTGAGGACGTAGCTGGGTTCGAGCGTGGCCGAGGTGCAGGCGGAGCCGGAGCTGACGGCGATGTCGTTGATGCCCATCAGGAGGCTCTCGCCTTCGACGTAGACGAAGCTCATGTTGAGGTTGCCGGGGAGGTGGTGGTCCATGTTGCCGTTGACGTGGACGTAGTCGAGGGCCTTCTCGAACTTGGCGCGCATGTAGTCGCGGAGCTCGATTTCGCGGGCGGCTTCGGTTGCCATTTCGTTCATGCAGAGCTCGCAGGCGGCGCCGAGGCCGACGATGCCGGGGACGTTGAGGGTGCCGCTCCTCATGCCGCGCTCGTGGCCGCCACCGTTGATCTGTTCGGTGATCTGGACGCGAGGGTTGCGGCGGCGAACGTAGAGCGCGCCTACGCCCTTGGGGCCGTAGAGCTTGTGGCCGGAGAGGGAGAGGACGTCGATGTTGTCGGCGATGACGTTGACGGGGATTTTGCCGACGGCCTGGACGGCGTCGGTGTGGAAGAGGACGTTGTTGGCGTGGCAGAGCTCGCCGATTTCCTTAATGGGTTGGACGACGCCGATTTCGTTGTTGGCGTACATGATGCTGACGAGAATGGTCTCCTTGTCCATGGCGCGCTTGAGGTCTTCGAGGTCGATGAGGCCGTCAGCCTGGACGGGGAGGTACGTGACGCGGTAGCCGTTCTTCTCGAGCTTCTTGCAGGTGTCGAGGACGGCCTTGTGCTCGGTGACCTGGGTAATGATGTGGTTGCCGCGCTCGCGGTACATTTCGGCGATGCCCTTGATGGCGAGGTTGTTGGACTCGGTGGCGCCGGAGGTGAAGATGATTTCTTTCGCGGATGCGCCGATGAGTTTGGCGATCTGCTCACGGGCCTTTTCTACGCCGGATTCCGCGTCCCAGCCGAAGCTGTGGTTGCGGCTGGCGGCGTTGCCGAAGATGCCGGTGAGGTAGGGCATCATGGCTTCGAGCACGCGGGGGTCGAGCGGCGTGGTGGCGTGGTTGTCCATGTAGATGGGGAGCTTGACGCCCTCGGGGAGGGGCTCGTTGGTGCGGGTGACGTTCATACCGAGTGTTTCTGACATGTGTGTTTGCTCCTGAACTTTGTGGTGCGTAGTGAGGGCCGAGGGCTCAGGGCCCAGGGTCCAGAAAACAACTAAATTCCGATGGTGACCAGGCCGCCGGCGATGGCGTGCGAGGCTGTGGCGGCGTCTTCGACGAGGTCGGAGATGCGGATGCCGGAGAGCAGGTCCTTGATGCTGTCGTTGACCTTGCGCAGCGGTTCTTTGATGGTGCAATGACCGTGCAGGTCGCAGGTTCCGTGGATGGTGATGCAGCTGGTGATGAAGAGGGGCCCGTCGATGGCGCGGATGACCTCGAAGGCGGAGATATCGTGGGCGGGGCGGGCGAGGGCGTAGCCGCCGTTGGTGCCGGCGTGGGAGACGAGGATGCCGCCCTTGGTGAGGGTCTGGAGGATCTTGGCGAGGAGCTGCGGCGGGATGTGGTAGGCCTCGGCGATATCCTTGGCGGACTGCGCGGTGGGGTGCGGGGCGGCAGTGGCCGCCTGCTCGGCGAGGTACTTGAGGGCCATGAGGCCGTAATCCGCTTTTTTAGTGAGCCGGAGCATGTTTGAAGGGCCGTGGCGAGCGCTGAGGCGCTGATTTCTGGCCATTCTCAGTGTACGGCGCGGGGTGCGTGGAAGCAAGACCAATGCAGTCCGCTTTCTGTAATGGAGCGTGTCCGGGGTTTGCTAGACTGCTCCGAACACGAGGTGTGTATGGCCGCTGCCGGGTTGTTTCGCGGGTTCGGGGGATTGGTGGTGGCGGCTGCGCTGTGTTGTCCGATGTGGGCACAGGAGCAGGCTGCCGATGGCGGCGTGACCTACACACGCAATGAAGAGCTGCTGGAGAGCGTGTTTATACCGATGATGCCGGGTGCGCCCTTCAGCCTGAAGCTGAGTGCGGAGTGGGCCAAGCCGATGGCCAATGGCGGGACGTATACCACGGCGAATCTGCGGCCGATTATGCGGGACAGCGCGGGGCGGATCTACCAGGAGCGCTGGCTGATGGCGCCGAAGGGAAGCAGCACCGCTTCGCGGATGAGCTGGATTCAGATAGCGGACCCGGTGGCGCATACGTTTTATGAGTGCACACCGCGGCAGCATGTTTGCGAGCTGCGGACGCTGAAGGACTCTGCTGCGCTGCGTTTGAATCCCAATGGGATGAGATCCGGGCCGCTGCCGAATGGGCAGGGGTTTCGGATGCATGAGGACCTGGGGAAAGAGTTCTTCGCGGGCGTGGCGGTGGAGCATTATCGCGACACGACGACCGTGCACCCCGGGGCGATGGGCAATGACCTGGCGATGGTGACGACGCGGGAGTTTCGTTTTTCTCCGGCGCTGGGGTTCAACCTGACGTCGGTGCTGGATACGCCGAGCGTGGGCAAGCAGACGTTCACGGTGACGGAGATTTCAACGACCGAGCCGGATGCGCGCTATTTTCAGCCGCCTGAGGGCTACCGCATCGTGGATTATCGCAAGGCAGCAGCGCCGCCGGAGTGAGTGCGAAATCAGCTAACATGCGAAGAGTCCTCCTTCGATGCCACCGCTGAGCCAACTCGCCGCTGCTCCTAACCTGCTGACCATGCTGCGGCTGTTTGTGCTGCCGTTTCTGGTGATCGAGATATTGGACGGGCATTGGAAGCTGGCGTTTGTGCTGCTTTGGGTGGCGGGCGTGAGCGATGGGCTGGATGGCTTGCTGGCTCGGCTGCTGAAGCAGAAGACGACGCTGGGGCTGTATCTTGACCCGATTGCGGACAAGCTGCTGATGAGCACCCTGTTCCTGGTGCTGATGCATGTGAACGTGATTCCGCGGTATGTGACGGTGCTGGTGTTCAGCCGCGACCTGGGGATTCTGCTGATTGCGACGGTGCTGTTTGCGACCGGGACGCTGCGGGATTTTCGGCCGAGCCTGCTGGGCAAGGCGAATACGGTGGTTCAGATCCTGGGCTTGCTGACCGTGATGACGGTGCAGGTGGTGGACGCGCCGGGGCTGGTGGAGTTGAAAATGGTGCTGCTGAAGATGATTGCGTTCCTGGCGCCGGTTTCGGCGGCGGAGTATGCGTGGATCGTGGTGAAGCGGATGCAGAGCCCGCCGGCGACAGCTGTGCCGCGGGACGCTTAGTTTGGCCGTTCGGGTTGCGGCTGGCGGGGAATTGCATTTAGACTGTAATGACGCATGAAGGCGCGTAGCTCAGTTGGTTAGAGCGCTACCTTGACACGGTAGAGGTCTCCGGTTCGAATCCGGACGTGCCTACCACTCCCCTCCAAGTTCCGGTCCAATGGGCAGAGCGAGTTTCGGGAGTTTGCAGCGCAATCAAGTTCTGTTTTGGAGTGAAGTCATGGCAAACGTATGTGATCTTTGCGGCAAAGGTCCGCAGTTCGGCAACAACATTTCGCACGCGCACAACGTTACACGTCGTCGCTGGAACCCGAATCTTCAGACTGTGAAGGCGCTGGCAAACGGCGTTTCGAAGCGGATGAAGGTCTGCACCGGCTGCATCAAGAACGGCAAGATCGTCAAGGCGTAGTTGAGGCGAGACAGGTAACAGCGCACCGGCAACCTTTGTGGATTGCCGGCGGGTTGCCGTATCTGCTGATGGGTTTTGGATAGTGAGAAGCCCCGGTTCTGGCCGGGGCTTTTCTGTGTCTGTGCTGGCGCTCGACCGTCGTATCCCATGTCCGAAAATCCGGACATGGGGCACCCCGAAGGATGATTGGTTACTTGGGTTCGAAGCCTAGTGAGGCGGAGTTGATGCAGTAGCGGTTGCCGGTGGGTTGGGGGCCATCGGGGAAGACGTGGCCGAGGTGGGCGCCGCAGGTGGCGCAGGTGGTTTCAACGCGGCGCATGCCGAAGGTGTTGTCAACGTGCTCTTCGATGGCGTCGGGGGAGATGGCATCGTAGAAGCTGGGCCAGCCGCAGTGGGCGTCAAACTTGGTTTCCGACTTGAAGAGCGGGGCGTTGCAGGCGGCGCAGTGGTAGAGGCCGTCGGCGTGGTTGTTGGTGAGGGTGCCGGTGAAGGGGCGCTCGGTGCCTTTCTCGCGCATGACGTGGTACTGCATGGGCGTGAGCTGGGCGCGCCATTCGGCGTCGGTCTTGACTACTTTTTGCTTCGGAGTGTTTTCGGCGTCGCCGAGGGGGCCGCCGGTGGGGATGGTGGGCATGGGATCGTCTCCTGTTGCTGATGTAAAGATTAGATGCTTTGGGGGGCGAAAAGGCGTCGAGGGTGGGGCTGTGTGCGGGACAGGAGTTGAGGTGAAACGGCCATATAGGTCGGGCTTTCAGCCCTCAGGTTCTTCATCGTGACTCTACCTGGGGCTTCGCCCCAGGCTGGTATAGGGCGCGCCGTTGGCGCTTGGCTGCGGTGGTGGTGCTGGCGTTGTGGGTTCGGCACCGGGTGTGATGGGGCGCGCCGTGGGTGCTTTGGCTGCGGTGTGGTGCTCGCGTTGGGGCTTTGCCTTGAACTGTTGTTGACCCCGCATGGTGCCGGGGCGCATGGGAAGGATCGTTCAGCTGCCTTTGACGGCGGCGTGGATGGCTAGCAGGGTTTCGAGGGTGGCTTTGAGGTGGTTGAGGTGGAGGGCGTTGGCGCCGTCGGATTTGGCGTGGGCGGGATCGTCGTGGACTTCGAGGATGATGCCGGCGATGCCGGCGGCGACGGCGGCGCGGGTGAGGGTGGGGATGAATTCAGGCTGGCCGCCGGAGGTGCCGCCGGCGCCGGAGGGGGTCTGGACGGAGTGGGTGCCGTCGAAGACGACCGGGGCGAGTGAGCGCATGATGGGGAGTGCGCGCATGTCGACGACGAGGTTGTTGTAGCCGAAGCTGGCGCCGCGTTCGGTGAGGGAGACGCGGGAGTTGCCGCTTTCGCGGACTTTTTCGACCGCGTGCTTCATGTCCCAGGGAGCGACGAACTGGCCCTTCTTGACGTTGATGGCGCGGCCGGTTTTGGAGGCGGAGACGAGCAGGTCGGTCTGGCGGCAGAGGAAGGCGGGGATCTGGAGGACGGCTTCGACGTCGCCGAGGGCTTCGGAGAGCTGGGTGGCCTGGTCGGGGGTGTGGACGTCAGTGAGGACGGGGAGGTTGTTGCTTTTCGCAATGCTGCGGAGGATGCGCGCGCCTTCCGCGAGGCCGGGGCCGCGGTAGCTGTGGATGGAGGTTCGGTTGGCCTTGTCGTACGAGGCTTTGAAGATGTAGGGGATGGCGAGGTCGGCGGCGATGCGCTGGATGGCGTCGGCTAGGGTGCGGGCGTGGGTCTCGGACTCGATGACGCAGGGGCCGGCGATGAGGAAGAGGTCTGGGCCGCCGGCGGTGATAGGGCCGATGGCGAATTTTTGAGGATGGCTCACGGGTTCTATTGGAGCATAAGGTGTGGGGGTGGAGGCGTGGGATTCTGAGGATCCCATGTCCGGGAATCCAGACATGGGCACCCCTCTTCTGCGGAGGAGGACAAGTCGCGGCTTCGCGGCAGATCGCTGATGTAGGGCTTAGCGCTTTACGCTGAGGAAGATGGGTTTGACCATGGCTTCGATTTTTGCGGCCATTTGTTCTGCGGGGATGCGGTTGGGGGTTTCGAACCAGCGGCGGGCGGCTCCGAAGATGGCCCAGGCGGCGGTGGTGGCGAGGAGCGTGGGGTCGACGCCGGGGGTTGGCGTGCGGTGGGCGGCGCCTTCGAGGAAGACGCTCTCGACGACCGGGATGATGGAGGTTTCTAGCGGCATTTTGAGTAGCGCGGTAGGGCAGCCGGTGGTTTCGGCGAGGTAGTCGCAGACGCCGAGGGCGATGGCGCGGATGGCTCCGTCGCAGTTGGAGAAGGAGAGGCCGCGACGGGCGACGAGGTCGCGGAAACGGGCGGCGGTCATCGCCTGGAGGAGGGCGTTCTTGTCCGGGTAGTGGAGGTAGAAGGTGGCGCGGTTGAGGGTGGCCTCGTCGGCGATCTCCTGGATGGAGATGGCGTCGAACTCCTTTTTATTCAGCAACCTGATGAGGGCGTCCATGAGCATGCGGCGGCTGCGGAGGATGCGGGGATCGACCGCTGCGGGGGCTGCTTCTGCGGGTTGGAGGGTGGAGGCCATTTTCCGGTTTCAGCATACCTCTTCTATGGCAATAGATGCGTAAGCAACATCTGTCGATTTATTTTGAATCGACGAATGTCGATAAAGCGTCATATGTCGCATAGGAGGCTTTTGCCATGCCCACACTACTTCATATCGACTCCAGCCCGCTTTACGGGCGGTCTGTTTCCCGCGAGCTTACCGGTGCGTTTGTTGCCGACTGGAAGGCTGCTCACCCGGATGGAACGGTCGTTGACCGTGACCTGAACTCGACTTCGATCCCGCCGATCGACGGCGGATGGATTGGCGCGGTCTATACGCCGGAAGAGGCGCGGACGCCGGAGCAGAAGGATCTGCTTACGCTGTCGGAGTCGCTGATTGCGGAGCTGGAGCAGGCCGATGAGTACGTGATTGGCGTGCCGATGCATAACTTCGGTGTGCCGTCGGTGCTGAAGCTGTGGATTGACCAGATTGCGCGCGCCGGGAAGACGTTCAGCTATGCGGACGGAGCGCCGAAGGGTTTGCTGACGGGCAAGAAGGCGACGTTTGTCATCGCTACGGGCGGGAATTATGACGCGCAGACGCAGATGGCTTCGTTCAACTTTGTGGAGCCGTATCTGCGGTCGGTGTTTGGGTTTCTGGGCGTGACGGATGCGACGTTTCTGACCGCCGGTGGAACGATGGCGCTGAATCAGGGGCTGGACCGCGTGGCGTTCCTGGCGCCGCATCTGCAGGCCGTGCACACGCAGGCGCAGGTGGCGCAGGGAGGTGTGGCGTGAAGATCGTCTCAACGATTGCGCGGTATCTGCTGGGGCTCATGTTCACGGTCTTCGGCCTGAATGGGTTTCTGAACTTTATTCCTCAGTCGCCGCCGGCTAATCCGCTGGCACAGCAGTTTTTTGGCGCGGTATTTGCGTCGCATTTTGCGTGGTTCTTTTTTGCGGTGCAGCTGCTGGGCGGGGTGTTGTTGCTGTCGGGGTACTTTGTGCCGCTGGCGCTGACGTTGTTGGCGGCGGAGCTGTACAACATCCTGGCGTTCCACATTACGCTGGCTCCGGGAGCGGCGCCGGCGGTGGTGGCTTGTGTGTTGTGGGTGCTGGTGTTTCAGCAATACCGCGGGAGCTTTGCGGGGATATTGAGGGCGAAGCCGCTGGTGGAGGGGTAGGTTACTTCCGACCTGCGCGACTAAGCTTGCGCTCGAATAGCGTCTTCTTCTTCAGATCCGAGCCCTGAAGCCCGGTATAGACATCCGGGTAGTAGAAGCGGAGCCGCGCCAGCGCACCGGCATCAAAAGCTGCCACCGTTGAGCTACGAAGGTCGGCAAGCAAAGATGCTTGTAGGTCAGCGCTGGTGGCGGCTCCCCAATCTTTTTTTACCTCGTCAATGAGCTTCGGCGTCTCAATGGGTGAATTTACGATTAGCCCTGCCGTGGGCTGATAACGAACCGGCGTCAAAGAGCGATTCACTATTTGTCCGATTAGCGCGAAGCAGACATCGCCCACCTTGACGGTGTATCCACCCTTGAATGGACGCTCAAGGAATGAGTCAGATCGCCTAACTCGCGGTTTGCTCCTGTCGCGTCGATCGTACTCGTCGCCGTAGACCATCCACATGAAGCTGAAACTATTTGATGGAGTTGTCGTGGGCGGGTTACCGACTTGCAATTTTGTTGGGTGCTGATCGCTAAGGTGCGCCATAAGTTCTGGCAGGACAGCGGGCCCCCTGCGCACCAATTCACGCATCATTGGTGGCGTTGATGGAGGCGGAGGGCCGAGAAGACCTCCTTCAAATTCGGCAGGGGTATCGTCGGCCATGAAGCTCGAATACATTCCGAAGCTGTCGATGCCAACCGTTCGCGAATCGAGCGTCGTAAGGCTATCGATGAGGTCTTCGGTTTTCCGGTGGAATTCTTCTGCACTCTGCGCGGACAGGGCGGCAGAGGACAGCACGAGACAAAGCAGTAAAAAAAGGCGTGACGCTCTGAACATGGTTTTCCTTCCGGAGAACAACTTATCAGGTGCAATGAAATCACTCTATTGACTTCGTTTTTATGGGCCTGCGCTTTGGGCGGTGATGTGGCCGTCGGGAGTAAGGAGGAAGGTGGTGGCGCCCTGGCGGTCGGTGCGGTAGGTGGGGATGTGGGCGGCTTCCAAGCGTTCAAGAATCTCCGGGCGGGGGTGGCCGAAGGTGTTGCGGCGGCCGTCGCTGATGATGGCTTCGTGGGGAGAGGCGGCGGCGAGGAAGGTGGGGTTGGTGGAGGTGAGGCTGCCGTGGTGGCCTATTTTTAGCAGCGTTACGGGGGTGATGCGGTGGTTGGCGATCATGCGGGATTCGCTGGGGCGCTCGGCGTCGCCTTCGAGGAGGGCGCTGGCGCGGTTGTAGTCGAGGCGGAGGACGAGGGAGTCGTCGTTGAGGGGGCTGGCGGGGTTGGTGTAGGTGGGCTCGGGGGAGAGGGCGGTGGCGGTGAGGCCGCCGAAGGGGAAGGTGTCGCCGGCTTGGAAGTGACGGATGGGGATGTTGAGCTGGGCGGCGAGGGCGAGGAGGGAGCGGAAGTCGGGTGAGTTGCCGGGGTCGATGGAGAGCCAGAGCTCGCGGGGATGGAAGTCGCGGAGGATGGCGGGGAGGCCGCCCATGTGGTCGGAGTGGGCGTGGGTGAGGAGGACGGCGTCGAGGGTGCGGATGCGGCGCGACCAGAGATAGGGGGCGACGACTTCTTCGCCGACGTCCCAGCGGAGAGCGGCGGAGGCGGGTTGGCCGACGGGGCCGCCGGCGTCGACGAGGAGAGTGTGGCCGTCGGGGGAGACGACGAGGAGGGAGTCGCCCTGACCGACGTCGAGGGCAGTGATCTCCAGCGTGTTGGGGTGGAGTGCGGGTGGGGTGGGCCAGAGAGTGGCGATGGGGATGAGCGCAACGGCAAGGGCGCCGGTGAGGGCGAGGGTGCGGCTGCGTTGGCGGAGAGACCAGGTGGAGTAGGCGATGGCGGTGATCGCGGCGGCTATGGCTAGGGAGGTGGGGGAGGGGATGCGGGTGTCGGCAAAGCGGAGGTGGCTGAGGTGGGTGATGGCGTAGCTGACAGCGTGGAGGGTGAGGGCGGTGAGCGCGGCGGGGATGAGCGCGAGGGTGGGGCTGAGGAGGGCGGCGCAGAAGGTGAGGATCGCGAGGGGAGCGAGGATGGCTACGAGGGGGATGGCGAGGATGTTGGCGGGGAGAGCGAACGGGGTGGCGCGATGGAAGTAGATGGCCATAGGGAGGGCCATGGCGGCTTCGATGACGAGGGAGATGAGGAGGAGTTCGGAGAGGCGTAGGAGGGAGCGGAGGGTGAAGGCGGGGAGGTGGCGGAGGAGGGAACGAGGGTTCAGGGTGAAGGAGCGAGGGCCCAGGGTCCAGGGCCCAGGGCCCAGAAGGCGAGGAAGAACCGGTGGCATAAGGGCGGCGAGGGTGGTTCCGAAGAGGCGGAGGAGGACGCGCTGCTGGGCCAGGTATGGGGGGAGTTGGGGGTCGAGCCAGAGGGCGTCCAGGTTGCGGGCGGCGTGGAGGCGGGGGTGGATGAGGCGGTGGGCGATAGGGAGCGCGAGGCCGCCGACGGCGATGAGGACGAGGAAGGTCATCTGGAAGCTGGCTTCGGTGAGGGCGCGGGGCTCGAAGGCGAGGACCGCGAGGGCGGCGGCGCCGAGGGCCTGCAGGATGCTGACGTCGCGGCCAAGCCAGCGGGCGAGGAGGAAGACGGTGGTCATGAGGAGGGCGCGCTCTACGGGGAGGCCGAAGCCGGTGAGCGTGGCGTAAGCGGTGGTGGCGGCGATGGTGAGGATGGTCGCTGCGCTGCGGGGAGTGCGTAGACGGCGGAGGGTCCAGAAAAACATGCCGGCGAGCAGGGCGACGTGCATGCCGGAGACGACGAAGAGGTGGAAGGAGCCGGTGCGCTCGAAGCCGAGGCGGAGGTCGCGGCGTAGGCCGGCGCGGTCGCCGAAGAGCATGGCGCTGAGCATGGCGGCGTCGTCTGCGGTGAGGCGGAAGGTGCGAGGGAGCGTGCGATTGGCTGGGGAGGTGACGAAGGCGGTGAGGCGGTGGGCGGCCCAGGTTTGGGCGGCGAAGGCGCGGCAGTGGAGCGAAGGGCCAGGGTTCAGGGTCCAGGGCTCAGAGCGCGTGGTGGCGGGGAGTATCTGGATGGAGGTGGCTTTGACGGTGGATTGGGTGGTGATGCCTTCGGCGAGGAGCTCGTCGGTGTAGGACCAGGCGCCGGCGTCGCGGTAGAGGTCGGGGGTGTGGAGGCGGAGAGGGAGCTCGAGCTCGTCGCCGCAGTGCAGTGCGGGCGTGCCGTTGAGGAGGGTGAGGCGGACGCCGCCGGTGACGGGGCGGAGCTCGTCGATGTCGGGGGTGAGGTACTCGACGTGGTCGATGGCGAGATCGAGGGATACGGCTTCGGCGGGGGTTTCGGCGGGGTCGGTGGTGGGGGCGGAGAGCCAGGGCTGGGGGAGCTCGCCGGCGCGGCGGGCGGTGGGGAGCGCGGGGAGGGTGCGGATGCGGACGACCTGGCCGCGGACGGTGCGGCTGAGGTTGTCGGCGTAGGGGCGGAGGCCGGTTTGGAGGGAGGGGGAGGGTTGGATCTGTGCGCACCAGCAGCCGGCTACGGCCCAGAGGGCGAGCGTGGGAATGGGCGCGAGGCGCGGGGATTTGTGGAGGGCGAGGAGGGTGAGGGCCAGCAGGAGAGCGAGGGCGAGGAGGATGAAGGAGGGGAATTGGTGGGGGAGTCGTGTGCCTGCGGCGAAGGCGATGGCGGCGGCGAGCAGAGGGGCGCGGCGGAAGCGGAGGGGCTCCACCGGCGGGGGGTTGGCCATCCAGAATTGAGCAGCACCAGGTGACGGCATGGGAAGCGCTGAGGGTTCGGATAAGCGTAGCGCATGGGGGTGGGGTGTGGGGGATTTTGTGGGTTGTGGCAGTGCTGGTGGCTGAAGTCGTGGCTCTACTTGCGAAAAACGGGAGAAAACAAAAGCGGGGAAGCAGGTCCTTCGCTGCGCTCAGGATGACAATTTCTCTTTCAGAGAAATTGTCTAAGAACAGCAACAGCAACAGCAACAGCAACAGCAACAGCAACAGCAACAGCAACAGCAAGTGCAACAGCAAGTGCAACAGCAAGTGCAACAGCAAGTGCCAATGCGGGGATCTCTCCACTGCGCATCGCAAAAGCGCGATGCTTCGGTCGAGATGACGGTTGTGGTGGGGTGGAAGGGTGGTGAGGAGTTATTTGCGGCGGAGGATGGCTACGGTTTCGAGGTGGAAGGTTTGGGGGAAGAGGTCGATGAGGTGGAGGTGGTCTATGCGGTAGTGGGGTTGGAGGGCGGCGAGGTCGCGGGCGAGGGTGGTGGGGTCGCAGGAGACGTAGACGATTTCGGGTGGGGCGAGGCGGGCGATGAGGGCGCAGGCTTCGAGGCCGGCGCCGGCGCGGGGTGGGTCGAGGACGATGAGGTCGGGGCGGTCGCGCTGGGTGAGGGATTTTTCGAGGAAGGCGAGTGTTGTTTCGTTGACGGCGCGGTGTTGCGGGCCGAGTTTTTTGAAGGCGGCGGTGAGGTCGGCGACCGCGGTGGGGTTGGATTCGACGGCAGTGACGTGTTCGAAGTGACGGGCGAGGATGCGGGAGAAGAGGCCGACGCCGGAGAAGAGGTCCCACGCGATGCGGCCGGTGCGGGGGGCGCCGTGTTCGTCAGTGGTGACGAGCTTGACGAGTTCGGGGATGAGGAAGCGGTTGACCTGGAAGAAGCCGCCGCGGGAGATCCAGTAGGTTTCGTCGCCTACGGTGTAGTTGAGGCCGGGTGCGCCGTGCTCGGCGAGGGTGCGGCCGGTGGGGCCGGTGCGGGGATCGAATGCCGCGGCCGAGGCGCCGGCGATGTGTGGGACTTTTTGCTGGAGCGCGTTGATGAAGCGGATGAAGCTGCCTTGCGGGGCCTTGGTGCGGGGAGCGACGAAGAGGGTGAGCTGGGTGCGCGAGAGGTCGTGGTTGGTGAAGAGCTCGACTTCAGCGGTGGCGTTGAGCCAGTGCGCGGCGTCGGGGTCGGCGGCTAGCGAGAGCAGGGCTTCGATGGTGGGGATGAGATTGGGCGCGCTGATGGGGCAGGTGGTGATGGGGAGGAACTGCGTGGTGGTGCGGACGTTGTAGCCGAAGTGGAAGTCGCCTGAAGGGCTGCGCTGGATGCGGACGCGGATGCGATTGCGGTAGTGGTAGGGCTCGGCGTGGTGCGCGGGGAAGTCGTAGCTTCCGACTGATGTGTCGACGCCTGCATCTTGCAGAAGGCGACGGAGGATCATGCGCTTGACGGTAAGTTGCTCAGACGCGGAGATCATTTGATACTGGCAGCCACCGCATGTTCCGAAGTGCGGACAGCGCGGCGACACGCGCTCGACGGCGGGTTCAACGATGCGGACCGGCTGGTTGTTGGAGTCGATCTCGATCAGCTCTTTGCGTAGAACGAAGGGCAGGCGGACACGATCGTCGATCGAAGCGACCTCCCCTCCGTAGAGCGGATGGTGCATTCGAACGGTTCCTTCGGGGATGACATCGTCTGCGCTGAACAACAACTTTAGCTTCGGGAGTGGCTTGTGTTCGCTCATGAGTGTCCCATGTAGAAGAGGCTGAGGCGCGGGAGGTTGTGGGACTCCATGAGGCGCTTGTGGAGGAACTGTTGCTGGATCTGGCGGAGTTGCACGGCCTGCATTTTGGAGCGGTACGGAGCGAGTTCGCGGTCGGCCTGCGCGCGGAGGGCGACTAGTTCGTCTTCGGGCGTGGCCTGCAGGAGGGCGGCGAAAAGTTTTTCTTCGAGGACGGTGAGGGTGCGGTCGAGGTCGTCGAGGGGTATGGGGGTGTTGCGCATTTGCGAGGCGAGTTCGCGGAGGCGCTGGGCGGTGGAAGAGGGTCCAGGGCCCATGGCCCAGGGTCCAGCAGACTGCTTTGGTGCGATCGCCGCTTCGATGGCGGTGGCGTTTTGTTCGAGGAAGGCGGCTACGTGGTCGTGTTCGAAACCGGTTTCCTGTTCGCGGGTTTCGGGTTTGGCCATGCCTGTGGCGGCTTCCTGCATTTCTTCCGTGGCCTGCATGACGGCCTGCGCGCACCAGGCGAGGCCGTTGACCTTGCGGGTGCGGGATTTCGCGGTGGCTTGTTTGGCGTCGTACTTGTCGAAGGCGGAGTCGATGCCGCGGAGGACGGCTTCGAGAGGGATGCCGGCGTCGCGCCAGGTTTCGATGAGGGCCCAGTCGAGCGTGGAGAGCATGAGGATGGAGCCGCGGCGGCGCTGGAAGCGCTCTTCGATTTCGGAGAAGTAGTGGAAGTAGTTCATAGGGGCAGGGCGTAGAGCGTAGAGGGTAGAGCGTAGAGCAGATGCTCACTACGCTCTACCCTCTATTGTCTACTGTCTGCTTTACCGGCGGCGGTGGCGGTCGTGGTTGCGTTCCCAGATGAGGCGGAGGCCGTTGAGGGTGAGCATTTCGTCTACCTGGTGGATGTGCTTGCAGCCGCCGGCGATGAGCTTGGCGAGGCCGCCGGTGGCGATGGTTTTGGTTTCGGGGCCGAGCTCGGCGATGAGACGTTCGAGGATGCCGTCGACGAGGCCGATGTAGCCGTAGTAGAGGCCGATCTGGATGTTGTCGGTGGTGCTGGTGCCGATGATCTTGGTGGGCTTCTTGATTTCGACGCGGGTGAGGCGTGCGGCGCGGGTGAAGAGAGCGTCGGCGGAGATGCCGAGGCCGGGGGCGATGGCGCCGCCGAGGAACTCGCCTTTTTTGCTGATGACGTCGAAGGTGGTGGCGGTGCCCATGTCGACGACGATGGCCGGGCCGCCGAGGAGGTCGAAGGCGGCGACGCAGTTGACGACGCGGTCGGCGCCGACTTCTGAGGGGTTGTCGGTGAGGATGGGGAGGCCGGTTTTTACGCCGGGCTCGATGAAGAGCGGCTTGACCTTGAGGAAGGTTTCGCAGACGCGGCGGAGGGTGGAATCGAGCGGCGGGACGACGGACGAGATGGCGACGCCGGCGATGTTCTCGAGCGACTGGCCGCGCAGGGTGAAGAGGTTCTGCAGCTGCGAGGAGATTTCGTCGGCGGTTTGTTTATAGGGTGTGGTGATGCGCCAGTCGGCGATGAGTGTGGCGGGTTCGCCTTCAGTTGCGGTGCGGAAGAGTCCGATGACGGTGTTCGAGTTGCCTATATCGAGTGCCAGTAGCATTGCGCCTGCCTGCCCCGTTTTGAAATGTTTTGCTGCGGTGGGTGATGCGTTGGTGAAGTTTCAGGCTTCGCGGACGCCGCCGGAAAGTACGGTGTGGCGGAGGCCGTCGTCGCCTGCGATCTGGAGAAAGCCGTGCGGGTCGAGCCCGTCCGTCACGCCAGTATAGCCGCCTGACTCGGCTACGTGGACGCGTTTGCCGCGAACCCAGGTGGAGGCGGTGGTGAAGCGGGTGAGGAGGGTGGGGTCGTCGGACTCGAGTTGCGTGAGTTCGAGGTCGAGCGCGCGGAGGAGTTCGGTGAGGAGAGTGGTGCGGCTGATGGTGTGGCCGGCTTCGATGCGGAGTGATGTGGCCTGGGTGGCGAGGTCGGCGGGGAACTCCGGGTGGTTGACGTTGATGCCGATGCCGATGACGGCGTAGCGGAGCTGCTCGCCTTCGATGGCGGTTTCGACGAGGATGCCGCCTACTTTGCGGGACCCCTGCGGCGTGTTCAGGAGTAGGTCGTTAGGCCAGCGGATGTCGGCGGTGATGTGGGCGGTTTGCTGGATGGCTTGCTGGGCGGCGAGGCCGGTGGCTAGCGAGATCCAGAGGGCCTGCGCCAGGGGGAGCGGGGCGCGGATGAGGGCGCTGACGTAGAGGCCGTCGCCGGCGGTGGAGTGCCACTGGTGGCCGCCGCGGCCGCGGCCGGCGGTCTGCTCGTCGGCGACGTAGACGGTGCCTTCGGGGGCGTCGTTGGCGGCGGCTTCGAGCAGGAGGGTGTTGGTGGAGTCGACTGAGGCGAAGTGCTGGACGCGGCGCGCGAAACGGGTGCCGGCGAGGGCGCGGTTCAGGGCGGCAAGATCGATTTGGTCGGTCGCGGTCATCGGGTGTTTCTATTGTGCATCTGATGAGATGTGCCTATTGAATTGAACATCTCGTTGCTGCACCAGTTTGCGGTGTTGTTGTTGCTGGCTTTGCCGTTGGCTTGTGTGGCGTGGACAGTTACGCATGAGGAAGTTTTTCGCGAGCCGCGGGAGATGTGCAAGGAAGAGAGTGAGAAGGCGCGGTCGGTCTTCGTGCGGAAATTCTTCTACCTGTTTACGTGCGAGTACTGTTTTTCGCACTATGTTGCGCTGCTGGCGCTTTGGATGGCGCGGTTTCAGTTGTTGTACGCGGGGTGGCGAGGGTATGTGTTTGCGTGGTTCGCGGTGGTGTGGGTGGCGAATGTTTACATGAGCGGGTTCAACCGGCTGCGGTTGGAGATCAAGCACGAGAATGTGGCGATCGCGGTGGAGCAGAAGGAATTGCCGGAAGTGCAGGGTTCAGGGCCCAGGGCTTAGGGGCCAGGGTTTAGGGTTCAGGGTTCAGAAAGCGCGTGGTTGTGGCTTTCTGGACCCCGAGCCCTGAGCCCTGGACCCTTTCTACTCTGAGGGTAAGGCTGCCAGCGCAGCTTCGGCTTTTTGTTTGAGGGCGGTGGTTTCGGCGTACTGCTTTTTCAGGCCTTCGATGATGTGGGCGGGGGCGCGGGAGACGAAGCCTTCGTTGTTGAGCTGCTTTTCGGCGGCTTCGATGCCCTTGTTGAGTTTGACGAGGTCCTTGGTGAGGCGCTCGCGTTCGGCGGGGACGTCGATCTGGCGTGCATATACGATCGCGACATCAAACGTCGCGGTACTACGCGTGTTGATGCCGGAGGGAGCGGCGGAGACGATCTCGACGGAGGCGACGCGGGCCTGTTTGGCCAGCATGTCGGCGTTGGCCTGGGCGAGCTGCGTGATGTTGGCGGCGGCGAAGAGCTGGATGGGAGCGGCTTCTTTTTCCGGCACGGCGAGGTCTTTGCGCAGGGAGCGGACGGTGATGATGAGCTCCTGCAGGGTGTTGATGGCGGCTACGCTGGCGGTGTCGGCGGGGTAGTCGGCTGGCTGCGGGTAGCGGGTGAGGGCGATGGATTTGGCGGGCGCGGGGGTGTCAATCTGCGCGTGGAGCGCGTGCCAGAGCTCTTCAGTGATGAAGGGCATGAAGGGGGAGAGAAGGCGGAGCGCGGCCTCGAAGGTGGTGACGAGGGCGTTTAGGGTAAGGGCGGTGGTTTCTGTATAGGGCTTGTAGTTGCCGGCTTCATCGGGGAAGAAGTCGAGGCGGAGCTTGACGAGTTCGAGGTACCAGTCGCAGAACTCGCCCCAGAAGAACTGGTAGACGGCGCTGGCGGCCTCGTCGAAGCGGTAGTCGGTGAGGGCGTGGGCTACTTCGGCGGAGACGGTGCTGAGGCGGGCGAGGATCCAGCGGGTTTCGAGGGGGGTGGAGGTCGGGAGTGGGGCTACATTTGTGGCCGCCCCGGCTTCGCCGGTACCCACCCTAACCGACGATGATGCCGTCGGTGAGGATGGGGCACCCGGGGTGGTGGCCGGGTTGAGGGTGGGTGTGTAGCCGGCTTCCTTGCCGCGCTCGATGTTCATGGCGATGAAGCGGGCGGCGTTCCAGATCTTGTTGGCGAAGGCGCGGTTGCCTTCGGTGCGGGCTTCGGAGAAGGCGATGTCGGTGCCGGGCGAGGCTTGGGAGGCGAGGGTGAAACGGACGGCGTCGGTGCCGTATTTTTCGACTATGCCGATGGGGTCGATGACGTTGCCCTTGGTCTTGGACATCTTCTGGCGGTCGGCGTCGCGGACCAGCGCGTGGATGTAGACGTTGCGGAAAGGGACGGCGTCGGCGAGGGTGCGCGGGGTGCCGTCGGGCATGGGGACGTCCAGCATGAAGTGGGTGCCGAGCATGATCATGCGGGCGACCCAGAAGAAGAGGATGTCGAAGCCGGTGACGAGGAGCTGGGTGGGGTAGAAGGCGGCTAAATCAGGGGTCAGGGTCCAGGGCCCAGGGGCCAGGGGGCCGGACTTTTGCGCGTTGTCGCTATTGCTTCCTGAGCCCTGGACCCTGGGCCCTGAACCCTCATCACCACCCCAGCCGAAGACGGTGAAGGGGAGGAGGCCGGAGGAGAACCAGGTGTCGAGGACGTCGGTTTCCTGCTTGATGTCGGTGATGCCGCAGCCGGAGCAGGCGGCGGGGGTTTCGCGGGAGACGGTGATCTTCTGGCAGGCGTTGCAGTGCCAGGCGGGGATGCGGTGGCCCCACCAGAGCTGGCGGGAGATGCACCAGTCGTGGATGTTGTTCATCCACTCGAAGTAGGTTTTGGAGTACATCTCGGGGGTGAACTTGATGTGTCCTGCCGGATTCGAAGGGCTATAAACGGCGGCGATGGCGTTGGCGGCGATGGAGTTTTGTGCGGGGCCGTCTGGAGCAGGGGCAGCCCCGGCTTCGCCGGTACCCACCCTAACCGACGATGAACCTGTCGGTGAGGATGGGGCACCCGGGCCTTTTTGCGGGGATTTGTTGACGGCGAGGAACCACTGCATGGAGAGGCGGGGCTCGATGATGGAGCCGGTGCGCTGGGAGATGGGAAGGGTGAGGGTGTGGTCCTTGATGGCGACGAGGTGGCCTGAGGCTTCGAGGTCCGCGACAATGCGCTTACGGGCTTCGAAGCGATCGAGGCCGTGGTAGGGGGAGCCTTCGAGCTTGATGCGAGCCTGCTCGTCCATGATGGCGGGCGAGGGCAGGTTGTGGCGCTGGCCGATGGCGAAGTCGTTGGGGTCGTGCGCGGGGGTGACCTTGACGGCGCCGGTGCCGAACTCGGGGTTGGCCCAGTCGTCGGCGATGACGGGGATGGTGCGATCTGGTTTTCCAGCCGCGGCGCTCAGGGGCAGCGTGAGCTGCTTGCCGATGAAGGCGGTGTAGCGTTCGTCGGTGGGGTTTACGGCTACGGCGGTGTCGCCGAGCATGGTTTCGGGGCGCGTGGTGGCGATGACGAGCGAGCCGGTACCGTCGGCGAGGTCGTAGCGCACGTGGTACAGGTGCCCGGCGCGCTCTTCGCTCTCGACTTCGAGGTCGGAGACGGCGGTGCCGAGGACGGGGTCCCAGTTGACGATGTAGGCGCCGCGATAGATGAGGCCCTGCTCGTAGAGGCGGACGAAGGCTTCCTTGACGGCGCGGCTGAGGCGGTCGTCCATGGTGAAGTACTCGCGGGACCAGTCGACGGAGGCGCCGAGGCGGCGCATCTGCTCGGTGATGGCTCCGCCGTACTGCTCTTTCCACTGCCAGACGCGCTCGGTGAAGGCTTCGCGGGTGAAGTCGGTGCGGGACTTGCCTTCGGCGGCGAGCTGGCGCTCGACCATCATCTGGGTGGCGATGCCGGCGTGGTCGGTGCCGGGAATCCAGACGGCGGTGTCGCCGATCATGCGGTGCCAGCGGGTGAGGATGTCCATCTCGGTCTGGTTGAGCATGTGGCCCATGTGCAGGCGGCCGGTGACGTTGGGCGGCGGGAGCAGCTGGACGAAGGGATTGGGTGCGTGGCCGCTGGCAGGGGTGGGGACGTCGAAGAGCTTTTCGGTGACCCAGTAGGTGGCCCATTTTTCTTCGATGAGGGCGGGGTCGTAGGACTTGGGGAGTTCGTTACTCATAGGTGTTTAAGGGTAGCAGGAGGAATGCAGTGAATAGTGAAGAGTGAAGAGTGAATAAAGCGGGGCTGTGTGGGGGGAATTTGGGGGTGCTTGTTGGATGCGGCGAAAAGGGCGGCGGCAACGGCGTTTCACGCAGAGAAAAACGAAGGGGGGAAGCGCGCAGAGAAAGGCGAAGGTTTTTGGGGTGGTCCTGGTTGTTAGTCGTGGGGAGGAGGAGGCGGTGAAGGCTTCGACGCTGAGTTCGCGGAGGAGAACAGGCAACAGCAAGGGCGAATGCGGGGATCTCTCCACTGCGCTGCGCTTCGGTCGAGATGACGGTTGCCGGGTGCAAGGGAAAACGGGAGCGGCTGGTGGGCCGCTCCCGTTTTTGCTTTATTCACTATTCACTATTCACTGCTTCTAGAACGGGTTCAGCTTGCCGAGGCCCTTCTTCTTTTTGTTCTTGGAGGAGGACTCGTCGTCCTTGTCGAAGACGGGCTTGGGGGTTTTCTTGTTGGGGTTGGCGGCCGGTGTGGGAGTGGGGGGCTGCACTTTGCCTTCGGCTTCGTTGACAGCGTCCGGTGCCGGGGCGGCCTTTTCTACCGGGGGTAGAGCGGCGGCGTCAGCGGGGGCGGCGGTCTTGAGGCCGTAGGAGGTGTCGGCTGCTGTGCCGGTGGGCGGACGGTCGGGCGAGGCGACGACGGGAGCCTTGACGCCGGGCGTGAGGACTTCGACGCCGACCGAGTTACCGCGTGCGCCGGTAGCAGCGGAGGGCGAGGTGCCGGTCATGGTGGAGGTTCCGCTGCCGGTGGATCCTTCGCCGGGGCCGGCGACGTCCTGGAAGGCGAGCGGCGCTGCGGGTACGGGTACGGGCTGGTCAGAGGTGGCGGGAGTGGGTGTGCCGTTGGCATCGCTGATGACGGGGTGACCGCTGGCGGCGCGGGGATCGAGCGCCATGCGGTAGTCTTCCATGATCTGGCGGTTGATGCTGGGGGCGACGGTGGCGGTGGCGTCGTCGAGGGGCGCTTCGCCGGTGCGAGCGGCGGTGACGGTGTCTGGCCGGCGCATGAACATGACGGCGAGGCGCTTCTGCAGGTTGTACTGCGCGCGGCTGCCTTCGAGTGCTTCGCTGGCGGCTGCCTGCTCGGGCGTGGGGTTGGGGACGGGGAGGCCCATGGAGACGAGGCGCTCCTTGGCGTCTTCAACGTGGGTGGCGGCAGAGTGCTCCAGGACTACCTTGCGGTAGGCGGCGGCGGCACGGCCGTCGTAGGTGGCCAGCAGCTGGGCGCGGGCGCCTTCGGGCAGGTTGGTCTGGGCGCGAACGAGGCGCGACTCCGAAGCGTAGGCGTCGCCAATGGCGATCAGGACGTCGTCCATGTGGCTGTAAAGCGGGTAGGTGTCGGCGACGGTCTGGAAGCGGGCGATGGTGGCCGGCCAGTTTTCATGGGTGGCGTAGAAGGCGCCGAGTTCGGCTTCGCGCTCGGCGAGGACTTCCTGCACCTCGCGGAGCTTCTGGTGAGCTTCGGGGATGATCGGCGAATCGGGGTACTGCTTGAGCATCAGGCGGTAGGCGTCCTGCGCCTTGAGGGCCTTCTGGTAGTCGCGGTCGGGGACGTCCATCTGTTTGAAGTAGATGTCGCCGACGCGCATCTGAGCCTCGGCGGCCTCGGGTACGTTGGGGAAGAAGGTGATGAAGTCGTTGTACTCCTGCTCGGCCTGGGTGAGGGCAGCGGAGCCGCCTTCCTTGTACCAGCTGTCGGCGATGGCGAGCTTGGCGCGCATCTGGTACTGGGAGTCGGGGTAGGTGTTGAGCAGGGTTTGCAGGTCGAGACGGGCGACGTCGAAGTGGCCGCTCTTGGTCTGGGCGAGGGCTTTGTCGTAGAGGGCCTTGTCGGGCAGGTTGGCGTCCTTGCCGGCGAGCGGGTTAAGCTTGGCGTCACGCTTCTGGACGCGGCGCGTGTCCTTGGACTTGACGACGCGGTCTTCCTTGGTGACCTTCTGCTTCTTGGCCTTCCTGGGTGTCTTCTCATTGGAGAGAGTGGCGGAGGCCTGCGCGGGAGCGGAATCCTGCTGGGCTGCGGGGGCGGCTGCGGGAGCAGTGGGCTCCTGCGCTGCGAGGGGCAACATCATCATTGCGGCTACTGCGAAACCGGCTGCCTGTGCTGCGCGCTTGCTGCTGAAAAAGGATCGAACCATCATGCGTAAACCGCCTCACTCCTGCCGGGGGCGAAACTGCGCCCGGGGCACGCCTTATTCTATGCTTTTTGGCGGGAATCCGGCTTTGGAAAGCGGTCCCGCGGTGGTTAAACGGTGACGCTGGCAGCGGCCCTGGCGGTGCGCAGGAAGTCGACTGCGTTGGCTTCGGTTTTGCCGGGAGAGAAGATGGCCGACCCGGCGACGAGCATGTCTGCTCCTGCTTGGACGACCGAGGCGACGGTGTCGTGAGCGACGCCGCCGTCGACTTCGATACGGAAATTGAGGCCGAGGTCCTTGCGAAGCTGGGCGAGCTGGCGGATGCGGGGGAGGCAGGCGGGCAGGAACTTCTGGCCGCCGAAGCCGGGGTTCACGCTCATGATGAGGACGTGGTGGACCAAGGGGAGGACTTCGACGAGGAAGTCGACCGGGGTGGCGGGGTTGATGACGACGGCGGGTTTGGCGCCGTGGTCGGCGATGAGCTGGAGGGTGCGGTTGAGGTGGGGGCAGGCTTCCCAGTGGACGGCGATCATGTCGGCGCCGGCGGCGGCGAAGTCGGGGATGAACTTGTCGGGGTTCTCGATCATGAGGTGGCAGTCGAGGGGGAGGCTGGTGAGGGGGCGGATGGCTTTGACTACGGGTGGCCCGAAGGTGATGTTAGGGACGAAGTGGCCGTCCATGACGTCGACGTGGACGATGGTGCCGCCGGCGCGGGTGGCGAGGGCGATCTCGTCGGCGAGGTGGGCGAAGTCGGCCGAGAGGATGGAGAAGGCTAGTTCGATCATCGCGATAAGTTTAGCAGCGGGGGCTACTCTTCTACTTCGGGCGGCAGTTCGTAACGACGCCATGCTGCCCCCGGTATCGAGCGTTCGGCATACCAGCCCAAGGGTAGATCGTGGAGTTCCTCGATCGACGAGTCGTCGTCGACCGGATGATGCAAGCATGAGACAACCGGTCCACCGTGGTCACTCATGGTGTCACCGAGAAACTGCCAGGCACCGTCCCTGTCGTGAGTGACGAAGACAACCGGCTCTACTTTGTCAAAAACCCTTTGCGAAAGGAATGCATTCGTATGGCGACTCATCGGGAACTTCCAAGTTGTTGTGGGGACGTCATCCTCAAGGAAGTCGTGCTCAGTTGGGCCCTCCGGCTCGCCAGGAGTAAACATGGGTTGGCGGAAGTAATCGTTGAAGCCTGATTCCCATTGGAAGCGACCTTCGAGATCGGGATAGATGAGTTGGAGAGCAGGGACTTCGGCTCCCTTGTAGTACCAGTTGCTTCGCAGCATTGTTCGCTCATACCAAATACGTCCAACAGGACGAAAAAACACTTCGACATCTCCACCTAGCAAATCGCGGTGGCGACCTTTTGATAGATCAACGCCCTCCTTCATGAGATCAACCGCGTAGCCGATCGCAACATGCGCCGTTTTTAACGGAAGGACCGCGGTGATGATTTCCGGGAAGCTGAATATGTCAAATAGGCCTGTGGTGTAGGCAAAGGAGCGAGACGGTGTGGCGCTTGAGACGAGCATCGCTTGCCAGCCGAACTCTTCGATGTCATCGAGAGTGTCGGCAAAGCTTTTCTTTAGCTCCTGTGCACGCCAATAGGCGAGGCGCTCACTGCGGTAGGGCGAAGCGCTCATTTGGTTTCTCCGATAATCTCTGCGGGAGTGCTTGTCTTGCGGTTACGTGACCGTTTGGGAAGGACCGGCACTTCGCGTTCTACGCCTTCGCGGCCTTCGTGGATGATTTTGGTTCTTAGGGTTTTGGCGGCTTCGCGGTCTACGGGTGGGGCGGCGGTGGGTGGGCCGAGGGCTACGCGGGCGGCGGCGTTGAGGATGCGGCGGATGGGCCAGACGTCTTTCGTACCGGCTGGGTCGGGGTTGGGGAGGAGGACTTCGCCGCTGCGTTGCTTTTCGGGGCGGTAGTACCAGCGGCGGAAGAGGGCGAGGGTGTCGCAGCGTTCGGCTATGTCGGGTGGGGGTTGGTGGGTGGTTTGGGTGGTGAGGTGGGCGAGGACGGCGCGGGCGCGGTCTTCGGGGGTGGCGGAGGGCGAGGGTCCAGGGTTCAGGGCCCAGGGTTCAGAAGGCGCGGCTTGCGTGCCAGGCGGAGAAAATGCGGGGATCTCTCCACTGCGCTGCGCTTCGGTCGAGATGACGGCTGTGGATGGCATGTGGGTTGAGGTAACGGCGGTCGATGGTGTTTCGCCCGAAGTGGCGGAGGCTGAGTTGGGTGCTGGGGGTGTGGCGGGTTCGTCGAGGGGGACGGGGGCGAGCATGAGGGGTTGGGCGAAGAGGGAGCTGCCTACGGCGGTTTGCTCGCGGACGGCGCGGACGCCGAGGGTGGAGAGCGGCTCGGGGCCGACGAGGCGGCCGTTTTCGAGGAGGAAGACGGCGGCTTCTTCGAGCTTGAGCGTGCGCTCGGGGTGGTGGGGATCGGGGCGGGGGGCGGCTTCCTGGAGGATGACGGCGCTGAGGGCTGCTACGGGGCGGACGAGTTCGTCGGCGAGGGCGGCGGCGGCTTTGACGCGCTCCCATTGCTTGTGGAGGGCGGCGGCCTGCTCGAAGTCCATGGCTTCGCTGGCGGCTTCGCGCTGGGCGGCTACTTCGGTGAGGAGGGATTCGCCGCGGGTGGCGAAGAAGGCGTGGACGCGGGCGGCTTCGGCGGCGTAGTCGGCGGGGGTGCAGGCGGCTTTGCAGGGCTCGATGCACTTCTTCATTTCGCCGTAGGCGCAGCCGGGGTGGTCGGGGTGGACCTGGAGGTCTTCATGGCAGCGGCGGAGCTTGAAGAGGTCGAGCACGGCGTCGCCGTAGCGCTCGGCGGCGGCGCGGGAGGGGAAGGGGCCGAAGCTTTCGGGGAGAGATCGCGGGGAGAGTTTGTTGGTGGTGTAGACGCGGGGGTGTTCGTGCTGGAGGGTGATGCGGAGGAAGAAGGGAGCGTGCAGGCGGAGGCGCTTGCGGGCCTGCTCGGGGCCGAAGGCGGCGCGGGTTGCGCGGTAGAGCAGGAGGGATGACTCGAAGTCGGAGCCGGTGCGGGTGTAGTCGATGAAGCGGACTTTGCTGCGGAGGTTGAGGCGCCGGGAGAGTACGGGGCGGCCTTGCTCGTCGACGGCTTCAGGTGGAGCGAGGAGGCGGCGGAGACGGCGGCGGAGGTCGGCGGTGCGGGTGAGGTAGGGCTCGGAATTTTCGGCGGAACCGCGGAGGGCGAAGATGCCGGGAGCGGCGGGGATCTGGCGCAGGAGGGCTTCGGCGTCGGCGGCCTGGAAGACGATGCGGGATTGGAACTCGAAGGCCGCGCTCACAGGATGAATTTTAGACGGCGGCGACGGTTCTGTTTGGGACTTGATCTTTTGAAGTTGTCATTCCGCAGCGTAGCGAAGGAATCTGCTTGTTGTTCGGTGCGGCTACAATCTTCGCCATGCCGCGTCGTGAGCTTCAATACTGCGTCTACATTTTGTCGAGCAAGTCGCGGACGCTGTATATCGGCGTCACGAATAACCTTGTGGCGCGCGTGTTGAAGCACCGTGACGGCGAGCCTGGGTCGTTCACAGCTCGCTACAAGGTCTATCGGCTGGTTTACTTTGAGCGGTTTCAGTATGTGGGGAATGCGATCGCGCGGGAGAAGGAGTTGAAGGATTGGAACCGGGCGCGGAAGGTGGCGTTGATTGAGGCTGGGAATCCGCTTTGGGACGATCTTGCCGCTGATTGGTAATGGGCGGGGGGCGGGCGACAAGCAGATTCCTTCGCTGCGCTGCGGAATGACAAGTTTGAAGGGTGGTTAGTTGACCCTGGAGTGAATGGGGCGAACGCTCCCTAGCTTCCGCCGGCAACGGTCATGCCTTCGATGCGTACCGTAGGGACGGCGCCGCTGCTGAGGAACTCGAGGTCGCTGCCGATGGCGGATACGTTGCGGAACATGTCTTTCAGGTTGCCGGCTATGGTGATCTGCTCTACCGGGTAGGCTAGTTCGCCGTTTTCGATCCAGAGACCGCTGGCACCTTGCGAGTAGTCGCCCGTGACGAGGTTGACGCCGAAGCCCATCGTCTGCAGGACGTAGAGGCCGTTCGGGACGTCCGCGATGATCTGATCGCAGGTTTGAGTGCCGGGTTCGAGATAGTAATTGCCGCCGCCGATGCCCGGAGCGCCGGCGAGGCCGCGGGAGGCCTTGCCTGTGGAGGGCATGTTGAGCTTTCGGCCGGTGTAGGTGTTGAGCATCAGGTTTTTGAGGACGCCTTTTTCGATGACGACGGTGCGGCGGGTGGGCAGGCCGTCGCCGTCGAAGGGCGAGGTGCCGAAGCCGCCTACCTTGATGGTTTCGCCGTTGGGCAGGGTGTGGTCGAAGACCATGGTGCCGTCGTCGACCATGGTGATGTTTTCGCCGGCTACCTGCTCGCCGAGTTTGCCGGCAAACATGCTGGCGTTGCGGTAGATGCTGTCGCCGTCGGCGGCGGAGATGAGGTTGCCCATGAGGCCGCGGGCGATTTCGGGAGCGAAGACGACGGGGCACTGCTGGGTGGGAACGCGGCGGGCGCCAAGACGGCGGAGGGCGCGTTCGGCGGCTTTGCGGCCAACTTCTTCGGGTGAGGCGAGGAGCTGGGCGGTGCGAGCGCTGGAGTACCAGTAGTCGCGCTGCATGGCGCCGGAGGCGTCCTGCGCAATGGGGGTGACGGAGAAGCCGACGTAGCTGCGGCGGTAGTTGCCGGAGAAGCCGCGGGAGTTGACCATGACGCGGCGGGCGCTGGAGGCGTCGAAGTGGGCGCCGGAGGAGTTCTGGATGCGAGCGTCGGCGGCCATGGCGGCGGCTTCGCAGCGGCGGGCGATCTCGATGCGCTCGGCGGCGGGGATGGCGTCGATGTCGTCGAAGTAGAGGTGCTGTGTGGCGGGGTCGTTCTGGCCGAAGGCTGCACGGTCGGGCAGGCCGGCGAAGGGGTCGGCTCCTGTGACCTTGGCGAGCTCGACGGCGCCGTCGATGAGGCGGGCGATGCCGTCGGGCGAGAGGTCGGAGGTGGAGGTGCTGGCGGTGCGCTGGCCGCCCTCGCTGGCGAAGAAGACGCGCAGGCCGAGTGCGCCGGAGCCGGATTCGGTGAGCTGCTCGACCTGGCCGAGGCGGACGGTGACGGCGAACTCTTCGCTTTCGAAGCCGACGGCTTCGGCATCGGTGGCGCCGGCTTTTAGGGCGCTGGCGACGACTTCTTCAGCGAGCAGGCTGAGAGGATGTTGCAACTTGGTGGAGATACCCGTCATAGTCAAAGAAACCTGGTCGATCGGTGGGAGAAATTGTTGAGCAGAGTTGCGAAGAGTGCTTTATCGCGCGCCAGCAGCGCCTGCCTCATTCTAGTCTGCCTGTTGGCGGTGCGGGTGGGGTGCGGACCGGGGCCCACAGTTCTGCAGCCGGTGAACGTGAGCGCAGCGGCGCGCGCGCGGATTGCGACGGTCACTCACTTTGGCGATTCCGTTACCTGCGGCGCGCTGGCTTATCCGCATGACGGCGTTCTACCGATCCGGTCGAAGGAAGGCTTTGCGGGCTTGCTGGATATGGCGATTGGGCGGCCGGCTGAGAACTTCTGCTTCTCGGGCGACCGCGCGGCGGACATGGCGCGGGTGGTGAACGCCAGGGCTGTTCCGAAGTTGGGGGCGCACCAGCTTTACACGGTGCTGATCGGCGTTAACGATGCGAACGGTTGTGGCCCTGCGGCGGGTTGCAGGGATAACTTTCGGCAGACGATGCTGGCCTCGCTGGCTTGGCTGGCCATTCCGGCGAGTGATAAGGTGCTGGCCGCGGCGGCTGAGACGCGCACGGGCACGTGGAACGCGGACGTGCTTTTCGGCAGCGCGCAGGAGACGCGGGTGAGTGGTTCGACGTTGAGTTTTTCGGTGCGGCAGGCTGTGGCGGGGCGTTCGGTTTATGTGGCGTACAGGGTTTTTGATTCGTCGGTGGCGCGCGGGGGTGCGGCAACGGTTTTGGTGGATGGTGTGGCTGTTGCGGCACTGAGTGCGGACAGCGGCGCGGCACCGATTGCGACGCAGAATGGCGTGCACGACACGGTTTTTGTGGCTGCTGTACCGCTGGGTGGGGTTGGGCTGCACCACGTCGCGGTGCGGGTGAGCTCGCCTGATGGGGCGGCATTTTCTCTGTTGTGGGTGGGGACGCCGACGGGTAGCTACGCGTCAATGGAGGGCGCGCCGCGGGTGGTGGTGGGTGGGATTCCTGCCACGACCGATCCTGAACTCAACCAGGTGGTGAGCCGTTACAACGTGCTGCTGGGCGAGATTGTAGCGGGGCTGGTGGGCGATGGGATGAATATCCAGGTGGCGCCGACGGCGACGGCGCTGAACCCGGGAAGCGATATGGAAGACAAGGTGCATCCGAACAACGCCGGCCATCACAAACTGGCAGCGGCGTTTGCCGGAGTGCTTTAGCAGCTTTAGCGGACGGGGCGGCTGGAGACGCGGTACTCGTGGCCGTTGGTGGCGGCGAGGACGCGGACGGCATCGCAGCAATGCTCGGAATCGGTGCGGGACTTGTGGGTGACGTGGGAACCGCCGCCCTGGGTTGCGGCGCGCTTGTGCAGCTTCACTTCGCCGTGGCAGTGCTTGCAGCGGAACTCGGTGTCGCCGTCAATGAGGGCTTCGGCGACGGTTTTTACTTTCCAGAACGGCTCATAGCCACCCGCGGCACGGACACGCCGGCGTTTTACTTCGCACTCGTAAATCTTTTCCTCAACTGCGACTGTCTTGGTTGCCATGGGGCTCTTTTCTGGAGGGGTTCTGAAGAGTGGAAGGGACGTACTGTTATCATTCTACGCCTCCGCGAAGAACCTGATCCGGGTGAAGAGCGGTGAGCTCTGGAAAGCGAGCGAAGTCGGACGTATTTCGGGTGAGGATGGCTGGTATTTGCGAGTGCAGCATGATGGCGGCGATGCGGGCATCGTGTACCGACTTTCCCTGCAGGTTGTAAAGCGCGACGAGCTGCTTCCACAAGTCGTAGCTCTCCAGCGACTCCGAGAATATGGCCAGGTGGTCTTCAAAGACCTTGATGCGCCGTTGTGCTTCAATGACCGTCATGCCGACGCCATTTGAAGCCACGGGCCGTGTAGCGACGCAGGCAAATTCGGCGAGATTGGCTACGCTGGTACCGATCGCATATCCGCGGCGTTGGAGTTCAATCGATGCCTTGGACTCGTCGGTGAGTTGGGCCGGCTGGTCGAACGCCGTACGAAGCAGGATGTTTGTATCGAGGAAGACGTCAACCTCAATCGCCATCGATCACGTCGCGCGTGAAGAAATCGTCTGGGAAGTTGCTTTTTGGTGTGTCGGTACCGGCCAGAGCTTCAAGAGCGTCCGCAAATCTGTCTGCGCTGGAACCCAGGACGGGTGCGCGCCAGATCGGATGCGAGTCGTCCACCCTATCCCCATCCGGGAATTCGCGCGCCCAGTTGTTCTCCTGGTTGATCGGCTTGGGACCAGCGCGCAGGAACTCTTCGGGGCTCAAGGCCACTTGACGGAGGCTGGTTGTCCTGGGTGCCTGCATGCCGACTGTCCTCTCGATTATTTTACTCCGCTTAGCTCGCCGTCTTTCGGATCATCGTAGCGAACAAAAGATCCTCGCCTAACGAGCTCCATCGCTAGCGGCCGGTGCCGCCGACGGTCATTTTATCGAGTTTGATGGTGGGCATGCCTACGCCTACGGGGACGCTCTGGCCGGCTTTGCCGCAGGTGCCGATGCCTTCGTCGAGGGCGAGATCGTTGCCGACCATGCTGACGTATTTGAGGGCTTCGGGGCCGTTGCCGACGAGGGTGGCGCCTTTGACGGGCGCGGTGACGACGCCGTCTTCGATGAGGTAGGCCTCGGAGGCGGTAAAGACGAATTTGCCGTTGGTGATATCGACCGAGCCGCCGCCGAAGTTGACGGCGTAGAGGCCGCGCTTGACGCTCTTGAGAATGTCGGCGGGGTCGTCATCGCCGTTGAGCATGTAGGTGTTGGTCATGCGCGGCATGGGGATGGCCTGGTAGCTTTCGCGGCGGCCGGAGCCGGTGTTGGGCATGCCCATGAGGCGGGAGCTGAGCTTGTCGGAGAGGTAGGTGCGCAGGATGCCGTTTTCGATGAGGACTGTTTCCTGGGTGGGATTGCCTTCGTCGTCGACGTTGAGCGAGCCGCGGCGGCCGGCGATGGTGCCGTTGTCGACTACCGTGACTTTGGACGAGGCTACCTGCTGGCCGATGAGGCCCGCGAAGGCGGAGGTCTTCTTGCGATTGAAGTCGGCTTCGAGGCCGTGGCCTACGGCTTCATGGAGGAGTACGCCGGGCCAGCCGGGGCCGAGAACGACTTCCATGTCGCCTGCTGGAGCCGGGACGGCGCCTAGTTGGAGGAGCGCGGTGCGGGTGGCTTCGCTGGCGAAGTGCTCGGGGGACTTGGAGCCTTCGAAGAAGTCGAGTGCCACGCGGCCGCCGCCACCGCTGGTGCCGCGGGCGGTGTTGGTGCCGTCGGTGGCGATGACGAGGACGTTGAAGCGGGCGAGGGGCTGGGTGTCGGCGGCGAAGGTGCCGTCGGATGCGGCGATGAGGATGCGGCGGAGCTCGTCGTTGAGCGAGACGCGGACCTGGGTGATGCGCGGGTCGGCGGCGCGGGCGGCCTTGTCGGCGCGTTCGATGAGCTTAAGTTTGGCGGCGATGGTGGCGTCGTTGCTGGAGCCGGCGACGGGGTAGAGCTGCGGGGTGCGGGTTTCGGTGAAGCCCTGGACGCGCTCGGTTTGGGGCCCGGAGGCGATGAGTGCGGCGGTGCGGGCGGCTTTGAGCAGGCGGTCGGGGGAGAGGTCGTCGGTGTAGGCGAAGCCGGTGCGCTCGCCGTAGAGCACGCGTACGCCGCAGCCGACGCTGATGCCCTGCGAGGCGGTCTTGACGATGCCTTCGTCCATGCCGAGCGAGGTGGAGGTGACGGCCTCGAAGTAGAGGTCGGCGAACTCGCCGCCGGCGGAAAGGGCTTCGCCGAGGCAGCGCTCGAGCAGGCGCTCGGTGAGGCCGAGCTTATCGAAGAAGTAGCGCTTGTGTTCGATTACTTCCGGTTGGGGAACCCGAGGGGCAGAGGCCATTTGGTTATTCTAGTCTTTTGCTGCTGCGGCTACAGGGGAACACTAATAGTGCGGAAGCGGCGCCCGGTTGAGCGCGGCGACGATCAACGTTTTCGCGTATGCGCTATCGGCACTTACAGGTGTTCCGAAGACCATTTCCTTTCGCCAGCTTTCGGGTGCTTCAGCATGAACGCCGCTGAGGAGGACGAACCCCTGCCCAGCGTAACCTTCAACAATCGCAGGGGTTCCATCGGGATATTTCCCAACCACGTCGCCCCACCCGGTAAATTGAGGACCATCCTCCCAATATTGATCGAACGCTAGGCCTTGGGCGGTGGTCATCCTCACTACTGCCTTGCGCGTACCGCTGGGGAAGAAGCCGAACTTTACGCCTGAGCTCAGATTGAACCCCTTGTAGGGAGCTGGAAAGCTGCCTGCCAGGAAGCCACCCGCACAGATTCCGAGGTAACTCAAGCCACCGTTCACCGCATCGCGAACATGCTTCGTTGTGCTTTCCGTCAGGCTATTACCCATGGCCACGAAGTCTCCACCGGGAATGATGAGCAGATGGTATTTCGACATTTGCGCTGCGGTCATCCCATTCAACTGGGCCGAATTCACGGTTGAATAGCCGAGGTGGTTGTCGGTCAGCAGAGCTTCAATGGCTGCTACATCGTTTGATGAGGTGCCGGTGCCGGTGAAAAGAATGACAGGTCCTGCAGAAGAAGGTTTGGTGTGCGTGGAGACGCATCCGATTAATGCAGCTGAGGCGGCAAGCATTGAAACGATCGTGAAAGCCCTGTGCAGCTGACTACGGCAGAGGAAGGTAAGTCGGGAGCAGCTGAGTGGTTTAGCGTTCGTCATTCTGAGCATTGAGGGTGGCGGTGCCTCATCATGATGCCGGAAGCTGCATTGTGCGTGCCATGGAATCAAATTCTAGCGTCCGTGAGAGGGATCGGCGTCGGGGGCGACGTCCATGTCTAGGAAAATTTTGGGGAAGTTGGGGGCGTAGCAGTTGCCGTCGGGGGCGTAGGTTTTGGCACAGCTTTGGGTGATTTCGGGGCGGCGGGGGGATTGGGAGTACTGCCAGGCGATGAGGTTGGGCTCGCCTGCGGCTGAGAGCGGTTTGGCGGCGAGGGTGCAGCCGGGGGCGGGCGGGCATTGGTCCTGGGTGTCGAAGATGGCGACTTCGTGGAGGTGGGCGGTGGTGACGCGGGAGCGGATGTCGCGGATGGTGTCGATCCAGACTCCGGGGTCGTCCTGTACGAGCTGGCCGCTGGCGTAGACGCCGGGCTTGTAGCTGGAGGCGGCGACGGCTTCGGTCCAGGCGAGGAGGTAGGCGGCTTGCTCGTCGAGGAGGCGGCCGCCTTCTTCCTGGTCGAGGAAGAGGATGGTATGGGCGGGGAAGCCTTCAGCCTGGGCGGCGGCGACGGCGGTGGCGGCGTCCTGTTGGCCGAGCGCGGCGGGGGTGGTGCCGGATTTTTTGGCTTTGAGGATTTCGGCGTCGAGCTTGCCGTTGGCGAGGACGAGGAAGCCCCAGCCTTGTTGCTTGAGGAGAGTGCGCTTGCCCTTCCACTGGTTGAACTGTGCGCCGGGAGGGACGGTGAGCCAGTAGCCGGTGAAGGCGAAGGTGTTGTGGAGCTGCTGCATGGTGTCGTCGCCGGGGTACTCGTTGCGGTCGAAGCCGCGGTAGCCGGCGCCGTCGACGTAACCGACGGGTGGGTCAGCCAGCGGTGGGCCGGGGGCGACGATGTGCAGCGGGTCGAGTTTGGCGGCGAGGTTTTGTTTTTCAGGAGCTTGCGTGGAGGCGCAGCCGCAGCACAGCAACAGGGCCCAAACCATCGCGAGACCAGGAACAGTGCGCATGGAAAATCCTCATGGTCAGGGTACATGGGGTTGCGGCTACAATCGCTGCAAGGGTCCTCGCACTCACTCTTAGAACCAAGGACAAAGTATGCCTGGCTTGACGCATGATCCTCGTTTCCCCGTCGGTGATTTCGAGAAGCCTGAGGTCATTACCGCGGAAGACCGCCGCTACGCGATGGCGAGCATTGCGGAGATGCCGGAGCTGCTGCGCGATGCGATTCGACCGCTGACGCGCGAGCAGATCAATTCACCTTATCGCGAGGGTGGATGGACGGTGCGGCAGGTGGTGCATCACCTGGCGGACTCGCACATGACAGCGTTCTTTCGGCTGCGCAAGGCGCTGACCGAAGATTGGCCCGCGGTGGAGGGGTATAACGAAACGGCATTTGCGACGTTGCATGACATCACCGCGCCGGTGGAGTGGTCGCTGGAAATTGTGGAGAGCGTGCACGCGCGGTGGGTGATGCTGCTGCAATCGCTGAGTGAAGAGCAGTGGCAGCGTGGGTTTAGTCATGCCGAGCGGGGGAAGATGAGTGTGGAGCTGCAGACGCTGCTTTATGGCTGGCACTCGCGGAATCACGTGGCGCACATTACGCACCTGCGTGCGGAAAACGGTTGGTAGCAGTAGAGAGGCAGCAACGTGAATCGGCTGAGCAACAAGATGACGAGCGGGAGAACGGCCGCGGTGTGCGCGCTGGCGATGTTGCCTGCGGTTGTGTGCGGTGCTCAACGGCCCGGGGATTTTCGCGTGCTTGGCCCGGGCGGCGGTGGAGCGACGTTTCGACCGACGGTGAGTCCGGTCGATCCGCAGACCGCGCTACTGACCAGCGACATGGGCGGCGAGTACATTACGCACGATGGCGGCAAGAGCTGGCGCATGTTCAACTTGCGCGGGATGGCGCGTGGGTTTGCGTTCGACCCCAGCGATGCGAAGGTGATGTACGCGCTCGGCATTGGGCTTTGGCGGAGCCAGGACGGCGGCGACACGTGGCAGTTGCTGGCGCCGCACGCGGACAAGGTCGCGGGATTTTCCGACCCCAGCGACGAAGCGGATGAGAGCTTGCTGGCGCACGATGGGTCGGACCGGCAACAGGCTTACGTCACGGACCCTTCTGCGATGGTGATCGATCCGCTGGATGGGAAGAAGCTGTACGTGGCGTTCGGCTCGCACCTGTGGCACTCGAAGGACGGCGGGGTGCATTGGCAGCTGGATGACGATCTGCCGGAGAGCGTCACGCACATGGCCCTGGCGAGGAAGACGCCGTCGTCGCCGGCGGCGCTATGGATGGCGGGGCCGAAGGGCTTCTGGCTGAGCAAGGGTTTTATGCCGCAGAGCTTCCGGCTGCCTGAGGGCGGCGAAGAACTGCGGGATGAGTCGATTGACGTGGGCGATGGCAAGGTGACGCTGCTGGCGGTGAAGGGTGACACGCTTTTTGCGGCGGTGGTGGGAGCCGACGATCATCCCACGAACCTGGAGTGGCGTGCGCTGAAGCCTCCCGGGGCCAATGCGAAGATCATCACGGCAGCGGGCGGGCATGATGGCAAGACGATCTACGCGGGCTTTTCGGATATGAAGGTTGGGGGCGTGATCTCGGCGGGCTTTGCAAAGACGGTGGACATGGGGCTGAGCTGGACCATGGCGTTGAAGGACGACGGCAGCGGGGCGCCGAACTTTGAGGATGGATGGCTGAGCGCCTTCTGGCACGATCCGCCGCTGTCGGTGACGGTGTCGGAGCGCGACCATAACCTGCTCTACGCTACTGACCCCGGGAAGACGATGAAGTCGGAGGATGGGGGAGGGCATTGGACGGCGCTGTATTCGCACAAGGGGGCTGACGGCGGCGCGGTGAGCAGCGGGATCGATGTGCTGACGAACTATGGCGTGTTCTTCGATCCGTTCGACGCGAAGCGGATGTTTGTGGCGTATACGGACATAGGGCTGCAGCGGAGCGAGAACGGCGGGGAGTCGTGGTGGTCGTCATACAACGGCTGTCCGTGGCACAACACGACGTACTGGATGGTCTTCGACCCGGCGGTGCAAGGCCGGGCGTGGGCGGCGATGAGCAATATCCATGACCTTCCGCGACCGCGGGTGTGGCGCGGCCGAGAGCCTGAGAGTTTTGAGGGTGGCGTGTGCGTGACCAGCGATGGCGGCAAGACGTGGAGCGAGTCGAGTGAAGGGATGGTGCCGTCCGCGGCGACGCACATTGTGATGGACCCGAAGAGCCCGGTTGAGAAACGTACGTTGTACGTGGCGGCGCTGGGGCAGGGTGTTTACAAGTCAGTGGACGGCGGGCAGAGCTGGAAACTGAAGAACGACGGCATAATCGGGCGGCATCCCCTGGCCTGGAGGCTGGCGCAGGCCAGCGATGGCACGCTCTACCTGGTGGTGGCGCGGTACGCCGACAACCTGCGTCCGCACGACACGCGCGGCGACGAAGGGAGGGTGTATCGGTCGAGCGATGGCGGCGAAGGATGGGAGTTGCTGACGCTGCCGCCTGGAGTGAACGGGCCTAACGGGATCACGGTCGATCCGCGCGATCCGAAGCACGTGTACCTGGCGGCCTGGCCGCGCAACGAGGGGCGCAACGGGCTCAATGGCGGCATCTACGAGAGCCACGACGCGGGTGTGACGTGGAAGCTGATCTTCAACTATCGGCAGCATATTTACGACGTGACCTACAATCCTGCGAACCCTGACGAGCTGTTTGCGACGGGGTTTGAGTCGTCGGCGTTTCGCTCAATGGATGGCGGAGTTCATTGGCGGCGCATCGTTGGCTACAACTTCAAGGCCGGGCACCGCATCATGGCCGATCCGCAGCACCCGGGCATGGTGTACATCAACACGTTCGGCGGAGGCTTATGGCATGGCCGCGTGGATGCTGCTGCCGGGACCGAAGATATTACGACCAAAGAAGTGGCACCGTAGACGCTGAACGGAGCGGGTGGTGGTAGCGTAGCTGTCATGCCCGCGCCCCGAGTTGCTAAAGCGGAGAACACGCAGACACCCGCGCAGCTTGCGGCGGCGATAGAGGATTTTCTCTCGGCGCATGCTGAGGCTGCGGTGCTCGAAGATGGCAAAGTCATCTTCGATATGCGCGGGGCGAAGTACACCGTCTCAACCGAGCATGATCTCTGCACGCTGCATCTCTGGAGCGACGAGCGAAACGTGGTGCGGCGGGTGGTTGCTGCCGCGGAGCGCGGTGGAGCGTTGCGGCTGGCGACGCTGCGTTTTGGTCATGCGCAGAGCAAGTTGCTGGAGCTGGTTGCCTCGCGCGAAAGGCGGACGCCGACGACGCGAGAGACAGCGCGCACACGTTATCTGAAGACGCTGGAGCGGATGCTGCTGCGGCAGTTTCCGGAGTGGAAGGCCGAAGGTTTTCGCACGGCGATGGACCTGGAGCGGAGCTTTGGGCCGGCGTATGCGCGTGGGACGCTGGTGCGCGGACAGCAGGCGTGGGCGGTGATCGCGGTAAATGCGCAGGAGAGCGCGGCGACGGTCGATGGGGTGTTGACGATGGGGGTTTTATGGCTCGACTACTGCCGCGAACATGCGGGCGGCAAGCGGCTTTACCAGGGGTTGAAGGTGGTGGTGCCGTGCGGGATGGCAATGACGACGCTTTCCAGGCTGGCATGGATGAACGAGGGCGCAGCGCAGTGGGAGCTGTACGAGTTCGACGAGAAGGCTGAAGAGCTGACGCCGCGCGATGCGGCAGACCATGGGAACCTGCGGACGCGGTTGATTCATCATCCGGATGATGCGGCTGCGGCGGAGCGGTTTGCGCCGGCGGTGGAGCAGGTGCTGGCGCTGGTGCCGGAGCATGAGCGCGGGCGCGTGGAGCAGCGGCTGCGGAACACGGCGGAACTGGCGTTCCTGCTGCATGGGCTGGAGTTTGCGCGGGTGCGGGTGGGGTTTGTGGGGAACAGTTTCCAGCAGGCGCTGGAGACGACGGTGGGCGTGGGTGAGAGTGAGACGGCGCTGACGGAAGAGAACCGCGGCGAGCTGGCGGCGGCGGTGGCGGAGCTGTTTGCGCGGCGGCGTGCGGACGCGGCGGACAAGGCGCGGGACCCGCTGTTTCGGGTGGCGCCGGAGCGGTGGCTGGAGTCGGTACTGCGGCTGGACCTGGCACCGTTGACGCGGCACCTGGCTCCGGAGATTCCGCGCGGCGGCGTGAGGGGGCGGAACCGGTTTGCTAACGAAGTTGATCCGGACACGGTGGGCAATCGTGCGGACTCACCGCTGCCGGGGAAGGCGATGGAGCACGAGGAGTCGCGGGTGATTCCGCGGTTCGATGCGCGGCATGTTTATACGCAGGTGCCGGCGATTGCGGGGGCGAAGGACCGAGGGATGCTCGACCTGTTGGGGGTGACGGCGGACGGGCGGCTGGCGGTGATTGAGCTGAAAGCGGATGACGACCTGCACCTGGCGCTGCAGGGTTTGGACTACTGGATTCGGGTGCGGCACCATCATTTGCAGACAGCGGATGCGAAGACCGGGCTGGGAGAGTTTCAGCGGCATGGGTACTTCAGCGGTGTGGAGCTTTCGCCGCTGGCGCCACGGCTGTACCTGGTGGCGCCGGCACTGCATATTCATCCGGCGACTGAGGTGGTGCTGCGGTACGTGTCACCGCGGGTCGAGTGGAACTTGCTGGCGCTGGATGAGCGGTGGCGGGAGAAGATTCGGGTGGTCTGGCGGAAACAGGGCAGTTGATGCGGTCAGGGGTGCTGATTGCGTTCTTTCGATCGCCATGAAAGCAGGATGATGCCGAATAGAAGGCTTGCCGCGGCAGCAAACATGCCGGTGGCGAAGCTGCCCGAATCCTGGCGGAGTCGGCCGAGGATGGCGGGTCCGGCAAAGCCGCCGATGTTGCCCAGGACGTTGACCGAGGCGATGGCGGCGGGGATGAAGGCGGCCGGTTGGCGGAGGGTAACCTGCGACCAGAAGGGCGGTGTTGCACCCAGAGCGCCGGCCGCACCGAGGCCGAAGGCGGTCAGCAGCAAGGGAATATGCAGCGCGGCGGTTTGCGCGGCGAGGGCCACAGCAGCATAGCCGATACCGGCGGCGATGAGGGGGACGATGAGGGTCCAGCGGCGGGACGGTGCGCGGTCAGCGATGCGTCCCCAGAGCAACATGCCCGCGGCAGCGATGAGGTAGACGATGGAGACGTGCCAGCCGATGGCAGAGCGGGCTACGCCGGCGTCGCCGAGGATGCGCGGCAGCCAGAAGCTCTGCGCGTAGAGCGCCAGCTGCATGGTGAAGTACACCGCAGCAAAGAGCAGGATATGGAGCAACTGGGGGATTCCGAGGAGGGGTGAGTGCGGCTGCTCGGCGAGGGATGGGGGTTCGTCGGCGAGCCGGGCTTCGGCGAGGGTGGTGCGCTGGGGGTCGGTGAGCCAGCTTGCGGTTTTGGGATTGTCGGTCATCAGCCAGGGAAGCAGTGCTCCGGCGAGCAGAGCGGGGACGGCTTCGACCAGGAGCAGGAGTTGCCAGTCAGTGAAGCGACCGGCGCCGCCGCGAGTGAGTATCCATGACGAGAGTGGTCCGCCGAAGATGCTGGCCATGGGAATCGCGAAGAGGAACCAGGCGGTGAAGCTGGTGCGGACACGGCGCGGCAGCCAGAGCGTGAGGTAAAGGATGACTCCGGGATAAAAGCCTGCCTCCGCCACGCCGAGCAGAAAGCGGAGCGCGAGAAAGGCTGTGCCGGTGTGCACGAAAGCCATGGAACCGGAGACGGCTCCCCAGAAGAGCATCAGTGCACAGAGAGTTTTGCGGGCGCCGAATCGGGCGAGCAGGAGGGTGCTGGGTAGCTGCGCCAGCAGCGCGCCGACGAAGAACATGCCCGCGCCGGTGCCGTAGAGCGCGTCGCTGAAGCCGAGGTCGCGCTGCATACCGGCGGAGGCGAAGCCGATGTTGATGCGGTCGAGATAGGCGATGAAGTAGAGCAGCGTGAGCAGCGGAAGGATGCGCCAGCCGATGCGCTTGAGCAGCGTTGCGGTGGGAGCGTCTGAGTTGAGCGTGGGCGCGAGCGCCGGCGGCGGCATGACGAAGGGTATCAGCCCCAGGCGGCGGGGGCGGATTCGAGCTCGGCGTCGCGCTCGAGCTCAGCTTCTTCCTGCGGGGCGTTGGCGCGGGTGGTGAAGAAGATTTCTACCTTGTCCATGACTTCGGCGCCGCGTTTGGCTTCGAAGATCTGGCGGCGGAGGACCGCTCCGCCGGGGACGCCGTGGGTGAACCAGCTGGCAAACTGCTTCATGCGGCCGATGGCGTCGCGCTGGGCGGACTCGTGGTTGCGCTTGAGGCGCTTGGAGAGGTCGTCTTCGGCGGGGCCGAGGACTTCGGGGTGCTCGGCGACTTCATGCATGAGGCGCTCGAAGTAGTCGCGGATCATGCGGTAGCGGTCCATTTCGGTGGGCTTGTCGTAGGTGCCAGTGCCGGTGGATTGTTTGGTCGCCGTGTATTGGGCGATCTGGCGGAAGATCCAGGGATTCGCGGGCGCGGCGCGGCCGATCATGACGGCGTCGCAGTTGGTGGCATCGACCATGGCGGCGGCGTCTTCGGGGGTGCGGATGTCGCCGTTGCCGATGACGGGGATGCGAACAGCATCTTTGATGGCGGCGATGTACTCCCAGCGCGCGTGGCCGGAGTAGCCGTCTTCGCGGGTGCGGGCGTGGAGAGCGACGGCGTTGAGGCCGCAGTCTTCGGCCATTTTTGCGAGCTCGACGCAGACGATGTTCTTGTCGTTCCAGCCCATGCGGAACTTGACGGTGAAGGGGATGGTGACGGATGAGCGGATGCTTTCGAAGATGGTCTTGATGAGCGGGAGGTCGCGGAGGAGGCCGCTGCCGCCGTTGCAGTTGACGACGCGCTTGGCGGGGCAGCCGAGGTTGAGGTCGACAAGGTCGAAGCCGGCGTCCTGGCAGATGCGCGCGCTATCAGCGAGCGTGGCGGGGTTCGAGCCGAAGATTTGCGCGGAGATGGGGTGCTCGTCCTCGTAGTAGGTGAGGTAGCGCTTGCGCTTGGTTTCGCGCATGCGGGAGAGGCCGTCGGCCGAGGTGAACTCGGTCATGATGAGGCCGCAGCCGGAGGTTTCGTTGGTGGTGGCGGTGTCTACGGACGAGGGTTCAGGGTCCAGGGCCCAGGGTTCAGAAGACGGAGCGGCGTATAGGCTGGCGTTCTTGATGAAGCGGCGGAAGACGGTGTCGGTGACGCCGGCCATGGGGGCGAGGACGGTGGCGGGCGCGATGCGGACCGGGCCGATGTGGAACTCGGCGGGGACGCGGGAGTGCTCGGGCATCTCGCGGTCGATCGTGTTGTTCCATTCCTTTTTCATGTAGACGTCGGTGGTGGGCATGCTGCTTTCGGGAGTTGTCCGTTCTTAGTTGTTGGTTGTTAGTTTGAAGACTGTAGTTCAAAGTGAAAGGCCCCCGCTGGTGCGGAGGCCTCTCGGTTGTTTGCGAGCCGTTTACTTGGTGGCTTCTGCTTCGGCCTTCTTGCCTTCGTCGGACTTGGCGAACTTGCGGCGGAAGCGCTCGATGCGGCCCGCAGTGTCGACCAGCTTCTGCTTGCCGGTGAAGAAAGGGTGGCAGGCGTTGCAGATTTCAACGACGATGTCGCCCTTGTGGGTGGAGCGGGTGACGAACTGGTTGCCGCAGGCACACTTGACGTTGGTGTCTGCGTAATGCGGGTGGATTCCTTCTTTTGCCACGGTGGTTCTCCTTAGCTATCCCGCCGCAGAACGGTTCGCTTGCCGGGTGTCTGGATCAGGAAAAACTCACTGAGGGACGTTGGCCGACATCGATGTTCCTGTCGCGCTGCGAGCTTGGGCCCCGTCTCCCGGGGCTTCAGGCGCTT
>CAIQPK010000043.1 GCA_903873705.1 uncultured Acidobacteriota bacterium
CCGAAGTGATGGTGATGCCGCGCTCCTGCTCCTGCGCCATCCAGTCCATCACCGCCGCGCCCTCGTGGACCTCACCGATCTTATGCGTCTTGCCTGTGTAGTACAGGATGCGCTCGGTGGTGGTGGTCTTGCCGGCGTCGATGTGAGCCATGATGCCGATGTTGCGGCATTTTGCGAGAGGTACTGTGCGTGCCACGGTGATCCTTTACTTTTTGTGCGAGCCGAAACTCGCTTGTTCTAAGTTGTTAGTTCTTAGTTGTCAGGGGAGGCAGCTCTTACTAACAACTAAGAACTGCCAACTAACAACCCGCAACTACCAGCGGTAGTGGGCGAAGGCCTTGTTGGCTTCGGCCATGCGGTGAACGTCTTCCTTCTTCTTCATGGCAGCGCCACGGCCGTTGGCGGCGTCGAGCAGCTCAGCGGTGAGCTTGTCGACCATGCCCTTTTCGCCACGCGAGCGGCCGTAAGAAACCAGCCAGCGGATGGCGAGCGACGTGCGGCGCTCCGGGTTCACTTCGATCGGCACCTGGTAGTTGGCGCCACCGACGCGGCGGGACTTCACTTCCAGCATCGGCTTGACGTTCTCAACGGCCTTCTTGAAGAGCTTGAGAGCTTCGTCGCCACCCTTGGCTTCGAGAGCGGTCATCGCCTCATAGAAGATCCCCTGGGCGGTCGACTTCTTGCCGCCCCACATCATGCTGTTGACGAACTTGGTGACGAGCGTGGAGCCGTAAACCGGGTCCGGAGCTACTTCGCGCTTGGCAATAAAACCTTTACGTGGCATTGCTACTCTCTCTTCTTCCCTCAGTGCGGTGACTTCTCACGCGGCTGAGCCTGGTGAAACTGTTTTCGGTTGTTGGTTATCGGCTCTCGGTTAGCTGGTTCCTTACTGAGAACCGACAACCGAGAACCCGCAACCCAAATCTTTACTTCGCCGATGCCTTCGGGCGCTTGGCGCCGTACTTGGAGCGGCTCTGCTTGCGGTTGGCGACGCCGACGGAGTCGAGCGTGCCGCGAACCACGTGGTAACGCACGCCGGGAAGGTCCTTCACACGGCCGCCGCGGATGAGCACGATCGAGTGCTCCTGCAGGTTGTGGCCGATGCCCGGGATGTACGTGGTGACTTCAATACCGTTGGTGAGGCGTACACGGGCGACCTTGCGGAGAGCCGAGTTGGGCTTCTTGGGGGTCTGGGTGTAGACGCGGGTGCAGACGCCGCGGCGCTGGGGCGATCCCTGCAGGGCGGGCGATGCGGTCTTGTAGCGGGTCGGTGTGCGGCCCTGCTTGACGAGCTGATGGAACGTAGGCACTTTATAAAACTCCCTCGGAATTACCCGAATTTCTGTATTCGGGCTCGGTGCAGGGCAGCTCCTTTCGCTCTGCTTTCACACCATCCTTACGGACGCGCAAAAGGCGAAGCATGCAAACATGCTCCGGCGAAGTTCTGAATTCTGCACGCGGCCGTACTGCCAACTGCGTGTTTCGTGCGCTTCACTGCTCAGGTTTGAGACAGGCGACGGTGGCTGGTTTGGGGGCTTTCACCCTGACCGACTCCGTTTCGCGCTGTTCCGGCCCGCATAGCCCTTCCTCATGGGATCCTCTGTTCTTTCTGAGGGAGGAGGGTGTCGCAGACTCACAGACAGGCTCCGTTGAACTCGACTTACATTCACACGGACGCGTTCCCGGAACTCGCGGAACCTTCTTACTCTATCAAGGGGCTGGGGCAGCGTCAAGGCGAGGACCGTGCCGTTTCCACGTTTCTCAGTATATTTACGCGGTTAGTATGCCAGAGAGGGCGTGCTAGGCTTTTCGGCATGATGATTTTTGCTCGATCCGCCCGCCTGACCGTCTTTTTGGCTGCTTTTTGCTGTCTTCTCACCGTTTCAGGATCAGCCCAGCGGGGGGGAGGGCGGATAAAGCAGCCGGGAAGTGTGGCGGTATCACCGGACGGGGCGCTGGTGGCGTGGGGCCTGCGCGCCGCGGGCGGCTCGGAGCTGCATGTGACAGAGCTGGCAGGCGGAGCGGCGGGCAAGGACAAGTTGGTGTCGCCCGGCAACGGGGAGTGCTCGAGCACCGTGCCCATATGGTCGCCCGATGGCCAGTGGCTGGCGTATAGCGCCTATTGCGGCGAGCGTGGGCAGTCGCAGATTTTCCTGTGGTCGCGGGCGACAGGCGAGAGCAAGCAGTTGACGCACGTAACCGGGCTATTCAAACAGCTGGCGTGGTCGCCGGATGGAAAAGAGATCGGTTTCCTGTTTGTGGAGAATGCGACGCGCTCGGCCGGGGCGCTCGACGCGATGAAGCCCTGGGATGGCGTGATTGGCGAGGACGGGGTTGAAATTCAGCGGCTGTGTGCCGTGGATGTGCCGAGCGGCACGGGCCACTGGGTGACCTCGCCCAAGCTCCACGTTTATGAGTGGGATTGGGCGCCGGACTCGAAGCAGGTGGCCTTTATTGCCGCTCCGCCGCCAGGTGAGAACACGTGGTGGGTGGCGAAACTGTACACGCAGTCGGCAGGATCGGATGAAACGGCTGTTCTGGACCCGCAGAAGGTAGCCGGCGAGCTGCACGGGCTGCAGATGGCGGTGCCGCGGTGGTCGCCGGACGGGAAGAAGATTGCGTTCATTGGCGGGTTGATGAGCGACCAGGGTTCAACGGGCGGGGATGTCTGGGTCGTCGATGCAAGAGGCGGAGCGCCGGTGGATGTGACGGCGGGGATCGACGGTACGCCGGTGTTTGAGAGCTGGATTGATAACGGGAAGATCGGGTTTGTAGAAGACCGGCGTGGGCATATGGTACTGCCGGATTACGACGTGGCGACGCGGAAGCTGATTCCCGGAAGCGCTGTCGATCTGGGGGAGGTATCGATTTCCGGTGGACAGATCAAGGGAGCTGTTTCGTTTGGTGTGGGGAAGACCGGCCTGGTGTTTGGGATGGTGAAGCAGGGCGTGGCCACAGCTCCGGAAGTTTGGGCTGGGCCACTGGACGATGTGACGCACCTGAAGCAGCTGACGCACCTGAACGACGGAGCCAAGCCGCCGGCGCGGACGGAGTCGATGGAGTGGGAGAACGAAGGCTTCCATGTGCAGGGGTGGCTGACTTATCCGGCGAATTATGACCCAGCGAAGAAGTATCCGATGATTGTGACGGTGCACGGCGGGCCGTCGTCGTCGGTTGGGGCGCGGTTTGGAGGTGGAAATTGGGCGCAACTGGGGTATTTTGAGTTCCAACCAAATCCGCGGGGAAGCTTTGGGCAGGGTGAGGCATTTACCAAGGCCAATCGCAAGGATTTTGGCTATGGCGACCTCAGGGACATACTGGCGGGTGTGGACGCCATTGAGAAGAAGCTGCCCATCGACGACAAGCGGCTGGGCATGACGGGATGGAGCTACGGCGGCTTCATGTCGATGTTTGCGCCGACCCAGACGCAGCGCTTCCGGGCGATTGTGGCGGGTGCGGGCATCAGCGACTGGCAGAGCTACTACGGCGAGAACTCGATTGACCAGTGGATGATTCCCTTCTTTGGGGCGAGCGTTTATGACGATGCCAAGGCCTACGCGAAGAGTTCGGCGATTGAGTTCATAAAGAAGGTGAAGACGCCCATGTTGATTATCGTGGGCGACCGCGACGGCGAGTGCCCGGCGCCGCAGAGTTTCGAAATGTGGCATGCGCTGCGGGACCAGGGCGTGAAGACACAGCTGGTGATTTATCCGAACGAGGGCCACGGGTTTCGCGATCCGAAGCATATTGCGGACCGGGACAAACGGACAGCGCAGTGGTTTGCGGAGAATATGCCGGCTGGAGAGTAGCGGTGGCTTCGGCGATCCCTCGGCGCTGGATGTGCACCGGCATTGGCCTGTCGCTGATACCGGTGGGTGTGGCGTGGCGGATGGTGCCGCTCCATCTTCCGTCGTTTTGGTACAAATACGGCGGATCGGTACTCTGGGCGGCGATGGTGTACTGGCTGGTGGCCGCCATTCTGCCGAGGATCCCAGCTGTGGGGGTCGGTTTGATGGCAGGAGCACTCATAGCCGGGATTGAATTCAGCAGGCTGTATCACGCGCCTGTGATCGACGCGTTTCGGCTGACGCTGGCGGGGAAGCTGATTCTGGGCCGATTCTTCTCTCTGCGTAATATTGTGGCGCATTGGCTGGCGATCACGGTGGCGGCGATGGCGGACGGGCTGTGGAACGCCCGTCACCGCCAAGGGGTACATCCGGCGGTTTGAGGCGTCTAAGAGAGAGCATTTCAAGACGTCCTGGATTGCCTCTGATTTGCCCATTGCTCCGAGCACCTTCTACACTGGAGCTTCGGCAATTCAGAGTTTGCGGTTTGACCGTTCAGCTTGAGTTCCGGTTGGACGGGGAGGTTCGATGCGGCGGTTTGTCAGTCTAGCGGTTCTGCTCTTTTTTACGGTCCCTTTTGGCGCGTCCATGGTGGGCTGCGGCAGTAAGACGGTCACGGTTTTTTGCAATGGCGGCGACTCAGGACCGGTCGTGGGCCAGGTGAAGAGTATTACCCTTTCTCCCGCCTTTGCCACGTTCGGCGAATCGATTGACTTCGGGCAGATCGGCAGCGCATTGAGTGCGACCGCTGTGGATTGCAAGGGTTCGCAGGTTTCGGTAAACCGGTATGTGTTTGCAACCACGGACATGAGCTTTGCCGACATCAACCCCTCCACGGGCTCGGTGTGCGGCGGCACGTGGAATCGCAACACGGGCGGCGGCATTCCTGACTACACACTTTGCACCACGCCCGTGAATCCTCCGGCCAACACCGTGGCCTATGTGACCGCGACCGCTGACGGCGCGGTGAGCAATGCGATCCCGGTTTACGTGCATCCGGTGGTGACCAGCATAGTGCTGGGATCTCCATCGCCGACGGCGTCGAGTTTCGGCGTAACGGGTTATTCGATCGGCAGCGCGAGCACGACGTTTACGGCGTCGAGCGCACCCTTTATCGGTAGCGCGGTTACGCTTTCGGGCTTCCCGACTTCAACGTTTTTGAATGGCCAGCAGGTGACGGTGACGTCATCGGCTACCAACAGTTTTACCGTGGCAACGACCTTCGGCAAGGCGGTTTCAACCGCACCTGTAACGGAAGCCGGTACGGCGACCTCCAGCAGCGCGGTCTGCCTGGCGACGAGCGACCCGGCAACCAACTGCTGCCCAGTTTCGACGACCGCGGTGTTGACGGCTCCGGCGTACACGGGAACCTCGTGCCTGTCGCAGCGTACCAGCGCGCAGCTGACGGCGCGGGCTTATCAAAACGGAACGGTGAACCCGAGCGACAACCTGACGTGCCGGATCGGGCATTTGCAGTATTCAGCGCAGAACTCGTCGGTGCTGACAATTGACCAGAACGGTGTTGCTACCGCGGCACAGCCGGGGTCGACAATCATTACGGCATCGATTGCGACATCGGGTTCGGGCGGTGCAGCAGGCTTCTTCTCCACGTGTCCGCCAGCATCGATTGCGCTGGCGATTCCGGGAACGACTGCGACCAGCCAGAACGTGAACGTGAATACCAGCCAGCCGCTGACCGCAACCGTGGTAGACACCAATAACGTGGTGCTGACCGGCATCAACCTGACGTACGTGTCCACTACCCCGACGACGATTCCGGCAGGCTCGGGCACGGTGACACCGGCGTTTCCGGGGTCGGCGACAATTACGGCAGAGTGCCTTCCACCGGCCTGCAACTCGGCTCCGATCAGCCAGGCGGGCGTATTCGGTAACGGCAAGACGGTGACCTCAAACGGCATCCAGATTACGTCGCCCGGAACGAATGCTACGGTGCTGTACATAGCGAGCACGCAGTCGCAGTACCTGCTGCCGGTGGATTTTTCCACCAACCAGCAGGGCACGCTGGTCAAGCTGCCCTATGTACCGAACTCTATGGTGCTCGCCAATGACGGCGGCACATTGTTCCTGGGAAGTACGACGGCGATGATGTCGGTTTCGGCGACAAACTTCCAAGTGACAAACACGTCACTGGGCGCAGCCGGGACGGTGCTTTCGATTTCTCCCAACAGCCAGACCCTTGTGGTAACAGATCCCGTGCGGAAGACGGTATCGCTGGTGACCGCCACGGGATCGACGGAAACAACGACCGGGGGCGTGGGCACGAGCGCGCAGTGGTCACCGGATAGCTCGACGGTGTACATCACCGCACAGAACAATCAGCTGCTTGTTCACTCGGATTACAACGGCTGGTACACCATTCCTACGAGCGTCCAGTACGTGGATGTGGCCACGACGATTCCGAGTGTCGGTGCCTTCTTCGCCACGAACACGAACATCACCGAGGCGCGGAGCTACTGCCCGGTGACAACGGTGACTCCCGGCACGCCGCCGGTGGCTACCAACATTTATGACCCCGTGGCCAATGACACGGCGGTGCAAAACGATCACCTCGCGGCGACAAACGATGGCAACCACATCCTTGGTGCGACGGTGAGCGGTGGCGCGACACTGAATGATATTGCCGTAACGATTCCCTCGTCGGCTCTGCGGTGCTCCACAGCTCCAACGCCGGTGACGTTCGGTACAACGTTCACGCAGCACCCGCTGGTGGGTGCCGCAGCGACAGCCATTACGGGCGTGGTGCCGGCGAGCAACTCGGCGCTGGCTTTTGTGACGTACACGGGAACCGGTGGCATCCTGCCGGAGTACATTCCGGGTACGGGCGCGGTGGTGCCCGTCGTGCTCAGCGGTGGCGCAACTGCCCCGGTGGCCGGTGTCTTCAGCACGGATAACACGACGTTCTTTACGGGAACTTCAGGCGACAACCAGGTGCATCTGATCAGCGTGACCGGAACCACGGCAGCCGACCAGCCGACCAAGGTGATCGCGCCTAAACTGCCGGATGGGAATGGCAACACTGTGGTGCCGAACCTGATCGCGCAGCGGCCGAAGAAGTCGACAACGTAGGTTGCAATTTCAGACATAGAAAAGGCCCTCCGGTTGGAGGGCTTTTTCTATGTCTGGAAGGGCTCTTAGAGCTTGAGGCGAAATTCGAGCAGGTGGCGGGCGATGGCATCGAGGACGCCGTTGAGGAACTGCGTGGACTCGGGAGCGGCGTAGCGGCGAGCTACTTCGAGAGTCTCGTTGATGATGACAGCACCGGGCGTCTTGGGGTAGGCGAGCATCTCGGCCACGGCCGTGCGGAGCAGGTTGCGGTCGACGACCGGCATGCGCTCGATGCGCCAGTTCTGCGCGAACCTCTCGATGAGTGCATCGATCTCTTCTTCGCGCGTGGTGGCCACGCGGTGCAGGTCATCGGCGAAGCCACGGGTTTCGTCGTCGACGTCGTCGCGCGAGTCCCAGAAGAGCCGTTCGACTTCTTCAGGCTTCTGTTTCCCAAGGTCGCCCTGGAAGAGCATCTGCATGGCGAGTTCGCGGGATTTACGGCGTGTACCCATTACTTTTTCTCCGCGATCTGCTGCTGGATGGAGGCCATTTCGATGGCGGCGATGGCGGCTTCAAAGCCCTTGTTGCCCGCCTTGAGACCGGCGCGGTCGAGAGCCTGCTCCAGGTTTTCGCAGGTGAGGACGCCGAAGGCGTGGGGGATGCCGGTCTCCTGCTGCGACTGGCCGATGCCGCGCGAGACCTCGTTGTAGATGGCCTCGTAGTGCGCGGTTTCTCCGCGGAGCAGCACCCCGAGCGTGATGATGCCGGCGAAGCGCTTGGTTTCGGCGAGCGAGCGGGCGGCGCTGGGGATCTCCCATGCACCGGGGACGCGGACGATCTCGATGTCAGCGAGGGAGCAGCCGCTGCGGCGGAGGGCGTCGATCGAGCCCTGCAACAGGCGGTCGGTGATGACGGCGTTCCAGCGAGCGACAACGATGGCGAACTTGCGGCCAGAGGCGGAGAGATCGCCCTCAATGGCGATGGGCCTGCCGTGCGTGACGCTTTCGGACTGCCAGAAACCGAGCTGCAGGTTGGGCGCGAGGGTGACGGTGAAGAGGCGCGAGTTCCAGTGTGTGGCAGCGACCGCCGTGAGCGCGGTGGGAACTTCTTCGGCGCGGAAGTGCGCCTGCATCCAGTGCAGGACAATGTCGAAGACAGCGTCGAGCTGCGTGACTTCAATCAGCACAGGTGGCACCGCAGGAGCGCGGCCGGTGATGAGTTCGAGGTTGCCGACGGGCGCGAGGAAGGCGGAGCCGCGGCCGGTGGCATCGGTCCAGCCCTTGCCGGGCTCGAAGCCGAGGGCGGCGAAGAGGCTGGTGAGCTTGTCGAAGGCGTCGCCCGAGGCTACGGGGGCGACCAGCGTCATTCCCTTGATCATGTGTTCGATTGTATCGTCTGGGGTGTGTGCTTACGGATGTGAGAGCGAGGGACAGATGAGTGATGTATCGCAGTTTGCAACGCTGCTGCTGGGTGTGGATGGACCGATTGCCACAGTGACGCTGAACCGGCCCGAGGTGCTGCATGCGCTGAACGCGCCGATGTTCGACGAACTGGAGCGCGTTTTTGCGGCTCTGGATGCGGACGATAGCGTCCGCGTCGTACTGCTGACCGGTGCGGGCGAGCGAGCCTTCGCGGCCGGGGCGGACATCCGCGGCCTGACAGAGACAGACGCCGAGTCCGGCCGCAAGGTATCGGACCGAGGGCAGGCAGTGATGCGCCAGATTGAGCTTTGCCGCAAGCCGGTGATCGCCTGCGTGAACGGCGCGGCGCTGGGTGGAGGATGCGAGCTCGCCATGGCCTGCACGCTCCGCATCGCGAGCGACACGGCGAAGATGGGGTTGCCGGAGGTAAAGCTGGGGCTTATCCCCGGCTATGGGGGGACGCAGCGGCTGGTGCGGCTGGTGGGTCGCGGCGCGGCGTTGAAGATGATGCTGACCGGGGTGTTGGTGGGGGCGGAGGAAGCGCTGCGCCTGGGGCTGGTGCAGGAGGTGGCGCCGGCCGCCGAGCTGATGGCACGAGCGCGGGCTTTGGCCACCGTCATCGCCGGGATGGCGCCGCTGGCCGTCGAGGGGGTGCTGGAGGCGGTGGAACACGGCAGCTCGCTTGAGAACGGGCTGCTGGCGGAGGCCCACATCTTTGGGCGGCTATGCGGCACAGCCGATAAGCAGGAGGGGCTGACGGCCTTCCTCGAAAAGCGAAAGGCAGTCTGGAGCGGCCGTTAGGGTTTCAGCTGCTGGGATTTGGGAACGCCGGAGCTGAGCTTCCGCCAGAAGAACTCCTGGAGGAGATTGCCCACGCCATCGGAGGCGATGCTGATCAAGCCGTTTTCAAGGGTCAGCTGCACGCCGTGGCGGTCGCTGGCGGGGTAGTAGGCGTTGGAGAGGGCAGCAGATCCAAGGTCGCCCAGCATGCCCGCATAAGCGGGTTGCCACTTGCCGCTGTCGCCGCGGGCGATGAACGCTGTGGAGAGGGCGTAGAGTGCACGGGATCGTTTGCTGCCGGTGCCCTTGTAGAAGTAGCGCGGGTCCTGATGGAAGAGCGTGGGCAGAAGGGCGCCACCGAGATAGGTGCCGGCAATGAAGTCGGCATAAGACGCGCCGAAGCGCTTGGCATAGCCCTTTCCGCCTTGTCCATAGCCCGCGAAAGCGTTCTGCGCCTGTTGTATGCCCGCGATGCCGGCGATCATCGGCAAGTTGATGGGCGCAAGGACGGTCTTGTTGGCGAGTTCGAACTTCTGGCGCGTCGTCAGCGGCTCCGCGGTCCAGTTGTAACTGACGTAGAAGTTGGGAGCGAAGCCGAGGAAGAGCTGGCGCTCCTGCATTTTGATTTCGGTCTCAGCCACTTCCACCTTTGTCATGGTGACGTCAACGCTGGTGCTGGCCGTGGCAATCGCCATAGCGATCGGCGGTAATGCCAACGTTTCGCCGGCGCGCAGGTCGAGGGAGAGTGTCGTGTTGGCGAGGCCGTCGGCGGTGACGGCTAATGTGAGGTGTCCAGCGGGAAGCGTGCCGAAGGAGAAGTCGCCCTGCCCATCCGTGGTGGCCTGACGGGTGGCGCTGCTGCCGGTTAGCGTGACGTGCGCCCCCGTCACCAGGGCGCCGGCAATGTCGGTGACCGTGCCGGTGATGCTGCCTGACTGCTGGCCTGCGGCGGAGGTTGAGATGAGGCCCAGGAAAAGAGCGGCAACAGGCAGCCAAAAGCGCCGTTCAGGGCGAGCATTGCGGAGGGGCTTCATTGAGGAGATGCTACTACGGCTCGGCAGCGCGGCTTGTTATGCTGGGAGAGTGAACTTTCGCCCACTCTCCCCTGCATTGCTGGCTTGCGGCCTCCTCTCTGGATGCCACGGCGTTCCGTCCTCTTCACCGTCTCCGAACGCGGCTGCGATGGCGCAGCAGCGGCAGGAGGTGGAGTCGCAACGCGAGCAGCTGGACATGATTCCGCCACCGTCGAAGACGCGGTATCTGGCCGTGCATTCACTGGACGTATGGGAGAACCCCTACGTGACCGTGCAGGCGAACATGGTGACCCTGCATGTGACGCTGGCGGACGCGAATCCGACGAGCCTGGGTGTGGGCGGCATGATGCGGCCTATGGGCGCACGGCGGGAGACGCTGAACGTGTCGATGGACAAACTGGGTGAGGCCCTGGCGTCGATTCCGCGGGATGCATGGCCATACGGACGCGTGGCGGCGGTGGAGGAGGCACACAACGTTCCTGCATCGGGACGCCCCCAGGTGCGGCGCACCATGGAAGCGACGATGAAGACGCTGGGGGATGTGGGGATCGTGGTTTATGAGTGGAACGAGAGCGGCCCCGGAATAAAGTAACAGCCTGTGAAACGCAGAACGGGAGCAGCCGTGGCTGCTCCCGTTCTGCGTTGCGGTAACGATGCTTAGGACTGTTTATCAGCCTCGATGTCGATGGTGATGGCAATTTCGTCACCGATGGTGCTCAGCGGGGCCTTGGGTCCGATGCCGTAGTCCAGGCGCTTGACCACGCCGGTGGCGGTGAAGCCGGTGATCGGCACGCCTTTGCCGTTCTTGTTAGAGCCGATGGGGCCGGTGAGCTCCAGCGTAACTGGCTTGGTGACGGTGGTGAGGTCGCCCTTCATCCACGTCTTGCCGCCGGACTTGGTGATCGAGGTGGACTTGAACGCCATGACGTTGTTCTCCGGCTTGTCCAGCCCGAAGTAAGCAGGCGACTTGAGGTCCTTATCGCGTGCGTCGACCGCGGTGTTGATGGTACTGAGGTCGAGCGTTGCGGTGACGGTGGACTTCGTGATGTCCTTCTCGTCGTACACGATGGTGCCCTTGACGCCGGTGATGAAGCCGTGAACGTTCGAGACCAGCATGTGGCGAACGACAAAGGTTGAGCTGGAGTGGTTGGGGTCGATAGTCCAGGTGGACGTCTGCGCGTGGGCGACGGCGCCGATGGAACCGGCGGCCAGGGCCAGGGCGGCAATCTTGCGGAATGTCATGTAGCTTCTCCTCATTTCGATCACGGGCTTAGGGGGCTTCGAGCCTCGTGGAGTATCTTACCTGCCGAATGTCATTACTTTGTCGCTGATACGGTGTTGCCGAATGGGATGACGGTGCGGGAGGCCGGGGCGCGGATTTATTTTCAGGCTTCGACCAGGTAGGGTCGCATCATGTCGTTGGCCTCGTGTTCCAGGATGTGGCAGTGCCAGAGGTAGCGGCCGGGGTAGCCGCTGAAGTTGATGATGATGCGCGTGACCATGCCCGGCGGGCACTGGACGACATCCTTCCAGCCGAGCTCGTGCTTGGGTGGAGCGGTGGCTGTGGCGGTGTAGGCGAGGGTTTCGGTGTCGAGGTAATCGAATACGGAGAAGTTGCGGCGGTCGAGTACCTGGAAGCGGACCATGTGCAGGTGGATGGGGTGAGTATCGTCGGTGAGGTTGATGAGGCTCCAGATTTCGGTGGAGTCGAGCTTGACGATCTCGGTGACAGGCTCGTGCCAGTGCTTGCGGTTGAGCAGCATGACCATGGGCGATCCGTTGCCGGCGTCGAACTGGTTGAGCGTGAGCAGGCGCGTGCGGTCGGCGTTCGCTTCGGGGATCCGCGAGATGGTGCGGAGCGTGGCAGGCACGGTGCTGGTATCTCTAACCAGAGACTTGCTGACGCGGAACTGCAGCAGGTCGTCGCCGCCGGAGGTGAGGGTGATGTTCTGGCCGCGGGCGTGGGAGAAGTCGACGATGAGGTCGGTGCGCTCGGCGGGAGCGAGCAGGATGCGATGGGCTTCGACCGGCGCGCTGAGGAGGCCTTGATCGGAGCCGATGATGTGGAACGGCTGGTTGTTGGAGATGGCGAGCGAGAAGAAGCGCGCGTTGGCGGTGTTCGCGATGCGCAGGCGGTAGCGGCGGGGCTCGACGTTGTGGAAGGGGCGGAGTTTGCCGTTGACGATCATGGCGTCGCCGAGGAACTCGTCGGTCCAGGTCCCCTCGTCGGGAGGGTTGGGGTAGTAGAGCTGGCCTGTGGGTGTCAGGCTGCGGTCGTATATGAGGAGCGGCAGCTCATACGGGCCGCTGGGCAGGTTGAGGGCGGCTTCGCGGTTGTCGCGCAGGATGTACAGGCCCATCAGGCCGGCAAAGATGTTCAGCCGGTTGGAGCCCATGGCATGGTCGTGGAACCACAGCGCCGCCGAATCCTGCTGATTGGGGTAGAAGCAGAGCTTGCTGTGGCCGGGAGCGAACCAGTCCTCCGGGTAGCCGTCGCTGACGCTGGGAACGCGCGCGCCGTGCACGTGGGCCACAGTGCGGGTCTCGGGCAGCCCGGCGAGCGCGGGCATGCCGGGCATGGAGCCGTCGAGCGGGAAGAGGTGTCTAGCGGGAAGGTCGTTCACCCACTCGATGAGGATGCCTTCGCCGGTGCGCGCTTCCATCAGCGGCGGAGCGGCAGTGTCGGCGTAGCTGAAGACCCGCGCGGCCGGAAGGTCGTGGTGGAGCTTCGCTGCAATTTCGCGGATGCGGATGCGGTAGTACGGGGCGTCGGCAGCATCGTGTTCGGGAGCTGACCGGCGGCCTTCGGGGCGAAGCACTTGCGGGAGCGGCAGCGGGTCGACGAAGGACGGGAGCTTGAGAGCGTCGAGGGTTTTGGCGGAGCGGTGTTGCGGCATGGGCATAGCCATGCTTTGGGCCAGCGCACGCGGCAGCAGCTGTGCGCCGACCAGCAGGCTTCCCTGCTGCATCAGGCGCCTGCGGGTGATGCGGTTGGCGCGAGCACTCATTGACCTGTAAGGCTACTTCACTTCGCCGGTCGCGGGGTCGAGGATGAGCTTCTTCGTGTTCTTCGGCCTGGCAGAGCTGAAGTCGAACATGCCTTCGATAGAGCCGGACTGCGCGTCGAACGAGCCCGCGCCAAGGCGCTGACCATTGAGGAAAAGATCCTCAATGAAGCGGAGAGTCGAGGTCTGGTCAGTGACCGTGTGGTCGACATAATTGGCCTTGGCCCACGGCGAGATCACCAGCAGCGGTAGCCGCGGACCGAAGCCGCAGCGGCCCTGCGCATGGACAGTGGTCGGGTTGACGCCCGGCAGCGCCGGAGCGGTGCCGCACTTGCCGGGGCCATCCAGCGCGTCGAGGGGCGACTGCGATCCGTTCACGATCTTGCCCATCACGTGGTCGTACCATCCATCGGAATCGTCGTAGGCGATGATGATGGCAGTGTGCTCCCAGTCCTTCTGCTGCTGGATGAAGTTGATCGTGTTCACCACGAAGGTCTGCTCGTCGAGAGGGTTGGAGTAGCCGGCATGGCCGTCCTGGTATCCGGGAGCGCGCAGGTAGCTGACGGCAGGAAAGTTTCCGGCTTTGACGGCGTCAAAGAAGTCGTGGAGGTCGTATTGGTGGTTGGCGCCGCCGTCGTTGTTGGAGCCGATGGCCTTCACACTGCTGGGGCGCGTGTGCTGCGGGTTCGCCGTGGAGGGGAAGTACTGGAAGCCCTCGTGGTGAGCGATGTAGTCGACTTTGAGCAGCTGGGAGTGGCCGGCGGTGGTGCGATGGCAGCCCGAGGTGCCGTTAGGGTTAGTAGAGGTAAGATCGAAGCCACCTTGGAAAAATCCCCAGCGCACGTTGGCGCGCGTAAGCAGGTTGCCAATGTTCGGGCCAGTCATATGGACCTGGGTGGCGGCAGGCGAAGAGCAGCGGTCGCCAAAGGGGTCGGGATCGGCGATGAGGGTGAAGCCGCCGCTGCCGTCGGCATCGAGGACGGAAGCGGCGTTCTGATCGTTGATGGCGCCGTTAGTCTGGCCGGAGATGAGATTGATGACGCCCGGCGTCGACGGGCCGAAGGTCACGTCAAACTGGCGGTCGCTCATGGCGAAATGCTGCGCGTAGTTCCAGAAGGCGGTGACGGTGTTGCCGTCGAAGTAGCCCATCACGAGGCCGGCGGTGGAGGGGATGCCGTGCTTGTCGCCGGGCACCTCGGGGTTGTCGGCGCGGCCCACCGATTTCGGAAAGAGGTCCATCTTGCCGCCGTGGAAGGCGAGTTGCTCCGGCATGTAGGAGTGGCTCTGGTCCGTTGTGGACGCCTGCGCGCGGCTGAGGCGGAAAGGATTGGCAGCGCCGGCGCCGTTTTCCTTGTTGAGAAAGTTGGGATTCTCAGTAAGCAGCTTGCCGCTCAGACCGTCGACCTGCGGGGTGCCCGGGAGCGCGTGGAACGGGGGCTCGCCGGGAGGGTTGAGAGCGTTGGGGTAGGTGGCGAAGTAGTGGTCGAACGAGACGTTCTCGTCGAAGATGATGACGACGTGACGGATGGCGTCTTTAGGCTTGCGCTGCTGGGAGTAGCCGGGACCGGCGAGGAGGCCCAGGGCGAGCAGAACGGCATTCGTTGCAAAGAGGCTGGGCGTGCGGTGGCGCAGATTCATAGGGACCGGGCAGTGGGGCAGGCTTAGAAAAGACTATCAAAGCAGGCGCCATGCAGCCGGTTGGTAGTCGGGATTTACGGAGAGTTAACGTACACCGCCGTCAAGTGAGCGAGATAGCGCAATTCAGGCAGGGGTTTAGGCTGCGATTTCCGGCCCAGGCGGCGTCTAAGTTTTGATGGATCCGGAAAAAGGTACGACAGAAAAAGGCACGGCACCGAAGCAGGAAGAAAAGGCTGCGTCTCGCGGCATCACCATCATGGCGCTGCTGCGGCCGCATCGGCGTGCGTTGTGGCTGGGGCTGCTGGCCATTGCCGGCGAGAGCGTCGCCGACCTGGCCGCGCCGTGGCCTTTGAAGATCGTCATCGACAACGTACTGACGCACAAAGGCGCGCACGGCTGGCTATATGACCTGATCACCCGCACGGTGGGTACGGACGGACAGCAGATTCTGATGCTGGCCTGCATCTCCGTGCTGGTGATCGCGGCCCTCGACGCGGTCTGCACCTACGCCGAGAAGTACATTACAACCAGCGTTGGCCAGTGGGTAACCCATGACCTGCGGCGCACGCTCTACGCGCAGGTGCAGCGGCTGTCGCTGGCGTATCACGACCAGAGCCAGACCGGCGACCTCATCAGCCGCGTGACCAGCGACATCGACTCGATCCAGTCATTCATCGTTTCCGGCCTGCTGAGCATCCTTGTCGACGTGATCACACTCATCGGCATGATCGGCGTGCTGCTGTGGATCGATCCGCAGCTGACGTTGATTGCGCTCGCCGTGGTGCCGGTGCTGTTTACGATTGTGTACACGTATACGCGGCGGGTGAAGAAGGCCTCGCGCGAAGTGCGTAAGCAGGAAGGCCGGATGATTTCGGTGGTGCAGGAAGTGCTGAGCTCCATCCGCGTCGTGAAGGCGTTCTCCCGCGAAGACTACGAGATCAATCGCCTGGAGGGCGAGAGCCTGGAGACGGTGGAGGCATCGCTGAAAGCCCGCGCGCTGAAGGCGAAGCTGGTGCCGCTGGTAGGCATCGTGACGGCCGTGGGCACCGCGCTGGTGTTGTACTTTGGCGCGAACAAGGCGATGGACACCAACCTGACGCCCGGGTCGATTGTGTTGTTCCTGAGCTACATCGGGATGATGTACAAGCCCATGCAGGACATCTCCAAGATCATGGACTCCTACTCGAAAGCGGACATTGGGTATGAGCGCATCAAGGAAGTCATCAGCAATAAGGACGAACTTTGCGATCAGCCGGGAGCGAAGGACCTGCCTAAGCTGAAGGGCGATATCGAGTTTGAACATGTGGACTTCTGGTACTCGGAAGACCAGCCCGTGCTGAAGGATGTGAACATCCACGTGACGCCGGGAACGATGGTCGCGCTGGTCGGGCCAACCGGCTCCGGCAAAACGACCATCGTGAACCTGCTGGCGCGCTTCTACGACCCCGTGCACGGCCGCGTGACCGTGGACGGCTTCGACATAAAGGCCGTCAAGCAGGCGTCGCTGCGCAACCAGATCAGCTTCGTGCTGCAAGATACGGTGCTGTTCAGCGGCACGATCTGGGACAACATCGCTTATGGGCGCCCTGAGGCCACACATGCCGAGATTGTGAAAGCGGCGGAGGCGGCCAATGCGATGGAATTTATCGACAAGCTGCCGGACCGCTTTGGCGCGGTGGTTGGCGAGCGCGGGTTGACGCTATCCGGCGGGCAGCGACAGCGCATTGCCATTGCGCGGGCGATTGTGCGCAACAGCCCGATACTGGTGATGGACGAGCCGACGTCGGGACTCGATGCGGAGTCGGAACAGCTGGTGTTCGATGCGCTGGACCGGCTGATGCAGGGCAAGACGTCGATCGTGATTGCCCATCGCTTGTCGACGGTGCGGAGCGCGGCGTGCATCTACGTGGTGAAAGATGGCGGCATCGTGGAGAGCGGAACGCACGATGAGCTGCTGCAGAGGCCGGATGGCGCTTACAAGCAGCTCCACGATATCCAGTTCCACACCGACGAGGCAGAGGCCGTGGCGGTATAGCCATCATGAAGCTCACGCAGCAACGCCGCAGCGATTGCGCTGCGGCGTTGCTGCGTAAGAACAGCGTTACAGCTTCTTGAGTTCGGCTATGCGACCTTCGACGAGTTCGACGTAGGCCTCGACTTCACTTGAGGGGAAGTTGCCGGCGCGGAAGGCGTCAACGAGCTGTTGATGGGAGAGCTGGCCGAGGAGATCACCCATCCAGCGAGCATCCTTGCGTGGGATGTTGTTGCCAATCCAATCGTAACTCGCGCGCTTGCTGTAGGTTTTGAATGCCGCGCCGCCGGACTCCAACAGCAGAGCCTTAGGCGCCTTGGGAGTTTCAAAGTCGACCTCGGTGCCGATCACCTTCTGGATAAACTTCGAGCCCCGGAAGCTGTCGATATTGCCCTTGGAGCGGGCGCGCGTGAAGCTGAGACCGTTGGTGCCAAAGGTGGCGCCGACGTCGTTGACGAGGAAAATTTGCTGGCCTGTCTTCTCGTCGGTATAGACGGAGTTATTGACGTCCTTGAGGTCCCAGTTGTTCATGACGGCCATCATGACGCGGAGGCCGTTGAACTCGCGGGTGCCGGTGAAAGGGTTGTTCTTCCACTCCCAGATGGCGATCTTGTCTTCGCCGCCGGGCTTGCGGGAGAAGCGGGCGTCGGGCAGGCGATTGTTGGCCGTGATACGGTCGCCTCCACGCTTCAAGTGGATGTCGATGACCTGCGCGTTTTCGAGGGTGTAGTCGTCGTTGACAAAGTAACCGACGGCCCAGAGCAAACGTGAAGCGACGACCTCCGGCCGAGCTTCTTCGCCAAGCTTCACGCGCCACTTCTTGCCATTGGCATCACGGATATCAAACTTGGGATTCGTGCCGCTGGTGTCTTCGTCAACAAACGTGAAGGGCGGTAACGGTTGACGCTTTTCTCCGCCCTGACCATTCAGCAGATCTTTGTGGACAATGTCGCCGGGATCGTGCCAGATGACAGGGTTGTGTATGTCGGCGGCCGCGATGGGCTGGTCGTTGTCTTCGCTGTTCTTTTTGTCCTTCTTGTCCGCAAGCTTTCTGGCGGCCTTTTCGCCGTCCGGTGTTACGGGGGGCTGAGCATCCGGCTGGGCCGTTGGCTGCGTTGCAGCGGGAACGCGCTCGATGGGCGCCGGCTGCGCGGCGTCTGGCGGCATGGCCTGAGGCTGCGGTTGCTGTGCGGGGGAGGAGTCGATGGCCGAGGCCGGCGGAAGGGCGACAGAGGCTTGAGAGAAGGCCATGGCCGGCGCCATGGCGAAGAGCAAAGCGGTAACGATTGTCCGGAGCGAACGTGACATGAAATTCTCCCAGTTTTCCGGGTGCGCACGAAGGGCACCCACTCATTGGAAGCATCTAAACCATTTTGCGATGTTCGCCGTTCGAAAACATCTTCCGTGGGCTGGGTTGCATCCTGATATAAGCAGATATTTTGTCTACACCATTTCGTCTGTCTGCACTTCAACCCCAGCGGTCTAGCGGCCGGTGGGCAGCACGCTAAGGATCGACTGTGAAGCTTCTTGTACAACCTGATGGTGGTATCGACCCTCTCCTGGACGCCCTGCGCAAGGCGAAGAAAAGTATTCAGATTCTGATTTTCCGCATCGACCGCAGCGAAGTAGAGAAGGCGCTGATGGAAGCGGCGCAGCGGGGGGTTGCGGTACAAGCCCTGATCGCTTACACCAACCGCGGCGGGGACAAAAATCTCCGGCGGTTCGAGATGAGGCTGCTCGAGCGCGGCATCACGGTGACACGTACCTCGGACGACCTGGTGCGGTATCACGGCAAGATGTTCATCATCGACGGTAAAGAGCTGGTACTGATGGCGTTCAACTTTACGCACATGGACATCTGCATGAGCCGATCGTTTGCCCTGGTGACTTCCAAGAGCTCGCTGGTAAAGGAAGCGGTGAAGCTGTTTGAAGCCGATGTGCAGCGGTCGCCCTACAAGGCCGAGGAGGAGGATTTCGTGGTGAGCCCGGCTAACGCGCGGGAGCGGCTGACGGAGTTCATCAAGGGGGCGAAGAAGCAGTTGTTGCTGTACGAGATGAAGATCAGCGATCGGGAGTTTATTTCGATGCTGAACGAAAAGATTTCAGACGGCGTGGATGTTCGCGTGATTGGGCGCAGCCAGTCGAAAAATGTTCCGGGTGGATCGTTGAGCACGCGCAAGCTGCCGATGCGGCTGCATGTGCGGGCCATTCTGCGGGACGGCAAGTCGGCATTCCTGGGCAGCCAGAGCCTGCGCAAGCTGGAATTGGAAGCTCGGCGCGAGATCGGCGTTATCATCCACGATCCGAAGATCACCAAGAAGATGGTCGAGATCTTCGACGCGGACTGGGAAAAGGCCGAGCCGACGGTGACCGCTCCGCAGGACGCCATGATGGAGGCGCTGAATCTTCCGGCTAAGAAGGTGGCCAAGAGCATTGCGAAACAGATCAGCATGCGGCCGATGATGGAGCAGCTGATCGATAACGTGATGGACGGCCATAAGGACGCCACGTTCGAGCCTGAGGCGCTGGCCCAGACGGTGCGTGAGGCTTTTCGCGATGAGGTCCAGAGCGCTGTAGTGAATGCGCTTCAGGACATGGTGACCGCGAACGCCGAAGCATCCGCAGACAGAGCGGGAAGCGGCAAGCCGAACGCAGCACGTTGAAATGATTTTCTATGGGGAGCGGGCAACCCTTTGCAAGGGTCCGCATTCGTCATGCGAAAGACCGACAAAACGGGCAACATCGTGAGACTATATTTTCGAAACAGCAGCCAGGGCTGATCAGAGCGAGCCTGAATTTTGCGGCCGGTCATGCTTCCGGTGGGCCTGCAGTTTCACCGGCCCTGTGATGCGTTTGGAACGATTCGACGTCGGAGTGTGCGGTGCTCAAACCATGAAACATCGGATTTCCCAGTTCTGGGTGTGGCTGGTTGCGCTGACCTTGGGTGCGCTTGTGCCGGTGGTGGCGCAGGTGTCGTCCGAGGGGCCGCCTCCTGACGCATTGAAGACGCTCTCGCTCGAAGAGCTGGGCAACATCAAGGTGGTAACCCAGTCGAAGGAGCCGACTTCGATTGCGAATACGCCAGCAGCGATTTATGTGCTGACCGGGGACGAGATTCGGCGTTCGGGCGTGACCAGTGTGCCCGATGCGCTGCGGCTGGTGCCAGGCGTGAACGTGGCGCGGGTGAACGGGGCGCGCAACTGGGCAGTGGGCATACGCGGGCTGGGCGACCAGTTTTCGAAGTACGTGCAGGTGCTCATCGATGGGCGGAGCGTGTACAGCCCGCTGTTTGGCGGCGTGTACTGGAATATCAACAACGTGATGCTCGAGGATATCGACCGCATCGAGGTGATTCGCGGACCCGGGGGAACGATCTGGGGAGCGAATGCGGTCAACGGAATTATCAACATCATTACGAAGTCGGCTGCGGATACGCAGGGGCTGCTGCTGTCGGCTGGGGGCGGGAATGTCGACCAGGGTACGGCGGATGTGCGCTATGGCGGAACGCGGAACGGGATGAGCTTTCGGACCTATGTGCTGGGCTTCGTGCGATCAGCTGAATACCACGCGAATGGGCAGCCGGATTACGACAACTCCAAGCTGCTGCAGTTTGGCACACGGGCCGACTGGAAGAGGAACGCCGATGAAGTCACCGTGCAGGGTGATGGCTACTTCGGCAGAATGGGCGATGCGCAGACGGTGTCAACCTATGTGCCGCCGACGGTTGCCGTCTCCTACAAACCCACGGACACCGTCGGGGGGAACCTGCTGGGACGCTGGCGGCGCAGTATGAAGGACGACTCCGACATTTATGTGCAGGCGTTCTGGACGTATGACTATCGCACGGGCTCGAACTTTGGCGAAACGCGCAACACGTTCGACATGGACTTCCTGCATCGCACGTCGAGCACAACGCATCAGCAATTTACGTACGGGGCCGGGCTGCGGCTGAGCCCGAGCACAACGCATGTGACCGACGAGACTGACACCTTCGTTCCCGCCCAAAAGACCGACGCCGTGTACAGCGGCTTTCTGCAGGAAGAGCTTCGGCTGGTGCCGGGTAAACTCGCCCTGATCGCGGGGACGAAGCTGGAGCACAATAACTACACGGGCTTCGACTATCAGCCCAGCGGACGTCTGCTGTGGACGCCGACGAGCCGTGCGACATTGTGGGCCTCAGTGTCGCGCGCGGTGCGAACGCCGGACCGGGTGGATGATGACATTCATGTCGATGTGCTGGCGCTGACGAGTCCGGTGATTTACGGCGAGGTAATAGGCAACCAGAACCTGCGGGCCGAACGGCTGGTGGCCTATGAAGGCGGAACGCGGTTCCTGCTGACGCCGAAGATTTACGCGCAGCTGACGGCGTTTCACAACGTCTACGGCGACCTGATCGCACAGGGGGCACCGACGGTGCTCGCTGGTGCGCCTCCGTTCCCTCCGGGGTCCTTCGTCATACAGTTCCAGTATCAGAATGGCGTGCGCGGGACGACCGACGGCTTCGAGTTTGCGCCGGACTGGCAGCCTGCCGCGTGGTGGCAGATCAAGGCGGCGTACTCCTACCTGCACTTCAACCTGGAAAATAAGCCGGGATTCAGCAGCACGACCACGCTGACCGCGCTGCATGGGTCAAGCCCGAACAGCCAAGCGGTGATCCGGTCGCTGGTCAACCTGCCGAACAAGTTTGAGTTCGACCAGACGGTGCGGTTCGTGGGGTCGCTGCCGGCGCAGAACGTGCGGCGCTATGTGACCGCCGATGTGCGGCTGGGCCGGCACGTGACACGCGGGCTGGATTTTTCCATGGTGGGCGAGAACCTTTTCCAGCCGCACCATGGCGAGTTCGGGATTGACCCAGGGCCGAATGTGCAGATCAAACGCAGCGTGTACGCCAAGCTGGTGTGGACGCGTTAGTCGCTACATGGGGTAGGTGCCGGCCTGACGGGCACGCTCGCGGATGAGCGCCAGGACGGCTCGACAGAGCGGCGTGGGCTGCGCGGTCAGATCGGCGAGCTCGACGACGGCGCCGAGGAGCGCGTCGATTTCCATGGGGCGGTCGCGCTCGAGGTCCTGCAGCATGGACGGTTTGTGTGCGCCGACTTCTCCGGCGCCGTCGAGGCGTTTGTCCACGCCAACCGGGAAACGGACTCCGAGGGCCTCAGCGACAGCGGCGGCTTCGACCATCATGTCGCGCGAGACGGCCCGCAGCTCAGGCACGAAGGCGAGGCGGTCGAGCGTGGAGCCGGTGAGCGCAGCCAGCGGGTTGAAGGCGAGATTACCCCAGAGCTTGACCCAGAGCTCGTCGCGGATGGCGGTGCGCACTGGGGCCTTGAGGCCGGCGGTGGCGAATAACTGCGCGAGCGCGAGGATGCGGGGGCTTTTGGAGCCGTCGGGCTCGCCGAGCGAAAAGCGGTTGCCGTAGGTGTGTTCGATGACGCCGGGCGAGATGACGTCGGCGGCCGGATAGACGATGGAGCCGATGACCCGGCTGGGCGACAGCGTGTCCCATAGGACGCCGCCGGGGTCGACCGACTCGACGCGGCGATCGCGCCAGGGGCCGTCGAGGCCGTAGAAGTACCAGTACGGCACGCCGTTGACGCCGGTGACGAGCGCGGTCTCGGGTCCCATGAGTTTGGCAATCTGCGGCGCAGCTGCGGGCAGCGAGTGGGCCTTGAGGGTGACGATGACGAAGTCCTGCACGGGGAGCGTGGCGGGGTCGTCGGTGGCATGGATGTGTGCGGTGGTGGTCACGCCTTCGCTGTGCAGCGTGAGGCCGTCGGCCTGCATGGCAGCCAGGTGCGGACCGCGGGCGACAATGCTGACGTCGGCCCCGGCCTGGTGCAGCTTGACGGCGAGATAGCCGCCGATGGCGCCCGCGCCGTAGATCGCGATCTTCATTCGCCGAGCCCCAGTTTTTCGGCCAGACCGATGCGTTGCAGCTTGCCGGTAGCGCCTTTGGGAATTTCGTCAAGGAACAAAACCTTCCGCGGAATCTTGAAGTCGGCGATGCGGGTTGCGAGGAAGCTGCGAAGCTCGCGCTCATCGCAGGTGGCGCCTTCGCGGAGCACGACTGCAGCAGCGACGTCTTCGCCCAGCATGGCGTGCGGCACGGCGAAGGTGACAACCTGCGCGATGGCGGGGTGGTCCATGATGACGGTGTCGACTTCGAGCGGGCTGATCTTTTCGCCGCCGCGATTGATGAGCTCCTTAAGGCGGCCGGTGAGGCGGAGATAGCCTGCTTCATCGAGCGTGCCCTGATCGCCAGTACGGAACCAGCCGTTGGTGAAGGCCTTGGCGTTGGCGTCGGGGTTGGCTTCGTAGCCGGTGGTGACGTTGGCGCCACGGATGACGATCTCGCCAAGCGCATTGGGCGGCAGCAGGTTGCCGTCCTCGTCCATGATCGCGACCTCAGGCCCGGCGGCTATGCCGACGCAACCGGAGTAATGCGGCGCGGGAGGCAGCGGGTTTGAGGCCATCTGATGGGAGGCTTCGGTCATGCCGTAAGACTCGATGACCGGGACGTTGAAAGTAGCTTCGAGAGCGTCCATCACCTGCGGCGGCAGCGACGAAGAAGACGAGCGGATGAAGCGCAGACGACCGTCGGCGATCGCTTCGGCGTTACGGCTCGCTCGCTGCAGTATCGCCTGGTGCATCGTGGGAACGGCGGTGTACCACGTCGGATTGGCCTGCTCGAACCAGGCGAAGAACTTGAGGGCATTGAAGCCCGGCGTGCAGTAGACCGATCCGCCGGCGGCTAGACTGGCGAGCGTAGCCGCGATCAAGCCGTGGATGTGGAAGAGCGGCATGATATTGAGGCACACATCGCCGGAGGTAAGCTGCAGGGTCTCGCCGATATGAAAGGCAGAGGCAGTGACGTTGGCCTGGGTAAGAGGAACGATCTTGGGGCGCGAAGTGGTGCCGGAAGTGTGCAAGACGAGCGCCTGATCGCTTGCTTCAACAAATCCGCCGTTGACTGCGGGCTCAGCGGCTGGCGCGTCCGAGCGCAGCATGAAATTGCCGGCGGGCCCAGTGCCGTCGGAGATGAGCGTGAGGACCGGGACGTTGCGCGCAGCGGCGATGGCAAGGGCAGGGGTGTCGTTGCCTTCCAGAACGACGAGCGCCTTCGCATTCAGGTCGGAGAGGTAAAAGTCGAACTCGTCGGCGCGGTAGGCAGGGTTCAGCGGAGCGGTGGTAGCCCCGCAAGCGATGGTGACGAAGGCGGCCGCCATTTCCGGGCCATTGGGCAGCACGATGGCAACGCGATCGTTGCGTCCAATGCCGAAGCTATTGAGCGAAGCGACGGTGGAGCGGGCCAGCTCGCGAAGGCCGGCATGGGTAAGGTGAGCACGGTCAGGCGCGCTGATGGCCGGGCTGGCATCGTCACCGCGGAGCAGAAGATCGCGGAAGGTGAAGGCGGGGTAAAGGGCGGTCATTAGACGCCGCTCCAGCGACTCACGACCGTGAAAACGATGACAATTCGGATCATGCGGACCTCAGTATTAGTAAGTATATTAGGGCCTGCAATCCCAATTATTAGAAAAGGCCAATCCACGACTGATGCCTAACCAACACAAGGGCGTTGAGCCCGCCGCCAAAGGCCGCTATGTGCAACTGACGATCGGCATCGTCTGCATGGTGATGATCGCCAATCTGCAGTACGGTTGGAATTTATTCGTCAACCCGATCAATGCCAAGCATCACTGGGGGCGCGCCGCGATCCAAGTGGCGTTCAGTCTCTTTGTGCTGACCGAGACTTGGCTGCTGCCGGTCGAGAGCTGGTTTGTGGACCGCTATGGTCCACGCATGGTGGTGATGGTTGGCGGCGTGCTGGTCGGGCTGGCATGGACGATTGACTCGTTTGCGAATTCCCTGCCGGTGTTTTACGTGGCGGCAGTGATCTCGGGCATTGGCGCCGGTGCGGTGTACGGCACGTGCGTCGGCAATGCGTTGAAGTGGTTTGTTGGGCGACGCGGCCTGGCGGCCGGATTGACCGCAGCAGGGTTTGGAGCCGGGGCGGCGGCAACCGTGGTGCCGATTCGCGAGGTGATCGCGGCCCACGGATACCAGTCGGCGTTCCTGTGGTTTGGACTGGCGCAGGGTGCCATCATCCTGATTGCGTCTCAGTTCCTGAAAGCTCCCGCCGCCAAGGTGGAGACGGTGACCGGCGGGGTGAACCCCCAGGTGGCGCGGAGCAGCACACCGATGCAGGTGCTGAAGACGCCGCTGTTCTGGCTGATGTACCTGATGTTTGTGATGGTGGCATCGGGTGGGCTGATCGTCACGGCGCAATTGGCATCGATTGCTGCGGACTTTGGCATTTCAGAGTCGACGGTTTCATTAGTCGGCATTACGGGCACGGTGCTGACGTTCGCGCTGGTGGTCGACAACGTGCTGAACGGACTGGCACGGCCCTTCTTCGGCTGGATCTCTGACCGCATTGGCCGCGAACAGACAATGTTTATCGCTTTCATGCTCTCCGCGGGGGCGATGTGGTCGCTATGGGTGTTTGGGCATAACCCTGTGATGTTTGTGATCACGAGCGGATTGGTTTACTTTACGTGGGGCGAGATTTACAGCTTGTTTCCAGCGACGTGTACCGACGCCTACGGATCGAAGTATGCGGCTACCAATGCCGGGATGCTCTACACCGCGAAAGGTACGGCTGCCCTGCTGGTGCCTCTGGCCAACGTGCTGAGCAAGCATGGCGACTGGAAACAGGTGTTGTGGATCGGCGCGGGTGCGAACATCATCGCGGCGATACTGGCAATGACGGTCCTGCGGCCAATGCGGAAGGCGCATGCGATCTTTGGCGCGGCGAAAACGGTATAGGGGATGCTGCACTGTAAGAAGAAAACCTCAGCTTAGAGTGAGGTTTTGTCGAAGTGAGACATAAAAACCGCTGCCATCGCTTATGCGGTAGGCCTTCTCCGTCGGCTTCGATTTCCTGATCTATGTGCCGGTTAGCGGCATCGTTTAACTTCTTTTTAAAAAGTACCCCCGCCAGGTCTTGGCTTCCACCAGATCGCAGTGGAAGCTGAAAGACGAAGACCCAGATTTCTCTGGGGTCTTCTTTGATTCTCTAGACTGTATCGGATGTCTTGGAATCGGTAGGTGGCGGAGAGTGAGGGATTCGAACCCCCGATCGCCTTGCGACGATGTCTGATTTCGAGTCAGGTGCATTCAACCGGGCTCTGCCAACTCTCCTGCGGTGTCCAGCTTACTTGAAACGCACACTCGCAGGAAAGGCTGCGCAGCGAGCGATTGTAAAGGTGTTTGGTGGACCTGATCGGGATCGAACCGATGACCTCTTCCATGCCATGGAAGCGCGCTCCCAGCTGCGCCACAGGCCCACTCAAGGGAAGGACTTATCTATTGTCGCGGATGGGGAGTGGCAAGTCAAACGCGCGCCGATTACGGATTGCGGCTTGAGACAACAATAGATAGAAATAGTGGGAACATTCATTGCAGCCCAGGTGTCTAAGCCCGCATGAGTGAGCGAGCGCTCAGGCCGCCGGCGGCGCAGTACTTTGCTTGCATACACTCAGGGTTTTCGCGCCTTTATGACGGCGATGCTGCCGGTTTCGCGGATCGAAGCTTTACTCAGCTTTACAGTTGTTGCACGCAAAGCCTAATGTAATGGGCACCTGAAGCACAGGCGGGCATGGCAATGAGCGAACTGGCTAGCGCGATCGCAATACCGGCAGAAGAGGCGACCCTTGTGGCTGCGCTCCAGGCCGGGTCCGAGCAGGCTTTTGACCTGCTGATTGCCCAGTACAGCCATCAGGTTTATTCCATCATTGCGCGAAGTCTGCGCGACCCGGCCGATGCCGCCGACGTCACCCAGGAAGTTTTCGTGAAGGTGTTTCGGCATATCGGAAGCTTCCACGGCGATGCCAGCCTGCGGACGTGGATCTACCGCATCGCCCTGCACGAGGCTTCCAACCAGCGCCGCTGGTGGTCGCGGCACAAGAAGCAGGAGCTGACCATCGACGCGCAGCACGAAAACGAGGACGGCGAGAGCCTGTGCCTCGGCGACACGCTGGCCGCAACGACCCACTCTCCGCTCGAATGCGCGTGCCAGAGCGAGGCGAGTGAACGGATTACCGAGGCGCTGCGTACTATCCCTGAGGCGTTTCGGACCGTGGTCGTACTGCGCGAGATTGAAGGCTTTGGATACGAAGAGATTGCAGAGATGCTGAACGTGAACCTGGGCACGGTGAAGAGCCGGCTGACCCGCGGACGGGCTGCTCTCCGTGAGGCCCTGCGACCGACCGCAACAGCACAAAGCCGCTGCCGGTCAGTGAAGCTGGGGCTGGTTGAAGAGGTATGGCGATGAGCCTGGCGACGATCCTGGGGAGGGGAAAGCCAATGATGCCGAAGGGATGTAAGAGCGTGCGCGACGAGTTTTCGCCCTATCTCGATGGCGAAATGAGCGGCGTGACCATGCATTCGATGGCAGCCCATTTGGAGAGCTGCGCCGACTGTGCCGAGGAGTTTGCGGCATGGCGAGATATTCAGCAGTCGCTGGCGTCGCTGGGACCGGCGAAAGCTCCGGCGCGGCTGCAGGCCCGGTTGCGTGCTGTCCTGTCTGAGGAACGCGAGCAAGGCACACATCTGCCTTGGAATGAGCGTTTGGCACGGACGTGGCGGAGTTCGCTGGCACCTCTGGCTTTACGGATTGCGACCGGAACTGTGGCGACACTGCTGCTGATCGGGACAACCGGCTTCCTGGTCACCATGGTGGGTGCTCCCGCAGAGGTTCAGGCGAACGACGAGCCACTGGGTGCGATGACCGCGCCTCACTATCTGTACTCCTCGGTGCCGCCGCAGCCGATCCAGTTCGGGCGCGAAGTTCCGATCCTGGTGGAAGCCATGGTCAACGCCGAAGGCGAAGTTTACGACTACACGATCCTTTCGGGGCCGACCGATGCGAGCGTTGAGCGCCGGTTGCAGGCCAACCTGCTGGCCAGCGTTTTCCAGCCGGCGACCGTGTTTGGGCTCCCGGTGCAGGGCCACGTCGTGATGACGTACACAGGCGTTTCGGTGGCCGCCACGGTGACGGCGAGCAGCAGCCTCTAAATCGCGTAAAAAACACCACATTGCGCACGCCGCCCGGCTTCCATAGACTTGGCGGGTGCGTCGAATCTTTATTGTGACTTCCTCCTCCCCTGCCCTGTCGTTCATGTTGAAGCGGAGCGCCGTTGCCAGCGCTCTGGCTGTTGTATTTTTTTGCGCGGCCGTGCCCGCCCAGGAGTCGAGTTCATCGTCTTCCTCCGGGACGCCACCCCAGGCAACGGAGGGCAGCAGCGCCTCGAACTCCGGGCAGGTTGCACGTGCGCAGGTGTTGCAGGTGGAGCAGGGTGGATCGGCCGTAACGCTGGAGAGCAGCGAGGCGTTGTTTGACCTCGCAGCATCGCTGAACACCTGCGGCTACGACGCCGACCTGGAACACTCGGCGCCGGTACGCGGCGAGATTCGCAAGGAAATTCAGCAGGCCTTGCTGGAGAATGAGCCCGTACGAGACAGCCGCGACAAGCTGTGCCAGTACATCACCGAACATCATTTGCGCGACAGCGGGCGCGACCTGGGGCAGTATGTATCGCTCGCGCTGTACCTTTCGCCGCCACCGGAGCTCACGCCAAGCGCGGACATCACGGAGCTGCCGCCGGATTCGACCGCCGTCCTGAATGTGCTGCCGTTGGTTAGGACGTTTGCAGAGCGGGTGAATCTGCACGCCCTCTGGGTGAAGCATCGACCGGAGTACGATGCGCTGCTGGCTGTGGTGCACGACCCCATGACCCGGGTGATCCTGGAAACAAATATTTACCTGCATCAACCGGTGAGTAGCTACGACGGGCGGCGGTTTCTTGTGCTGCTGGAGCCGATGCTGGCGCCGACAATGACCAATGCGCGCATTTATGCGAATGACTACATCGTGGTGACGTCGCCCAGCAATACGGAGAAAGACAATGTGCGACTAGACCTGATCCGGCACACCTACCTGCATTACGTGGTGGAACCGATGGTATACAGCAAGGCAGCGTCGATGGACAGGCTGCTGCCGCTGTTGCGGCCAGTGCAGGAGGCGCCGCTGGAGTTCCAGTACAAGAGCGATATCGCTGCGTTGCTCTCGGAGTGCCTGATCAAGGGCATTGAGGCGCGGACGTATCTGATTGCCGAACCGAAGCCGCTAAAGCCGCGGGGCAATCGCGAGCGAGCAGACGAGGCCGCGTATACCGAGGCGATGATGTCATACGACCGCCGTACGGAGCTGGAGCGGCAGGCGCAGATGCAGCTCGACATGCGCCAGGGATGGTCGCTGACCGGGTATTTCTTCGAAAAGCTGCAGGCCATGGAACATGAAAACGACGGCCTGCGCGATGAGATCGGGCCGATGATTTACGGCATGGATGTGGAACGCGAACGCCATCACGACGAGCAGATTGTGTGGGCGAAAGAGGGGTCGAGCGACGTGCTGCATGGATCGCCGCGACCGCCTAGGATGCTGAGCGATCTGGACCGCGCCGAGATGGCGCTGATGAAGGGCGACAAGCAAACGGCAGAGGACCTCGCCGAAAAGTCCATGGAAGACCCCAAGGGCGATCATGGCCGGGCGCAGTATGTGCTGGCCCGGCTGGACCTGATGTCGGGCGATGCGGAAGAGGCGATGGCGGGTTTTGAAAAGACGCTGAAGGCGAGTAGCGATCCGCGCACGATGGCGTGGAGTCACATCTACCTTGGCCGGCTTTATGACACGATGCGCGAACCGCAGCGGGAGAAAGCGGTCGCCGAGTACAAGGCCGCCCTGACCGTCCGCGACGCTCAGCCGGACACCCGGGCAGCTGCGGAAAAGGGCATCAAAACACCGTTTGCGGCGCCGCAGTCGGCACCGCGAGCGGAGCCGGTGCTCGACCCTACTGGCAAAGCGCAAAAGGATGCTTACCGGCCGGATGTGCCGCAGCCGAAGTAGTTTGCCGTCCGTGCTTTGACGCGGCGGGTGCACCGGCGGCTAGAGTAGAGCCAGAGGATGCGATGGGGACCGGACGGGGCCAGGGATCGAAGAAGAGCGGCGCGGCAGGGCGCTTTGCGCAGCTGGAAAGCCAGCTGGGGCACAGCTTCGCCCGGCCCGAGTTACTTGAGCTGGCGCTGACGCACCGGTCGTTTGCGTATGAGTCGCGCGGGGTGGACGAGCGAACGGCAACGGCAGTCCCGGGCGCGGACAATGAGCAACTGGAGTTTCTGGGCGACGCCGTTTTGGGGCTGGTGGTGGCCGGCAGCCTCTTTCGCAACTTTCCCGAGTGCAGTGAGGGCGAGCTAACCCGCCTGCGGGCCAGCCTGGTGAGCCGCAAACGTATGGCCGAGGTGGGCGCAGAGCTTGGACTGGGTGAGTTTCTTCTGCTCGGGCGGAGCGCCGAGCAGGTGGGCGGGCGAAAGAAGCCGGCCCTGCTGGCGAACGCAGCTGAGGCGGTCATCGCGGCGGTTTATCTGGATGGAGGACTAGGGGCCGCCGAATTGTTGATTGAGCGGGCGGTTGTGGAACCGGAGATGGCCGGACTGCGGCAGGCGCTCGCTGGGTCGGCGGGTGGCGCGCTCCGCGACCACAAAACGCTTTTGCAGGAGCGTGTGCAGGCTACCGGAGCGGGCAGGCTGCGCTACATCGACGCCGGACAGACTGGGCCGGCGCATCTGCGACAGTTTTCCGTCGAGGCTACGCTGGAGGGCGAAGAGGGTACCCGGGTGCTGGCGACGGCTGAGGGCGGAAGCAAGAAAGAAGCGCAGCAGCGCGCTGCCGAACTGGCCCTGGAACGCTGGAACGATGCCGCGGCAGGAGAGCGCGTGGCAGGTGAGGGTGAAGCTTGAGCGAGTCGCTCGACCAGGTTCGAACGGACGGTGAACAGCTGCAGGCTGCAGAGGACCGGGGTGTGCCGGGAGCGCTGGCACCGGGGGAAGAAGCGCTGCGCCGCGAGGACGTGCTGGGGGCGCTGCAATCGCTGATGGTAGTGGTCGTGGTAGCGACGTTTATCGTGACGTTCCTGGTGCAGCCGTTCCGGATTCCCTCGGAGTCGATGGATCCGACGCTGCGGGTGGGGGATTTTCTGCTGATGAACAAGCAGGCGTTCGCTGAACGCGGGCCGCTGGACTTCCTGATGCCGCCAACGGCTATCAAGCGGGGAGACATGATGGTCTTCCACTATCCCCTGAACCCCGAAGTCGATTTCGTAAAGCGCGTGGTTGGCCTGCCCGGGGACCGCCTGAAGCTGCACGATGGCAAGGTGTATGTGAATGGCAAAGCGGTGGACGAGCCCTACGCCTACTTCACGCTGGCTATTCCGGATACGTTTCGGGATGACTTTCCGGTAATACGGAGCATGGACCAGAACATCGATCCGGCCTGGTGGAGCGCGCTGCGCCGCAATGTGCGCGAGGGCGAACTTTACGTTCCGGCCGGCCGCTATTTCGTGATGGGCGACAATCGCAACGACAGCGAGGACAGCCGTTACTGGGGTTTCGTGACGCGGGCTGCAGTGGTGGGCCGCCCGATGCTGGTTTATTTTTCAGTGGGCCGCGAGCACGACTCGATGACCCTCCGGGAGCGGGCGGCGAGGGTGTTCAGAAGCGCGCGCCTGGTGAAGTAGGCCGGTTGGGCAAGTTGACAGGAAAGACTTTCAGCGGTCCGGTGTCGCCGCGATACACTGACAGGGTTATCCCAGCAGGAGACTCAGGACTTGACCAACAGCGCAGAGGACATCGTGGCGAAACCGGAAACCGCAGAACCTTATCGCGACGTGACGGGACGCGTGATTCGAGCCGGTGAACCGCAGGAGACGCCGCTGGAAGCGCTGGCTTCGATCTGCACGGTGATCGTGATGGCGCTGTTTGCGTTCGCGTTCATTGGGCAAAACTTTGAGATTCCTTCAGCCTCCATGCAGGACACGCTGCTGATAGGCGACCACCTGCTGGTGGACCGCGTCACCCTTTCGCCGAAGACAAGCTGGGCGCCTTTTGTGCACTATCGCCCCGTGCAGCGCGGCGACATCATTGTGTTCCTGAAGCCCAACCCTGAGGCGCCGGACCTGATCCTGGTGAAGCGCGTGATCGGCGTTCCGGGAGACAAGATTCATTTGCGGCATGGCGTGGTTTACCTGAACGGTGTGGCGCAGGATGAGCCCTACCAGCTGCCACCGCGCAATGATGGCAATCCGCAACATGCCTACGATCCTTACCGCGATGACTTCCCCGCTATCACCCCCAGCGAAGGCCAACAGCTGACCGAGGTATGGCGGCAGGAACTGCCGACCGCGATCAAGGGCGAAGACCTGGTGGTTCCTGAGGGCAAGGTTTTTGCCATGGGCGACAACCGGACCGAGAGTCTGGACGGCCGTTACTGGGGCTTTGTGCCGCAGGAAAACATCATGGGCCGGCCGATGTTCGTCTACTGGTCGTTCAAGACGCCGGCCGACCAGGAAGACAAGACCGCAATGGGCGACCGTATCAGCTTCATGTTCCACGTGCTGATCCACATCTTCGACGGCACGCGCTGGTCGCGGACGCTGCACGTGATCCGGTAACGGACGATGACTGACCTGGATCAGAGCCCGTTGGAACGGGAGCGTCGCCGCAAGCACATGGGGCGCTGGATCTGGATACTGACGGGCGTGCTGGTGGTGCTGATTCTGGTACTGACTCCGCCGCTGGTGAACGTGAATCGCCTTCGGTTACGGATTGCCGCCAACATGAGCCGCAGCCTGGGACGGCCCGTCCACCTGGACAACGTAACGCTCAATCTGTTGCCGGTGCCCGGTTTCACGCTGGAAAACCTGGTGGTGAGTGAAGACCCGAGTTTCGGCTCGGAGCCGGTGATTCGCGCCAACATTGTGAAGGCGACGGTGCGGGTCAGTTCCCTGTGGCGGCGGCAGGTGGAGTTCGCCACCATCAGCTTTGAAGATCCCAGTGTCAACCTCGTTCGACGTGCCGATGGACGCTGGAATATCGAAACCATCCTGCTGCATGCGGCCCAGGAAGATGCCGCGCCGACGGCGCAGGCCAAGCCCGGGAGCGCGCCGCGGTTCCCGTACATCGAAGCAACGGCTGCCCGCGTCAACGTCAAGATGGGCCTGGAGAAATTGCCTCTGGCGCTGACGGAGACCGACTTTGCCCTGTGGCTGCCTTCCCCGCAGCAGTGGCGGGTGCGGATGGAAGGCCGCGCGGTGCGCACCGATACCGGCACGTCCGACACGGGCGAGTTGAGCCTGGAAGGAACGCTGGAGCGCGCGGCACGTGTGGAAGAGGTGCCGATCGACTTGACAGCAGTGTGGAAGAACGCGCCCCTGGGCGAGTCAACCCGTCTAGTGATGGGAAATGATGCGCTGTGGCGCGGCAGTATCGACGCAACGGCGAGCCTGAAGGGAACGCTGGGTGACGCGGTGCTGAACAGTTCCCTGCGGGTGAGCAATCTGCGGCGATCTGAGTTCGTCCCGGTGAAGACGCTGGATGTGAACATGGCGTGCACAGGACACCTTGCCGTAACGGTGGCTGTGCTCCGCGAGCCGGTGTGCACGGTGGCACCGGCGCCCGTGAGCCGAATGGGCTTTGGCAGCAACGACGAGGCAGCGGGCACGGTGACGGTGTCTGCGGCGAAGGTCGATCTGACGGGATTGAAGGCGTCGGGGCTGAAGTTGGCTACGCCAGGCGTGTCGCTGGCGTGGGCGATGGACGTGGCGCGGCTCTGGTCGCAGCGGACGCCGCCGGATGAGGTCCCGAAGGGCACGGCGGTGGGGAGCTTGGCACGCAGCGACAGCGACGGCAGCTGGCAGGGCGAGTTGAAGGGAACGATAGCGATGCGCTCATTGGACGACAAGGGTGAGGCAGTCGAGAAAGCGTTTTCTGTCGCCGGAGCGGGATCGGGAGTGGCCCTGGCGCCGTTCAATCTAACGTTCGCTGAGAAGACCCCGCTGCTGTTGAGCGGCACGGTTGACACGCAGAGGCTGACATTTCGCATCAGCGGGACGGGGACGCCGCATCAAGTCACATTCCTGAGCTGGGCGATGCCCGCGCTGGCGGACGGGTTCGACCCGCCCATCAACGCCTCGCCGGCCGGCCCGATGAAAGTGGACGTGAGCTGCACGCGAACGTGGGGACAGCCGCAGACGTGCGTTGCCGGCAAAGTGGCCGAAACGCCCAAGCCGCGAAGACGGCGCCATTAGCTCTACTGCTTCGTGCGGTTGACGATCTCGCGAGTATGGGTGGAGGTGCGTTGCTCGGGGATGCTGCCGTCGTTCAGAAGCATCTGCGTGGGTGCGGCTTCAACGACAATGCGCGTGGAGACGGTACTGAACGCCGCGATGCGCATCCGCTGCGTAGTGCTGTAAGTCCCCGATCGGATGATGAGGGGGACATCGGCGACGGCGCCGCCTTCGTTCCGCACCGTGACCGAGACCAGCCAGCCGGATGACTTGCCGGTGGCGGCGGGCAGTTCGCGCGGCGTGACGTCGACGATGACCAGGTCAGGCAGTCCGCGGTCGTTGAAGACCCAGTCATTGAAGAACCAGCTCAGATCCAGCGCCGCGTTCTTTTCCAGCAGCGCCTCGAACGCGCGGGCCTGCTGGTCGGGCGTTTCAGCTAAAACAGGTTGGGTGCGGAAGGCCTGCAGCGTGAGCTTGAGCGGTTCTTCTCCGGCCACGTCACGCAGCATCCACCAGACGGCGGCAGCCTTGCGGCGGTAGTAAACCTCGGCGGCAGAGGCGATCAAGGGCTGGCCGACGGGAGCAGGCTTGCCGGCTTCGAACGCTGGCTCCACCAGCGCGAGCGGCTGGAGTAGCGTTTGAAGCTGGCCGGTAGCGGCTTCCCTGCCCTCGTGACGCTCGGCCGCCAGCAGCACGAAGAACTGCGCAAGACCCTCGTCGATCCACGGCTGCCCGGTCTGAACCCAGGCATGCGTCAGCGAGTGCGTCAAAGCGGGAGCAGCGTCGGCCGCCCCCAGAGCCGCGAGCGGAGCCACCAGCAGGGGTCCGTCCTCAAACGGTTGGCCCGGGTGATCGATCACCGCAAGCGCCGAGAGCGGCTGCGGGCCGAGCCACTCGGCGAGCAGCGAGGCGGCCTCTTTGGCATGGCCGGCGACCAGCGGTATGGCAGTCTCATTCATGGCGTAAACGGCTAGCATCTGCTGCGAGTTGGAGGAGCCCGGGAGTGGCGCGGCCATGGTTTCCGGCAGCGCGGTAAGGAAGAGACTCATCACGCGAAATCCGAGCGGGGCGGCGGCGAACTCGGCTGTGGCAACCCCAGGCGACATCGCGATGGGGGCATCGGCATTGTCGCTAAGGGCGGTGAACGGTGCCCGGCGGCCGCAGAAGTAAGCCGCCAGCGGAGGGTCACCGGCGTAGTCCACCGTCAGCCGCAAGTGCGTCGTCGCGACAGCTTCGCGGAGCTTGGCCTGGCCGATCGCGTCAAAGAGTTGCGCGCCATCGCCCAGAAACGCCTGTGGCGAGGACGCGGGATACCAGAGCACGTCACCGAAGCCACGCAGAGACACGTTGTCGGAGGTCATGCCATCCCAGTCGGCAGTCGAGGCCTGGTCGTGGGGAGCGCCAAGGCGTTCGAGGCGTGTCGAGCTGGGGACGATGGCACCGGAGTAGAACGTATCCAGCGTGATGGAGGCCCCCGGAGCAAGCGGCTCCGGAAGCCTGACGACAGCTTCCGAAACCTTACCGGTATGATCGACGTCGCTGTCCAGCAAATGCTGCTCGAAAGCGAGATGAGTCAGGCTGGGCAACAGGGTTGCGGTTTCCCAATGAAGCGCTGAGGAGACTTGCAGCGCAATATGCGCCAGCGGGGCAGAGCCGTCGTTGCGCACGGTCAGCCGGGCCCGCATGGCCAGGTGCGACGTCGCCGGCGTCAGGCGCGCGTCGAGATCGTAAGCCGTAAAGGTGAGTGCCGAGCGCTCGGCGTCGGTGATGTCAGAGGCGCCTTCAACCGGCGGTATCGAGCCACCGGATTTGATGGGAGCGGTGGTTTGTACCGCGGCGGGTGCAGTGACCTCTTCAGGCGGCTCGCCATGGCTCTGGATGAGCACTTCGCCTTTGGGTGGCGTAGGCTCCGTGCTTTGCGCGTGCGACGTAACGGCCAGGGCGAGAAGGATGAGAGAGGTTGCGCAGCGCATCACAGGTTGGACGTTGCGGCTCACCATGCAGGGCTTCCGGTTCACGAGCCGAGCCCTTTACGCGGCTTTGCCGGCTTGGGCGCGGGTGCAGCGACCGGTGCACCGCCGCGGCGCTGGCGCATGGCTTCGTACATCACCACCGCCCCGGCAACCGAGACATTGAGTGACGAAACGCTGCCTGCCATCGGAATACGCAGCAGATGATCGCAGGTGCGTTTCACCAACTCATGAAGACCAGAACCCTCGCTGCCGAGCACCAGGCAGCAGCTCTGGTTGAAATCAAAGTCCATGTAGTCCGGTGTGCCGCGCTCGTCCAGGCCGACGATCCAGATGTTGCGCTTCTTCATGGTCTCCAGCGCGCGCGTAATGTTGGCGACCCGGGCGATGCGGGCGTGCTCGGACGCGCCGGCAGAGGTCTTGGCGACGACGCCGGTAAGCGGGGCGGAGCGGCGCTCGGGGACCACGACGCCGTCGATGCCCGCACCCTCGGCCGAGCGCAGCAGTGCGCCGAGGTTGTGAGGGTCTTCGACGCCATCGAGGGCGAGGAAAAAGGGAGCATCTCCGGAACGCGGAGGAGCGTCCAGCAAGTCCTCAAGGGCGAGGAACTTACGCTCGCGCAGGAAGGCCACGATGCCCTGGTGGGTGTCGGTTTTGACGTGGCGGGTGAGCTGGTCCCGGGGCTCGGCGGAGACGCGGATGCCTGCCTGGCGGCAGAGCTCCAGCACAGCTTCGAAACGGGGGTCGCGGCGGGCCTCGCGCTCACGGGCAACGGAAATGTGGTCGATCTGGCGAACGCCGGCGCGGATGGCCTCTTCCACGGGGTGGAGGCCGTATAAAACTTCCATGGCTTCTAGTGTATCGCCACGGATTTACCTGGCCCTGGCGGAAATGTTTTTCGGTTTACCCCGTTGCGGCTTACAATTATGGGGCTTGTTGCATAGATATTTCCTCGGGCCATCGAGACTTTTCCCGATATGATCGCGTCCTTACGCATATGAGCTCTCCGGTTGCACTCAGCGTCGCTGCCGCAAAACAAATCCAGCGTGAAAACGCAGCGATTGCGCGCGGCCTCAAGCGACAGGACCCGGAACTGCTGGACCAGCTGATCGAGACCTATCAGCATCGCCTGATGCGCTACCTGATGTTCCTTACCGGCAAGCGCGAAGTCGCCGAAGACCTCTTCCAGGAAACGTGGATTCGGGTACTGCGGCGCGGCGCGCAGTACAACGGTGAAGCCCGCTTTGACACCTGGATATTCACCATCGCGCGCAACCTGATGATTGACCTTTCGCGCAAACGCGTGATGGCCAGCCTGGACGAGATGCGCGAAGGTGGCGACGATGAACGACCCTTTGAGATCGTCGAGGATGGGCCTTCTCCGCTGGAACAGTTCCAGGGACGCGAAAATGCTGCCGAAGTGGCAGCCGTAATTCTGAAGCTCGACCCAAGCTATCGCGAAGTGCTGACCCTGCGCTTCCACGAAGAGATGTCGCTGGAGGAAATTGCGACCGTTACGCGGGCTCCGCTGTCGACCGTCAAGTCGCGCTTATATCGCGGTCTGGCGGCACTCAAACCAGAGTTGTTGACCCTGCGGGAACGGCCCCAGGCAGAGGTGCGGCGATGAGCACGGTTCCGCAGAACAACATGAACGCCCGCGCGTCGGTAGTCAATCGGACGCATCGCATCATTCGCGAGCAAGCGCTCGACATGCGGGCACAGCAGGCTCGGAAGCGTGCGCTCTGGGTTCCGCTGGGCATCTTCTCGGTACTGCTACCCGCCATCTGCTACGCCGTTTGGGCCGTGCTGGGCGGTTATGACCTGGAACTCACCTCCGATGGCGTCCTCGATGCCAGCGATCAGCTCCCCATCATGCTGATGTGGTTTCTCCCCGTGACGGCGCTGATGCTGGGCATCATCTGGTTTCGCCGGACGCGCGCGGGTAGCCAGGAGGTGTCACGTTGAGCCGTTGGTTCGCTGCACCGCAACCGGATGCGACGTCAGGTGGAGATGAAGAGCTGCGGATGATTCCGCGCTGGTCGATGGCCCTCGCCGTCGTGCTCTTCCTCGGCATGCAGTACCTCTTCCACGATGTCATGCCGCACCACAAGCATGAGCTGCTGCCCATGCGCTTGATGATGGGCTATGCATGGGGTTCTCTGGTAGCGAGCTATGCCCTGCTACTCGGCTACGTGAGCCGCGATGTCAAACGCCGCGGCATGTCTGCCGGGCTGTGGATGCTGATGTGCGTCGTCCTCCCCGGTGGCCTGGGCGCGGTCGTCTACTTCCTGCTCAGGCAGCCCGTCCTGGCCCGCTGCCCGAATTGCTCCACGTCACTGGCGGCCTCCATGCACTTCTGCCCACAGTGCCAGTTCCAGATGGCGCCGGTTTGCGGAACGTGCCATCGCGGTGTGAAGATTACCGACGTCTTCTGCGTCCAGTGCGGCCATGATCTGGCTGAAGACGGCGCTCCAGCACGACTCCGCTCCTACAGCGACTAATCCCACTTCGCGTCCGACGTGAAAACAGCAAGACCACGGCTTATAGTGGCTAAGAGCGTATGCCTTTGCCCCTCACTGCCTTGATCATCGACGATGAGCCGCTGGCGCGGCAGGAACTCCAATACCTGCTGGATGCGGCCGGCGATGTCCTGGTGCTCGCGCAGGGCACCAACGGCATTGAAGCCGTCGAGCTGATCCGCACCCACAAACCTGATGTGATCTTCCTCGACGTGCAGATGCCGGGACTGGATGGGTTTGCGGTCCTGAAGAAGGTCCTCGGCCACGACAAGAAGGCTCGGCTGCCGCAGGTGGTGTTCGCGACGGCCTATGACCAGTACGCGGTGCGGGCGTTCGAAGTGAACGCCGTCGATTATCTACTGAAGCCCTTCGACAAGGCTCGACTAGTGAAGACCCTGGAGAAGGTGCGACTGCGGAGGGCTGCCCAGACTGAGCCTGCTGCTGGTGCTGTGATCGGCAACTCCAACGGACTCGATACGTCCGCCGAGGCGAAGCTTGATGCGCTGCTCAAAATGGTGGAAGAGCGCGGCGCGCTTCCCATCACTTCGCCTGCGCGCTCCGGCAAAGTGGTCGTGCGGGCGCAGAACCGACTGCTGTTGGTGGACCAGAAAGATGTTTGTTTCGCATCGATCGAAGGCGGAACAATCTCGGTGGTGACGAAGGCGGTGGAAGGCGACTCGAATTGCCGGACGCTGGAAGAGTTGATGGACCAGCTTGACCCGGAAGCGTTCTGGCGGGCTCACCGGTCGTATGTGGTGAATATTCAGCACATACGCGAAGTTGTGCCGTGGTTCAAGTCCAGCTACCAGCTACGGATGGACGACCGCAAGCAGACGGAAATCCCTGTCAGCCGGTCGCAAACCAAACGGTTGCGGGAGCTTTTCAATCTCTAAGTGCCGCATTATCTGAGCCATAGAGCTTACCCAAAAGGGTTATTACGCGATTTTGGCAAAGTGTGAGGCGGCCTGCGCCCCCTCTCTCAAAAAGCGGAATTGCACGCTTCCATTCGTTAAGCCAGACCCACCTAATGGCAGGGTTACCTGCTTTGACACTCCTGGTCACCACGCCGGCTGAGGCTAGTGTGAACTCCCACTTTCCTGCGTAAACAGCGGCGAATTGCGTTTTTCCTATCGTGTTATGGACCACTGATCGGAGCGATGGTCACCACGAAAATTACTCTTTCGATTACCAAAGACTCGCGAACTTAGACCTCATGGGGGAAGCGGCGAGGGGGGTACCACGACTAGCTTTAGTCCTACAACGAATGGGTGAGTGAAGCTCGTGGGCAGGTCCGGTTCAAGCCGATCGCCTTTTTCTCACCCGTATCGCAGGAGATTCCAAGATGACGAAGTTTCGGGCAATGGTCGTACTGACAGCGGTGATCTCGGCCTCACCGATCGTATGCAAAGCGGACCCGTTTGGCGCGGCAAGTGCGTATAACCTCTTCGCAGTCGGCTCGACCACTATGGCGGGCACGATCAACGACAGCGCCGACGTCCAGGGCCGCATTGCAGCGGCCAGCACCATCAGTGGGACCTTCACCCTGGCAGCCGGCCTGCAGTCGGACCCCTGGGGTGCTGACGCGACCGTTGGCGGCGTGACGTATGACTTTGTTGCGGGTGGGGGGTACACGAGCGGAATCTCAAATATCAACGGCGCAAACGGCAGCGCCTACAAGACAAGCGGCTCCGGCGCCTTCAACTTCAACGGCGGTGGACACCTGGTCGGTTCGGGCCCCGTACCGATCGACTTCAATACTCTGCGGACCCAACTGGATGCTGAAACCATCTACCTCGGAACGCTCGGCGCTAATGGCACGATCATCGGCACGGGGAATGGCAATGGTGGCAATCCTTCCTGGTACGTGATCAAGGCGACGCAGCCTGGCTTGAACGTGTTCACTATCTCGGCAGCGATTCTGGCGAGCAACCAGATCGATATCGTGACGACCGACCCGAGCCAGACGATCCTGATCAATGTGCTGGATAGCGGGACGGTCACGGTTGGCCAGTCGCTGTTGCTGAACGGCAACCAGTACTTCAACGACGAGCACACCAGCAAGATCCTGATCAACGCTCCGAATGCGACGAACTTCGTGGGCAACGCTGAAGTGGATTCTTCCGTACTGGCGCCGTTTGCGCTCATCACCGGCGGCGACTTCGATGGCAACGTTATTGGTGCTGCGATTGGCGCGACCGGCGAAATTCACAACATCGAGTTCGATGGCACCATCCCTTCCCCTCCGACAACGCCTCCGGTTCCGGAGCCTGGAACGCTGGCGCTGGTGGGCACGGGTGTGCTCTCGGTGGCAACAGCTGTTCGCCGCAAGAAGAAGGCGATCGCTCAAAGCTAGGCAGGTGGTTCTCGCCTGGAAGCCGCGTCCTGTCATCGGGCGCGGCTTTTTAGTGTCTGCCCTAGCCGCGCCAGCCGGTTTCGATGAACTTATTGAAGAGGCCGCGATAGCGGAACCGGGTACGGTCCTTGGCATCTTCGGCTTTGTAGCTGTTTTCGAAGGAGACGCATTTGGCGGTGCCGTAGACCTTGTTGTAGGCGCGGAAGACGAAGTCGTGGAAGCGGTCGGCGTAGGGTACTGAGGGCTCGGGGAGGGCCCGGAAGACGGTGCTGAAGTAGGCGACGCTGTGGACGGCGTCGCGGAGCTCGCAGTACATGAAGGCGTCGCCCTGCTGGGAGCGGGCGGGGGGCGCTGCGGCGGAGAGGGTGGTCGCGGCGAGGGCGCAGAGGACGAGGAGCCTGGGACGCATGCGGTGTCTCCTTACATCCAGTTGCGGTGCTCGCCTACGGAGGTGAAGACGGGCATGAGATTGGCCATGATGAGGAGCTCGTTGATCTTTTTGCCGAGATTGCGGAGCTCGATGGTGGCGTGTTTCCCCTTGGAGGCGACGTAGAGGCGGACCAGGACGCCGAGGCCCATGCTGTCCATGTGGGAGAGGTGTTCGAAATCGAGGATGATGCGTTTGTGGTGGTCCATGAGCTCGGTGACGGGCTTGTAGAGGAGGTCCCCTACGCCGTAGACGAGCTTGCCGTGGCAATGGACGATGACGGCGTTGTTGTGGACTTCGGTGGTGACGGTCAGCGTGGCGGGCTTGTCGGACATGTTGGCTCCGTGGGGGACGATGGGGGAATTGTATCGTCTGCGGTGCGCGGTGTGACGTTGGCGGCGATCTGGAGAGCGTAGAGCATGGTGGTGGCGCGGTGCGCGTCGAGCTTGTTGCGGGCCACGGCGTCTAGGATATGGCGGCTGGCGGCCTGGATGGATTTGCGGTCGGTGAGGGGTGGGAGGGCGAAGGCGCGGCGGGGGCGGGCGGGGGTGGGTTTGCGAGGGCGGGCGTGGTGGAAGCAGTAGGGTGAGCCGGTGACGGTGGGGGAGCCGCAGGGGCGGTTGTCGGGATGGGTGTGGTGGCAGCTGGCGGGCATGAGGTATCCTCCCCCCGCCCCCATTTTGGGGGTTCGGGGTGTGTTTTGTGTGGTTTGCGGCGATGATGCCGGGGTAAGTATGGGATTGCAGGGATGATGCGTCGAAGATCTCTGCTTTGTGTGGGTTACGGGTTTCGGGCAAGAGAAAAGCCGCGCGGCGGGTGCCGGCGGCTTTGCTCAAAAGTTGGTCTATTTCTATTGTAGCGGGTTGGCGGAGTTACTACGCCAAGTGGATCTGGTTTGGTTTGTTGGGTTTAGGTGGTTTGGGGGCTTGACACGTTTGGAACGCGCTAGAAGTTGCGGACGCGGCCGGCGGTGACGAGGCGGAGGAGGAGGGTGAGGACTACTGCTCCGATGACGGCGACGAAGACGGTGTAGAGGAAGCCGCCGGTTCCGGCGTATCCGAGGGTGACCATGATGAGGCCGCCGACGATGGCGCCGATGACGCCGACGATGATATCGACGAGTGGGCCGAAGCCGACACCGCGCATGATCCTGCCGGTGAGGTAGCCGGCGACGAGGCCGATGATGAGCCAGATCAGGAGCGAATGGGTGCCCTCGGTGGACTGGACGTAGCGATTGATATCGACGTGGTGGAGGTGCGATTCCATGGTGGGTCTCCTTGACCGTCAACGTGTGCGGCTAGGGAGTCAGAGTGGGAGCGCGGGGGGATGGTTGTGCGGGGTGGGGATTTGGGCGCGGGACGTTTGGGGCGGGGTGGGAAGGCAATTTTGTCGTTGCGGCTTCGCCTTCACTCCGGCCTGCGGCAGCGAGGTAGCGTCTGCGACGCGGTGGTTTATGGCCCAACTGAAGTTGGGCCCTTCCGGGAGATTTGGGGTCTCCGGGGAGGGAAAGGCTGCTGGATTCGGTGGGACTTCGCGTCAGATGTGGAGGCCGTAGAGGTGGACGCGGAAGATGATGAGGACGAGGGCGGAGATGGCGGAGACGAGGATGGCGGTGCCGCGGGCTTTGCTGAAGTCGGGGTCGGAGGTTTTGAGGTTGGCGTACTTGATCCACCAGCGGATGGTCATGACCGCTATGGCGTACTTGATGAAGACGAAGCCGAGGAGACCGATGAAGCTGAGGAAGGGGACGAAGCTCGCGAGACCGAAGGGGATGAGGACGCCGAGCATGATTTTGAGGTAGCTGGCGTCGCTGCAGGCCTGGCTGATGCGGGAGGTTTCGGCGGCGGCGGTGGCAGCGTCGGCGGTGGAGATGGGGGTGTGGCAGAAGGGGCACTGCTGCATGGAGGTGTTGATGGTCTCGCGGCAGTTGGGACAGGGGAAGACGTGGACTTCGGAGGTGAGGCTCAGGGTGCCCATGCGGGTGTCTCCTTGGAAGTGGGGACAGGTTAGCACGGGTGCGTGGTGACGGTTATCCCCATTCAGAACGGGGCCTCTAAGCCGGCTCCCAGCCTATCCATATGCCGCTCGGGGTGCACGTTCGCGAATACATTACTCGTAGTCGTCCTCCGCTCGCGTACACTGACGAGCAGATGGACTACGCATACAATCGACGTGCCTTCCGTTCGGTGAGGAACGCCTCCAACATCGAGCCTCTGGCCCTCGTCTATTGCGAACTGGTGCTTACAGAGCTAGGAATCAAGGAAAGCCTGAGATTCTGCCAGACACCTCACAATGGTGGGCACAACCTTCCTCAACTGATTCAAAGAGTGGCCCTAAGAAACCCAAGAGCTGGGGTGGCGTTGAATTCTCTTCAGGTGCAGCTAGCATCAGCACTCACCGCTCTTTTCAGCCAAAGTAAACTTGGAACGGCCAGAAACGTTCCAGCCACCAGCTATCCACATATCAGGTATCTCAGGCATTCATCGGACTGGCCCTCGCAGTGCTCCTCCGATGCTGACCTCACGGCACTTAGCAGCTTGATGAAGCGAATTATGCACCTGCTCACAACAGGTGCCGGAGTTTCCCTATGATCCCGTTAAAGTCATTCTTTGATAAGTGCACTGATGAATGGAAGGAGTTCTCCGTTCGGTACGTTCATCCGTCCCTTTACGCAATAGTTGAGGATGAAATTTTCTCAGGCCTAGATCAGGATCAGCGAGATGACCTTTTTTTCAAAAAGATAGGAATGCGGGAGGAAGACATTTCCTTCCTCTTATCATCATCTAATGTTGTGCTTACTCTAGTGACCGCGCATGAGCGGGCAACGGACTTAGGCTTCATCGAGGAAGCTTTGCCTGCCCATCACTGGATCGAATTTTTAGCGACGCGTGAGCATCCAACTGAATCTCGTCCAAAGACAACTAAGATCGTTCACTTTTACGGATTTAGGGGGGGGCAAGGCCGCTCAACTATTCTTTCGATGTTCGCACGAGCCTCAGCCGATGAGGGTTTCCGGGTGCTAACCGTAGACGCCGATATCGAAGCTCCATCGTTGCCTTCACAGTTTGGAATTCGACTTGACACGTTGGAATCAAGCCTTCTCGGCTGTGCGCAATATGATTTGGATCCGGCGCCACAACAGGTTTATGTTTCGCGAAGTAATAACGGAAGCGTAGATTTGCTCGCTTGCAAACCCTCCGGGCCAGAATACGACCTCGATCTGGCAATTTTTGCACTCAATACAGCACTCGATCCAGCGCGTCTTCAGCGTACTTTCCAGAAGATCGTCGAAACTTCCAATTCTTACGATCTAATACTGATTGACCATCGATCCGGTATTTCGTCTAGCGTGCTGCCACTCGTTAGCGCTTTTCCAGGGCCCACAGTCATATGCATGAGGCTTGATGAACAATCCGATGAAGCTGATGAATATGTCAGGGTCCTTTTGAACCGAAATCCGGACTCACCGGGACTTTTCGTGAGCTTCTCTCTTGATCCTGAAGATACTGCTGAGAAAATGCGCTCTCGATCGGGGGGGCGGATTGAATCCCTTTTGGATATCCTTGCGAGCAGCATCAACGCTGGCTCTGAAGGCGGTGAAGCGGATGAGTCGGTCGAACTTACTCCAGACGCCCTCAAGCCCTATTGGATTTTCTGGTTCCACGACCGCAGCTTCCTAACGAGACCTGCACCCCACGTTCAGGATATTCAAGCGGCTAATAAGGAAGCTCTTAGTCAAATTAGAAACCTCGTCGGGCTGTCAACGCCCAATAGAGGAAGTAAAGCGCCAGTAATGAGCTATCCTCGAACCCTCACCAACAGTGGGAGCACAGACGACGGTCTATTGATTGAAACCGATGCCCTCCGTAAACTTCGGGCGCCGAACAGCAGCTTTCGATATATCTTCGGGCGTAAAGGAACAGGGAAAACACGGCTTGTGCGAGCCCTTGTCGAAGAGGGTCACGGTTCCACGCTCCTTTCGGCCGAAGACGACGGGATCGGTGGATCAATTAGTTCGGCTGATCCAACATTTTTGGACATTGCCGCCTACTTGTTTAATAACGACGCTCCAGAGCAACTGTGGTGGATCGCTCTCGACTGTGCCCTTCGGCCAGTTGGTACAGACATAAGCGAATGCCTGAATGAATGGCTTACAAAGCTGAGCGTATCCGGCCCATCATCGGTTCGCAGCAGTGAGATCGCGCGTCGAATATTCGAGCTTGAAGAGCCGCGTGTTTTTTTAATTGATGGCGTCGAAACGGCCTTCACATCCGTCCAGATGCCTGTCTTCGTGCGGGGTTTGTTTCGCTTTCTCGCGCTGATCCAAGCTAATGCACAAATCGCTAGCAAAATTACGATCAGATTGTTCCTTCGTACCGATCTGGTGCAGTTCGGGTCCGAGAATGTGGAGCAGCAAGTCGATGGAAGAAGTTTGACCCTTTCGTGGGACACTCAATCGATTCTCAACTTTGCCCTGACCCGCATCGCTGCCCTCCCTTGGTTCCGAGAAAACTTCACCGCCGCAATCAGTGACATTGAGAAGAGGGCAGCCCTTCTTGCAGAGGGTGAGGTCACAACCGATGAATGCGGGGAAATTTTGCTTAAGGTTTTCCCCACAAATTTCCGCAGGAATAATTTGCTCACATTAACATTTTTGAAAACTTACTTTTCCGAAGGCGAGGGCGACACTGCTTCCTTTTACCCTCGTATATACGATGCCTTCCTCCGCGGAATCGACCGTCCAAGTCTCATCGGGCCGTCAGCGGTACGGTTGCCTCAAATCGAGGATGGTCACGTAGGCCAGCAACTGATTGTTAAGGCGCACGATTACGCTTCAGAGCAATATCTACAACAAGTTGCCGCTGAGCTCAGAAATCTGGTCCGCCTGTCTGATGACGCGAAAGAGAATGCCCGTCGGGTTGAAGTTCTCCTCCCAACATTTAGGGGCTTACCAACGCCTTTCAATGTAGTCAATTGCCTTAATGATGTTCATGCGCGATTAAGCATCGAGTTCGATGTGGATCGGGACGCGGTGAAATCAGCGTTAGACGAGATGAAGCGCGTAGGGATTTTCGAAGACAGGCCCGGCTGGAGCGGATGGTGGAGGGCTGGCCGGCTTTTCAAAAATGCGCTCGGTATGAAGTACGTCAGGTAACTTACTCCACAGTCACACTCTTCGCCAGATTCCTCGGCTGGTCTACGTCGCAGCCTCGGCGGACGGCTATGTGGTAGGCGAGGAGTTGAAGGGGGACTACTTCGAGGATGGGTAGGAGGAGCTCGTGGGCGGCGGGGATGTAGATGACGTGTTCTACGAGGCCCTTGATGTCTTCGTCGCCCTCGATGGCGATGGCGATGACGCGGCCGGAGCGGGCGGTTACTTCCTGGATGTTGGAGAGGGTCTTTTCGTATTTGAGGACCGATGAGGGGTCGTGGGGGTCCTTGGTGGCGATGCAGACTACGGGGAGGGTTTCGTCGATGAGGGCGTTGGGGCCGTGCTTCATTTCTCCGGCGGGGTAGCCTTCGGCGTGGATGTAGGAGATCTCCTTGAGCTTGAGCGCGCCCTCGAGGGCGATGGGGTAGTGAATGCCGCGGCCGAGGAAGAGGAAGTCGTTCGACGTTGAGAAGATTTTGGCGAGCTGGCTGCACTGGTCGTCGACCGAACGGAGGATGTCTTCGAGCTTGTGGGGGATGAGGGAGAGCTCGGTGACTAGGTGGAGGGACTCGGCGTCGGTGATGGTGCCGCGGAGCTGGGCGATGTAGAGGGCGAGGGTGAAGAGCGCGGTGAGCTGGGCGGTGAAGGCCTTGGTGGAGGCTACGCCGATCTCTGGGCCGGCGTTGGTGGTGATGGTTCCGGCGGCCTTGCGGGTGACGGCGGCGCCGACGACGTTGCAGATGGCGAGGGTCTTGGAGCCTTTGGCGATGAGCTCGGACTGGGCGGCGATGGTGTCAGCGGTTTCGCCGGACTGGGTGATGAGGAGGCCGATGTCGGTGGGGGACGGGATGGGGTCGCGGTAGCGGTACTCGGAGGCGTAGTCGACGTCTACGGGGAGGCGGGCGAGGCGCTCGATCATGAACTTTCCGGCTAGCCCGGCGTGCCAGCTGGTGCCGCAGGCGGCGATGGTGATGCCGGTGGCGGCCTTGAACTCGGCGGGGGTGATGGTCATGTCGGGGAGGAAGACTTTGCCGGTGTCGAGTGAGACGCGGCCGAGGGTGGTGTCGCGGACGGCGCGGGGCTGCTCGTTGATTTCCTTGAGCATGAAGTGCTTGTAGCCGGCCTTTTCGGCCTGGATGGGGTCCCAGGTGATGCGTTGGGATTTGAAGGTGAGGGGGTTGCCGTCGAAGTCTGTGAGGACGATGCCGGAGGTGGTGAGGGTGGCGACTTCGTTGTCTTCAAGGAAGTAGATGTCGCGGGTGTGGTGGAGGATGCCGGGGACGTCGGAGGCGAGGAAGAACTCGCCTTCTCCGATGCCGAGGACGATGGGCGGGCCGAGGCGGGCGGCGACCATCTTGTCGGGCTCGTGCGCGGAGAGGACGCCGATGGCGAAGGCTCCGGTGAAACGCTTGACGGCGCGGCGGACGGCTTCTTCGAGGGAGATGGAGGCTGGGGCGGTGAGGATGGTCTGGGATTCGTCGGAGCCGTCGAGGGCGGTGGATCCCACCCTAGCCGGCGATGAGGCCGCCGGCGAGGATGGGGCACCCGGCTTCTGTGTAGCGGACTTTTGTGCGGCTAGTTCGAACTCGTCCTGAATGACGTGGGCGATGATCTCGGTGTCGGTTTCCGACATGAACTTGTGGCCCTTGGCGATGAGGGCGTTCTTGAGGGAGAGATAGTTTTCGACGATGCCGTTGTGCACGACGACGAGGGTGCCGGTGCCGTCGCGGTGGGGGTGGGCGTTTTCTTCGGTGGGGCGGCCGTGGGTGGCCCAGCGGGTGTGTCCGATGCCGTAGGTGCCGGAGACGGGGTCGGTGGCGAGGATGTCGGCTAGGTTGCGGAGCTTGCCGGGGGCGCGGCGGAGCTGGAAGCCGGGGGTGGGGCCGCCGGCGACGGCGATGCCGGCGCTATCGTAGCCGCGGTACTCGAGGCGGGCAAGGCCTTCCATGATGACGGGGACGACTGACTTGGAACCGATGTATCCGACTATTCCGCACATAGATACGAGTGTAACTGGCGGTGTGGTGGACGGGCGATTCTACTTGCGGGGGAGGAGGTGGCGGGATGGGGTTGGTGGCCACACCAATGAGGGCTAAGCTTGGGGTCATGCACAGACCTGGGGCCGATGGACGTGCTGTGAAGCGGCACCTGGTTACGCTGGTGGTGGTGTTTGCGGTGACCCGTGCGTTGGCCGTGGGGGCGGGGTTTCGGTATACCGCGCAGTCGGCTGTGGAGTACTGGCAGTTTATGGATTTGGAGCTGCTGCAGCATCATCTGCTGCGGAGCCTGTGGCACCTTCATGCGCAGCCGCCGCTGTTCAATGGGATGGTGGGTGTCGCGGAGAAGCTGGCGGGCGGGCATTATGGGTGGGTCATGCTGGCGATACAGTGGGCTCTGGGGCTGGGGGCTTCGGTGGCGGTGTACCTGGCGCTGGTGAGGTTGAGGGTCAAGCCGGTGGTGGCGCTGGTGGCGGCGCTGGGGTTGATGCTGAATCCTTCGGCGATGCTTTTCGAGTTTGACGGGCTGTATACCGAGGCGGTGTATGGGCTGAACTGCCTGCTCGCGCTGGCGATGGTGGTTTATGTGCAGGAGCGGACGCGGCGAGCGTTAGGGTGGGTGGTGGGTTTGGCGGTTTGTCTGCCGATGCTGCGGTCTTCGTACCAGTGGGTGTGGGTGCTGATATTGTTTGCTGTGCTGGCGTGGGTGTTGAAGGAGAGCAGGCGAGCGATCGCGGTGGCCGGGGCGGTGGCGCTGGGCGTGACTCTGCTGGTGCCGGCGAAGAATCTGCTGTTGTTTGGGCACTTTACTTCATCGACGTGGGGGTCGTTTGGGATGGCGAAGCATTGGGACGGGAATTATCCGCGGCCTGATGTGGCGGAGTGGATGCGGGATGGGACGCTGGTGACGCTGACGCATACCAACGATACCGATGAGGCGATGGAGGCTTGGCTGAGGAAGGATTGGGCGGTGGCGGTGGCGGGGTCTCCGGAGCTGGATGCGTTGCGGAAGGCGACGGGCGGGCGGCCCAACTGGAACTCGCTGGCGATGCTGAAGATGCATGAGGCGCAGGCGCGGGATGTGGGGTTCCTGCTGCGTCATGAGCCGGGGGAGTACGGGTTGGCGGTGGTGAGGGCGGTGGGGATTTTCTTTCAGCCGACGTCGGATTACATGCGGCTGGGGTTTCAGCCGGAGTATGTGAAGCGGCAGTATGGGTTGATTGGCCCGCTGGATGCGGTGGTGACGCGGGTTTGCTGCACACCGCTGGGAGTGGTGGAGCGGAAGGCTTCGCGGCTGGCGCGGATGCGGAATGAGTGCTGGATGGCGGTGGTGGGGTATCTGCTGGTCGGGTTGGGTGTGGTGTTGGCGCGGGGCGATCGGAGGACCGTGATCTGGGGGCTGGCTGCCACGATTGTTTATGCGCTGGTGGTGACTAACCTGGCGGAGGTGGGGGAGAATATGCGGTTTCGGTTTGAGACGGAGGGATTGGTGGTGATGGTGGCCGTGGTGGTGTTGCAGATGGGGTGGGAGAGGTGGCGGGGACAGGTTGTGCGGGCTTGAAGGAAGGCATACCCCAGGGGCTGAAGCCCGGTTTGGGCGGGGCTATGAGACCCAAGGCTGAAACCTTGGGGTACCTTCGAGCAACGGCAAGTCCAAAAGCAATTACGATCGCAAAAGCAACGGCAAGTACAAAGGCAGCGGCAAAGGCAGATTTGAGGAGGCGGTTGAGTTAGAACGGTGGTTATGTCCCACCCAAACCCGGAAAGATTTGATCTGAGTCCAGGTTGTCCAAGACTACGGCCGTAGCGGGCGGAAGTTCGACGGAATGATAGGCGTCTTGTGTGCTCCCGCAAGTGTATAAGTCGGGCTTCCAACCTTCCGTCTTCATATGAGTGAGATATCCACTGATCGTTTCGAAACGGTTATCCCACATGACCGTAGCTGAGGTGAGCGACTCTGCTTTTAGTACGCGATTGCAGGAGCCGACTATGCCTGCCAAATCCACATGAAGTTTTTGTGTCGTGTCTTTATTGATGATGGCGATGATCCTTTTGCCGTCGGCACGCCTGGCGGCGTAGGCCGTGGCGTTGACTTTGCCGGGATTGAATTTGATCGGGATCATGGTGGCGCCGACGAATTTCTGCGCGAATTGCATGCCGAAGTAGATGGGCTGGGCTGCGTAGTGGCCGTTGATTTCGGCGATGGGGGTGTAGAAGGGGCGAGGGTGGGGGGCATTGGGATCCGGCATGAGGAGTTCGCCGGGGAGGGTGCCGCCCAGTGAGTCGGCTACGGCTTTGCCGCTGCCGCCGTGGAGGTTGACGCCAGCATAGCCTAGCTGGGCGAGGGTGAGGAGGTAGTCGGCGGCCCAGAGGGCGGAGGCGAAGACGTCGGAGACGCCGGGCTTGCCGCCTCGGTAGCAGGTGTTGCCCTCGGTCATGCGGTAGGGGACGTTGAGCTTCGCCGCGGCTTCGCGGGTGGTGATGGCGGTCTGTTGGACCTTGGGGTTGGGTTGGAGGAGGCGGTCGATGTTGATTTCGGGGTTGGAGGGTGGGCCGCCGAAGTAGTAGTGGTGGGAGATGGCGGCGATGTGGGGGCGGGTGGGGTCTGCGGCTGGTACTGAAGGGCTCAAATCCTGCTGCTGCGAACGCGCTGCAGGTCTCTCCACTTCGCTGCGCTCCGGTCGAGATGACAGCGGTGTGGGAGTGGGCATGGCGGCGAGGCGGTCGGCTATGCGGCTGGACCATTGCGGATTGCCGGAGGTGTCGGGGAGGCCGAAGCGGGCGTTGGGGACGGCAGCGCGGATGGCGTTGGCGGTGGCCAGCCACTCGTCGAGGTAAGCGTCGACTGTCCAGGTGGCCTTGACGCGGAAGCGTGAGGGGAAGAGGTCGGGCTCGTTGCCTAGCTGGAAGTATTCGAGCTTGGTGCCGAGGGTTTGGGTTACGAAGGCGGCTTCTTCGGCGGCTCGGGCGGGGGTGCTGGTGGCGAGGTTGATGCCGTAGAGGCAGGTCCAGGCAGTGGCGTCGAGAAAAGCGCGCAGGTTGCGGATGGCGGCGGGGGTGATGGAGTAGGCGAGCTTCTGGAAGGGGACTTCTTCGGGACGGAGGGGGATGATGACTACTTTATCGGGGAGGGGGGGTTGCGGGGAGGAGGGCGTGGGTTGCCACCAGCCTACGTCGGAGGTGTTGCCGCCGAGACGGAGGACGCCGGTGGGGGCGAGGGCTCGGAAGAGGGCGATGAGGCCGGTGTTTTGCGGGGAGAAGAAGGTGGGGTCAGTGAGTTGCTGGGTTTCGTAGCTTAGGCCGACGAAGTTGGCGGGGATGGTGGGGCCGGCTGCTTTGCTTAGCGTGAGGGTGGCGGTGGTGGGCTGCTGTGCCAGAGACTTCAGGCTGAGGGCGGTGGCGGCGGTGGCGGCGATGAAGCGGCGGCGGTCCATGGGGGTACAGGGTACGGTGCGGAGGGTGAATGTTGCAAGTGCGAACGAAAGAGGCAACGGCGTTTCACGCAAAGAGCGCGAAGGGGAAAAGCACGCAGAGGGGGCGAAGGCTTTTGGAGTGAGACCACAGGCGGTCTGAGGTGGCTCGGGGTTTGGGGCCCCTTGCAGGATGACGGCGAAAAAAGGCAAGCAACCGCTTTGACGCGGAGTTCGCGAAGTTTAAGCGCCAAGTTTCGCGAAGTAGACGTTGCAACAGCAGAAGCAGATTCCTCCGCTTCGCTGCGGCATGGCAACTTTGAAAGTCGGTGCTGCGTTAGCTGCGGAGGTGTTGGATGAGCTGGGTGGGGTGGATGGGTTTGGGGAGTAGCTCGAAGGTGTAGCCGCGGTCTTTGGCGCGGGATAGGATCTCGATGGTGGCGGCCTGGCCGGAGAAGAGGACGATGCGGGTTTCCGGGCAGTGCTGGGAGATCTGGATGGCGGCTTCTACGCCGTCGATCTGGGGCATGAGGACGTCGGAGAGGACGAGGTCCGGGCAGTGGAGCCGGGCCATCTCGATAGCCTGCTCGCCGCTGTAGGCCGCTTCAGCAATGAAGCCGTTACGGTTGAGGATCTGGACGATGGTGTCGGCGATGAGCATTTCATCGTCAACGACGAGGATGCGCGGGGCTGGCAGCTGGCCGTCTGCGTTGGCGTCGGCGGCCGCCGATGGGTGGGGGAGAATTTTAGGCGCGTCGCTGCCAAACAGAAATGGAGTCATTACGGGTCCCTGATACTTAGCCTTGAGGTATGCGCAAGTGTACTCGATACAAACACTTACTGCATAGATCCGCGCAAGGCGAAGATACACTTCAGACGCAGCGAACGGACCGATGGTGGAATCTTCTGGCTTAGTTTACTGGAGAAGTTTTGGTTCCGTCGTGTTGAGATCGAAATTTTCTGGAAGGGCGCGGAGAAAGACGCGGAATATGGTGCCGGTGGGGGGGTCGACGCGGCTGCGGAAGCGGATGTTGCCGCCCTGTTTTTCGAGGATGCCGCGCGTGACCCAGAGGCCGAGTCCGGTGCCTACGGAGAGCTTGGTGGTGAAGAAGGGGGAGAAGAGGCGCTCGCGGATGGGGGTGGGGATGCCTGTGCCCTCGTCGCAAATGAGGACCGAGACGCCACGGACGCCGTTGATGGTGCGGTAGCGGCCGCGGATGGTGATGCGGCCGTGGAGGGAGGCGTCGATGGCGTTGACGATGAGGTTGGAGAAGACCTGGCGGAGCTCGCCCTGGAGGCCGAAGACGTGGAGGCGTTCAGGGAAATCGAGCTTGTAGTCGATGCGCTTGTAGGTGAGCTTGCGGTGGAAGAGGCCGACGACGCTGGTGAGGAGGTCGCGGAGGTCGACGTCGACGGGGCGGGTGGTGTCGCGGTAGAAGCCGAGGGTCTGCTGGGCGATCTGGGCTACGCGGGCAAGCTCCTGGTCGGCGGTTTCCAGGAGCTGCTGGGCCGTGGGAGGGACGGTGGGGTCGGTTTTGACGAGATAGATGAGGTTGGTGACGGCCTCGAGCGGGTTGTTGATTTCATGCGCGATGGTGGCAGCGAGGCGGCCGGTGGCGGCAAGTTTTTCAGACTGGCGAAGGGCGGTCTCCTGGGTTTTGCGGAGGGTGATGTCCTGGATGGTGCCGGTCATGCCGACGACTTCGGTGGAGTCCGGGGCGAAGGTGGGGATGCCACTGGCGGCGATCCAGGTAAAGGTGCCGTCGGGGTTTTGGACGCGGTACTCGGCTTGATAGAGGCCACCGGTTTCGACAGCGTGGCGGAGGTTGGCGGTGGTGATATCGCGGTCTTCCTCGACGACGATGCGCTCGCGCATGAAAGAGCGGCCGACGGGGCGGTGGGGCTCGGAGTGGAAGAGCTGGGCGGCTCGGTCGTCAAGGTCGAGGAGGTCGGTGGCTCGGTCCCAGGTCCAGGTGCCGAGCTGGGCGGCATCGAGGGCCTGGCGGAGGCGGCGGTCGGACTCGGCCTTCTCGCGGGCGAGTCGGCGTTCTTCGGTGACGTCCTGGAAGAAGACGGCGATGCCGTCCGGTGTGGGGTAGGCCTTGATGGAGAGCCAGAGGCCGAGGGGTGGGTAGAACTCGGTGAAGGCGACGGGGCCGATGCCGTTCATAGCCTGGGTGTAGGCGTGCTGGAAGATGGTTCCGACGGCTTCGGGGAAGACTTCCCATATATTCTGGCCGGCGATGTCGCGGCCGCCGGAGACGATTGCGAGGGCGCGGCGGTTGAGGTAGGTGATGATCCAGTTGCGGTCGAGGAAGTGGACGGCGTCGGTGGTGGCTTCGAAGACCTGGGCGAGCTGGGCGGCGGTGGTGGCCTGCAGGTGGCGGGAGTCGCCGGCGCTGGTGGCCTGGCGGCTGAGCTGCTCGTGGAGGCGGGTGTTGTCGATGGCGACGGCGGCGTGGGCGGCGAGGGTTTCGACGAGGGGTTCGGAGGCTTGAGTGAAGCGGTGCGGTGTGGGTTCACCGTAGAGCAGGCCGCCGAGGAGCTCTCCGTGGGCGGTGAGGACGGGGATGGCGTAGTAACTGCGGGTTGGGCGGGGGCCGGATGTGAGCGGAGCGAAGGGGCTGCCGGGGCCGAAGTGGGCGTCGCTGGCGATATCGGCACAACGGACGATGCCGCCGCCGAAGAGGGTTTCGATGAGGGACTGGTCGACGTGGGCGAGGGGGAAGGTGGCGGGGTCGGTCTCGCTGCCAGTGAGCTTGAAGATGGGGCACGGGGCGCCGCCGGCGGCGAGCGTGGTGTAGAAGAAAGCTCCCCAGCTGGCGTGGGTGAGCTGGCGGCCGGCGTCGAGCGCGGACTGGAGGATGACATCGAGGTTGCGCTCGCGGGCGAGCTGGAGGCCGGTATCGACCAACAGTTTGAGGGGCGCCTGAAGGTTGCCCGACTGTGCGGCGCGCGACGTACTTTGGGACCGGGCTTCCATGTGTATTTGTTGGATGCTAACGGTTCGCCGAAGGGAATGGGATATTTACGGGGGTTCCTCTCGGGGTTGGGCGGATGTAATCGGATAGTTTCGTTGACGGGGGTGGCGGGGGTCCGCGGCCGGGAGCCAGTGCGGGGAAACGGGCTATGGCGAAGGCAACAGCTTTGACGCAGCGTGCGCCAGGTTTGAGCGCCACGTTTCGCGAAGTGAGACGTGGCGTTGGATCGAGGCTGGGGTTTTGTTCGGAGATGCAAGCAAATCTGGGCGGGATTCGGTATGCTGGCGGGCGTGGTGGTTTGGGAGGTTGAGATGGTGATGAATCGGCGAGAGTTTGTGGTGGGTGCGGGGATGGCGGCGGGAGCGCGGAAGGCCGCGTGGGGGGCGGTGTCGGTGGATGTGGCGGGGGTGGATCGGATGAGGATTTTGAAGGCGGCGGAGGGTTATTTGAAGGAGAAGCCGGTGACGGTGACCGCGGCGCGGGCGGAGCGGAGTGCGGGTGGGGTGCATGATTTTTATTCGGAGGGTGATTACTGGTGGCCCGATCCGAAGAAGCCGGGTGGGCCCTATGTGCGGCGCGATGGGATGACGAATCCGGAGAACTTTACGGCGCACCGGGAGGCGATGGTGCGGTTGAGTGTGCAGGTACCGGCGCTGGCGGCGGCGTGGAAGATTACGCGCGAGCCGTGGAAGAGGAAGAAGTATGCGGACAAGGCCCAGGAGCACTTGTGGGCATGGTTCGGGGATGAGAAGACGCGGATGAATCCGAACCTGGAGTTTGCGCAGGCGATTTCGGGGGTGAATAAGGGGCGCGGGATTGGGATTATCGACACGATCCATCTGGTGGAGGTGGCGAGGGCGGCGGCGGTGCTCGAGGGGGCGATGGGAAAGGTGACCGACGTGGTGGTGCACGATTGGTTCGCAGCCTATGTGGCGTGGATGACGACTTCGAAGAATGGGATGGAAGAGCGGGATACGAAGAACAATCATGCGAGCTGCTGGGTGATGCAGGTGGCGGAGTTTGCGCGATACGTTGGGGATGAGAAGTTGATGGAATGGTGCCGGGAGCGGTTTCGGACGGTGCTGGTGCCGGTGCAGGTGGCCGCGGATGGGAGTCTGCCGCTGGAGCTGGAACGGACGAAGCCTTATAGCTATGCGCTGTTCGATATGGATGTGCTGGCTACGGTGTGCCAGATTTTGTCGAAGCCCGGGGACGACTTGTGGGCTTTCAGGACGACTGATGGGCGGGGGATGGAGAAGGTGATCGGGTATATGGCGCCGTTTATTGCGGATAAGTCGAAATGGCCGTTGAAGGCGGATGTGGAGTTTTTTGGCGATCTGCCGGTAAGGTCTCCGGCGTTGTTGTTTGGGGGGTTGGTTTATGGGCGGGCGGAGTGGGTTGCTTTGTGGAAGGGGTTGAATGCTGATCCGGTGGTGGGGGAGATTGTGAGGAATTTTCCGGTGCGGCAGCCGGTGTTGTGGGTTTAGCTTTGTGCTACTGCCAGGGAAGGCATACCCCAGGGGCTGAAGCCCAGTTTATGGTGGGCCTATGAGACCCGAGGCTGAAGCCTCGGGGTACCTTCAGGCAACGGCAAGTACAACGGCAACGGCAAGTACAACGGCAACGGCGCTTCACCCGGGGTACGAAGCGATGGCAGGGCTATTTGCTGTGTGATTTGCTGATCATGCGGTCTAGTTCGGAGCCGGCGAGGAGGAAGCCGCCTACGCCGTAGACGTAGCTGGCGGAGGGGGAGAACTGGTCGGGGGCGAAGCCTATGGGTTGGATGTTGCCGAGGCGGCCCGAGGCGTAGATGTGGGAGACCATGCCTGCCCAGGACTTGCGGACGATGGGTTCGAAGGTGTTGCGATCAAGGATGCCGTGGTTGATGCCGTAGGCGATGGCGAAGGTGAAGAAGGCGGTGCCGGAGACTTCAGGATTTTTATAGGCTTCGGGGTCGAGGAGGCCGGTGCGCCAGAGGCCGTCGGCGGGTTGGAGCGAGGCGATTCTGGTGAGCATGTCGCGGAATTGCTGCTCGTATTTGAGGCGGGAGGGGTCGTTGGCGGGGAGGTAGGTGAGGATGTTGGCGAGGCCGGCTACGACCCAGCCGTCGCCGCGGGACCAGAAGATGGGCTTGCCGTTGGCCTCGTGCTGTTTGGCGAGCGAGAGGAAGCGGTCGTCGCGGAAGTAGAGGTGCTCCTGCTGGTTGTAGAGGAGGTCGGTGGTGATTTGCCAGTTGCGGTCGAGGTAGTCGATGTACTTGTGGTCGCCGGTGATTCTGGCCATGCGGACGAGGACGGGCGGGGCCATGAAGAGGGCGTCGCACCACCACCAGACGGGTTTGTTGGGGACGTCTGCGCGGGCTACTAGCCGGTCGAGGATGGCCTGCGTGGCGGCGATGCGGGTGGGGTCGGTGTGCTCTGCGTAGAGGTCGAGGTAGGCCTGGCCGAGGGCTTCGTCGTCGGCGTGGGGGAAACGGTTGTCGAGGAGCTGCCAGTTGTAGGCGGTGGCCATGCGGAGGACAGCGTCGTGGGCAGAGGGGTCGCCGGTCTGGCGGGAGTAGGCGAGGAGGCCGTCGTAGAGGGCGGCGTAGGTCCACTGCTGGTTGTAGCGCGGGGTGTCGTTGGCGCGGAGGCCGGAGGTGGCGAGCTGCCAGGTGACGACTTTCTGCATGGCTTTGCGGATGGCTTTGCTTGTGAGCTGCGGGGAGAGGTCTTTGGCTAGCGGGCCGGGATCGGCGGGGGAGTCGCCGGCGGAGTTGCGGTCGACTTCGGAGGTGGTGGGGGTGGGCTTGGTCTGGGCGGCGATCGGGGCGCTGAGGAGGGCGAGGAGGAGGAGGGTTTTCATAGTTGGTTCGTAGTTTGGACGAATTGAGGGTCTGGGGTGTTGGGGTGGAGTGTCAATGGGGTGGGTGCTGAGGTGGAGGAGGGCATACCCCAGGGGCTAAAGCCCCTTTCTGATGGGGCGCTGTGAGACCCGAGGCTGAAGCCTCGGGGTACCTTCAGACAACGGCAAATGCAACGGCAACGGCAAGAGCAACGGCAACGGCAAAAGCAACGGCAACGGCAAAAGCAACGGCAACGGCAACGGCAAAAGCAACGGCAACGGCAACGGCAAAAGCAACGGCAACGGCAACGGCAAAAGCAACGGCAACGGCAGGTTTGGGGCTGAAGAGTTCTGGCGGGCTGGCTGGTGCGGGGTGTGGTGCAGGTCCTTCGACTGCGCTTCGCTCAGGATGACTGATTATTCTTGTTGGGGAGAGAACAACGGCAACGGCAACAGCAAAGGCAAGAACAACAGCAGGTGCCAATGCGGGGATCTCTCCACTGCGCATCGCAAGAGCGCGATGCTCCGGTCGAGATGACGGCGGTGGAGGGAGAGGGCTAGGGGGATGAGGTGGAGGGAGACGGTGGCGGTTAGATGAAGCCGGCGCTGAGGACGAGGGCTACGGCGCTGCGTAGGCGGGCCTGGGCGCCTTCCGCGGAGGGGCGGAGGTTGGTGGCGCGGGAGAGGGAGTTGCGGTCTAGCTCGGCTTGCGCGATGGGGCCGACGATGTCCCAGGCGTTGACGATATCGCCGACGATGACGATCTCCTGCGGGGCGAGTGCGCTGGCGATCATCCGGACGCCGCGGCCGAGGTTGAGAGCGGTTTCTTCAAGGGCGTGGAGGGCGTGCTTGTCGCCGGTGTGAGCGAGCTCGACCAGGCCGCGGAAGTCGATTTCTTTTTTCTTGGCGGCGGACTTGGCGCCACTGAATTTGGAGTAGTAGCGGAGCGCGGCGGTGTTGGAGGCGAGGGTTTCCCAGCAGCCGTTGGAGCCGCAGGCGCAGGGGGGGCCGGCGGGGTCGAGCTGGACGTGGCCGAACTCGCCGGCCATGCCTTTTTCTCCGCGGATGAGCTCGCCGTTGGCGAAGATGCCGGTGCCGATGCCTTCGGAGACGTTGACGACGACGCGGTCGTGGGGGGTTTCGCCATCGCCGAACCAGACCTCGGAGAGGGCGCAGGCGTTGGCCACGTTGTCCATCTCGACGCGCAGGCTGGTGGCGCGCTGGATGCGGGGTTTGATGGTGAGGACCGGCCAGTGGAGGTTGGGGGCGAAGATGAGCTTGCGGGTGTCGAGGTCAGTGCGGCCGGGGAGGCAGATGCCGATGCCTTCGAAGGAGTTCTGCGGGTGCGCGATGATCATTTTGCGCGCGAGGGCGATGATGGCGTTGATGGCCTTGGTGGGGTCTTTGGGGATGGCG
>CAIQPK010000044.1 GCA_903873705.1 uncultured Acidobacteriota bacterium
ATCTGCTCAGCCGTATGCTTCTTCCCTCGCGCCATCTTCAGCTCCTTTAAGACCAGTTTCTCTCACTAAAACTGGTACATAAAAGACCGGGCACTGCAAAGGTAGTGATGGGATTGGTGGAAGCAGTCCCGGTTGTGTCGGGATTGAGGGTGGCGAGGACGGTGTTGTTGCTCTGATCGGTAAGAGTTATGGGTCCTAACTGGTTGGAGTCGATGCTGGTGATGTGGACGGTGAAGGTAACGGGCTGGCCGACGAGCGACGGGCTGGCCGACGATGTGAGAGTCAGGGTGTCTGTGTATTTGGGCAGGGTGATGTAGAACTTGACGGAGACGGCGGGCGAGAAGGCCCCTTGACCGGGATAAGTGGCTACGAAGGCGTGGACGCCGGGGAGGAGACTGACGCCGGAGAGGGTCGCTGAGCCAGAGGAGCCGACGTTGACGGTGGCGAGTTGCTGGAGATCTTGATAAACGGTGACGGGACCGGTGGGGATGCCGGCTGCGGAAGACATGGCTATGGTGAAGACTTCCTGGGTGGACGAGTTGGGTGTGTAGTTCGATGGCGAGAGTGTAAGGATGGTGGGAGCTACGGTATGGAGGCCGGTGTACTCGTAGGCACCGATGTCCACGACGGGATAGCCGAGACCGGTAGCATCCTGGACACGCGGGTTGCCGTCGAGGTCGGTGGAGGGTATCTGGGGAGCGCTGTTGTTGCCGGCGTCAATGGCTGGAGAGCCTGACTTAAGATGGAAGTCGCCGTTGGCCACATTCACGAAAAGAGGGTCGGCGGAGAGGTTGCCGTAGGTTCCGGTCTGGTCTGGGCAGCCGTAGTAGGCTGCTTTGGTTTTGTCGTAAATAAGATTGTGATCGAGGACGACCGGCGTGGTGTTCCAGAAATTACCCGTTCCGACACAAGTAAAGGCAGGCGCGGTCGGGATGGGAGTTACCAGGTCGTTATAGATGATGTTGTTGATGACGAGGAGTTGGCTTTCGTAGGCGCCCACTGCGAACTCCGCTCCGGTGTTCTGATAGGTGTTGGCGTCCTGAGGTGCGTAATTGTTGGCGAAGACATTTCCTTCGACAACAACCAGGAACGGTCCGACGCTCGTAGTGAGGGAGCCATTGCCGTATCCACCTGTGCCGACGAGTGAATCACCCTCTCTATTTCCAGTGACGATGTTATTGAGGAAAAATCCGCTCCCGTAGATCTCCACACCGGCGAATCCATCGGCACTATTGTTGCGAATAATATTGTTGCGGATCACCACACCGTCCGCTACTTCTGCGGAAATGGGAGCAGTTAAGCCGGTCTGATTATTTTCAACCAGGTTTCCTACGACCTCGGGGTACGGGATGGCGCCGAGAGTACTGCTGCCTGAAATAGCGATAGGATCTCCGTAATTGAAGATGCACCCATCAACCGTTGTTCCCCTGATGGTGTTGCCTTGAATGAGCGGATAGCCATCCTGCGCGTTAATGCCGACGCAGGGATTGTTGAGGATGAGGTTGTTGAGGATGGTCGGGGAAGCATCGCGGATGTCGATGCCACCTTCATAAAGATCTTTGGTGGTGCGGCTTTCGGGAACGCCGTATTGAACGGTGAGGTTGGAAAGCACGCTATTGCGCAATTCGCCCGAGTGAAAAATAACGACTGCAAGCGTCCCCTTGCTGCCGTCGATGATGCTGCTGGCGGCGCCGGCCGAGCTGGTGACGGTGATGGCTTTGCCTTTGAAGTCGATGTTTTCAAAGTAGGTACCGGGGGATACGAGGACGGTGTCGCCGTTCTGGGCGGCGTCGATGCCGGCCTGGATGGTGGGCTGGTCGGCGGGGATGTGGATGGTGGTCTGGGCTGGGGCGCTGGGGCAGGCGAGAAGGATGGCGGCAGAGGCGAGGATGAGGCGGCGGAGGGGGCTTGCGGGCATGGCGGGGCCTTGGTTGCTCTGGTTGGGTGTGTTGATGGTATCGGATCACGACCGAATTGGGGAGAGAAATATGGGATGGTGGGGGGTATCTGCGTGGCTAATAAGTGGAAGGAATTGAAGGGGTATTTGCGGGGTTATTACCGGGGTTTGCATGGGTGGCTTTGATTGGGGTAGAAGCGATGGGAGAGAGACCATGGAACCGAAGTCGAAGATTTCGAGCATCTGGAAGGACTCGGACGCGGCGGTGGGGTATCCACACGCTTGCCTGAGTATCTAGCTCAATCGACGGAATGTCTCAAAGATAACGTGGCGCTAGAACTCCGTTACTGCGAAAACGGCGTTTTCTGAAATGTATGGGGCCACGTTTCCGAAAAGATGACTTTGCGGGACCTTGGTCTATCCTGTTCGTGAGGTTCTGGACCATCGCCATGCTGAATCGCCTGAAGCGATCATCCTGTGCTCTGCTGCTAGTCACGTGCGCTCAGGCTCAATCTGGTGTCCGGCTCAAGGCTGGCAACGACTCGGCGCAAGCCGCCCATACCAAACAACAGACCATTCGGCAGCGTGGCACGAAGGCTCTTGAAAGCGAACAGGACCGCAGCAAAGCTTATCTCTGCGCCAACGCAGAGACCGGTGGCAATGCAGCGATCGGGGCTTGTCTCGTGGCTGAAGGCAAGACTACTGAGCACGACTACCTTGCCTATGCCCGCTCCATCGGTGCATTGTTGCGCCTTGTCTTGCCTGAGACTTCGAGACACAAGACGGCCATTGAGCGTGTTCCTTTCGACGCGGGCGAAGATGCATGGCGCAACTACCGCGACCAGAGCTGCACATCTATGGCCACTCAGTGGGAGGGAGGGGATCAGGCTTCCGTCGCATACGCGAACTGTCGCCTGACGCTCACCTGGAACCATATGAATGAGTTGGCGAAGCTGTACTCCGACCTCTGGCACTAGCCAGGTTAGCTCCCTAGAAACGGCGTTATCGGAAGTGGCGCTCGTTTGTGGCATCCTCTGGCGGAACTACGTTTGCGTGACCAATCGGGCTCAATTGACCGTCACCGAACCTCACAAACCAAATACAGCCTTTGAGAAAATAGCCGAAACCCGGCGGCTTTCGGCCAAAAAAGAAAACAGAGAGGGGGACTCAAAATCCGCCCAGGGCAACCTCGTGGGGGTTCGCCCCCCCTTCCCGGCACCACTTGAATATGGGATGGCTCCATTCCATTGCGTTCACCAGCACGCAGCCTCTGAAATGCTCCATTCCGGTGACTGTGGTCACTGACCAGAGCGGCTCGTCCTCCTAGATTGGCGGTGGAGGATTACTCATGACATCGAACGTTGGTAATACCGACCGCTGGATTCGTATGTTGCTTGGTGTGGGGTTGTTTTCGCTGTTTTTCCTGTTGCCCGGGACGTTGCGGTGGCTGGGGCTGATCGGGCTGGTGCCACTGGCGACCGCGTTTGGCCGGTTCTGTCCGCTGTACACGGTGGTCGGGGTGAACACCAAGGAGAAATGATGATGGTGCCGCAGGGAGCGGACCTTAGTATGGTCAGCTCCAGCGGTCGTCGCGGCGGCGGCCACCGAAGATCTGCAACAGCGCGAGGAAGATATTGAGCGCGTCGAGGTAGATTGATAGCGCCAACTGGACCGGGGTAGCTCCGGCTCCGCCGTCTTTGAGGCGCATGAAGTCGACCAGGATCAGGACGCTGAAGATGGCGAGCGTGAGCCAGGCGTAGACGCCGGGCTGAAGGAAGTGCACGAACATCGCAATGACGCCAACCAGGATAAGGCCCAGCAGGGCCATGGTAGCGATGGCGCCGACTTTACGGTAGTTGAAGCGGGCGAACTGGGCGATGATGGCCATGGTCGCCATACCCAGGGCGGTGGTGAGGGCGGCGTTGAAGACGACCGTGACGCCACCTGGAAGGTGCAGATAGTAGCCAAGAAGTGGGCCGATTTCGACGCCCATCAGGGTCGTGAAAGCGTAGAAGAGAGTGAGCGACAGGGCTGGAGAGCGCCGGGTAGCGTTGATCGCGAAGATGAGCCCGAGGTTGACGAGGAAAACGAGCATGATGCTCACGCCGGGTAGCGCGGCGGGAGCGAGCCATGCGCCGAGGGCGGTGAACAGGAAGCCGGCGGTCGTGATCCAGAGGACTCGGCTGAGGAGGCTGGCGGTATCGGCTTCGATGATGCCGCCGTTCTGGTAAGCGTCGATGGTTCGCATGGTATTACAACCTCTTTCTGCCTATTAGACGTGGTGGGAAGTCGCAGGTCGCAAGCAGGACAGCAGTGGGCGAGGATGGAAAAAAATCGGCGCGCCGTAACCCTTCGAGGTTGGAATCCCGTCCATGTTAGCGGCATGCAAATCGCGATCAACGCATCTATGATTCACTTGGAACGCCAGGTGACCGCCATATCCGAGCTGGATGACATTGACACGCTTGTTGCCGCCTACTGGCCACGCGTGTTGCGGTACGTCACCTTTTCGATTGGCGACGCCGACCTGGCGCAGACGATCACGCAGGACTGCTTCCTGAAAGCGTACAAGGGGCGAGCTTCGTTCCGCGGAGATTGCGCGGTGAGCACGTGGCTTATCAGCATCGCTAACAATCTCATTCGCGACCAGTTGCGGCTGAAAAAGTTTCAGTTCTGGCGGAAGGCGGAGGCGACATCGCTGGATGTGACGGAGATGGCTTCGTTTTTGCCGTCGGATGAGAGTTCGCCGGAGCGGCGGCTGCTGACGCAGGAACGGACCGAGCAGGTGAAAGCGGCTATCGATCTGCTCTCGGTGAATCAGCGAAAGATTTTTCTGCTGAGGTTCTTCGAGGGGTTGAATATTGAGGAAATTGCGGAGTCGACGGGTATGCCGGTGAACACCGTGAAGACGCATCTTTATCGAGGGATTTCGGCGATTCGAGCGAGCCTGGGGGAGGGGCAGTGATGGCGACGGAAGATCTCCAGCCGATTCACCTAAATGACGAGCAGTTCGCGGCCTGCCTGGATGCGGAGCCGACGACGGACCTGGCGGCGCACCTGGACGGTTGCGAAGCCTGTCGTGAGGAGCTGCGGCAGTTTCAAATGGCGATGGACGATTTTGGGACTGCTGCGATGGCGTGGAGCGAGGCGCAGCCGCGGGTGAGTCTGCGGGCGCAGGCGGAGGTTGGATGGCGTCCTTCGTGGGTAATGGGAGCGGGATGGGCGGTGGCAACGGCGCTGGTGCTGGCAGTGGCGGGGCCGGCTATCTGGCGGCATGAGAGTGGACAGGCGGCGCCTCTGGAGCAGGTCGAGCCGGCGGTGGTGGCCGTGCAGCAAGCGGACTCCGAGGCCGAGATTGCGCAGGACAACAGGCTGTTGCAGTCGGTAAATCTGGCGATCAACGATGCCGATCCTTCGCCGCTGCAGGAGTATCGTCTGGACGGACCGCGTTCGGGGTCGAAGGCGCGCATGGCCTTGCGGGACGAGTGAGAGCGGCGGGTTCGGCCGGATTGGCAGAGGCTGTGGAAAATGCGGCGCGGCCTTTCCCGCGACGGCTACGAATCGAGTTGCTGCCGCTAATAAATGTGTCGGCGGTCCGGCTTATGACGTCTTCCCGGCATCTATAGCTAAGTGACCTTTCCTGCACGTGTTCGCCTTGCGGTTGCCTTCGTGCTCTTTCTGCTTGTTCCGGGAGGCGGGCCGGCTGGCGCCTACTCCCTGCTGACGCATGAACAGCTGATTGACCTTACGTGGAAAGACTCTATCGTTCCGCTGCTGCTGAGCCGGTATCCGACGCTGACGCCGGCGCAGCTGGAACATGCTCGCGCGTATGCCTACGGCGGGTGCGTGATCCAGGATATCGGGTACTATCCGTTCGGCGATGCTTCGTTTTCGAACCTGACGCACTATGTGCGGTCGGGTGATTTTATCGTGGCGCTGTTTCGCAACGCCGGCAATGCGGATGAGCTGGCGTTTGCGGTGGGGGCGCTTTCGCACTACATCGGCGACACGACGGGTCATGCGCTGGCTACGAATATGGCCGTGCCGATGGAGTTTCCGAAGCTGGGTGCGAAGTACGGCAAGGTCGTGAACTATGCGCAGGGCGAGCATCAGCATGTACAGACGGAGTTTGCGTTCGACATCAATGAGATTGCGCATCATCGGGTGGCACCGCAGAAGTATTTCCTGCATATCGGGCTGGAGGTGCCGACGCGCCAGCTAGCGCTGGCGTACTACCAGACCTATGGGCTGGAAGAGGATTTTTCGGGCAAGCGGGGACGGCGCGTGAACGTGGGCGGGTACCGGTTCGCGGTGAGGAGTTTCATTCCACGCATTGCGTATGCCGTGACGATATTGCACGGGAAAAATGGGCCGACCGATCCGATGACTCCCGAGGTGGCGGAGCTGATTCGGCAGACGACGCAGATCGCAGTGGACAACAACTGGGATTTTTATCGGCGCCGGGCTGGGATTGGTACCTACACACTGGCAGGACTGCTTTACATTCTGCCGAAGGTGGGACCGTTGAAGCTGGTGTCTGTGAAGGGGCCGTCGGCGGACACGGAAGCGATGTATCTGCACAGCGTGTATGTGTCGACGTCATCCTTGCGGAGGATGCTGGCGCGCTTTACTCCGCCTCCGACGACGCTTCCTACCGCTGCCAAGGCTGCCGAGTCGGACACCCATTCTGACCCTTCTCCCGAGGCTGCTCCCGCTCCTCGCGATCCGCGGGCGCAGCAGGATGTGCCGCGGCAGTCGCGCGATCCGCGGCATCCGTTGCCAAACCGCGATCTGGATACGGGGAAGGTGGTGCAGCCGGGCGGTTATCCGCTGACCGACGATACGTATGCCGATCTCCTGCACCGCATTGCACAGAAGCCGCAGGGGCCGATTCCTCCGGGGATCAAGGAAGACATTCTGACGTACTACGCTGACCTGAATGCACCGATAACGACGAAGAAGGACGCAGGGCGGTGGGCCACAGTGCAGGCGGACCTGGTGATCCTGAAGGCGATTCCGACGAGCAATGAGCCGGAGCCCTATCCGACCTATGGCGACGATAATGACTCGCCGCCGGATGCGCCGTAGGCCAAGGCCGTGGCTGGAGTAAACTCAGCCTTGTTTGCGGAGGGTTGAGACTGCCATGACTGTTGCCGAGGATGATTTCGTTACGCTGGACACCCCTACCGGGCCGATGCGTACGCACATTGTGAAGCCGGCTGCGCCAGGCCGGTATCCGGGGATTCTGCTGTACTCAGAGATTTTTCAGGTGACGGCGCCGATCCATCGAACGGCGGTGATGCTGGCCGGGCATGGGTATGTGGTCGCGGTGCCCGAGATTTATCACGAGTTCGAGGAAGCAGGGAAGGTGTTCGCGTACGACCAGGCTGGGTCGGACCGCGGCAATACGCTGAAGACGACCAAGGAGTTGGGCGCGTATGACGCGGATGCGCGGGCGGTGTTGGCCCACCTGGCGGAGCGGCCGGATTGCACAGGGCGGCTGGGAGCGATGGGGATTTGTATTGGTGGGCACCTGGCGTTTCGTGCGGGGATGAATCCAGAGGTCTCGGGTACGGTGTGCTTCTATGCCACGGATATTCACAAGGGTGGGCTGGGCAAAGGCATGGCGGACGATTCGATTGCGCGTGCCGGCGAGATCCAGGGCGAGCTGCTTATGGTCTGGGGAAGGCAGGACCCGCACATTCCTACGGAAGGGCGGATGAAGGTGCTGGCTCGGCTAAACGAGGTGGGCACGCGGCTGAACTGGCACGAGGTGAACGGAGCGCACGCGTTTCTGCGCGACGAGGGTGTGAGATACGATCCGGAGCTGGCGCGGTCGATGCAGGGGGTAGCGCTGGATTTCTTTCATCGCACGCTGGCGGTGGGAGCGGGCGGAGGAGTGAGCGTTTCGACCGAGACCCGGCACTAAAACGCGCTACGAAATGTAGTCGCGGAGCCAGGGGTCGTCGGTTCGGACAAGCTCTTCGGTGGTGCCGTCGAAGACGACGCGGCCTTCGTGCATGACGAGGAATTTCGTGCTGGGGTCGACGCCGCCTTCGGGGATTTTCTCCATGTGGCCCGCGGTTGCGTTGAAACGATGGCTGGCGAGGGTGAAGGCGTCCTGCAGGCGGTGGGTGATAAGCAGGGAGGTAGTGCGGGAGACGTCGCGCTGCTTGACGACGAGCTCGATGATGGTGGTGGAGGTGATGGGGTCGAGGCCTCCGGTAGGCGAGTCGTAGAGGATGAGGTCTGGCTTGCTAATGATGGCGCGGGCGATGGAGACGCGCCGCCGCATACCGCCGCTGAGCTCGGATGGGAACTTGGTGATGGCTTTTTCGAGCTCGACGAAGCGCAGAGCTTCAACCACGCGCTCGTGGGTCTCGTCCTCGGGGACTCTTTCTTCCGTGAGACGATAGGCGACGTTGTCTTCGACGTTGAGCGAGTCGAACAGAGCGCTTTCCTGGAAGACCATGCCGACGTGGGAGCGCATTTCATACATTTCGGCATCGGTCATGGCGCCGAGGGACTTGGCGAAGATGAGGATTTCGCCGGAGTCGGCCTGGATCAGGCCGTTGGCGAGCTTCATGAGCACGCTCTTGCCAACGCCCGCGGGGCCGAGGATGATGCGGGTTTCGCCGCGCATGACGGTGAAGCTGATGTTGCGGAGGACGACGTTGTCGTCGAAACGGATGGAGACATTGCGGAACTCCACGATGGGCGTGTCGTGCTCGATCTCGTTGGGCTTGGGCTTGGAGTGGGTGAGGGAGTTCATGGGCTAGCGTCCGAAGATGCCGATCATCAGCTGGGTGACGAGGAAGTCGACCAGGATGATGAGCACGGAGGAGACGACGACGGCCTGGGTGGTGGAACGGCCGACGCCCTGGGTTCCGCCCTTGGTGGTCATGCCGTAGTAGCAGCCAATGGTGGCGATGATGAAACCGGAGATGAGCGGTTTGACCAGGCCGCCGACCACGTCGCCCGCGACGAGCGCCATGTAGGCGGTGTGGAAGAAGGTGGAGCCGTTGAGGCGGAGCAGCACGACGGAGACGAGCGCGCCGCCAGCGGTGCCGCAGGCGTCGGAGATGATCGTCAGGAAGAAGAGCATGACGACGGTGGCCAGGACGCGAGGTGTCACGAGCTTGCGGACGGGGTCTGTGCCGAGGGCTCGCATCGCGTCGATCTGCTCGGAGACCTTCATGGAGCCAATTTCGCTGGCCATGCCGGAGGCGTTGCGTCCGGAGACCATGAGGCCCGTAAGGACGGGGCCGAGCTCCTTGACCATGGAGAGGGAAACCAGGCGGCCGGTCATGCCGACGGCGCCGAACTCCTTGAGCGAAACGGCAGCCTGAAGGGCCAGCACGCAGCCGGTGAAGAAGCCGGTGAGGACGACGATGGGGAGCGAGCCTACGCCGATGGAGTCCATCTGCGTGAAGATGTCTGCCCAGTAGCGGCGACCGGAAAACAGGTTCGCGACGGCGCGAAAGGAGAGGAGTGAATACTCCTGTACCGATGCGACGATGCTCTTGGCATATAACTCTGGGGAGAGTAGTTTCATGAAGGCTTCGTGAGGCTCAGAGTATCAGATGCAGACGGTGGCCACGAGGTGCGGACGGCCGGCGGGGAAAATCGTACTGCTATTGGCGTCCAATGAGAAAATAGAGTGATGCCTGAACTGATGACAGCGGCGGTGTTGCGCGGCAAGGAAGACCTGCGGATTGAGCGGGTCGCCATGCCGGTTGCGGGGCCAGGCGAGGTGGTGCTGCGGGTGGAGGCGGCGCTGACCTGCGGCACGGATTTAAAGGTGTATCGGCGGGGATATCACGCCAAGATGCTGACGCCGGACCGGCTGTTTGGGCATGAAGTTGCCGGGGTGGTGTTGAAGGTAGGGGACGGCGTGGAGAATTTTCGCGCGGGCGACCGGGTGGTGCCGCTGAATTCGGCGCCTTGCGATGCGTGTTTTTTCTGCCAGCATGGGCAGCAGAATCTTTGCGACGATCTTTTGTTCAATAACGGTGCGTATGCGGAGTACATACGCGTACCGGCGCGGATTGTTGCGAAGAATACGCTGTTGCTGCCGGATAAGATGGCATTTGAACATGCGGCGCTGACTGAGCCGCTGGCTTGCGTGATGCGCGGGCTGGAGGAGTCGCAGGCGAAGGCCGGCAACACGATGATCGTGCTGGGCGCGGGGCCGATTGGGCTGTTGTTTATTCATGCGGCGGCGCTGATGGGCGTGCAGGTGATCGCGGTAGTGAAACGCAGCGACCAGGTGGCGACGGCGAGGAAGTTTGGGGCGGAGAAGGTGCTGCGAATCGGGGATGTCGAGGACCCAATTGCGGCCGCGCGAGCCCTGACGCCGGACGGTCGTGGTGCGGATATGGTGATTGAAGCCGTGGCGACGCCGCAGGCGTGGGAGTGGGCGACGCAGATGGCGCGCAAGGGCGGGCTGGTGAACCTGTTTGGCGGGCCGCCGGCGGGGACGACCGTGCAATTCGATACGAACTTGTTGCATTATTCTGATCTGACGCTCAAGGCAAGCTTTCATCACACGCCGGCTACGGCGCGGGCGGCGTTTGAATTGCTGGCGTCGGGGCGGTTTCAGTGCGCAGACTTTCTGACGGGGACGGCGGCGATTGACGAGCTGCCGGGTGTTTTCGCAGGGATGATGGTGCGACCAGCGGAGGGGATTGCTCCGGAGATCAAGACGGCAATTTTTCCGCATGGGCGCGAGGTGCTGCGGTGATCTTTGTGGCTACTTTTGCGGTGGATGATCATCTCGTCGGGGCGCCGGCGGAGTACCAGACGCCTGAGGTGCGCCCGACTCAGGCCGACGCGCAGGCGTGGTGTGCGCACCTGGCGACGACGCACTACGAGAATTTCCATGTGGCGACGTTCTTCTTGCCGGCGGCGCTGCGGCCACATTTTCACAGTGTGTATGCGTTCTGCCGGGCCTCTGACGATCTTGGCGATGAGGTCGCGGATACGGCGACAGCGACGCGGTTGCTGGCGCAGTGGCGGGGGATGCTGCATCAGTGCTTCGAGCATCCCGAGGCGTCGCGGCATCCGGTGTTTGTCGCGCTGCATCCGACCGTTGCCGCTTGCGCGCTGCCTCTGCAGCCGTTCGATGATTTGATTTCGGCATTCGAGCAGGACCAGGTGGTGACGCATCACGCTTCGCTCGCCAGTCTGGAGCACTACTCGCGGTACTCGGCGAATCCGGTGGGGCGGTTGGTTTTGCTGATGTCGGGGTATCGGTCTGAGGAGTTGTTTGAGCTGTCCGATGACATCTGCACAGCACTGCAGCTGGCGAATTTTTACCAGGATGTGGTGGAAGATCATGAGCGGGGGCGTCGGTATCTTCCCGCCGATGTGATGGCGCAGTTTGGTGTGACGGATGCGCAGCTTGCGGAGCGGCGGTTTGACGCCGCGTTTGGTGCGATGATGCGCGTCCTGGTTGACGACGCGCGAGCGCGGTTGATGCGAGGGCAGCGACTGATTGGGCTGGTGGATCGCGACCTGGCTGCGACCCTCGAGTTATTTACCAACGGTGGGCACGCGATCCTGCATGCGATTGCGGCGCAGGGCTATGACACGTTGAAGGCGCGGCCGGTGGTGACGAAGGGTGCGAAGGTGAAGTTGCTGCTGGGGGCGCTGGCGGGCAAGGTTGGCGCTACGCTGCTGCCACAGCGGAAGGTGGCGCGTTGAGCGACGTGCGTTTGGCCCAGGCTTATGCCGCTTGCCGCGCGATTGCCAAGCGCGAGGCGAAGAATTTCTATTACTCGTTTCAGGTGCTGCCGCAGCATAAGTCGGATGCGATGTGCGCGGTTTATGCGTTTATGCGCAAGGCCGATGATCTGGCGGACGAGGAATCGATGTCGGTAGAAGCGCGGCGCGAGGCGATGGCGGGGTGGACGGCGGCGTGGCGGGCTTCGCGGACGACAGCGACGGATGACCTGGTGTTCATCGCGCTGAACGATACGCAGCGGCGGTTTGGCATCTCGGACGAACTGCTGGAGCAACTGGTGGCGGGTACGACGATGGACCTGCAGGAGAGTCCGGCTGGTGTGGTGACGATGGTTCTTACCTCGGGTGAGAGTCTGCAGGTGTTTGAGTCTTTCGATGATTTGTACCGGTACTGCTACCTGGTGGCTTCAGTGGTGGGGCTGGTTTGCATTCGTATCTTTGGATACAACGACCGTATTGCCGAGGAGCTCGCGGAGCATACCGGCATTGCGTTTCAGCTGACCAACATTCTGCGCGATGTGAAAGAGGATGCCGAGCGAGGCCGGGTGTACCTGCCGTTGAGTGATATGCAGCGCACGGGGCTCGACGTGGAACAGTTGGTGAAGGTGATACAGGGGGCGCCGGTGCTGGATCCTGCGGTGGCGCTGTTGCAACTGGAGATACATCGGGCGCAGCAGTACTATCGTGCATCGGAACAGTTGATTCCGTTGCTGGACGCTGATTCTCGCGAGGCGATGACGGTGCTGGTGAGGATTTATCGGGAGCTGCTGGAGCGGATTGAGGCCGACCCGCCGGTGGTGTTCAGTGAGCGGGTGTCGGTGCCAACGTGGCGAAAGTTGTCGATCCTGGGCAGCGGGCTGGTGCGGGCCTCGCTGCGGCGTAACGGACGATGAAGGCGGACGTGCAGCAGAGCGATGTGCTGGTGATTGGAGCCGGGCTAGCGGGGCTCGCGGCGGCGGTGGCGTTGTCCAGCTCGGGGGCGACGGTGCGCGTGCTGGAGCGGAAGCCTTATGTGGGTGGTCGGGCTTACTCCTATCCGCATCCGGCGCTGGATGAGGTGATTGACTCGCAGCATGTGCTGCTGGGTTGCTGTACGAACCTGATCGATCTGTGCCGGATGAGCGGCGCGGACCGGCACATTCGCTGGTACGACCGCATCCTGTTTCTGGAGCCCGGGAACCCGGCGCGGGAGAGCCCGATCGAGCCGGGAGCTTTGCTTTCGCCGGGGCACTCGGCGGTAAGCTTTCTGCGAGCGCCGATGCTGACGCTGGGGGATAAGGCGCGCATTGCGATGGGGCTGTTGGAATTTTTGCGGGGCGTTCCGGCGAGCGATGCGGAAGCGTTTTCCACGTGGTTGAAAAGAACGGGGCAGACGGAGCGCGCGATTAGGCACTTCTGGGAGCCGGTGATTGTGGGCGCGCTGAACGATACGTTTGAGCGATGCTCGACGCGGTACGCGGGGCAGGTATTTTTTGAGTCGTTCATGAAGTCGGCTGAGGGTGGGAGGCTGGGTATTCCCACGCAGCCGATGTCGGCGTTTTATGGGCCTGTGTCGGAGCTTGCGGAGCGGCAGGGTGCGGTGCTGCATTTGCGCAGCAGCGTGGATATGCTGGCACGGGCTGCGGATGGCGTGTGGGAGGCAAGGACCTCGGACGGGAAGGTGCATCGGGCTGCGAGCGTGGTGGTGGCGCTGCCGTTTGAGCAGACAGCGCGGCTGCTGGAGACGCTGCCGGAAGCGGAACCGGCGAGGTCGCAGGTGCTGCCGCACATTGCGCAATTTACTCATGCGCCAATCACCACGCTGCATCTCTGGTTCGACCGCGATGTGACGGAACTGGACCACGCGGCGTTGCTGGATACGCGGATTCAGTGGATGTTCAACAAGACGCGTATCCGGCGGGCCGAACCAGCGCCGGCGGTTGAACAGGGGCAGTATCTGGAGTTGGTGATCAGCGCGTCATTTGCTGAACTGCACCAGGGGCGCGAGGAAATTCTTGCCGCGGGAGTGGCGGAGCTGGCTAGCTTCTTTCCGGCCGTGCGGGAGGCGAAGGTGGTGAAGTCGGGCGTGCTGAAGGAGGCGCGGGCTACGTTTTCTGTAACGCCGGGGCTGGATGCGTATCGGCCGCAACAAGCGAGGGCTAGTGCGGGTCTGTTCCTGGCGGGGGACTGGACGCGGACGGGGTGGCCTTCGACGATGGAAGGTGCGGTCCGGAGTGGGCGGCTCGCGGCTGAGGCTGTTGCGAAAGCTTGTGGTGGGGCACGGACATTTGTATCGCCCGACCTGCCGCCCGCGGGGCTGATGCGGTTACTAGCGCGTTAGCAGAACCACGCCGACGGCGACGAATGCGGTGGCGAGCCAGCGGCGCTGGTCTACTTTTTCTCCGAGAACGAGCTTGGCGGCGATGGCGTTGCCGATGTAAGTGAGCGAGGCGATGGCGGGGCCGGCGAGGGAGAGATCGGCGATCGAGAGGGCGAAGAGCATGGCGAAGAAGTTGAAGGCCATGCAGAGCGCGCCGATGACGAACTTGACGTTGGTGAGCACGGCGCGGATGGTGCCGAGGAGGCCGCTGCGGGCGCGGATGAGATCGAGGTCGCCCAGGTCTCTCATGCCGGAGGCAATGAGGACTTCGCCGGCGACAGCGAGCGCGGCGACGAAGGCGATGACGCCCCAGACCTTTAGCATGGATTCGGGGTGCATTAGCGGCCGGCTCCCGCGTCCATCTGGTCGAGTTCGGGATGTTCAGTGCGGGAAGGACCGCCGGCGACGAAGCCGACCGCGCAGACGATGAGCGTGATGCCGAGCCAGCGGGAGAGCGAGAGCTGCTCATGCAGCCAGAATTTGCCGAGCATGGCAATGACGACGTAGCCGAAGGCGGTGGCGGGCATCACGAAGGTGAGGTCGGCCCAGCTGAGCGCGGTGGTGTAGCAGGCGAAGAAGCCGATGAGCAGGATAATGCCGGCGTCGACGAAGGGGTTGAAGAGCGCTTGCCAGAGGAGGCCAAGGTGGTGCATGTCTACTGCGCCGACCTGGGACATGCCGCGGGCGAGGAGGGAGTCGCCTACCGATGCGGTGAGCATGATGGCGATCAGGACGGCGTATTGGGAGGGCTTGAGGATGTGTTTCATTTTGCGGGCGCCGGTCTGGGTTTGTTAAGGATAGCAGCGCCGCCGAACAGGAGTTGATGCCCTTGAGGCCTTGCAAAGGTCGCCTAGGACAAAAGGGTGAAGCCCGCAAACCGCGATGCTTTTCGGTCGAAGGTATAGGTGGTCAAACAGTCTTCCTGGAACGATAGCGCGCGAATCAGGGCATCCGGAAACGAGACGGATTCCTTGCGCATGGCTGCAAGAGCCTCTGATATCTGGCTTGCGTTTTGTAGAGTAAGGGATTCAATCGAGAGAAGGCGCTCAAGGATCCGGATAACGTCCTCTCTGGAGAACTCATAGTTGCTCATAAGATTCCAAACGATTTCGGTCGTCACGACCAAGCTAATGAAGCCAGGTTCTTCGGAGGTGAGCTGCTTGTCGATCAATCTCGCTGACTGTGCGTACTGCTGTGGATCGTCCCGAACGACATAGCGCAGAATGACGTTTGTATCGAGACCGATCATGCGACCTTCGTCATACTTCTCCGACGCCCCGCGGACTTCGAAGCGAACATATCCATTTCATCGATCGTTACGTGCCGTTTTGCTTTGAACATGCCTTTGAGTGCAGTGATGGGTAGCTTCGGCAAAATAGAAACGCCGCCGTCGGAGTGAATGAAGAACTTCACCTTGTCCCCCGGGCCGATGTTGAGAGCCTTCCGAACTTCCTTCGGGATGGTCGCCTGCCCCTTTGCGGTCAGCGTCGATTCCATGGGTATTACCTCTTGGCAAATTGTAATACCATCTTCAATTGAATGAGCAGGAAGAACGGCTGGCGCGAGGGCCAGCCGTTTTTCAAATGCTGCGTCGATCATGCGTTCATGCTGACCGATTCCTGCGCCTTCAGGGCATTCTCTTCCTTCATCTTGCGCGAAGCCTTGTTGCGCTGCGAGCGGAGCTTCATGAAGGACTTGGCTTCCACGTAGAGGCGGGGGACGTCGCGGTTGACGACGGCCTTCCAGACGACGCGGAAGGCAGCCTTGGGGCGGAAGTAGTATTCGTCGTAGAACTTGTGCACCATCTCCATGACGTACTCGACCGGAAGGCCGGGGTACTCGATGTGCGCCATCTGGTGGCCGGCGTCGTCTTCCATCTTCTGGTTGGTGATGAAGCCGTTCTTGGCGGCGAAGTCGTAGAACTCCGTGCCGGGATAGGCGTGCGCGATGGAGACCTGGATGGTTTCGCAGTCGAGGCTCTTGGCGAAGTCGATAGTGTTGCGGATCGACTCCTTGGTTTCGCCCGGCAGGCCGAGGATGAAATCGGCGTGAATGATGAGGCCGAGATCGTGGCAGTCCTTGACGAAGTCGCGTGCGCGCTCGACGGTGGCGCCCTTCTTGATGTTCTTCAGGATCTGCGGGTCGCCGGACTCGAAGCCGACGATGAGCAGGCGGCAGCCGGCGTCCTTCATGGCCTTGAGGGTGTCGCGGTCGGTGGTGACGCGGCTGGTGCAGGACCAGGTGAGGCCGAGGGGCTTCAGTTTTTCGCAGAGCTCGATGGTGCGGACCTTCTGGATGTTGAAGGTGTCGTCGTCGAAGAAGAACTCCTTGACGTGCGGGAATTCTTTCTGTGCCCAGGCCATTTCTGCGGCCACGTCATCGGTGGAGCGCTTGCGCCAGGCGTGGCCGGAGAGCGTCTGTGGCCAGAGGCAGAAGGTGCACTGCGCCGGGCATCCGCGGGTGGAGTAGAGCGAGATGTAAGGGTGCAGCAGGAACGGCACGTTGTAGCGCGTGACGTCCATGTCGCGGGCGTAGATCTTGGTGGCCCAGGGCATGGCGTCAAGGTCTTCGACCTGCGCGCGGTCCGGGTTGTGCTGGATGACGCCGTTGGCGTCCTTGTAGCTGATGCCGAGAATCTCCGGCAGGGGCTTGCCGTTGGCGAACTCGACGACCGAAAAGTCGAACTCGCGGCGGCAGACGAAATCGATGGTGGGGCACTCGTTGAGCGCGCGGTCGGGGTCGGTGGTCACCGGGGGGCCGACGAAGCAGACCTTCATGGTGGGGTTGGCGCGCTTGATGGCTTCGGCCAGGGCGTGGTCGCCGTGCCAGCCGACGGTCGAGGTAAAGAGCACGAGGAACTCGTAATCCTTGGCGATCTCGATGGTCTGGTCCGCGGTGACGTGGTGCGGCGGAGCGTCCAGCAGCTTCGAGCCTTCCAGCATGCCGGCCGGATAGGTGAGCCAGACGGGGTACCAGTAGGATTCGATTTCGCGGACAGCGGGCCAGCGGGAGCTGGCGCCACCGTCGAAGTTCTCAAAGGAGGGCGGGTTCAGTAACAGCGTCTTTAGGGGTGGCATTCTGACTCCAAGTTTACCACCCGGTAAGCCCCGGCGCACAGGAAACGGTGCAATTGGCGGGCGTGGGACGGCAAGGGTTAGGGGTGGCTGACGGGAATCGAGGGAGCTGAGGGAAGCGATCCTGATCCTGGGGCATTGATCGCTTTCAGGAGCCAGTCGCCCAGGATGCCCTGCTGACGCATGAGCATGATTTGGGTCTGGCGCAGTTGGAGGTCGGCTGCGAGCATGTCGACGGTGCGCTGGCGCTCCTGCAGCATGGCGTTCTGCTCATCGCGCGGGGTCATCTGCGGGCCCTGCGTGGCACTGGAACTGGCCTGCAGCTGGAGCTTTACGGCGTCGAGCTCGTCCTGGGCCAGGTCGCGGTCGCGTGCGGCCAATTCGGCGTGGGCAGAGAGCTCGGCGACCTGCCGGCCGAGTTTGGTGCGGCCTTCGTTGAACTGCATCTTCTGGTCGTCGGCCTGGGCGCGGAGGCGGAGGGCTTCAGCGGTGGCGCTGCGCGCGCGGGACTGATGGGTGATGTCGAGGATGGGAACCGTGATCTGGATGCCCATGCTGAAGGCGTTCTCATCGCCGTTGCGGACGAAGGCCGGGTAGAAGTCAGAGTAGTTGGTAAAGGCGGTATTGATGCGGCTATAGGTTGCTCCGAAGGCCAGCTGCGGACGCCAGCGATAGCGGGTCTCGCCGCGGGCCTCGTACTGCTTGGAGGTCGCGTTGGCGTAGGCGGCGCGGATGCCGAAGCTGTCGGGCGCGATGGGCGGCGTGGAGCCGGCGGCGGGGATGGGGAAGTACTCGGGTATGGAGTCGGGGACGGTGGCGATATTGCCGGTGGTGACGCCGGTGAGGTTGGTGAGGTGGGTGGCGAAGGCGTCAATCTCGTCTTCGAGCTGAAGCTGTTGCAGGTGCAAAAGCGCTGCGGTGCGCTGGGAGCGGGTGAGTTCGATGTGGGGATCGACGCCGGCGTTGAAGCGGTCCTGGGTGATGTGGACGAGGTGGTCTACGGCGGCGACCGCATCGGCGAGGGCGATGCGGCGACGCTGGGCGTTGTCGAGACCGATGTAGGTGGTGGCGGTGTCTTCGACGACGCTATTGCGCGTTTCGCTGAGGGTCAGTTCGGCGGCGGCGACCCCGGCACGGGCGGCACGGATGTAGTCGGGTTGCGAGAAGCTGAAGACCAGGGACTGGGCGCTGACGGCGAACACAATCGGCACGGAAAGGGGAGGGCCCGAAGATTTGCCGACCCCGGCGTTGGAGCTGGCCATGGGAATGAAGGCGTCCTTGCTTTCAGACAGGGAGGCCTTGGCCTTGGTGATGTCGGCCTGTGCCATGCGGATTTTGGGGCTGTTGCGCAGGGCGAGATCGACTGCGGTGGTGAGCGACATCTGGGCGGAGGCGCACGCCGGCAGCAGCAGCGCCAGGCTGGCTGTGGCAATCGAACTCCAACGCAATGCCTTCATGTGTGGCCTCACTCCTATAGCGAATCTAATGCTTTGCGGGCCGGCGCGTAGTCGTGTGCGAGCGATAGCGCGGCATTGAATTCGGTTTTGGCAGCGGCCTTATTGCCGGATGCTGCGAGAAGCTGGCCTAGCAGCAGGTGGGCCTTGAAGGCAGGACTGGCGTCGGACTTGTTTTCAGAGGCAAGGTAGTCGCGGAGGGTGGCCTCGGCCATGGGCGCGTCGCGCTTCATGTCGTGGAGGATACCGGCGATATCGAGGAGTGAGGCGTCGCGCGCGGTGTCCAGCTCGCGGGCTTTGCGGAGCGCGGCGATGGCCTGGTCGGTCTGCTTGCGGCGTGCGTAGAAGTCGCCCAGGTCGGTCCAGGCTTCCGGCTTGTTGGCGACGGCGGCAGCGGCGCGGAACTCGCGCTCGGCGGTGGTGTAGTCCTTGTTCTTTTCCGCGACGAGGCCGCGAATGCGGTGCGCGGGCTGGGGCAGGCGGGCTTCTACGCGTGCGGCAAGGGCAGATGCTTTGTCTGCACCGCCACCGACGAGCGACGGCGCGCCGACGTAGTACTCGCTGAGGTCGTTGACGGCGGCGGTGTTGTTGGGGTCGAGCTGGACGGCGGTTTCGAAGGCGGTGCGGACTTTTTTGGCGAGCGAGAGTGCGGCGAAGGGGCCGGCGTTACCGGCCTTGCGTCCGTAGGCGCGGCCCATCCAGTCCTGGGCGCGGGCGTCGTTGCGGAGGCCGTTTGCGAGTGCGGCTTCGCACTCGTTGACGGCGCGATCCTGGATCTCTTCAGAGTAGAAGGCGCGGCAGAGAAGGAGGTGGGCTTCGGCGTCGGCTTGATTAGCCGCGATGAGCTGGTTGAGCATGGCGACCGCGTCGTCGACGTGTCCCTGCATGAGGGTGTGTTCTGCCGCAGCGCGAGTGGGTGGCGTGTTGAGGGCGCGACAAGGGAGAGCGATGACGGCCAGTGCGATCACTGCCATGCAACCGGGTTGCAGACGTGCTTGCAGCGTGAACGTCATCTACGGGAGAGCCTTCACTTCGAGGCCGTCTTTGAGCTCCGCGTTGGTGGGCGAGCTAAGGGCGACCGCCTGACCCTCGGGAAGGCCGCTGAGGATCTGCACACGCGTGAGGCTGACGGCACCAACTTGCACCGGCGTGCGGCGAAGTTTGCCGTCGACGATGCTGTAGACGAAGTCACTGGAGCCTTCGGTACGGAGCGCTTCACGGGGCAGGCTGAGCACATTGGTGAGTTGCGAGACCGTTACCGTGGCCGTGACGTTGGTGTTGGGGAGCAGGTCGCCACGGGCGTCGTCGACGGTGATGATGCACTCGCCGACGTTGCGTGTGCCGTAGGTGATGATGGTGCTTGGGGCACGGTCGATGTGGCCGTGCCACACCTGGTTGGGCTTGGCGTCCCAGACGATCTTGACGGGCTGGCCGGACCTTAGCTTGCCAATTTCCGGCTCGTCGAAGTAGGCGCGGACCTGGATGCGGTTCAGATCGGCCATGTTCAGTAAAGCTTCGCCGAACTGGACGAAATCATAGTCCGAGACCGGAACAGAGTAGACGGTTCCGGCGAACGGCGCGCGGATATCGACGCCGGCATAACCGCTCTGTGCGGCAGCGAGGGCGGCACGGGCCTGCGTAACCTGGGCTTGTTGCGAGGAGATGTCGCCGTTGCTGTAGCGGCCATGGCTGCGAGTTTCGAGTTGCGTGATCCGGGCCTGTGCATCGGCGAGGCGTTGACGGGCGCTGGCGACCTCATTGGCCGAGGCCGAGCCCCTGGCCTGGAGCGCCTCGGTAGCGGCCAGAGCTGTGGCAGCCTGTTTTTGCTGCGCCTGGGCGCTGGCGAGGTCAGCTTTGGCACCGATCAGCTCGTCCTGGGAGCCGCCGTTCTGCATGTTTTTCAGGGCGCTTTCGGCGGCTTCGACGGAGGCCTGTGCGGAGGCGACGTGGCTGCGGGCGTCGCTATCGTCCATTTTGACCAACTCCTGGCCGCGCTGCACGGTCGAGCCGACTTCGACGAAGACCTTTTGGATGATGCCGGGGGCTGGAGCATGGGCCTGGAAGTCTTCGATGGGCTCGACCTTGCCGTTGGTCGAAATGGTGCTGACCAGGTCAGCGGTGGCGGCTTTGGCTGTGCGCACTTCCACCTTGTCGCGGAGCGAGGAACGGACGCCTATCGTCACGGCGATTGCCAGGGCGATAATCGCGATGCCAATGAGAATGCCGCGTGATGTAGTCGAAGATTGTTCAGCCATATAAGAGTCGTCAGTATATAAGACGAGCCAAGTTGCCCAGACGATTCTTCGAATAGGGAAGTGGTCTGGTTATCGCACATGACGTGGTGTTCAGTTACGCGTTGCTGCGTGGGGACGCAGGGCGATGATTTCGAGTTCCCATCCGCCGAAGTCGGGGTGGCGATTGTGGTTCAGGCGGTAGGTGAGGTCGACGAGCGAGCCAGGTTGCAGGCCCCAGGCGGCGGCGTGCTCGACCCAGTTGGTGCGGCGGCTCCATGCCATGCCGCCGAAGCGGGCGGTGGTGTTGACCTGTTCGACATGGAGGCGGAGGTGTTTTTCCTTGACGGCTTTGACGGCGGAGGCGAGGCGCAGGCCGTGGGAGAGGAAGAGTGGCTCGCGGTTGCCGATACCGAAGGGGCCAAGGCGCTCGATCCAGGTGAGGAAGGCCGGCGTGATGTCGGCGAGTTGGAGCTCGGCGTCGCACTCTATTTCTTCGATGACAGGCTGGCCTGAGAGTGCTGCGTCAGCCTGCTGGGCCATGCGGGTGCGCAGCTCGGCGACGCGGCCTGACGGGAGGGAGAAGCCGACGGCGTGGGCGTGGCCGCCGAAGCGTGTGAGGAGAGGATCGGCGTTGGCGGCGGTGAGTGCGTCGAGGAGATGGAATCCGGGGACGGAGCGGCCCGAGCCATAGGCCTGGCCGTCTTCGTGGGCGAGAACGAGAGCGGGGCGGCCGGTGCGGTCGACAACGCGGGATGCGAGGATGCCGATGACGCCGCGGTGCCAGTCGGGGTCGTCGAGGACTAGGCAGGCGGCGAGGCCCTCGGGTTCGGCGCGCAGGATTTCGATGCGCTCTTCGATGTCGCGGAGGGCTTCGGCTTCGACGGCGCGGCGCTCGTCGTTGAGGCGGTGGAGCTTTTCGGCGAGGAGGCGGGCGGCTGCGGGGTCGCGGGATAGGAACATCTCTACGACGTCGGAGGCGATGTCCATCCGGCCGGCGGCGTTGATGCGAGGGGCGAGACGGAAGCCGACGTCGGTAGCCGAGATGGGAAGCGCCGTGTCAATCTGGGCGAGTTCCATCAGGGCGCGGAGGCCAGGTTGCGAGGGCTTCTGCAACTCGCGGAGGCCCAGCGAGGCAATGATGTGGTTTTCGCCGGTGAGGGGGACGGCGTCGGCGATGGTGGCGATGGCGAGGAGTTTGAGGAAGGAGGGGAGGGTCTTGTCGCGGAGACGGGCGCGGTCTTCGGGAGTAGGAGTGGTGGTTTCGAGCAGCGCCTGGGCGAGTTTGAAGGCGACGGCGGCGCCGCAGAGCTCTTTATAGGGATAGGGGCAGCCCGGTTGGTTGGGGTTGATGACGGCAAGCGCGGACGGGACGCCTTCGGCGCTGTCGGGCAGGTGGTGGTCAGTGACGATGAGGTCGAGGCCGAGACGCTCGGCTTCGCGGGCGGCGGCGAAGGCGCGGATACCGGTGTCGACGCTGACGATCAGGCGGATGCCTTCGGCGGCGGCGGACTCCAGGCGTGACTCCGCGATGCCGTAACCCTCGCGGATGCGATGGGGGATGTGGTAGCGGACCTGGGCGGGGACGCCGAGGGCAGTAGCGACGCGCTCCATGGCGGTTTTCAGCAGGACCGTGGCGACGGTGCCGTCTACGTCGTAGTCGCCATAGATGAGGATAGGTTCGGAGGCGCGGAGGGAAGCGAGGATGCGCCCAACGGCCGGCGTCATGCCCAGCATGAGGTACGGGTCGTGGAGCTGGTCGAGCGAGGGGTGGAGGAAGGCGCGGGCGGCCTTAGGCGTGGTGAGCCCGCGGCAGACTAGAAGGTGGGCGATGGCCTCGGGGAGGTCAAGAGAGGTGGTGAGCGCACGGATGGCGGCCCCGTTCTGAGGCGTGGCAAACCAGCGTGCGTGCGGTGCGTCGGGCACGGGAGGTTAGTCGTCGTCGCCGGGGTCGCCGTCGTCGACGATGATGCCGCCGAGGTCGGTCATGGTCTCCATGAGCTCCTGGAACTGGTCATACCAGTCGGTGGCGGCCTCATAGAGGAACATGACGCCCTGGTGGGCGAAGCCGAGCTGCAGATAGCCGGTTTTGCCGGTGTGCTGCATCAGGTCCTGGGCGGCGTCGAGAGCGTTGGCATCGTGGTCGGGGAAGTCTTCGTCGCGGACCCGGCCGACCAGCGTGGCGACGTCTTCGGGTTCGAGGACGACCTCGCTCATGGTGATGAACACGGCGCCGGCGGACTTTGCGTGCTCGACGAAATCCTTCCAGCCGTCGCCGTCTTCTTCTTCGAAAACGACGGTGGGGACTTCCTCGGTAACGAAGGCGTTCATACGCCGCATTCCATGACCGGCGATAAACGCGATCATGTCGTCCTTTACTGTGGCCAGATCATCAAGGGGCATAGCTCTCTATTCTCGCAGAAAGCCGGGCCGGATGGAGACTGTGCTTCGCGGGCAGCGCGGAGAGCATCAGATGGTAGAAATCCGGATCGCATCAGGAGCCAGATGCCGAAGTTTGAACACCATGTTTTTGTCTGCACCAACCAGAGGGACGAGTCGGCCTCGCGCCCGAGCTGCGGTAACGAGCGTGGCAAGAAGCTGAAGGGTGTGCTGAAGGATGCCGTCAAGGCCGCCGGGTTGAAGCACCGGGTGCGGGTGAACGAGTCCGGGTGCCTGGACCAGTGCGAGCACGGGGCGGTGGTGGTGGTCTATCCGGGGGCGGTGTGGTACGGATTTGTGCATCCGCGCGACGCTGAGGAGATTGTGGAGGAACACCTGGTCTATGGACGGCCGGTGGAGCGGCTGCGGCTGGCGGACAGCTGCCTGAACACGGAACGGTGCCCGCATCGGAAGAAGTAGGCGAGGCGTGAGCAGGGGAGCGCCGATGCGTTACACTCGTAAGCGCCCATGATTTTCTCTAAAGACTATGTAGGCTATCTCGCGCGCCAGACGGTGAAACAGCTCGTCGCCGCGAAGATGATCAAGACGGATAAGTACGAGGTCGTCAACGAGCGCGTCACTAACGGCATGATCGACGAGCTTTCGCTCGAGGACCGGATCAACGACGAGGTCCGAGTGATCCTCGAGGCGTTCCAGGATGACATGCTGAAGACCGGCGCCAGCTACCCCGAGATGTTCAAGAAGGTGAAGAACGAGCTCGCACGCAAATACAAGGCGGTGCTCTAATGCGCATTTCTCGCGACAAGCTAAACAAACTGGCCCACGTGGTGGCCGATACGCTGGCGGAGATCGATGAGGTCGACTTCCTGGAAGACCGCAACACGATTCGGCAGGAAGCGCGCAAGGCGCTGGAGGCGCTACTGCTGGCAGAGACCAAGATTGACCAGGCCGCCAGGTTGAAAATTGCGTCGCAGCGGAAGATCATCCTCGAAGGATCGCAGGAGTGGGACATCCTGTACCGGAAGTATTACAACGACGAGGTCAAGAAGCTCGGTCTGTAGCCGCTCCGGGCCTTTGCAGGGGCCGCTTCTGCTATACTTTTCAAGTCGCAGCGGAATCCTCTTCCGTGCCGTGGCGTTATGGTGTAACTGGTTAACACGTCGCCCTCTCAAGGCGAAGAGTCCGGGTTCGAGCCCCGGTAACGCTACCAATTTATCAAGTCAAATTTTGACAAGTTCCCACCCAGGCGGGCAACGCTTCCGCGTGTTCGTCCCAGTCTCCGCTGATTTTCACAAAATCGTAAGCCTCGCGTTCATCATATTTCAGAGTATTCAGGGCACACGGGGCAAATAAATGTGCGTCGCAAACTAACTCGTGTGACCCGCGAACTAGGAATAAGTTCAGTTGTTATTGACATCTTGTAAGTCAGGTGCCGCGGGACCACCTAAGTCATTTCATTCGAGGTGGCTTCGTTATCTTTCAAAAAGGTCTAACTTTTTGCCGTGGGTTCCTGCAGTTACATGGGATAGAAAGTCAGTTAACGTGACATGAGTGGGACGGTGAGGGGGTGCACCGTCGAAAAGCTTTCATTGCTGACAAGCGGGTTTTTGCGAAGAAACATACTCTGGTTGAGGGTGTTATATGGGCTATGGTAGATTGTTGGTCGCTGAGTCGCAGACCAGCAAGATGCGAATTCGCTTTCAGAAGGGCACACCATAGGATGAAATACTTTGCCAGCTCGGCCATGCTCCTGGTTTTAGCGTCCACGTCGCTTGGAGGCCGTGCGCAATCTCCGCAAGCCCCTCCTGCTTCGCCTCCGGTGGCCGCTTCTCAGGCTCCTGCCTCGTTTAAAGATGAAGGGCTGCCCGATCCGTATAAGGCGCCGGTCGAAAACTGGGGAACCCCCCTTCCTGATGGCAGAAAACTTGGCGCGACCATCGGCGTCTCGATCGACAGCAAAGGCAACCTGTGGGCTGTGGAGCGCTGTGGAACGACACGGAGTTGCGTCGGCCATGATGACGTTTCGCCAATTTTGGAATTCGATGTTAAGACCGGGAAGCTGATCAAGGCTTTTGGAGCCGGTATGATCGTGATCCCGCATGACATCTTTATCGACAAAAACGACCACGACGCGGTGTGGGTGGTTGACCAGGGGCTGGATGGGAACAGAGGGCAGCAGGTCTGGAAGTTCAGCCCGGAGGGCAAGGTTCTGCTGACGCTCGGCACTGCCGGCAAGAAAGGCCTGGGCCCGGATACTTTCAATGAGCCGTGCAGCGTAGTGGTTGGGAAGAACGGAGATATTTTTGTCGCTGACGGTCATGGAGCGCGAAATCAGACGGTTGCGCGGATCGTCAAGTTCTCCAAGGATGGCAAGTACATCAAGGACTTCGGCAAGAAGGGTAGCGCGCCGGGTGAGCTGGATGAGCCCCATGCGATCACGATGGATGCCGAGGGCAGGGTGTTTGTGGCTGACCGCAATAACCATCGCGTCAGCATCTTCGATCAGGACGGCAAGTTTCTGGAAGCGTGGACGCAATTTGGTATCCCAACCGGCCTTGAGGTCGATCGCTCGAAGGATGTGCTTTACGTAACGGATAACTTCCTCCGTGCGGATTCCCCGTACAAGCGCGGCGTCCGTTTTGGAAGCGCAAAGACAGGCAAGGTCGCCGGATTCATCGAGTACCCGAGCCAGGACCCGAAGTCGAACTCGCTTGGACCGGATGCGGTTGCCGTTGAAGAAGACGGTACGCTGTTCATGGGCGAAAACGACCGGCAGATGATCAGCAAGTTCGAGCTGAAGAGCAAGAAGTAACGGCTAGTACCGGGCTGTTCTATAGGTCCCTCTGGAAAGTTATTTCCAAAGCGGCGCGGTTGCGAAGATTGCTCGCAACCGCGTTTCGCAGTTCAGGTTGAAAACGCGCGACAAAAAAAATCGGCGAGACACTTTTAAAAGTGTCTCGCCGAATGTGTCTGCCTCAATCTGAGGAGTTACTTTGCCTAAGGCTTTTGAGCCAGGATTTTGACTGTCTTGAGGGGCAAGGCGTCTGCGGGTAGCTCGACCTTTCCTGCGGGGAACTTATTGGCGCTGAGCACGTAAGCCAGAATGTCGGCTGATGTGGCCTGCGACATTGAGCCGGGATTGGTCAATGGCATGGTGTTTTGGATACGCTCAAAGAGCGCGCCAGCAGTAAGGCTGTTCCAGTTCGACATGAAGTTTGGGCCCGTAAGCGGGGGCGCCATTTCCATACCGGCGAGATCATCGCCATGGCACGCGGCGCAATTTTGTCCGTAAGCTGCCTTGCCCCGGTCGGCCTGCGCCTGGGTGTACACGCCGTCCCAGACTGTTTTTGTGGTGGGAGCAGGAGCTTCCTGGAACGAAGGCTGCGCATTCACAGCAGTAAATAAAGCGCTGGCCGTGATAACGCCGGCAACCGCAAAAAATGCCATTCTGACCTTCATAATTTCCCTTCTCTCCACAAGCTCAACCTTCATATTGCATCGCCGCCGAAGGCCCATAAATCGTCCAAATGATAGCACGGCGAGTAGTCTCCTCGTCGCGCCACCAGGTGTAACCCGGATTGGCGAGCAAGGTTGTGTTGATTATCGGTCAACGGTACTTTCTCTTCTTAATGAAAAGCTGCAGTTGGGACGCAACGCTCGGTTACTTATGGCTTGGTCATTCTTCGCTGGCCCACCTATATGTTGTTGCTGAACTTAGCAGGAATGGGCGGTATCCGGGCGCATGGAAAGCATTCTTGTCTTGTCTGGGAAGACTTGTGTACAATTCGCGTCGATTCCAAATAGAGGTCGTGCGCATGTCAACGTGGAGGCTTCGGACGGAAAATTTCCAGTCCGCCGGTGCTTTTGCGCTGCTCGCCTTTGGCCCAACGGGACCGATTCGGGCCCAGGCTCAGAGTCAGACTTCAATGTGCGAGGGTGGCTGGACCGTTTACTTTGCCGACCTTGCCATGACGCGGTATTCACCGTCGGGGCAAGCCACCGACTGAGGGTGGTTTGACTTCGCAGCACTTTAGCTTGCTTCACTTATTGAGGGAGAATTATGAAATCGGAAGAGATGGATAACGGCGGCTCGAAGCTACAGCTTGATCGCCGCGAACTGATGAAGCTGGGCGCAGGTGCGGCCGGGCTGGCTGCGCTGGCGTCGGGCAAGGCGGCATCCGGACAGGCGTCGGGTGTGCCTTCAACGCCTGCGAACCCTCCGGCTCCAGGCTCCATGCGCAAGCCGGGTGAGATTGCACCCTTTACGGCCCTGGGTTACAAGAACAACTTCAATCGTCTGGGCAAGAACGGCCCGATGGACGATACGACTGCCAAGATCGTTAAGTATGTCTACAACTTCAAGCCGTCGGACGTAACGCCGGCTGCGAAGAAGCAGTACGACCGCCTGATGATCGACTCGCTGGCATCGATTGTTGGCGGATTTGAGGAAGAGGGCCCACGCGCCTCCGCTGAACTGGCGCGGATGTGTCCTGCCGGCCCGGAGAAGTGCACGGTATTGGGCTACAACCTGACGACGACGCCGGAGATGGCGACGTTCGCGAACGGCTGCCTGATCCGAGAGGTCGACTGGAACGATACCGAATTTCAAGTCCACTACAGCACGGTGATCCCGGCCGCCCTGGCGATGGGCGAGGCGTTGCACAAGTCTGGCGCCGACGTGATGGCTGCCATCATGATCGCTTACGAACTGCAGGCAGTTCCGGCCGGTGGTGAGTCGGTGGTGGCTGCGATGGCTGCCGGCAAGCTGATGGGCCTGGATGAAGACCGCCTGGCCAACGCGTTGACGCTGGCGCTCACACCGCACATTGCTCTGAACAAGGGCGTGGGTGCAATGTCAATGTGGAAGGGTATGCGTAGCGCGGAGTCGGCAAAGTGCGGCGTGTGGGCGGCCTTGATGGCTCGCGCCGGCGTTACAGGACCGCCCCAGCCTTTCGAAGGCCGCGGCGGCTACTGGGCCAGCCTGCGCAGCACCGATGCCGGCCCGTCCGGCTTTGCGCGCGGGATCGATGCCAATGGCATGGGTCGGAAGTTCAACCTGCCGGTGACGGAAGGCGAGAACGTACTGGTGCATACCTGGTACAAGCGGCGTCCGGCTGAAGCATCGTCGCAGGGCATCCTGTACCTGATGCCGGAGATTCGTACGTGGCTGGGTGGCACGGAAAACGTCGCTGCCATCCATATCGACATCTCTTATAGCAACTGGGAAGAGATCTGCGACGCGCCCAAGTGGGATCCACAGAATCGCCAGACCGCCGATCACAGCCTGCCGTTTATTACGGCACAGGCGCTGATCGCAGGCGATATCTTCCTGGACTCTTATCGCGAAGACAAGTTCCTCAATCCTGTCGCGCAGGATCTGCTGGCCAAGACGACGATCTCGCCGGTGAACGGCTGGGTAGGTAATGGACCCGCACGCATCGAGATCACCAAGAAGAACGGTGAGAAGAAGTTCTGGGACACGTACGAAGGACGGCGCGTGGTGGGCAACGAGGATTATCCGCCGCTCACCACAGCGGAACAAAAAGAGAAACTTGATCGTGCCTGCGCTTTCATGAAGGTGAACCCGGCACAGCGCGACCAGGCCTACAAGATATGGGGAGATACCTCTTCCCTCAAAGATTTCGCCGATGCGATGAAAGTCGTGGCGAAGTTCGGTCAACCTAAACCATTCGTAGGATAAGAGAAAGGACAAACACACTATGTTGAATGCAGTTATCAATTTCGTGACAGGCATGAACGGGGCGATGCAGGCGGGCACGCAGACGGTGACCGGCAAGGTCGTTTCCGTTTCCTACTATGGCCAGAACCAGATGCGCCGCGGTGGCGGGCTGGACCAGGACCTGGCGGCTGCACGCGCGTCGGTAAAGTGGGAAGGCATGCCTGCGGCAATCGTTACCGCCGACGGCAAGTGCTACCAGATCATCGGCGGCCTGGCTGCCAACAACAACGCCAAGATCATCGACTTTCTCGGCAAGACGGCCACCATCACCGGCACCGTCTCCGAGATGCACGGCATGTGGTGCATTTCGGCTGACAGCGCCAGCTAATTCGTTTTGAAAAAGTATGAAGGGTATTGAGAGTCCGGAAGTTCTTGAGGGGAACCTCATCTCAATCAGTCGGGCAGTTTTCCGGAACTGCCCGAACCCTTTTTCGGTTGAACATGCTGCGCAGTCGCCACGCTGAGCCATCGCTGGCTGTGCTTTAGTACAATCCACCAGACGATCCTGAACGCGATAAGCGCTTTCACCGGCAAAACCGGTGCCGTATGCCGGTGTGTTTTCCGGCAGCCTAACTGATTCGCCTAACTGGGCTGAATGGCTTTACAGAGCTGCAAACGCATTGAGCTGAACCACAGCGTTACGAGGAATTAATGGCAAACAGCGATCTCACCCCAACGGAAGTTTTCGACAACGGAGCAGGACCAGTCCAAACCATGAAGGGGCATGTACCCTCTGTGATCGCCGGATTTTCGGGATGGACGCTGGACTCCTTCGACTTCTTCCTCGTCGTTTTCTGCCTGACGTCGATGGCCAAGGAATTCGGCAAGAGCGACAAAGACATGGCGCTGGCGTTGACGATGACGCTCCTGTTCCGTCCCGTCGGCGCCTTCATCTTCGGGATGATGGCCGACCGGTTGGGCCGTCGGATGCCGTTGATGGTCAACATCGGTTTCTTTGCTGTGGCGGAAATCATGACAGCGCTTTCCCCGAATTACTGGACCCTCATGGTTGTGCGCGCTGTCTTCGGAATCGTGATGGGCGGAAACTGGGGCGTAAGCACCTCGCTGGCGCTGGAGGGCGCACCCGTCAGTAAGCGCGGCGTTATTTCCGGGCTGCTGCAGGAAGGTTATGCCGCCGGCAATATGCTGGCCGCGATCAGTTTCCTGTTTCTGTTCAACAAGCTCGGCTGGAGGCCACTCTTCTTCCTGGGCAGCTTGCCGGCGATTCTGCTCGTCCTCTTCATCCGGTTCAAGGTGCGCGAGTCACCGGTCTGGATCAGCAGCGTCCAGAAGATCAAGAAGACACTCACGCGGGCGGAAAAAAATCGCGAGATTCTTTCACACTGGAAGCTCTTCGCTTTCCTGGTTGCGTTCATGACGATGATGCTCTTTGCATCCCACGGTACGCAGGATATGTATCCCACTTTCCTGCAGCGTCAGTGGCACTTTACGCCGCAACAGCGCTCGGTGTTTACCCTGGTTGGCGGTGCTGGCGCTATCTTTGGCGGGTTGCTATTCGGGCATCTTTCCAGTACCTGGGGGCGACGCCGCACCATCATCATCGCGTTCGTTATCGGGTTGATTGTTATCTGGCCATGGGCGTTTGCTTCGTCTAAGGCTGTGCTGATGCTCGGTGTCTTCCTCATTCAGTTTGCCGTTCAGGGAGCGTGGGGTATTGTGCCGGTGCATTTGGCTGAGCTGTCGCCCACTTCGGTTCGCGGACTGCTGCCGGGGCTCGCTTACCAGACCGCTGGTATCATTGCCAGCTCCGTGGTCTACATTGAGCCGTACATTGCGGAGAAGAGAGGGTACGGCAGCGCCATGGCTATTGTGGCCGCGGTGGTGTTCATTCTGGCCTCGATCATGACGGCGCTCTCGAAGGAACGGCGTGGCGAAAGCTTCGAAAACTAAAACGCGGATAGGTATTCAAAAACCGTCAGCCACCATGGGGAGATTTTCGTGGTGGCTGACGGTTTTTGCGTGTGCGTGAGGGCGAGCCTGCGCCGCTGGATTATTGAGGATGGCTTCCGGCAGGCGGTGGTGGGGCGGTCTGGGAGTCGATGCCAAACTCGCGCGCGCGTTTGGTCACCGCCGTCAGCAGTTCATCGGCCCACGTCTTGTTTTCTGATGGCGCGAATAGCGAGCCGCTGGTTTGCGTGGCATCTTCGATATCGCTTATGGATGCAGATAGAGCGATGTTCAGGGAGCGGCCGAGGTCCAGCATGGCGTCGTTCCATCCAAGCACGGTTACTTGCTGTTCAAGTCCCACTGTCGCTCCGTCGGAAACATCCTTATTGAGAGCAAAGATAGGCACCAGACCCTTCCCGGTGTCGTGAGCTGTGCGGCAGGCTTCCACGCTGGTCGAGTTATAGCCGCGGCATACCAGCGGGCGGACCTTGTAGACCGAGCAGCGCTCATTGACCAGGAGAGGGCAGGGTACCGTCTCTTTAGTCGGAGCGTTCACGTCTCGGCCCTGCATCTGAAGGGCGTACGCTTGAGCGCGTTGGACCAGAGCGGCGCGGGCAATCGGATCGAAGTTGGAGTCGATGTGGTGGAGAATCCGGAGCAATTCAGGCACGGATGCCAGTACGCCCGGCTTGCGGCAGCAGTAGGAGCAGCCTTCGCGGCAGTCCAAAGCCGGCTTGTAGCGGTCTGTGACGGTGGCGATCATCTGGTCGGCATAAACCGAGACCCGGGCGGCGCTGCTTGCCAGGGCGCCCACGTCGGTGCTCTGCTCGAGTTCCTTTGCGGCCAGGGCGTTACCCACCGATCGGCTCAGCTCAAAGATCTGCACGCGGATGCGGTAAGCCGCCTGCTCGATGGTGAGGCCCTGGTCTGAGGGTGACTGCAGCCTGGGTGAGGGAGGGGGAAGTGGCCGCACGGCTGGGTCTGCTGACGCCTTGAGCGCAGCTGCGCGGTCCTGGAGCAAACGGTCACGGGTTTGTTGGCGACGGCGGGACATTTTCTTTGCTCGCTGCTGGTCTCTCGGCCGCGCTGGGGGCGACCTGATGATATCAGGCATGACTATGAGGCGAGGATCACTGTTCCCAGCGGGTCGGAGCTGGTCGAGTGGGCTGTTCGCTTGGCGATTATCGTACTAAAGGGTGCGCAGCGAGACGTCCGGGCCTTCAGGGTGGTTGTTTCATAGCCATTACCGAGGGCAGCAGAAGGCACGATATCCGACACGCTTTCACCTTGTGGATTTTAACTGGGACCCTGGTCGATATTCAGCTCGAAGACGTTGCAGTCGGGCGGGAATATTAATCAGCCAGGCCACGTGGGGAGGCCCTTGATATAAGGGCTTTGGATTAGGTTGTTCGTCGTAAAACACGTGCTTGCCGTACTTCCAGAAAATAAATCGACGGGCGCAGGAGCTTCTAACTCAGGCATAAATGGCCGGCATTTCTTATACGCACAACTTATTGACGAACGTACTCGCACCGGCTGTTCGCTTCCGGTCTCGCTATTTATTTCAGCGTTTTATGCAATGAAAATGCGCGTTTCGGAGTGGTTGGAAGTCTTATTTCCCGGATTACACGCTTGATGAATATCTGTCAAGAAACTACCCAAAACCTGCGCCATTGCAGGAGAACTCGTCATTGACAATGGCAATTCTCAGGGTATATACCGGTTGAGCTGCAAAATAAGCTAAACGCGATGCTGACGAAGCGCCGGCATCCCTAAACCTTGAGAGAACCAGGTAAAAGTTGATGCGAAGCGTAAGTTATTTGCTGTGTGCGTTGTGTGTCCTGCCGCTCTATCCTGCCGCCAACGCGTTCGCGGAAGATCACTCGGTCATCCTGGTTAGCCAGGCCAACAAAACCATCTACGACATCGATCCCGCGACCGGCAAAATTCTTGGCCAGGTAACGCTGGAAGGCACGCCGACCGACGCGGTCTACAGCTGGGACGAGCGCTGGTGGTATGTAGCGGTTCCCGAGCAAGGCTACATTTCGCTGGTCAATGACCGGACGTTCAAGGAAGATGCCCGTATGACGCGCCCGGAGTTCAAGCGCGTTGCCGGCTCCGTCGGCCTAACCGACTCTCTCGCCACAACCCCCAACTTTGAGAAGCTCTACGTCTCGGTCCCGGGCGGTGTAGAGGCTTTCGATCAACGCCTGTGGGCGATGGCGCCTGAGTATCAGCAGCCCGGCGTGAAGATCGCGATCCCCGGCACCGATGTGCAGCACATGCTGGTCAACGGCGTCGTGCAGAAGCTCTATGTGACTTATCGCAAAGAGAACCAGGTTGCCGTCATCGACACCAGGACCGACAAGCTGTTGAAGATGATTCCGGTCAAGGGCGGCCCGATGGACGTGGCCTTCATGATCGGCGGCGAAGCGTGGGTGAGCTCGGCTGACGGCACGGTTTCGGTGATCGACATCAATAAGGATGAGGTGGTGAAGACCATCGCGACCACCGGCAAGGGCGCTACCCGCATCGTGGTGGCACCGGATGTCCGGTTCCTCGCGGCGACGCACGATGACACGGGCGATGTGACGATCCTGCAGCCGATGACGAAGGAAGTGGTGGGCACGGTCAAAGTCGGCGTAAAGGGTCCGTTGACGGCCCGCTTTACGCCGCCGGATGCACGCGGCGCGAAACCCTGGGCGTATCCTCCGACGAATGAGCTCTACGTGACGGGAGAGACCGGGATGGTGACGGTCAACCTCGACAAGATGACTGCCGCTGCACCGCTCGTTGCGGGGCAGGGTAATGTGGCAACGCTGATCCACTACACATTCGCTGAGTCCTTCGTTCCTCCTCGGGAGGAAACGGAAACGCGCATCATGGAGAACGACCTTTACACGCTCTATGACAACGCTATGCCGAACATGGATCTTTCGCCGATCCACGAGCACCGTACCGACATGGCTGCGGTCTTCGTGTCCGATGGTGTCGCCCGGCTCGGTTGCTGGCAAAAGGACCTCTGCGAGCAGCTCAAAGGCAAGATGGGAGACGTCTCCGGTGCGGGCTACGGCGGTGAGCGTCCTTATAACTTCCTGCAGGCTGGCGTAGGCGTCTTCACGGGCGTTCCTCGCGGCACGTTGCATGAAGAAGAAGGTACTTCTCCGCAGCCGCGCGAGATGATCATCTTCATGCCGAAGAATAACTACTATCGGCAGGCGAATCCGAAGAAGGAATCATCCTTCGCTGGCCGTCCAGGGTATCGCATGCTGACGAATGGCACGCGGGTCTGGCTCTGGGAAGTAACGCTTCTTCCCGGCAAGCCGCAACAAATGCCCAAGGCGGATTACGCGTTCGTTTATCTTGCCGGTGGTCTGATCAAGGAAACGCGCAATGGCGTTCCTTCGGTCAAGCATGTCCTGTTCAAGGACTGGGACACAGATTCTTCCGAGAAGACAATTGAAGCCATGACCAATAGAGTTCGTCTAACGATCATGGAATTCAAATAGCAGAAATCGGGCTTCTGAGCACTGCGGTTTCCGCAGTGCAAAGACGCATTATGTTCAACCCATCTTCAGTGAGAAAGGCTACGTCGAAAGTCATCACTTTAGAAGAAAGGCCAATCTAAGGCCTTCAACTTGCAGTTGCAGCAAAAACTAAGGAGTGCAATGAAACGCTATCTACTGGCAATAGTTCTATTGCTGATGGGAACCCCTGCGCTATTGGCGCAGAGTTCCACGGGGTCGATACTGGGAGTAGTGCAGGACGCGTCCAGCGCGGTTATTCCTGACGCCCAGGTCACGGTCACCAATACCGCCACCAACATTTCAAAAACGACCACCAGCGGCAGCGACGGTTCTTTCCGTGTCGATGCCCTGCAACCCGGTCCGTACAAAGTCACCGTAGTGAAGGATGGCTTTCAGACCTCGAACCTGACCAACCTGACGCTGGAAGTGACGCAGCAACTTCGTGCCAACGCCACGCTCCAGGTGGGTGCTCAGACGCAGGAGATCAGCGTCAGCAGCGACACGGTCCCGCAGGTTGACACCACGCAGAGTGCGCTCGGCGGCACGGTCAACGCTCAGCAGGTTGCCGAACTCCCGCTGAATGGCCGTAACTTCATCGACCTTGCGCTGCTGCAGCCGGGTGTCGCGAACAATGCTCGTAACGGCCCGTCGAGCCTGCTGGGTCAGTTCTTCAGCTCGAACGGCGCTCCTATCCGCTCCAACAACGTGATGCTGGATGGCGCTCCCATGATGAACGTAAAGGGAACGACCGGCAGTGCGGTGGGCACCACTCTCGGCGTAGACGGCATCCAGGAATTCCGAGTTCTCACGAACTCCTTCGGAGCGCAGTACGGCATCTCGCTGGGCAGCCAGACCATCATCGCCAGCAAGGGCGGCACCAACCAGTTCCACGGCGACGTGTTCGACTATTTGCGCAACAATGACCTTGATGCACGCGGGTATTTTGCGAAGCGTGAGCCGAAGCTCATCCGCAATAGCTTCGGCGGCGCCTTCGGTGGCCCTATCAAGAAGGACAAAACGTTCTTCTGGGGCGTCTATGAAGGCATCCGCCAGGTCCAGGACATTGTTACGACGATCAACGATATCCCGACGGCCATCAAGAATCAGGCTGTTGCCGTGAATCCGGCTATCCAGCCGTTGCTTGCGCTCTACCCCGTTCCGAACGGTGGCATCGACTCGGCGACTAACGTTGCTGCCGTGCCGACGTACACCTACAACCAGCCGAATCCTGAGAGCGTCGATTACGCGCAACTCCGCGTCGATCAGAAGCTCAACGACAGGGATTCTTTGTTCGGGCGGTACACCTGGGATCGTTCCGATCTGCAGGTGCTGAACTCCTATGAGGGAACTGCCTACCAGAACGTCGGTTCCCACACTACCGGACGCGACCAGTTCATTACCGCTTCGGAAACCCACACTTTTACTGCTGCCGTTTTGAATAACTTCCGCGCGTCGTTCAGCCGCACTATCCAGAACGTGAGCGCCTTGATTCCTGATGCACTGGGTGCAGCTAACCTGCGCACGATTTACAACCAGCCGATGGGTATCGTCACCATCACGGGTGGTGCTTCGATCGGTGCGCCAGGCAACCTGCCGCAGGTCTTTACGCAGAACCTTTACTCGATCTCGGATGATGTGAACTGGAACAAGGGTAAGCACTCGTTCCAGATCGGCGGACTCTTCAACCGCATCGAGTACTACACCAACAACAGCAATATGCTGCGTGGCACGCTCACCTTTGGCAGCAACGCGAACTTTGCAGCCGGCAACTACTCTTCCGTAACGGGCATTACGCCGGGATCGGTCACCAAGCGTGCACCTCGCTTCTACACCATGGGCGTTTACATCCAGGATGACTGGCGCATCGCTCCGCGCCTGACGCTGAACCTGGGTATTCGCTACGAGCCGGATTCTGTTCCCTTCGATCGTGAAGGCGCGAACGTTGCCTTCCGCAACATGACCGATGCGGATCCGACGTTTGGCCCCATCATGCGTAACCCGTCGCGCAAGAACTTTGGACCGCGCGTCGGCTTCAACTGGGATGTGTTCGGCAACGGTAAAACCTCGGTGCGCTCGGCCTTTGGTGAATACTACGACGTGAATGCCTTCGGCTTTACGTTCTTTACCACCGGTGGTGGCACTCCTCCGCTGGCGGCTGCTACCACCTTTACCAACGGCACGCTGACCTCGCTTCCCGTGATCACCGCGTCGAGCAACCTGGTCCCGGGAGCCGAACCGTACGGTTCGTCTCTGCACACCACCAACTACGACACGCAGCAGCCTCACCTGATCGCGTGGAACGCCTCGATTGCACAGCAGCTTACCGGCAGCCTTTCGTTGACGGTAGCTTACGTGGGCACGCGTGGCATCCACCTGTGGGATACCGACGAAGGCAACCCCTGCTTCCCCAACGGAACGGATAGCCGCGGTCTGCCGACGTACCAGAACCCGTACCTGATCAAGGGCACGCGTGGCGATGGCACGTTGACCAATCCGCTGACCGGCAAGGCGCAGAACGTGACGTGCCTCCAGGTGACCAATCCGGGAACCTCGTCGGCGGCTCTGGTGACCGGTAAGTATCCGAATGGCACGTCGTTCCTGGTTCCCAACCGGTTGAATCCGTACTGGGGCGACTGGATTCTGAACGCTCCCAAGGCGGATTCTTACTACAACGCGATGCAGGTCATCCTGAACAAGCGCGCTTCTCACGGCCTTGAGTCTCAGGTGGCTTACACGTGGAGCAGCACGCGGGATGACGGCCAGGGCCTGTTTGCGACCACGGAGTGCATTGGCTCCGGCGGCCTGCCCAGCCAGGTAATCCAGCCCTACCGCAAGCAATATGACACCGGTCCGTCCTGCTTCGATATTCCGCAGCAGGTTCAGGCCAGCGTGATCTACCACCTGCCCAAGTCGAACTTCAACAACTTCGTGGGACGTGAAGTCCTGAGCGGTTGGTGGCTGGGTAACAAGACAACCTACGAGGGCGGCCTGCCGTTCCATCCGTCGGTCAACAACTGGCGCTCGTTTGACCAGAACATCACCAGCAACAACAACGGTGCCGGATCGACCGACAACGTGAGCTACGGCACGGTAACGGTTGCGCCCGGTCAGACGGGTGCGGACGGAACAGTCAACACGACGAGCGTGACGTTCGTTCCCTACAACAAGGGAACGGTTCTGAACCATAATCCGACGCAGTGGTACAACCCGCTGATGTTCACCATCAATCCGCAGGGCCAGCTTGGCACCGTAACGCGCAACGCAGCCTTCCGTGGACCGCACTTTGCCACGGTCGATCTTTCGCTCAACAAGGACACGGCACTGCCGTTCCTGGGAGAGAAGGGCAGCGCTGAGTTCCGAATCGAAGCCTTCAACCTGTTCAACCACACGAACTTCTCATTGCCGAACGGCCATGCGTTTGCCGGCACCCTCACTGATGTTGGTCTCTACACCGAAGCCCCCACGGCTGCGGCTGGACAGATCACCTCCATCACGGGTCAGCCGCGCCAGGTGCAGCTCTCGCTGAAGGTGATGTTCTAAATCGAAGACTGCAATACTTGGGTGCAAAGTAACCACGGGATGAGGCCTTGCCTCATCCCGTGGTTATTTCTGCGACGCATGATTCCGGTGCAGACGTGGCGAAGGCCGGATGAGGGATC
>CAIQPK010000045.1 GCA_903873705.1 uncultured Acidobacteriota bacterium
GGGTACTTGCCGAAGAACTCCTTGCGGAGGTAGGCGCCGTCCCTGGCCGTGAAGCGCTGGTAGTCGCCGTCGACGCACTCTTCCATGCGCTTGAGCAGGAGGCCCTGGTGGTCGCGGGCGAAGAGCTCGTCCCAATCGGAGCCCCAGACGACCTTGATGACGTTCCAACCGGCGCCGCGGAAGGTGCCTTCGAGCTCGTCGATGATGCGGGCGTTGCCGCGGACGGGGCCGTCGAGGCGCTGGAGGTTGCAGTTGACGACGAAGATGAGGTTATCGAGCTTTTCGCGGGAGCCGAGGCCGATGGCGCCTAGGGTGTCGACTTCGTCGGTTTCACCGTCGCCGACGAACGCCCAGACCTTGCGGTCGGTCTTTTCGATGAGGCCGCGATTCTCGAGGTACTTCATGAAGCGCGCCTGGTAGATGGCGTTGAGCGGGCCGATGCCCATGGAGACGGTGGGGAACTGCCAGAAGTCCTGCATGAGCCAGGGGTGGGGGTAGGAGCTGAGGCCGGGGGTGTCGCGGAGTTCGTGGCGGAAGTTCTTGAGGCGGTCGGCTTCGAAGCGGCCTTCGAGGAAGGCGCGGGCGTAGACGCCGGGGGAGGCGTGGCCCTGAAAGTAGACGAAGTCGCCGGGCTGCTCGCCTTTTTCGCTGGAATATTTTGCGTGGAAGAAGTGGTTGAAGCCGACTTCGAGGAGCGTGCACTGCGAAGAGTAGGTGGAGATGTGGCCGCCGATGCCGGGGTCGTACTTGTTCTGCTTGTGGACCATCGCCATGGCGTTCCAGCGGAGCAGGGCCTCGACGCGGCGCTCGAGGGGGCGGTCTCCGGGGTAGGGAACCTCGTCGTACTGGGGGATGGTGTTCTGGTAGGGAGTGACGATGTCGCCCGTGGCGGGGACGCCGGCCTCGCGGGCGCGGGTGCGGAGAGCGGAGAGGAGGGCGGCGCCCTGTTCCCAGTCCTGCGCGACGACCTCGTCGAAGGCTTCAATCCACTCTGCGACCTCGGCGGTCATGTCTTTCTGTACGGCTTCGTCGACTTTGGTCGGCATGTGCGGCGCTCCCCCTTTGTATGCAAACTTCCTCTGCAAGCATAAATGCGGCTTATGAAGTGCGCTAGTTGATGCAAAATAGCGAGAGATCAGGCCGCATCGCTTAGTCGGCTGAGGGGACGAATTTTTGGTCGTTTCATCTTGCGAGTCTGGGCGAGGTCATAACCGTGCTGCACACGCAGCCAGAATCCATCGGACTTTCGGAACGCCTGATCCAACTTGAGGGACATGGCTGGAGAAACGCTCGCTCGCCCGTTCAGAATCATCGAAAGATGTGCTCGTGTTACCCCAAGATGCTTGGCGAGCGCGGTCACGGTCAGCCAGTCCCCCATTTCCCCGCGAATCAGTTCTCCGGGATGGCACGGATTGAACATTTCCATTTTGATTCTCCTTGAAACGCTTAGTGGTAATCCACGTAATTGAGCATTTCAACGTCCGGTCCGACAAATCGGAAAGTCAGACGCCAGTTTCCGTTGACCTTGATTGACCAGTGGTTGCTCAGGCTGCCTTGGAGTTCGTGCAAACCCCAACCTGCCACATCGAGGTCGCCGGGTACAGCGGCATAGTCGAGTTCAGTGAGTTGCCGTCGCAGCTTATCAGCATGCGCGGGCTGAATGCCGGCTTTTGATCCGGTCAAATAGAACTTTTCGAGGCCTTTATGTTGGAAGGATTTGATCACTGCTCGGCAACCTTCGTACTCCGTATAGTGTAGGCATACACTATACGGCTGGTCAATGAGATTTTACGTGGAGTAGTCGGCGTTGATCGAGACGTAGTCGTGGGTGAGGTCGCAGGTGAGGAAGCGGCAGTGGCCGGGGCCGGGGCCGAAGTTCATGGCGATGGTGTAGTCGCGCTGCTCCATGCGCTGGTGGAGGGCGGTTTCGTCGTAGCCGGGGTCGCGCATGCCGTTGGCGAAGACGGGGAGGCCTTCGATGGTGACGGTGGTGGCGGCGGGGTCGAATGCGATGCCGGCGCGGCCGGCGGCGGCCATGAGGCGGCCCCAGTTGGGGTCGGCGGAGGACCAGGCGGTCTTGACGAGGGGTGAGGTGGCGATGGTCTTGGCGATGGCGAGGGCGTCGGCGTTGGTGGGGAGGCCGGTGATCTGGAGGGTGACGACGTGGGTGACGCCCTCGCCGTCGTCGACGATGGCGTAGGCGAGCGAGCCGCAGACCTGGCGGAGGGCGGCCTCGAAGGCGGGGACCGCAGGGCCCTGGGCGGCTACTCCACTTTTGCCGCTGGCGAGGAGGAGGACGGTGTCGTTGGTGGAGGTGTCGCCGTCGATGGAGATGCAGTTGAAGGTGTCGCCGACGGCGGTGGCGAGCATGGCCTGGAGGTGGTCGGTGCAGGCGGCGAGGTCGGTGAAGAGGTAGACGAGCATGGTGGCGTGCGGCGGGCCGAGGTTGGGGCCGATCATGCCGGCGCCCTTGGCGCAGCCGAAGAGGTTGACGGTTTTGCCGTCGACTTCGAAAGTGGCGTGGGCGACTTTGAGTTTGGTGTCGGTGGTGAGGATGGCGGTGGCAAAGGCTTCGGCATGCTCGGGGGTCGCGCCCATGGCGGCAGCGGCGGCGGGGACGGCGGCGATGAGTTTTGCCGTGGGGAAAGGGACGCCGATGATGCCGGTGGAGGAGGGGAAGACCTCGTCGAAAACGCAGTGGAACTGCTGACCGACGGCAATGCAGCTTTTGAGGGCGGCGTCGAGGCCGGCTTCTCCGGTGGCGCAGTTGGCGTTACCGGCGTTGACGACGACGGCGGAGACTTTGCCGCCGGTGATCGCAAGATGCTTGCGGCCGAGGGTGACCGGGGCGGCGACGACCTGGTTCTGCGTGAACATGGCGGCGGCGGTGGCGCTGCCGGGGCAGATGGCGATGGCGAGGTCGGGCTTGCCGCTGGCCTTGATGCCGGCCTTGACGGCCGACCACTGAAAACCGAGGGGGAGAGGCGTTGCAGAAGGAATGCTCACTGGAGAATTGTATCGATTCGAGGATTGTTGTATTCGGGCGCTGTATGCGTGCTTGAGAGCGCGGTGTTGTGCGGTGGCATGAGGGCAGGCTATGGGGATTTGTTGGCGGATTGACTCTGGCACATTCGAGTCAAAATAATATGCAAATATTTATATAATTGTGTGCAAGACATGTATGGTTCTGAGACGAAGCCAGTTGAGTTTGTTGGCAGCAGCTATGAGGATTTACGGCGTTTTCCGAAGGCTGTGCGGCGTGTCCTTGGACTGGAGTTGAGAAAGGTTCAGGTAGGAGAGCCGCCCGCCGACTTCAAGCCGATGCCGATCGTTGGCAAAGGCGTTTATGAACTTCGTGTCCGCCTGGACGGCGCGTGGTGGTTGATGTACGTTGCCAAATTTGAAGACGCGGTGTGAGTTTTACATGCGTTCCATAAGAAGACGCAGAAGACTTCGAAGCAGGATTTGAGGGTGGCGCAACAGCGTTATCGCGCGATAGGCGGGTGATGATGAAAGAGAAAATTGCAGACGAAATGGATGTTCGCGTCACGCATGGCAGCGGGAACGTCTTTGTCGATCTTGGCTTTGATGACGCAGAGGCCCGCGTACTGCTTATGCGTGCTGACCTGATGATTGCGCTTACCCGCTTCATTCGAGACAAGAAGTGGACGCAGGCAGAGGCGGCTAAGCGCATGGGGATCACGCAACCGCGGGTGTCGAAGCTGAAGAAGGGCGCCTGGGAGGAGTTCAGCCTCGATATGTTGCTGACGCTGGCGACCCGGGCTGGTCTCTATATGGAATTGAAACTGGCAGCTTGATCGCCCTTATTTTGCGCACGTGCTCGGGATCGTGCGGGTCCAGGTTTCGGTTTTGCCGAAGGCTTTGATGCCGACGTAGCCGCGGAGGTGGAGCTGGTCGCCCTGGGCGGTCATGGTGCCGTGGTAGGTTTTGCCGGATTTGGGGTCGTAGAGGCGGCCGCCTTCGGCGTGGTTCGGGTCGGTGGCGTGGAAGCCGTAGCCGATCTGGAGGCCGCAGATCAGTCGATGGCGGGCGGCGGGGTCGGGGTTTTTTTCGTCGAAGTGCGTGGGTGCCTGAGGACTGAGGGCGGCCATGCGGGCGCAGATGTCGCTGCCACAGGGGAGGATCTCAATGACCGAGCCGGTGGGTTCTCTCCAGTAGCCGACGATGCCGGGTGCTGGAGATGGAGGAGGAACGAAAATGGCGACGGCGAGGAATAGGGCCGAGAGAGTCATGTGCTGAGTAGATGCGGGAAGCGGGCCGGACAAGTGTCAGGCTTGTGTCACCGTTTTGTACGGAGGGCGGGAGGCTGTAAAGTCAGGTGGCGGCGTATACTCTGGCGATAACACCCGGGCCGGTTGGCTTGAAACGGGCGCGCGCTTCCAGGAGATAGAACAGCATGAGCAACAACGGCAATGGCAATGGCAACGGGCATGTTCACAATAGCGATTGGACGGTGCCGATGCCGCGCAAGGATTGGATCGTCAAGCGCAAGGAAGAAGCGGCTCGGACCGGCGACTGGAATATGAGCCAGATGCACTTTGCGCGCAAGGGCATGATTACCGAAGAGATGGCCTTCGTGGCGCACAAGGAAAAGATTTCGGCGGAGCTGGTGCGGAGCGAGATTGCCAAGGGAACGATGATTATCCCGGCGAACATCAACCACCCTGAGCTGGAGCCGATGGCAATTGGTGTGGAAAGCCTGTGCAAGATTAATGCGAACATCGGTAACTCGGCACTGGTGTCGAATGTGGATGAAGAATTGCGCAAGTTGCATACGGCTGTGCACTTTGGCGCCGATACTGTAATGGATCTATCAACTGGTGGCGATATCCCTATGATTCGCGAGGAGATATTGCGTCACTCGCCGGTGCCGATCGGGACTGTGCCGCTGTATGAGGCACTATCGCGGGTGAAGAAGGTTGAGGATTTGAATATCGACCTGTACCTTGAGGTGATTGAAGAGCAGGCTCAGCAGGGTGTGGATTACTTTACGATCCATGCCGGCGTGCTGGTTCAGTTCATTCCCATGGTGTCGAAGCGCATTACCGGGATTGTGAGCCGGGGCGGCGCGATTATGGCGCAGTGGATGACGGCGAATCACAAGCAGAACTTCCTGTATGAGCACTTTGACCGGATCACGAAGGTGATGGCGAAGTATGACGTGAGCTATTCGCTGGGAGACGGTCTGCGGCCGGGTTGCGTGGCGGACGCGTCGGACGAGGCGCAGTTCGCGGAGCTGAAGACGCTGGGAGAACTGACCCGGCAGGCCTGGAAGGACGATGTTCAGGTGATGATCGAGGGCCCCGGCCATGTGCCGATGGACAAGATCAAGGAGCAGGTCGAAAAGGAAGTGGAGCTGTGCGACGGTGCTCCTTTCTACGTGCTGGGACCGCTGGTGACCGACATTGCGCCGGGGTATGACCACATTACTTCGGCGATTGGTGCGGCGATGATCGGGTGGCATGGGGCGGCGATGCTCTGCTATGTGACTCCCAAGGAGCACCTGGGACTGCCCAACGAGAAGGACGTCAAGGATGGAATCATTGCTTACAAGATAGCCGCGCATGCTGCTGATATCGCAAGGCATAGGCCGGGGGCGCGTGATCGGGACGATGCCATTTCCCACGCCCGGTATACGTTCGACTGGGACAAGCAGTTTGCGCTGTCGCTGGATCCGGATACGGCCCGGGGAATGCATGACGAGACGCTGCCGGATGACTATTACAAGGAAGCGGCGTTCTGCTCGATGTGCGGGCCGAAGTTCTGCTCGATGAACTGGTCGTCGAAGGTGGACAAGTTCAATGAGGAGGTCCACGGGTTGAAGAAGCCGGACCTGACGCAGATCGTTACGGAGCAAATGGCTTTGCGCAACTAATCGCTGGAAGTAGCAGGTAATGGAAGGGATGGCGCTTTTGGCGCCGTCCTTTTTTTTGCGGGACCGCGGATTTAAGACAAAAATTTGGGCGACGCTTGCGGGCGTCACCCATTCTCTCTCTCTTGCGGTTTGGAATCCTGTGTGGGCTACAACGGCCCCGGGCCCGGAGGTGCTTTGCTTGTCGCTGCGATATTTTGCAGCTACATCCTGTTACAAAACTTTGTGGTTTACTGCGCTTCCGATCCGGCGGCACGCATGGCGATGAGGCTGGGGGTGAGCACGATAGCGATGAAGACGATGGCGACGATCAGGTCATGCATAGTGTTGTCTCCCATGGGCCCTGGCTAATACTGCGCTTATCAGCATGTTGCGGCGGAACTTCAGAGCTTGGGTAAGTTACTGCGCTTCGGCGCCGGCGGCGCGCATAGCGATGACGGTCGGGGAGATCACGATGGCCATAAAAACGATAGCGATAATCAGATCATGCATTGTTGTTGCCTCCAGTTTTGAGCCGTCTGTTCGGCTCGACAAAATGATCATCTCCCCGGAGCAAATTTCTGTACATACAACACGCGTTCGCGCGTAGTGCCGTTTAGGTAACCTTATGTCGTGTTACCCCTGGAACTAAACTGGTTACCCTGATCGGCGTTCGGGTGATGGCTTTTGGGGTGCAGGGGGATTTACAAGGCGGATTAGCGCGGTGGTGGGGGTGGAGTGGCACGCGAATGGATCCGATGTCCGGGAATCCGGACATCGGACACCCCTGAAGACCCATTGGAGGCGTGAACGAAGCTTATTCTGCTGCGGCTTCGAGGATGGCTGCGGCGCGGTTGAGGGCGGTGGCCAGGTCGTCGAGCTGGGCCTGGGTGCGGGGTGCGTCGGCGGCGTCGATGCCTTCAGTTACCCCTGGAATGACGACCGCAGCGTAGCCGGTGTATTCGCCGGGATCGTAAATGACGTGCTTGTACCAGGCGCGGTGGGGGAGGCCTGCGTCGCTCAGAAGAGCGGTTTCTGCGCCGCGGAGGGCTTTGTTGAGCGGCGCGTAAGAGGCGGAGGGTCCGGGAGTGTGGGCTGCCGAGGTGTCGAATACGGTCTGGCGGGTGTAGATGTCTCGGCCGGCGCGGGAGAAGCGGTCGGCCGCGGTGGCGGCGGCGGTGAAGTTGAGGGAGAGGCCGGCGGTGGTGGCGCGGCGCTGGGCGGCCTGGACGTAGCCGACGACCTCGGTGCCGTAGAGCTTGTAGTCGTAGGGCAGGATGTCGGCGTTGGCCATGTGCAGGATTTCGAGACCGAAGACGCGGGCCTGCTGCTGCTCGTAGACGAAGGTGGGATCGGCGTTGCGGATGAACCAGTTGTAGTTGTCGAAGACGGAGTGGTAGACGCCGTAGGGGCCGCCGGACCCGATGTCGGTGGAGGGGACGCCGGCGTGCTGGAGGAAGGGAGTGAAGTCGGAGCCCGAGCCAAGGTCGCCGATGCGGACGTCGGTTACCGCGGGAGACGGGTTGCGGTTGGGACGCCGTCGGATATCCTCATCCTGCTGCTTCTTCCATTGGTCGTAAACCGTGCCGCCTTTGGGGCTGGCGACTTCTTTGGTCAGGTCGCGGACGAACTGTTTGAGACTGGGGACGGCTGACGCGTCGAAGTCTGGGCCGGCGACGCCGACGTCGGTGTTGAAGTAGGCGACGGCCTGGCGAAGGTCGACGGCGTGAGCTTCTACCCATTCTGTTGAGCCTAGAAGTCCTTCTTCTTCAGCGTCCCAAGAGCAAATCTTGATGCTGCGCTTTGGTTTCCAGCCTTGTTTGAGGAGGTCACCTAATCCGTGGACAGTTTCGAGCATTGCGGCAGTGCCGCTGTTGGGATCGACGGCGCCGTAGACCCAGGCGTCGCGGTGGTTGCCGGCGACGACCCAGTCGGCGGACTGGGCGGGGTCGGTGCCGGGGATGGTGCCGATGACGTCCCAGATGGTGCGGAGCTTGTAGTCCTGCTCGAGGTGCATGTGGACGGTGACTTTGGCCGCGGGGTCTCCGCCGAGGTGGTATGCGAAGGGGAGGCCGCCCTGCCAGCCGGTGGGGGTATTGGCGCCGCTGAGGGCCTGGAGGATGGGAGCGGCGTCCTGGTAGGAGAGCGGGTTGACCGGGATGGTAGGGATGTTCATCCTGGCCGGATCGGTTGTGCGCTGGGAGGCGGGGAGCTCGGGGGTGGAGGCGATGCCGGGGGTCTGGGGGTCCCCGGAGTAGAGGGGGAGGAATTGGGCGGAGCCGCGCTGGACGGCTGAGGGCGGGCGGTAGGGGCCGCGGGGGTAGGCGTCGCCCTTGGAGTAGCCGTCGTCGGCGGGGTCGGAGTAGATGAGCATTCCTTTGGCCCCCTGCTGCTGGGCGATGTAGGCCTTGACGCCGCGGAAGTTGGCACCGTAGCGGACGAGGACGATCTTGTCCTTGACGCTGAGGCCGAGGGAGGCGAGCTGCTTGAAGTCGGCGAGGGTGCCGTAGTTGGCGTAAACGACCTCGGCGGTGACGTCGCCGGAAGGGGAGTAGCCGTTGAAGGCGGGGAGGACGCGGGGGTCGTTCTGGAAGGCGTCGCCGCCGTAAAGCTTGGGGTCAACGTGCTCGGGCGTGGGGCCTGACATGAGTTTAAGGCCTTTGGAGTCAAAGGCTTCAACGAATATCTTGATGGGTTTATTGAGGAGTACGCTGTACGGGACGATTTCGACCTGGAGGCCGGCGGCTTTGAACTTGTCGGCAACATAGAGGGCGGTTTTGTAGTCCTCTGGGGAGCTGGCCCAGTGGGGCTCGGCGGTGAGGATTTTTAGGTGCTGGCCGGCTAGTTTGGCGTCGGGGACCTGGAGGAAGGCGGCGTCCCACTTGGCCTGCTGGGTGAAGTCGGTGTAGCCGAAGATGGAGGTGGAGGGGCCGGGGGCGGTCTGCGCGGCGGCGGTGGCGGCGAGAAGAGCAAGGGGGAGCAGGCAGACCGCGCGGGATTTGGGCATGGGTTCTCCGGGTTTCGAGCTAAACGGGCTGGGTGCAGAACTTGCAGCGGGTGGCGGCTATGGGGATGTCGCCGAGGCACTGGGGGCAGGGTTTGGAGCTGACGGCGGCCTCGGGGGCGGGAGGGTTGATGCGTTCGAGGAGCTTGTGGAGCGGGAGGACCATGAAGAAATAGACGACTGCGGCGACGATCAGGAAGTTGATGACGGCGTTGAGGAAGATGCCGTAGTGGATGTCCCCGGGGACGGGCGGGCAGGGGGCGTTGGGCGCGGCGACACAGGGGGCGGCGGCGGCAACGGCGGCTCCGGAGTGGGAGAAGACGTGCATGTGGAAGACGAGGGCGGAGAAGTCCGGCGCGCCAACGACGGCGGAGATGAACGGGGTGATGACGTTGGCGGTGAGGGAACTGGTGATCTGGCCGAAGGCGGCGCCGATGAGGACGGCTACGGCGAGGTCGACGACGTTGCCGCGGAGGATGAAGTCGCGAAAGCCTTTGAACATGAGGAACCCCCTGCCGGTGATGCTGACCGGAATTGGGCGAGTATATCGCAGGGGGTGCGGGGGAAGTAATCCGGCGGGCGAGGATGGCCGTCTACTTTGGTGTGCGTTTCACGTATTCTTATGCGGTGCGTCCATCCACAATGCGAGTGAAGATGCGGCTGTTTGGGCCGCTGAAAGAGAGCGGTGCGTCGGCTGAGGGTTGGCGGGAGCTGCGCTCGGGTGAATCTGTGGGTGGATTGCTGGCGGTTTTGCGGGGAGAGGGTGCGCTGCCGGAGAAGCTGTTGGCGGCTTCGGCGGTAGCGGTGAACCAGGAGTATGCGCTGCCGGCGCAGGTGTTGCAGGACGGGGATGAGGTGGCCATTCTGCCGCCGGTGAGCGGAGGAAGGCAGTGAAGATTGAGCTGGTACGGGACCCTATCGACGGTGGAGCGCTGGCGGAGGAGATCAAGGCTGGAAGCGATGGGGCGGTGTGCGTTTTTGACGGCATTGTGCGCGACAACACGCGGGGGCGGCGGACGCTGCACCTGGACTATGAAGCTTACGAAGAGATGGCGCTGACGCAGATGCAGCAGCTCTCGGAGCAGGCGATTACGAAGTTTGGCGTGCGGGATGTGACGCTGGTGCATCGGCTGGGGCGGTTGCTGGTGGGGGAGACGAGTGTGCTGATCGTGGTGGCGTCGGCGCACCGGGGAGCGGCGTTCGATGCCTGCCGGTGGCTGATCGACACGCTGAAGAAGCAGGTGCCGATCTGGAAGAAGGAACAGTTTGTGGATGGGGCGGTGTGGGCCGATGGGGAGCCTTTTCCTGAGGAGATTGCGGGAGCGGCGCAGTGAAGCAGTTGCTGTGGGGCTGGGTGGTGGCGGTTGCGTTGCCGAGTGCCGCGCAGCGCGAGGCGCCGGATCCGGGGCAGCCGCCGCCGCCGACGCAGGCGCCGATTGAGCGGCGGGAGCCGATCACGACGATCAAGGTGCAGAGCCGGCTGGTGCCGATCGCGCTGAATGTAGTGGATGAACATGGGTCGCCGGTGGGTGGCTTGGCGGCGGAACAGTTTGAGCTGGCCGAGGACGGGAAGGCGCAGAAGATTGCGATTTTCGACCGCGAGTCGGTGACGCCGCTCTCGATTGTGCTGGCGATCGATGGCAGCGAAAGCGTGATGACCGATGATCGGCTGGAGCGCGAGGCGGCGAAGCAGTTTGTGAAGTCGATATTGCGGCCGCAGGATGAAATCGACCTGATGGCGTTCGACGACGACGTGCGCGAGATTGTGCCGTTTACGAATAATGCGGGGAAGATCGACTCGGGGCTGGGGAGGCTGGGGCATGGGGATGCGACGTCGGTATATGACGCCATCTACCTGGCCAGCGAGCGGCTTGGTGAGACGCGGGCGGATGGTGGCCGGCGGCGAGTGATCGTGATGATTACCGATGGCGACAATACGACGCACCATGGGAGCTATACGTCCGCGCTGGAGCAGGCGGAACGGAGTGGGGCGATGATTTATGCGCTGATCATTGTGCCGATTGCGGCGGATGCCGGGCGGAACACCGGTGGGGAGCATGCGCTGATCCAAATGGCAAACGATACGGGCGGGAAGTACTACTACGTCGAGGACAAGCAGGACCTGGGGCCGGCGTTTCAACATGTGTCCGAGGACCTGCGGACGCAGTACACGCTGGCTTACTATGCGCCGGAGCTGGGTGGGGACAAGACGGGGTTTCGGCGGATTCAACTGCGGTTGAAGGACCCGGAGTTGCGGGCGAGGTATACGTTGCGGTATCGGACGGGGTATTTTGGGGCGCGACCGCAGGGCGCAGGGAGTAGGGAATAGTGCGGAGCAGTTCGCTTGCGGAAGGTACAATTTTGGGATGGCGACGAAGAAGCGGCACAAGGGCCCTCCTACGGGCGAGACGGGGCAGGAAGCGCTTTACCTGAAGTCGCTCTCGGAGCGGCAGGTTGGGGTGGCGGTGAAGCTGCGTGACGGGGAAGTGGTGAGCGGCTGGATCGAGTACTTTGACGACATGATGGTGCGGCTGACGCGTGAGGGCAAGCCGAATCTTTTTATTTATAAGAGCCAGATTCGGACGATCACCGAGAGCGCGGGTACGGATAAGCGGCGTAGCGGGAATCGCGAAGAGCTGGCAACGCGGTAGATCGTCGCCGACGTGGTGAGGTGATCGCGGCCTTCCGCAGAGAGCCTACCCCAGGGGCTGAAGCCCCCTGCGCCGGTGCGAATGATGAGACCCAAGGCTGAAGCCTTGGGGTACCTAGAAGCAAAGGCGCCCGCAAAATGGTTTGCGGCGAACTTCCCGAATCTGAGTTCGAGAAAGAGAGTGGGGCGTGAGAGAGTTTCTGGCGGTTGCCGAAGAGATCGCGCGGGAGGCTGGGGGGCTGCTGCGTGAGTACTACCACCGCGGCGTGCGGACCGAGTACAAGGGCGATGTTGACCTGGTGACGGAGGCGGACCGCGCGAGTGAGAAGCTGATCGTCGAGCGGCTGACGAAGGCGCTGCCGGGGCATGGGATCTACGGCGAAGAGGGGACGCGGTCGGGGCTGGAGAGCGAGTTTCGGTGGTATGTGGACCCGTTGGATGGGACGACGAACTTTGCGCATGGGTTTCCGGTGTTCTGCGTGGTACTGGGGTGTGAGCGTCGGAGGCCGGGGCTGGCGGCGGATGAAGACGGCGAGATGATGGCCGGGGTGATCTACGATCCGCTGCGGGATGAGATGTTCTCGGCTGCGCGGGGAGCGGGGGCGACGCTGAATGGAGAGCCGATCCGGGTGTCGAAGGTGGGGACGCTGCAGGAGTCGCTGATTGCGACGGGTTTTCCGAGCCAGAAGCGGCATGGGTCGCCGAATATTCACTTCTACCAGGAGTTCACGCTGCGGTCGCATGGGGTTAGGCGGGCGGGGTCGGCGGCGCTGGATTTGGCCTACGTGGCTTGTGGGCGGATCGATGGGTACTGGGAGTTCAAGCTAAACCCGTGGGATACGTCGTCGGGATACCTGCTGGTGGAAGAGGCGGGTGGGACGATCACGCATTTTGATGGCGGGAAGTTTACGTTGGACAGCCGGGAAGTGTTCGCCACGAATGGGCTGATTCATGGGGAGATGCGGGTGTTGTTTGAAGACATGTTCGCGGGGCGGAATCTGCAGCCGATTCCTACGCCGGCGGAGTTTGCGGCGCGGCGTAAGGCTGGTAAGGTTTAGCGGCTTTCCTCCGGGTCTGAGGGCGGGGAAATCGAAGAGCGTTTCACGCAAAGGGCGCAAAGGTAGAGCACACGCAAAGGTCGCCAAGGAAGTGTGCGAGCGCGGGGACGGGATTGAGACATTGAATTTGCGATTGCGGCGGTCGGCGCGGGTGTTTTTGTTTGATGAGCGTGGGGATGTGCTGCTGATTCGGTTTGTGGCGCAGCGGGAGGATGGGCGGTTTGTGTTCTGGGTTACCCCGGGTGGCGAGATTGAGCCGGGTGAGGGCGAGCATGAAGCGGCAGGGCGGGAGTTGTTTGAGGAGCTGGGGATCAGGCCCGACCTGGTGGGCCCGGTGCATCGGGAAGAGGGTGGGACTTACACGCATCTTGGGGAGACGGTGAGGAACCAGGATGTGTTCTTTGCTGCACGGTGTGAGCGGGATGCGCCGCGGTTGCTGGGGGTGACTGAGGATGAGATTCGGTTGATGCAGGAAGCGCGGTGGTGGACGGCGGATGAGCTTGCGGTGACCGAGGAACGGATTTTTCCGGTGGGGCTTGGGGGGCTTGCTGGTGAGGTGTTTTCGTCGCTTCAGAATGGGCAAGTCGGCCTCAGAGAGTCCGAGTTGTGAAAATTTATCGTGGCATGGGTGGGAAGATTTGTTGCTAGAATCGAGTTCGACGGTCGGCGTGAATTGAGATCGATAAGCAAATAGAGGAGATGGATAGATGGCGTATGTGATTGCGGAACCCTGCATCGGCACGAAGGATCGCGCGTGCGTGGATGCCTGCCCGGTAGATTGTATTCACCCGAAGGCGGATGAGGAGGGCAGCGATTCCGCTGACCAGCTGTTTATCGATCCGGTGGAGTGCATTGATTGCGGCGCTTGCGTTCCGGTTTGCCCGGTTTCGGCGATCTATGCCGGTGACGATCTGCCTGATAAGTGGGCTGAGTTCGCGGACAAGAACGCTGCTCATTTCGGACGCTAAGCGGCCGACGAGCAGAAAGGTTTTCGATTGAGTTGAGAAGCGCGCGGCTCCCCTTGGGCTGCGCGCTTTGCTTTGTGGGGAAGTGGGATGGCTGAAGGACGGCTGATTCAACATCACGGCGAAGCGATTGTGCTGCGGACGTGGCCCTTCCATGAGGCTGACCTGCTGGTGAGCCTGTTCACGCGCGAGCAAGGCAAGGTGAAGGGTGTGGCGCGTCATGCGATGCGGTCGCGGCGGCGGTTTGGCGGGGCGTTGGAGCCGGCGACGCATGTGCGGGCTAGTTATGCGGAGAGGCCTAAGCAGGATTTAGCGCGACTCGATGCGTTTGAGATTGTGTGGTCACCGCTCACGGGGCCGGTGGATTATCTGCGCACGGCGGGGTTGCAGCTGGTGGTGGAGGTGTTGGAGGAGGCAATGCCGGATGGGGCGCCGGAGGATGCGGTGTTTCGGCTGGCGCTGACGGTGTTGGCTGCGATGCAGGAGGGCAGGGTGTGGCTGCCGGTGACGTATTTTTGCTTGTGGATGAATCGGCTGATGGGGTGGATGCCGGAGCTGGGGCACTGCGCGGTGTGTGGGCTGGATTTGCGCGGGGAGACGGTGTGGTGGTCTGCGATGGGCGATGGGGTGACGTGCTATGACGACCGGCGGACGGGGAGTTTGGGGTTGAGTGCGGCGTCGGTGGTTGAGGGGCTGGCGATGTTTCGGTCTCCTCTTGGGGCGCTGGCGGAGGGGGAATGGCCGGCGGTGCGGGCGGCGGATTTGCGGGCGTTTGCGGTGGGCACGCTGGAGCGGCATCTGGAGCGGAGGTTGATGTCGGCGCGGGTGCTGGGGAGATAGGGATTAGGGATTGGACCGTTGGTGCGGGTCAAGAAGACATCCCCGCTACGGATTGCGCTACGACCCTAGTGGCACGGGAGATTCCGGCGGAGATAACAACGCAGGGGGTGGTGCCGCCTGTCGGTGACGACACCTATCATCGGAGCTATGGCGGAACAGGATAGGACGGGACGGCTGCCGCGCGCGGTGCGGGTGTTCTGGGTGGGGTCGGTGGTCGCGTTTGCGCTGATGTTCGTGGTGATGGGGGTGGAACGGCTGCTGGGGTTTCCGCCGACCTATTGGCATTTTCTGGGGACGCGGTTTACGGACCTGCTGGAGTTTGTGCCGACCTACCGGCTGCTGCATACCGAGGCGTTTTTTCATAACCCGGTGACGTCTTCGGTGTCGTACCCGCCGTTTGGGGCGGTGTTGTTTGGGCTGATTTATGGGACGGGTGTGCCGGTGCCGTTTTACCTGACGGCGGCTGTGGTTGGGCTGGCTGCGGCGGTTTGGGGGATGCGGTCGGCGCTGGCGCGGCGAGGTGTGAGCGCGGGCGTCGCAGTGCTGGTGGTGTCGTTTCCGCTGCTGGTGCTGTTGCAGAGTGGGAATCTTGAGCTGTTTGTGTGGCTGTTCGTTGCTGGAGGGGCGTGGTTTTTCTGGCGCGGGAATGACGTTGCCGCAGCAGTGCTGTGGGGGCTGGCGGGAGCGACGAAGCTTTATCCGGTGATCTTTCTGGCGTTGCTGCTGCCGAGATGGCGGTGGCGCGCGTTGGCGGCGGGTGTTGCGACGTTTGTGGGGACGTGGGTCACGTCATTGTGGTTCCTGGGGCCGAGCATTGCGGTGGCGTGGTACTGGTCGCTGCGGAATCTGTTTGGGTACCAGGGGCGTCGCGTGGGCGAGTGGGACCTGCATGAACTGGCGGCGAATCACTCGGCGTTTGGGCTGGCGAAAGTGGCCGCGGCCGTGGTGGGTCTGCCGCTGACTAAGCTGACGCTGCCGTACTATGCGTTGGGCGCGGTGGTGTTTGCGGTGGTGTTCTTTGGGCGGTTGCGTAAGTTGCCGGTCGCGAACCAGCTGCTCGGCGTGACGGTGTTCATGCTGATGTTTCCGCCGGTTTCTTATCCGTATACGCTCATGCATCTTTATGCGCCGTGGGCGGTGCTGCTGCTGTTGGAGGCAGATGCGGAGCGGGCGGGCGAGGCTGTTCCCGGGTTGAAGGCGGCGCTGGCGGTGTTTTTGCCGCTGTTTGGGTCGTTTACGTTGTTTACGTTTCCGCGGCTGTTGCTGTTCGGGGGGCTGGTGCAGGCGGCTTTGCTGGTGGTGATGTTTGCCGCTTCGGCTTGCTTTCCATTTGGGCTAGATGGGCGCGGCGGCGTGGGGACAGTAGAATCAGATAAACCAGTTTGAGGACTTTTGAGTAATGCCGATTGCGGGAAAGAAAGCTTTGACGTTCCAGGAGCTGTTGTTTACGTTGCAGAAGTTCTGGGCGGAGCGCGGATGTGTTTTACAGCAGCCTTATGACCTAGAAGTAGGCGCGGGAACGATGTCTCCGGACACGTTTTTGCGGGTGCTGGGGCCGAAGCCGATCAGGATTGCTTATGCGCAGCCTTCGCGGCGGCCGGCTGATGGGCGCTATGGCGAGAACCCCAACCGGCTGTTTCGACATACGCAGCTGCAGGTGATTTTGAAGCCGCCACCGGAGTTTGTGCAGGAGGTTTATCTGCAGTCGCTGGTGGCGATTGGGATTGACCTGGCCGAGCATGACATCAAGTTTGAAGAGGACAACTGGGAGTGGCCGGTGGGCGGCGCGTGGGGCGTTGGGTGGCAGGTGATGCTGGATGGGCAGGAGATTACGCAGTTTACGTACTTCCAGCAGTGCGGCGGGATGGACCTGGATCCGATCTCGGGCGAGATTACTTATGGGCTGGAGCGGATTGCGCAGTTTCTGCAGGATGTGGATTCGATTTACGACATTGTGTGGTCGCGTGATCCGGATACGGGTGCGGAGCTCACGTATGGCGACGTTCGACTGCATGAAGAGGAACAATTTTCTTCGTACTCGTTTGACTACGCCGATGTGCCAAAGCTCTGGCAGCATCTAGAGCTTTACGAGACCGAGTGCAAAGACCTGCTCAGTAAGTGGAATGAATTTTCGAAAGAACACGAGCGCATTACGAAAGAAGCGGAGAGCCTAACCGATCCCCGTGTTGTCTTGACGTATGACTATGTTAAGAATCGTCGGTTTCCGACGATGGGAGCATACGAACTCGCGCTGAAGTGTTCGCACACGTTCAATTTGCTGGATGCCCGTGGCGCAATTTCGGTGACGGAACGTGTGGGTGTGATGGCTCGGATTCGGACGCTGATTGTTGGCGTGGCAAAGGTGTATGCCGAGCAGGAGAGGCTGAAAGCCAGGGCTTAGACCTTCGCTTCCCATGCCCGAAAATCCGGACATGGGGCACCCCGATTTGTGGTGGTCCCTGGCGAACAGCAGATCCTTCGCGGTGCTCTGGATGACAATTTTTAGAGTTGAGTTTAGTTAGGAAAAATGATGGCGGATTTGCTTTTTGAGATTGGGTTGGAAGAAGTGCCGGCGCGGATGATTGCTGCGGCTGAAGCGGAGTTGCTGCGGCGGACGGTGGCGTTGCTTGGGCGCGAGCGGTTGCTGCCGGTGGGGTTCGATGAGCTGAGTGGGGCGAAGTCTTACTCGACGCCGCGGCGCCTGGCGGTGCTGGTGAAGGGGGTGCTGGCGCGGCAAGAGGATGTGTCGGAAGAAGTGGTTGGCCCGGCGGTGAAGATTGCTTTCAAGGACGGCGTGGCGGGGCCGGCGGCGGAGGCGTTTGCGAAGAAAAATGGCGTGGCTGTGGGCGATCTGAAGATCGTGACGACGCCGAAGGGTGAGTACATTGCGGCGACGTCGGTGAAGCCCGGGCGGAGCGCGGCGGAGGTGATTGCTAGCGAGCTGGCGAAGGAAGTCGGCGCGATGTACTGGGCCAAGAATATGCGCTGGATTCCGAATGAGGCGCTGAAGTTTGTCCGGCCGGTGTTGTGGCTGGTTTGCCTGCTCGGTGAAGATGTTGTGCCGGTGAGTTTTGGCGGGCGCACGGCGGGGCGGGCTACGTTTGGGCATCGCGTGCTGTCGACGGGTGAGGCGTTTGAGATTGTTTCTCCTGACAGCTACGAAGCGCAGTTAGCAGGTGAGTATGTGATGGTGGATGTGGAGGCGCGGCGGCACAGGATACGCAAGGCGCTGGATAAGGTGACGCGTGCGGTTGCCGGGGCGCGGTGGCGGGAGGATGAGCCGCTGGTCGACCAGGTGACGCACCTGACGGAGTGGCCGGATGTGCTGCTGGGTGAATTTGAGACGGCTTACCTGGAGCTGCCGGAAGAAGTGCTGGTGACGGTGATGCGGGACCATCAGAAGTATTTTGCGGTGGAGTCGGCGGACCGGAAGCTGGCGAATTATTTTCTGGCGGTGCTGAACATTGCGCTGACGGAGTCGAATGCTCCGGTAATCAAGCAGGGCAATGAGCGGGTGTTGCGGGCGCGGTTTAATGATGCGCGGTTCTTCTGGGAGTTCGATCAGCGGACGCCGCTGGTGGAGCGGGTGAAGCTGCTGGAGAATGTGACTTTTCAGAAGGATTTGGGGAGTTATGCGGAGAAGTCGGAGCGGGTGAGGGTGTTGGCGGCGAAGCTGGCGGAGGTGGTGCCGGGCGTTGATACAGCGGCGCTGGATGAGGCGGCGCGTTTGGCCAAGACGGATCTTACGGCGGAGTTGGTGAAGGAGTTTACCGAGCTGCAGGGTGTGATTGGCGGGCTGTATGCGAAGGCGCAGGGTGTTTCTTCTGTCGCGGCTGAGGCGATCTATGACCAGTACACGCCGGCGAGCATGGATGACGGTGTGCCGCGGTCGGTGGAGGGTGCGCTGCTGGGGATAGCAGACCGCGCCGACACGATTGCCGGGATGTTTGGTTTGGGGATGGAGCCTACGGGGTCGAAAGACCCGTTTGCTCTGCGGCGGGCGGCTAATGGGATTGTGAAGATTCTGGCGGAGTCGGAACTGCCGCTGACGCTGTCGACCGTGGTGGGGCTGGCTGCGAAGGATGAGGCCACGGCAGCGAAGATGATGGCGTTCTTCCGCGAGCGCGTGGAGTTTTATCTGCGCGAGGTGGGGGGGCAGGCTTATGACGTGGTGGCGGCGGTGATGGCTGCCGGGGCGGATGATGTTCGCGATGTGATTGCGCGGTCTGAGGCCGTAAGTGCGGCTCGGGGTGGCGAGGATTTTGCGGCGGTGAGTGCGGCGTTCAAGCGGATGAAGAACATCCTGGCGCAGGCGAAGTATGAGCTACCGGAGACCTATGATTGCTGGTTCGAAACCGGCAGTCCTGAGGCGGAGTTGGGGAATAAAGCGAGTGAGGTGGCGCGGCAGGTGGATCGTCTTAGCCGGGAACGAAATTATGGGGCCGCGTTGACAGCCATCGCGAGCCTGCGCGCTGAAGTCGATATGTTTTTCGACAAGGTGATGGTGATGGATACCGATCTCAAGATGCGTGAGGCCAAGCTGATGTTGCTGGCGACGATTGTCCGGAATTTTTCGGGGATTGCGGACTTTTCGGAGATCGTTACGGCGGGTTAAGCGGTTGTGGTTCCCATGTCCGAGAATCGGGACATGGGGCACCCGCTATTGTGGTGGGTTGGAGAAGGCGGTCGCGCTTGCGCGAGATGCCCACCTTAGCAGCAAAAGCGCGGCGAAGATGGGCACCCGGCTTTCCTCATAACCGAGGATTGTTCGCGATTGCCTGCTTATTCGCTGGATGGTGAAGGGTGGTTGCCATACTCGGCGCGTTCGAATTGGATCTCAAGCGGGCTGTCTGTTTCGCCTTCCAATTCCTTCGTTTTTGCAGCAGCAAAGACAGAAAAGAGGCTCTTCTCATCAAGAACGGACTCGGAAGGTCGCTGCGGGTTGAATCGCGCTGGCACAGGGGCGTCCTTGAGCAGGCGCGCAAAATCGTGGGCCTGATCTGTCGTGGGTAAGGCCACAACGTATTCCCCCGAATGATATTCGTCCAGGAAGTAGCTGTAACCCAGAGTGACACGTATGCCATTGTCGCGGCCTACGTTCTCCATTTCAGCGATCTGAATACGCGCTGTAATCGGTTGCCATGCAACCGCCTGGCGGGACTTCCTGCGAAATTGAGCGCGCTTCCAGAGAAATGGCGCAGCTACAACGATCGCAACGGTCCAATAAAAAATCAACATGTATGGAAAGTCGGTCATCGTCTCCTAATTCAACCGTTGTAGTCTGGCGATGAGTTTTTCGGCGAGGGGTTCGCCGGATTCGGTCCAGAGAAGGCGGCTGGTGATGCCGCAGTGTTTTTCTACGGAGAGGGTGAAGGCCAGGAGCTTTTCTACGTTCTGCTGGATTTTTTTGGCGGCGTCAATGTTGATGGTCTCGTCCTCGAGGACCCAGGGAGTGTCGAGGCCGAAGTCGACGCGGATCTGGCCGTTTTGTTCGAAGCTGCCTTCGTCGAAGCCGGGTCCGAAGCCGATGATGCGGACCTTGGAGGGCTGGAGCTTCCAGATGGCGTCGAGGCGGGCTTCTTCGTCTTCGAATTCGGCGGAGTCGGGAGGGGCTTCGGGGAGCCAGAGGGCCCACTGCATTTCGAACTCGTAGGCGGTGTCGTCGTGAAGCTGCTCGGTGGCCTCGGCCACGGCGGACTCGATGATGGAGCCCTTGGTGTCAGGGGTGTCGGCGGCGCGGTCGTCGTTGACGTAGATGCGCTGGTAGGTGGGGGTTTCCGTCCAGTCGATGGGGTAGGTGCTGGCGGCGTGGACGCGGGCGAAGGGGCTGTTGGTTTTGCCGTCGGAGGCGATGAGCGCGAACTGGCGGAGGACTCCGGTGAGCGCTGCGGGCAGCGACTGGAGGCGGAAGTTCGGGTACCAGAGGCTTAGGTAGAGCTGGTCGGCCATAAGGACATTCTAGTGGGTAGAGGGTAGAGCGTAGTGGGTGGAAGGTGATGGTGGGGTTGTTCGTGGTTAGTTCTTAGTTGGGTGGGCGGGATGACGGTAGGAATTATTTGCGGCGAAATGGGGTGGCGGGAGTCTGATGGGTAAAGCAATTGCTGGTGAGAAGATAGTTGCTGGGTTTGGGGAAGATGCGCCGGGTAGAAAAGGTCCGTTTTGGGTTGATCGCGGGGAGCGTGTTGCTGCTGGTGGTGCTGGCGGGCATGTTCGGCTATGCGCGCTATCGGGCGGGCAAGGTGTGGATTGACCGACTGAAGGCGCGGTCGGGGGTGACGATTGAGCGCGAGACCGACCATGTGACTTATTCGCAGTCGGTGCGCGGGCGGACGGTGTTTACGCTGCGTGCGGCCAAGGGGTTTGCGCATACCGACGGGACGTGGACGCTGCATGACGTGGTGATCACGCTGTATGGAGCGAATGGTGATCGCGCTGACCGGCTTTCGGGCAAGCAGTTTGAGTGGGACGAGAAGAAGGGCATTGCGCGCGCCGTGGGCGAGGTCCAGATGGAGCTGGCGGTGCCGTCGGGTGTGACATCATCGCAGCGGCGGGGCTCGCCCGCGACGGCCGATGCGGAGGATAAGGACCGCATCCATGTTCGGACCAGCGGGCTGGTGTTTGTGCGTGAGCTGGATGTGGCGGCGACGCAGGAAGACATCACTTTTGAATATGGCGGACTGGTTTGTACGGCGCATGGGGCGGAATTCACCAATAGCCCCAGCCTGCTTCATCTGCTCTCTAATGTGCGGATGGCGGGCGTGATGCGGGGGCAGCCGGTGACGATGACAGCGGCGCGGGCGGACTTCGATCGCGGACAGAATGTGGCGTCGTTTGCGATGCCCGTGGTGACGTCTGCGGAGAGTACGTCACGGGCGAAGTCGGCGGTGCTGCATCTGCGCAAGGATGGGTCAGTGGAGCGGGCGGAGGCGGATGGCGACGTGGCACTGGATTCGGCCGGGCGGCATGTGACGGCTCCGCGGCTGGAGGCGCTGCTGGATGCCAAGAACCAGCCGCAGACGGCGCGATTTTCTGGCGGCGTGAAGATGTCGAACGATGGGCCGGAGCGGCCGGCACAGGGCGAGGCTGGCGAAGTGCGCGTGCGGTTCGATGGGCATGGGCAGGCGCAGGAAGTGACGGCGGTGAATGCGGCTCACGTGGCGGAAAAAGAGCGCGGGACGAACGGCGTGTGGCTGGAGCGGGAGATGCGTGGGGAGCAGCTGGTCGGAACGCTGCGTGCGGAGGGCAAGGAGCGGCCGGTGCTGCAGCAGGTTCGTGCGCTGGGCGGTGCGTCGGTGCGCGGGGATGCCGTGACCAAGGGGGCGGTGAAGACGACGACGGTTTCAGGGGACGATCTGCTGCTGAGTTTTTTGCCGCCGGCGGCGACGGCGCTGAAGGGGCGTACGCTGCGGCTGGATCGTTTGCATGCACAGGGAAAGACCGTGCTGCGGCAGACGGCGGCGCTGGGTGAGGAGCATGTGAGTTCGGGTGACATGCTGGATGCGGTGTTTGGGCGGGCGGATGCCGGGCAGGTGGCTGTGGCTTCCGCGACACAGGTCGGACATGTGGCGATCAGCGACCGTGCGGCGGCGAAACCGGGCGTGAAGAAGACAGCTGAAGCGGCGACCGGGAGTGCGGATCGACTGATATATGACGTGGCGAGTGAGAAGCTGGCGTTGAGCGGAGGCGTTCACGTGGCGGATAACGGGACGGCGTTGACGGCGGATGCGGTGGTTTTTGATCAGCGGACGGGTGACGCAGAGGCTCGGGGCAACATTGCGGCCACGCTGGCGGGGAATGGGACGCAGATGAGTCACGCGGCGGCGGAGTTGGCCAGGATGCATAAGGCGACGCAGGTGGTGGAGTTTGAGGGCACGGCTGGCAGGCTGGCACGGCTGTGGCAGGAGTCGTCGCAGGTGGAGGCGGCGCTGATTACGCTGGACCGGGCGAAGAATACGCTGGCAGCCCGGCCGAATGGTGTAGCGGGGACGGTGCGGTCGGTGTTCCAGGGCCAGGCGGCGAAGGCGGGAGAGCGGGCTCCGGGGCTGCTTCGCGTTGAGAGCAGGATGGCTGAGTACAGCGAGGCGGATCACCAGGCGGTATTTTCGGGGCCAGTGAAGCTGGATGGGGCGCTGGGGGAGATTCACGGGGAGAAGACCACGGTGTACTTTGTGCCCGGAGCAAAGGGGGCGCAGGGCGACGCGATCATGGGTGGAGCGCTGGATCGGGCGGTGGTAGCGGGCGATGTGAAACTGGACCAGACGGGTCGACACGGGGTGGGCGACCGATTGGTCTACAAGGCTGCGGACGGCAGTTTCGTGCTGACGGGTACGGCGAGTCAGCCGCCGCGGATTGCCGATGCGCAGCAGGGAACCGTGACGGGGACGTCGCTGCTGTTCCGGGCGGGCGATAGTACCATCGTGGTATCCGGAGCTGCGCCGGGAGAACAACATACGCAGCGGGCGCACATTGAAACGCATATGAGGCAGAAGACGGAATGAAAACGCTGGCTACGGAAGAAATCGGCAAAGCGTATGCCGGAAGGCACGTAGTACGGGGCGTGAGCCTGGAGATACGCCAGGGCGAGGTCGTGGGCCTGCTGGGACCGAACGGCGCTGGCAAGACGACAACGTTCTACATGATCGTCGGTTTGGTGCGTCCCGATTCGGGAAGGATTTTGCTTGATGGGCAGGACATCACGCGGATGCCGATGTACCTGCGCGCGCGGGATCACGGGCTGAGCTATCTGCCGCAGGAGCCGTCGATTTTTCGCAAACTGACGGTGGAAGAAAACATTCTCGCCGTATTGGAGACGCAGCACATCACCTGGGAGGCGCGCCGCAGGCAGGCGGAGAATTTGATGGCGCAGCTGAACCTGGGGCATGTGCGCCGGACCGGTGGTTATGCGTTGAGCGGAGGCGAGCGAAGGCGCGTGGAGATTGCGCGTTGCCTTGCGATCAGCCCGAAGTTCATCCTGCTGGACGAGCCGTTTTCGGGGATCGATCCGATTGCAGTGCTGGAGCTGCAGGAGATTATTTTCGGTCTGAAAGCGAGCGGTATCGGCGTGTTGATCACCGACCACAATGTCCATGAGACGCTGAGCGTGACGGACCGTGCTTACATCATCAACGACGGGAAGATCTTTGCGACCGGGACACCGGGGGAGTTGGGGCGTGATCCCGAAGTGAAGCGGATCTATCTCGGGGAACGATTCCAACTGACGTAAATCGCTGCGCTCAGGAGTAGACTGAGGCCACGCACTGCCCTCCAGCCGGAAACGGGGCTGATGGGGTGGTGCTGCTGGCGCAGGTCGCCGTAGAAGAGTGCGCGAGGTTCCGGACTTTTGTTATTGCAGCCCAGACTGAACGTCAAAGTGTCTCAGCGCCAGGTGCTGACGCCGGGACTGGTACAGATGGTCAGCGTCCTTGCGCTCAACAAGCTTGAGCTCAAGGAGATGATCAACGGGGAGATGATCGAAAACCCCGTGCTGGAGGAGATCGAGGAGTTCAGCGAGACGCTGGACGAGCGATCGGGCAAGGAAGGGGATCGGGAGCGTTCGGCGTCCGAGGTGAGTGCCGAGGCCGAGCGGGTGGAGAAGGACCCCTTCGACGAGATCGACTTCGGAAGCTATTTTCAGGATTATCTGGACCCGGGGTATCGGACGGGGTCGAACTTTGAGGAGCTGGATAAGCCCTCGTTTGAGCATTTTCTGTCGAAGCCCAGCACGCTGAGCGACCACCTGCACTGGCAGCTGGGGGCGTTGGCGTTGAGTGAGCCGCTGCGGGTGGCGGCGGAGCTGGTGGTGGGGAACCTGAACGAAGATGGCTACCTGACGGCAAACGACGAGGAACTGGCGTCGGCGCTACTGGGAGAGTTTGCCGAGGGTGGTGCGCCGCTGACGGCGGAGGGAGCGCTCGGCCTGATTGCCGAGGCGCGCCGGGTGGTGACGCAGCTTGATCCGATTGGGGTGGGGGCGCGTGACCTGCGGGAGTGCCTTCAGCTACAGATTGAGGCTCAGCGGCGGGAGCAGGTGCTGATGCTGCGGCGACGGGTGGCGGCGCGGTCGCGTGAAGCGGACGAAGTGGAGCGCGAGATTGCAGAGGCAGAGACGGAGCCTTCGCCCGATGCGTTCGATGTGTACGACACGGCGGCGTTTATTGCTGACCAGTGCCTTCCGCTGTTGCAGAAGAAAGATATGCGCGAGGTCAACCGGCTGTGCCGGAGGACGCCGGAGGAAGTGCAGTCCGCGGTCGAGTTGATACGTCGGCTGGACCCGCGGCCGGGGCAGCGGTATGACCAGACGGAGACGCGGCTGATTGAGCCGGATGTGGCGTTTCTGAAGCGTGGGGACGATTACGTGGTGGTGATGAACGAGGAAGACCTTCCGGCGCTGCGGTTGAGCCAGGGTTATCGCAAGATGCTGCGCGAAAAGAAGACCGAGCGCGATGTGCGGGAGTATGTGAAGGAGCGGTACAAGTCGGCGATACAGCTGCTGCGGAATATTGAGCAGCGCAAGAACACGATCATCCGGACGTGTGAGGTGATTGTGCGGCGGCAGACGGATTTTCTGGAGCGCGGCGTGGATGCGCTGCGGCCGATGATGATCAAGGAAGTGGCTGAGGAGATTGGGGTTCATCCGTCGACGGTGAGCCGTGCGGTATCCAACAAATATGTGCACACCACACAAGGTGTTTATGAGCTAAGATTCTTCTTCTCGGAAGCCGTGAACGGCCCCGAGGGCGGAGATCTGCCGCTGCCGCTGCTGAAGAAGCGGGTGCGGAAGTTGATTGAAGAGGAGGACCCGCGCAAGCCCTGGACGGATGAGTACTTAGCAGCCGAATTGCAGCGCCAGGGTATACAGGTGACGCGTCGCACGGTCGCGAAATACCGTGAGGACATGCATATTCCCAGCACGCACCAGCGCCGGATTCGATGACGCAAAGTGCGGTGTTAGCATCACACAACACGTAGTGCGAGGTGACATCTATGATTGTTGAGTACACCGGACGGCAAACCACCATTACAGCGAAGTTGAAGGCGCAGGCAGAGGCGGGACTGGCCCGCATAGCGAAGGTCGTGGATCGATCGGCGAGCGCGCACGTGATCCTGATTGAAGACAAGTATCGAAAGATTGCTGAGGTGACGATCAAGTGTCGTCATGGGGAGATGGTGGCGCGGTGCGAGTCGCACGAGATGGAGACGGCGCTGCACGACGCCCTGCAGAAGGTGGAGCAGCAGGCGATCAAGAACAAGGACCGCTTTGACACGATTACGCGGCATGCCAAGCCGGAGTTCGTGGACCAGGTCGAGGCCGCATA
>CAIQPK010000046.1 GCA_903873705.1 uncultured Acidobacteriota bacterium
ACCTTCACCCTCTCCCAGGGGTCGCTCACTTTCGCCAACACCGGCGTCGGCAACGCCTCCACGCCCCAAACCATCACCCTCACCAACACCGGCACCACCACTCTCCAAATCCTCTCCTCCACCATCACGCCAGACTTCACCTACCTCTCCAACTGCACCACCCTAACCCCCTCATCCAGCTGTACCTACAGCATCACCTTCACCCCCACCGCACAATCCACCGCACCCACCCGCACCGGCACCCTTCAGCTCACCACCGACTCCGCCACCGCACTCGACTTCATCTCCCTCATCGGCACCACCAACTCCGCCCCCCTCATCTTCTCCCCCACCGCACCCGACTTCGGGACCGTCAACGTCGGCTCCTCCGCCACCCTCCCCGTCTCGCTCACCAACACCACCGGCGCGCCCATCACCTTCGCCGCCTACACCACCACACCCGACTACACCAGCACCCCAGGCACATGTCCCGCCCCCGGCTCAGCCCTCGCCGCCGGCTCCGCCTGCACCTTCCAGATCACCTTTACCCCCACCGCCACCGGCACCCGCACCGGCACCTTCAGCCTCTCCACCGACGCCACCACCCAGCCCCTGACCCTCCCCCTCACCGGCCAGGCCGTAGCCTCCCAACTCCAGATCACCCCCGGCGAGCTCAACTTCGGAAACGTGCCCCTCGGCTCCTCCGCCACCCTCTCTGTCACCCTCTTCAACGCCGGCACCGCCTCTGTCACCAACATCGCCGCCCTCGTCTCCGGCCCCAATCTCGCCGAGTTCGTCATCACCGGCAACTGCTCCAACCAAACCCTCTCCCGCAACCAGGGCTGCACGGTCAGCATCACCTTCACGCCCACCGCCGCCGGTCAGCGCAACGCCACCCTCACCCTCACCAGCTCCGACCCCAGCTCCCCCACCGCCATCACCCTCATCGGAACCGCCCCCAGCCCCGGCACCTTCACCCTCACCGTCAACGGAGCGTTCACCGCCACCGCCTCGGTACCCAGCGGATCACCCGCCACCTATGCCCTCCTCATCACCCCCCTGAACGGTTTCACCGGAACAGTGGCCCTAACCTGCTCCCCCATCAACCCCGGAACCTACGCCGCCTGCTCCATCAACCCCTCACTGGTCGTCCTCAACGGCACCACCCCACAAGCCTCCACGGTCACCATTACCACCCTCACCACCGCTGCGCTAGAACCGCCCACCCACAATCCCGCCTACCTCGCGCTCTTCGGTCTCCCCTTGCGTCTGATCATCCGTCGCCGCCGCGCCCGCCAGCTCCTGCTCGCGCTCATCCTCACCGCGATCGCCACCACCTTCACCGTCTGCGGCGGCAAGTCCACCAACCTCCGCTACACCCCCGCCGGCACCTACCAATACCTCATCACCGGCACCTCAACCAACGGCACCACGATCACCCAGACCGTCACCCTCAACCTCACCGTGAAGTAGAGGCGCAGCCGCGCGACCGCCCTTACAGCTCGGGGCTGAAGATCATCCTCAAAATGAAATGCCAGAAGCCAAAATGGGCGATGTACCAGGCGCTAGCGGGAACCACCGCCACCATCAAGAGAACATTCGCCCAGGTAGGCAGCTTTTCAAAGCCCCTTCGCATTAATCCCACACGAAGCCCTTCGATCGAACCGGATTTATACCTTCATCCTATCCACCACCACCGGCACCTGCTCCACAATCTCAATCCCAAACCCCTGCAACGCCGGCACATGCGTCCGATGATTGCTCAGCAGCCGAATCTTGTGTATCCCCAAATCCGACAGAATCTGCCCACCCAAACCAACCTGCCGCAACACCCGCTGATCCCTTCCAGCCCCCGGATCTCCCGCCCGTCCTTCACGATGAAAACCCAACCGCCCCGGCGTCACCGTTCGATCCACCGTAAAACCCTGCAGCGTATGGTGCAGGTAAACCAGCGCCCCGCGCCCCGCCTCGGCAATCATCCGCAAAGACTGGTCCACAACCGCCTTGCAATCGCACAGCGTAGCCCCAAACACATTCCCGCTCAGGCAATGCGTATGCACCCGCACCAGCGCCGGCTCATCGCTCGCCCCAATGTCGCCATAAACCAGCGCCACATGCGACTCGCCGCCCTCCACCTCGCTCTCATAAGCAATCATCCGAAACTCGCCATAAGCCGTCGGCATCATCGCCTCCGCCGTCCGCTTGATGTACCGCTCATGCTGCAGCCGGTACCGGATCAACTCAGCCACCGTCAGCATCTTCATCCCATGCGTCTGGCAGAAGATCTTCAGATCAGGCACCCGCGCCATCGTCCCATCGTCGTTCATGATTTCGCAGATCACACCCGCTGAAACCAGTCCGGCCATCCGCGCCAGGTCAACCGACGCCTCCGTCTGCCCCGCCCTCACCAGCACGCCACCCTTCCGCGCCCGCAGCGGAAACACATGCCCCGGCCGCGCTAAATCATGCGCCGTAGACCGCGGCGAAATCGCCACCTGGATGGTATGCGCCCGGTCCGCCGCCGAAATCCCCGTCGTCACCCCCTCCCGCGCCTCAATCGACTCCGTAAACGCCGTCCCAAACCGCGACGTATTATCCTGCGTCATCGGCCCCAGCCGCAGCGCATCCGCGCGCTCTTCTGTCAGCGTCAGGCAAATCAGCCCGCGCCCGAACTTCGCCATGAAGTTGATCGCCTCCGGCGTGCAGAACTCCGCCGCCAGCGTCAAATCGCCTTCATTCTCGCGGTCTTCATCATCCACCACGACGATCATCCGCCCCGCGCGCATCTCTTCCAACGCTTCCGGCACTGTCGAAAATACTTGGTCTTCCATAGTCCCCTAAGAATAAACCCACTGACCCCTTGCGTTTTCGCTAAGTGTTAGCCTGCTCTTGCCATTGCTTTTCTTGGACAATCTCTCGAAAGCGAAATTGTCATTCTGAGCGCAGCGAAGAACCTGCTTCACCGCTTTTGCACTCTTCCGTTTTTGCTGTTGCTCGTTCTTCACCAGGCTCCGGAGCTCGCAACGATGCCCCTCACCCGCCGCCACTTCCTCACCCGCATCGGCCAGGCCGGCGGCTTCGGCGCCGCCTACCTCGGCATGCAGACCCTCGGCCTCCTGCCCACACCCGACTCCGCTGCCCAGACCATCCACGCCGCTCCCAACAGCGGCAACGGCACCTCCGTCGTCATCCTCGGCGCCGGCATCGCCGGACTCGTCGCCGCCTACGAACTCCGCGCCCTCGGCTACACCGTCACCGTACTTGAAGCCCTCCCCCGCACCGGCGGTCGCAACTGGACCGTCCGCGCCGGAACCGAGATCAACTCCCTCGACGGCGCCACCCAGACCTGCACCTTCGACCCCGGCCACTACCAGAACGTAGGCCCCGGCCGTCTTCCCTCCAACCACCGCACCATGCTCAATTACTGCCAAAAACTCAAAGTCCCACTTGAAGTCGAAATCAACACCTCCCGCAGCTCCAAACTCCAGAATGACGCCGCTAACAACGCCCGCCCCGTAATCCAGCGCCAGGCCATCAACGACACCCGCGGCCACGTCTCCGAGCTCCTCTCCAAGTGCATTCGCGGTGGCGCACTCGACGCGGACCTCACCAAAGAAGACCGTGCCCGCATGATCGACTTCCTCCACACCTACGGCCCGCTCACCCAATCCGGCGCGTACATCGGCTCCGATCGCGCCGGCATCGCCATCCAGCCCGGCGCCGGCGAAATCGACGGAACCCTTGCCGACCCCCTCAGCATGCACACCCTCCTCGACGCTGCCTTCTGGGAAGGCATGCTCTACGAAGAGGAAAACGACTGGCAAGCCACCATGTTCCAGCCCGTAGGCGGCATGGACACCATCCCCTACGCCTTCGCCCGCGAGCTCGGCGACATCATCCACCACAGCACCCCCGTCACCGCCCTCCACAAAACCGCCCAGGGCGTCCGCGTCACCTACACCCAGAACAACGCCACCCACACCCTCGAAGCCGACTTCTGTTTCTGCGCTATGCCCCTCATCCAGCTCCGCAAGATCCCCGCCGACCTCGGACCCGCCCACCGCAAGGTCGTCGACCAGTGCACCTACGACGGCTACTACAAGATCGCCTGGGAGTCCCGCCGCTTCTGGGAGCAGGAAGAAAACATCTACGGCGGCCTCGAGTTCGTAGCCCAGGGCCCCAGCCCCATCTGGCTCCCCTCCTGGGGCCTCTTCTCCGACCGCGGCGTCCTCGTCTCCGGCTACGCCCTGGCCAGCGGCACCCCCTTCAACAAGCTCTCCCTCGACCAGAAATTCGCCGCCTCCCGAGCCTCAGTGGAGCGCCTCCACCCGGGCCGCGGCCACGAGCTCGAAAAGCCCATCTACCTCGGCTGGGACAACATCCCCTACATCGAAGGCTCCTGGATCAGCAGCTACGGCCCCAACCAGCCCCAGCTCGAGCAACCCGACGTCATCGACCTCGGCCACCGCCGCGGCGGCACCTTCGCCAACCCCGGCTACACCACCCTCCTCCAGCCCGACGGCCCGATCTACTTCATCGGCGACCACGTCAGCTACCTCGTAGGCTGGCAGGAAGGCGCCGCCCTAAGCAGCCTCCGCGCCATCAACATGCTCTCCGAACGAGTGAAGAGCACCCGCCCCTGACTTTTTTGACACTGTCATCCTGAGCGCAGCGAAGGACCCGCATCTTGCACTTGCCCTTGCGTTCTCCCAAAACAAAACGCCGCCCCCAAAGGACGGCGCTCGTTAATCTCTAATCTCTATTATCTAATCCCTGCCTCTACAGCGTTGACTCAATCTCAAATCCCCACGCCTCAAGCAACGCCTCAGGAATGTACTTCGAGTTCTTATTCCGCCGCGCCCATTCGCGCAAACGCGTCGAGCGGATGTACTGGTCCGGAGTCAGCTTGTACTCCTTCACCACCTGCTCAAACGATGTAATAGTCGGAACCACCGGCCCAATCGGCTCCGGCTTGCCCCAATTCGGATTTCCACGACGCTTTGCCATGCTCTATTCAACCTCACTTTTCCAACCCGCGGCGACGAACGCAACAACAGGTCCAAACATCTGATTTTACCACGTTCTCATCGCTGCACCCGGCCTTAAAGTGGCTTCACGCCAGGCTTACCGGTCTGTCCATCTCGCCTGCCAAGCCCCCGCCGTGATACAAGTGCCCACACACCTCACGGAGGATTCCCATGCGCCCCTACCGCCTTCACTGGCCCGCCATCGTCGTTGCGATGATCGCCTCCTTCCTCTTCGAAGCCGGCTGGTACTCCTACTTCATGACCCCCTGGCTCATCGGCGTCGGCCGCACCTCCGAGTGGATGCACGAGTACTCCGGCATGATGCCGCCCGTCCAGTACGCCATAGCGATGCTCTGCTCCCTCATCGCTGCCGCGGTCCTCTCCCTCGCCATCCAGGTCTCGGGCGAACAAACCCTCCTCCGCGGCATCAAGGTCGGCGCCGTCCTCTGGCTCGGCTTCATCGCCACCAGCTGGGCCACCGAGTACGCCTTCGAAGTCCGCTCCCTAGAAATCTTCGCCATCAACACCGGCGCATGGCTAGCCAACCTCGTCATCATGGGCGCCATCGTCGGCGCCTGGCGAGGCCAACCCGCCCCGCTAGCCCCCTAATGCCATAGCCCCCGGCAAACTCCTGATGGGTGCCCCATGTCCGGATTCTCGGACATGGGATTCCGACTCGCCACGTTCCTACGTCGCACTTCGGCCCCCTCCCCAGGCAAAGAATATGCGAAACTAGCCGCAAGCATGACCGCCCCATCCACCACCACCGAAGCCCTCCCCGAGCTCCTTCACCGCGTCTTCGGCCACCGCGACTTCCGCCCCCACCAGCAGGCCGTCTGCGAAGCCGCCGCCTCCGGCCGCGACGTCCTCCTCGTCATGCCCACCGGAGCCGGCAAATCCCTCTGCTACCAGCTCCCCGCGCTCGCCCTCAAAGGCACGGCGCTTGTCATTTCCCCCCTCATCGCCCTCATGGACGACCAGTCCAGCAAGCTCCAGCAACTCGGCCTCCGCGTTGCCGTCATCCACTCCGGCCGCGACCGCGAATCCTCCCGCCAGGCCTGTCGCGACTACCTCTCCGGCGACCTCGACTTCCTCTTCATCGCCCCCGAGCGCATGCGCGTCCCCGGCTTCCCGGAAATGTTAGCCAAGCGCAAACCCGCGCTCGTCGCCATCGACGAAGCCCACTGCATCAGCCAGTGGGGCCACGACTTCCGCCCCGACTACCGCACCCTGGGCCAGCACCTTCCCGCCCTCCGCCCGTCGCCCATCATCGCCCTCACCGCCACCGCCACCCCTACCGTCCAGCGCGACATCGCCCACCAGCTCAACCTCCAGTCCCCCGCCATCTTCATCACCGGCTTCCGCCGCCACAACCTCGCCGTCGAGGTCGTAGAGCTCTCCAAACCCCAGCGCGCCCCCTTCGCCCTCAAGCTCCTCAAAGAGTCCGCCTCCCGCCCCGCCATCATCTACGCGCAATCCCGCAAAGAAGCCGAAGAGCTCGCCACCACCCTCCACAAACACTTCCCCACCGCCGCCTACCACGCCGGCCTCGACGCCGGCACCCGCGACCGCGTCCAGCGCGCCTTCCTCTCCGGCAAACTCGATGTTGTCGTCGCCACGGTCGCCTTCGGCATGGGAGTAGACAAAGCCGACGTCCGCACCGTCATCCACGTTGCCCTCCCCGGCTCCGTCGAGTCCTACTACCAGGAGATCGGCCGCGCCGGCCGCGACGGCCTCCCTTCCCGCACCGTCCTCCTCCACGGATTCGCCGACCGCCGCCTCCAGGAGTACTTCCTTGAACGCAACTATCCCCCCACATCCGACCTCCAGCAGGTAGCCACCGCCCTCCCAACCGACTTCACCGCCGTCAACGATCTCCACAACCTACTCCTCAAGAAAAAGATCAAGATCGACCGCGAAACCCTTGATCGCGCTATAGAAAAGCTCCTCGCCACCGGCGTAGCACTAATGGACATCTCCGGCGACGTCCGCCTAGCCGACGACAGCCTCTCCACAAATTTGTCATCTCGACCGGAGGCCCAGGGCCGCAGCGGAGAGACCCGCAGCTCCCAGCCCCCACCGCAGGCTGCCCGGCCCTCTGGACCCTGGGCCCTGGGCCCTGGACCCTCCCCCACCTGGCAAACCCTCTACGAGCAACAAATCGCCTCCCGCCGCTCCCAGATCGACCGCATGATCGCCTTCGCCGAATCCACCACCTGCCGCATGGCCGCCCTCGTCTCTCACTTCGGCGACACCTCCGACACCGCCCCCACCTGCGGCCTGTGCGACATCTGCAACCCCTCCAGCTCCGGCGCCTCCCCCGCCCACCAACCCGACGCCGACGAGCGTCGCCACCTCCGCACCATCCTCCGCGCCCTCGAAGGCCGCGGCACCTCCACCGGAAAGCTCTTCACCGACCTGAAACTCACCAAGCACCGCGACGACTTCGACACCCTCCTCGACGCCCTCGCCCGCGCCGGCCTCATCACCATCCAGAACGAAACCTTCCGCACCCCCGAAGGCATCGACCGCACTTACAAAAAAGCCACCATCACTGAAGAAGGCCACGACCCCGACGACCGCGCCCTGGACACCGTCTGGATCCGCGGCGCCATAACCGAAACCCCCATCAAGAAAGCCCGCAAAAAGCCGGGTGCCCCATCCTCGTCGACGGCCTCATCGTCGACTAGGGTGGGCTCGCACAACGCCGAACCCAACCCCCAGTCCGAGGCCCTCTTCGAAACCCTCCGCAACTGGCGCACCGAACAAGCCCGACCCACCAAAACCCCCGCCTTCATGATCCTCTCCGACGCGGTCATGCGCTCCATAGCGCACGCCAACCCCCAGAACCTCACCGAACTCAACGCCATCTCCGGCATGGGCCCCTCCAAAGTAGACCGCTACGGCGCCGCCCTCATCGCCATCTGCCGCGCCGCGTCAGGACCCTCAAGACCGCCCGTTTCGGAGGTACTGTCATCTCGACCGGAGCGCAGCGCAGTGGAGAGATCCCGGCATTCGCAACCCTCCAGCCCATTCACCGCCTCGCCATCTGGCGCGATGAGTGGCGAACCCCACACTCCGGGTGCCCCATCCTCGGCGACGGCTCCATCGTCGACTAGGGTGGGGTCGAAAACAGCTCAATCGACCACTCACATCGTTGACGCTTCAGCGCCAACGCCCGGAAGGAGCCGAGCCCTTCAAGCCCTTGGACAGAACCCAAACGAAAACGAGCTTCAGCCCCAGGCATTCTCCCCCACCACCAGCACTCTGTCATCTCGACCGAAGGCGTCGCTCTTTGACGCCGCAGCGGAGAGACCTGCAGCCCCGTCTGCCATCACCAGACCCGCCATCTCCACCGTCGCAACCAAAACCCGCACCCCACCCGCACCACCACCCGAACCCCTCACCCCCACGCAGCAAGCCCTCTCGGAAACCCTACGCACCTGGCGCGCCGCCCAGGCCACCGCCGCCGGCCTCCCCACCTTTTTCATCCTCGCCGACACCTCCCTGGACAAAATAGTCCGCCACCGCCCCCAAACCCTCGAAGCCCTCCGCTCCATCCCCGGCATCCCCCCGGAGAAAATCGACACCTTCGGCCCCGCCGTAATCGACCTCTGTCGCACTTGAAAGGCCATCACCCTCAGCTCCACGCGACCGGCGCACGCAAACTCAAGCGCCAACAGCGCGCCCCATCACAGCCCAGGGCGCAGCCCTGGGTACGCGGCCCAAACATCGCCAGAGGGCTGAAAGCCCGACCCAAATCCTTGACACCCCCTATACAATTAAGACAGAAGCAGTAGGGCCCGGCACCCCAACCGGGCCTTCTGCTTTTAACCATCGAGTGCAAGGAGACTGGAACCATCCGTACTTCCGCAGGTCCACCCACTAGTCCTTCTTTTGCGGTACTTTACGCCAAAAGTCCCGGGGGGGAGGCTTACCCCCCAAGGTACCCATGAGAAGATGAAACCCGACATGAACACCACCAACTTCGGCATCGTCATCATGGCGGCGGGCAAAGGCACCCGCCTCAAAAGCAAGCGCCCCAAGGTCCTCCACGAAATCGGCGGCAAGGCCCTCCTCCTCCACGTCATCGCCGCCGCCCGGACGATCGCCGAACCAGCGAACATCTACTGCATCATCGGCCACGAAGCCGACAAGGTCCGCTCCGCCGTCGCTTCCACCGGAGTCCAGTTCGTGCTCCAGGCCGAACAGCTCGGCACCGGACACGCGCTCCAGCAGGTCAAGTCCCACTTCACCAGCACCGGCCAGACCGTCCCGAAACACCTCATGGTCCTCTCCGGCGACGTCCCCCTCATCCGCCCCGAGACCCTCAAAGCCCTCGTCGACACCCACCTCGCCGAGCAGGCCGCGATGACCATCCTCACCGCGGTCCCCTCGAACCCCCACGGCTACGGCCGAGTCAACCGGGCGACCGCTGACTCGCCAGACGTCAGCGGAATTACAGAGCAGAAGGACCTACCTCCCGGCGACCCCGGCTCCCCCGAGATCAACTCCGGCATCTACTGCTTCGAAACCGCAGCCCTCTTCGACAACCTCGCCAAGCTTTCCAACCAAAACGCCAGCGGCGAGTTCTACCTCACCGACGTCGCACACCTCCTCGTCTCTCAAGGTCAGCGCGTCGTAGCCGTCAAAGCCGACCACATCGACGAGGTCCTCGGCGCCAACACCATCGCCGAGATGATGCACCTCGACGCCGCCATGCGCCTCGCCACCGCCCGCCGCCTCATGGCTTCAGGCGTCACCATCTTCCGTCCCGAAACCACCGTCATCGACGCCGAGGTAGAAGTCGGTCCCGACACCACCATCGAGCCTTACGTCCAGCTACTCGGCGCGACCCGCATCGGCTCCGACTGCCTCATCCGCTCCTTCTCCGTCATCCAGGCCAGCACCCTCGCCGACAACGTCACCGTCCGCAACGGCTGCATCCTTGACACCGCCACCGTCGCCAACGCCGCCATCCTCGGCCCCTACGCCCACCTCCGCCCCGGATCGGACATCGGCGAACAAGCCCACGTAGGAAACTTCGTCGAAACCAAGAAGGTCAGGCTGGGCAAGGGCTCCAAAGCCAACCACCTCACCTACCTCGGCGACGCCGTCGTCGGCGCCGGCACCAACATCGGCGCCGGCGTCATCACCGCCAACTACGACGGCGCCAACAAGCACCTCACCACCATCGGCGACCGCGTCTTCGTCGGCTCCGACTCCACCCTCGTCGCTCCCATCACCATCGGCGACGACACCCTCATTGCCGCCGGCTCCACCTTGACAGACTCGGTCCCCGCAGACGCCCTCGCCATAGCCCGTACCCGCCAGTCCACCAAACCCGGCTGGGCCAAATTGCACCGTCCCATTAAGAAAACCTGATTCTGCCCCAATCCGAACCAATGCAAACTCCACTCGCACCCGGCCGATAAACCAGGTTGGAGCAAGCCATGGTGGAAGCACAGCGCATCCTCGTAGTAGACGACGAAGAGCCGGTCAGAACGGTCATCGCCGCACTCCTCGCTCACGCCGGTTACACCACCCGCCAAGCCGCCAGCGCCGAAGAAGCCCTCATCGTCCTCCGCGACGAACCCGCCTGCCGCATCGTCATGAGCGACGTCATGATGCCCGGAACAGACGGCCTCGCCCTGCTCGACGTCATCGAGCGCGACTTCCCCGGAACGGCAGTTCTGCTCTGCAGCGCGCTCCACGACCTCCACGTCGTCCGCGACGCCTTCCGCCGCGGCGCCTTCGACTACCTCCTCAAACCCTTCGAGCGCAAGGACCTGATGACCGCAGTAGAGCGCGCCCTCCAACACCTCCGCGAGGCCCAAACCTCCGGCCTCAGCGCACAGGATCTCACCGATGCCCTGACCGCCTTCGACGAGACCGTCGCCACACTGAGCGACGCACTCTACCTCCGCGACCAGCCCACCCTCGGCCATGCCCGCCGCGTCGCCGCCTACGCCGTCGCACTCGCCAGAGCCATGGACTTCGACGCCGCTACCCTCAAGGTCATCGAGCACGGCGCTCTACTCCACGACATAGGCAAGCTAGCCACCCCCGAAGCCATCCTCCTCAAACCAGGCCCTCTCACTCAGTCTGAGGTCGAGATCATGCGCGAACACTCCCATCGCGGCTACACCATCGTGCGCCAGATCGAATCGCTCGCCGAAGCATCCGAAATCGTCCACGCCCACCAGGAGCACTTCGACGGCTCCGGCTACCCCCGCGGTCTCAGCGGCGACCAAATCCCCCTGGGCGCCCGCATCTTCGCCATCGCCGACGCTCTCGATGCGATCACCACCGACCGTCCCTATCGAAGCGGCGCCAGCTTTTCCGACGCGCTCACCGAGATCGAGCGCTGCTCCGGAACCCAGTTCGACCCCGCGATCGTTTCCGCCTTCCTCACTCTCCCGGTCGACCTCTGGAGCAATATCCGCAATTCCATCCCTGTAGCACCAACGTTCGAAGCTGCCTGACATAGACTGTGCATGAGATTGCTGAGGGTGCACCCATGAAGAAACTCGAACCCGTTGAAGTGCAACAAGCTCTTGAAAACGCCCCGGGCTGGAAGCTCACCAACGGAAAGCTGGAGCGGGAGTGGACGTTTCCTGACTTCGTCCAGGCTGTAGAATTTGTCCGGCAAGTTGCAGATATAGCTGAAGCTGCGGGCCATCACCCAGATATCGACATCCGTTATAACAAAGTCAAACTCGGCCTGGTCACCCATGACGTGGACGGCATCACCGCCAACGACGCCGCGATGGCGGCCAAGCTCAGCCGCGAGCTTTGAGCCTGAAATCTCCCGTTCCTGAAATATTTATACAAAAAAACGGATAGACCCCTTGCGGAATATCCCATTCATGGTATTCTTCGGATACGTTCTCCTCTTGGCGAGGAGAACAAAAGTTTCCTCAAGCCGTTGCTTGAGAGCAAGTTGCGTCACTGGCCTCCCGGCATGAGTCTTAAAAAGCTCATGCCGCCTTTTTTTGCCCGCGTTTGGTAGCCTGAGTCTACGGCTTTACTCCAGCCCACTCCGAGGCGCGCTTGTCCCAGCTCCACCCACCCCAGCCGGACGCCCCTCCCACCGATTCGACCGGCCGCCACGTCCTCCCTGCTTTCCTGGCAATCCTGTTTCTTTGCATCGTCCTTTCTCAGGCTTACGTCAAGCTCCTGTGGGGCGACGAGTTCGTCACCTTCTGGATCGGCCAGCAACACGGCACCACCGGCATCTGGCGAGCGCTGGCATCGGGAGCGGACCCTAATCCACCCTTGATGCACCTCTTCAACGCGTGGTCCACCTCCCTCTTCGGCTCCACTTCCATCGCCATACGGCTTCCGTCCATCCTTGGGATGGTGCTTGCCCTGTCCTGCCTCTGGCTCTACCTCAGCCGGCGCCTCGCCCCAATTTACGCAGCCACCGCGTGCCTCGCCCTCATGACGACCCGCGGCTTTGACTACGCCTACGACGCCCGTTCCTACAGTCTGCTTCTCGGATTCGCCATGGCGGCCCTGCTCTGCTGGTCCCGCTCCCTCGACCCCCGGGGCCAGCGCCCGTTACTCTGGCTCCTCGGAATGACCGCCGCCCTGAGCGCTGGCCTGTCCAGCAACTACTACGGCACCCTCGCCTTCCTTCCCGTCGCCGCCGGTGAGGTTTGCTTCAGCCTTGTCACCGGCCGGAAGCGCCCTCTCACGTGGCTCGCCATCACCATCGCGGCGTCCCCGTTGTTGTTTTACAGAGAACTCATCCGCCTCAACGTTGCCGAGTTTGGCCCCCACGCCTGGAACAAACCCCAACTCTCCATGATCTCGGACTCCTATCTGGTCATCGTTGAGGGTATCCTTTGGCCAATCCTCGGCCTGAGCGTCTACGCTTTATGGCGGAGACGCCAACCCGCGGCCCCAGCCCTCCCGCCTGTCTTCCCTACATGGGACCGCGCCGCCATTGGCGTCCTCATCGCCTACCCGGTCCTTGCTTTCCTCATCGCTCTCGGCGGCGCGGGGATGGTCAGTCCCCGCTGTGCGATCCCGGTCTGTCTTGGCGTCATCATTGGCGGCACTGCTGTCTTCGCGCGGTACGTACCGGGTCGCGCCATCGCATTCGTTCTCGCCTTCCTCTGCGTCTGGGTGCTCGCCCGGGAGGCCGCGTGCGGCTACGTTCTCATCCACCAGCGCCACGCCTTCATCCGGTTCATCGGCCAGGTCGAGCGCGCGACCGCCCCAGGCGAGCCGGTCGCCGTCGGCGACTCACTCGTCCTCATGCCACTGTATTGGTACGGCGCGCCCTGGCTCCGCCAGCAGATTGTCTTCCCCGTGGATTTCGACGCCATTCACCGCAGCGGCGCCGATGATTCCGGCGAGCAGAATCTTTGGGGAGGCCGTCACGGCGTCTTCCCCGTTCCCATTGCCACTCCCAGTGAGCTCCTCCAGGGCACCCAGGAGCGAATCCTCATCGCGCCTCCCAAAGGCTGGCTCGCAGCCAACATGGCCGATCGCGGCTACGACCTTCACGAAGCTCCATCCAACGTCCCCTGGGACCGTCTCGGCGGTGTCTTCACACCCCTGGCGCACGAGGAAACGCGCATCCTCATTGCCACCCCAAAATCTCCGCAATAGGCCATTCCGGCGTTATCATGAAGACATGAAGCGACTTCTCGGATGCCTCGCAGTCCTGCTGGTGGCCGTAGCCGCGTCAGCGCAATTTGCTGACCCAGCCAAAGATATTCCGACCTACAACGCCGCGCCCCCGACCCGCGCATTGCCGGCGATCATGAGCGGAGCACAGCTCACCGGTCCGTGGTTCGCCCACCGTTATCAGGTCACCGCCTACAAGATGGCAGCGACGATTCCAGCCGTCCTTCATCAGCAGCCCTGCTACTGCCGCTGCGACCGTGAGATGGGGCACAACAGCCTGCACAGCTGCTTTGAAAGCAACCACGGCGCCGGCTGCTCCACCTGCATGAAGGAAGACGTTTACGCCTACCGTGAGACCAAAAAGGGCCGCACTCCGGCACAGATCCGCGGCGGCATCGAGCGTGGTGAGTGGATGAACATCGACCTCGATTCAATCACCATGTAGCTCCAAGCTGCATCTAAAATCGAGCCGCTTTACCCCTTCAACAATCCACTCGCTACGGACTGCAGGTGCATGCCCGTCATCATCTGATTCCCACGGCGCATCCAGAATATATCGTTGCTCGTTGACACCGTGAACTCGGAAAGAGTCCGTGCCTTGCCTCTTTCGACGAACGAGCGCATCCTAACGGCTATGGGATGGATTGGATGGGCACTTCTCTCCGCAGTCTTCGCGGCCGCTACGGCGTTGCTGGCAAAAGTGGGCGTTGAAGGCGTTGACTCCAACCTTGCCACTGCGGTGCGCACAACCGTGGTTCTCGTTTTTACCTGGACTATATCGCTCGGCCTCGGCCATCACCACGCGCTCGGAGCGATCAGTCGTCGCAGCTGGATATTCCTCGTCATCTCCGGCATTGCCACCGGCCTGTCCTGGCTCTGTTACTTCAGGGCACTCCAGTTGGGCCCTGCTTCCGGTGTGGCGCCGGTCGACAAACTCAGCGTCGTCATCGTCATCCTTTGCGCCTGGCTCTTTCTCGGAGAAAGCCTCACCTGGATGAAGGCCGCCGGCGGCCTCCTTATGACCGCCGGAGCCGCGCTACTGGCGTTTGCTTGAAGCTTTGCCCGGCCCTGTGAGCACGCCAATAAAATCGGCGGGATGAGGTATCCTTCATCCCGCCGACGGGTTGATGCTGCGAGTTCGGTTCTAGAACAACACCTTGAGGGACAGCTGAATCTGACGCGGCTGGCCCACGATGGCCGTGATCTGCCCCGGTGTAGTTCCCGTGCTGATGGGCGCTTCCGAGTAGATACTGCTATTCGTCAAGGCTCCCGTGAAGTTATGAGCACTCGGCAATGCCAGATTCGTGTGGTTGAAGAGATTGAACGCTTCAACCCGGAACTCGGCCATACCCTTTTCACCCAGCAGCGGAATCGCCGTGTCCTTGTTGATCGACAGGTCCACAACGGCATAGTGCGGTCCACGAAGAGCGGAATTCTTCGTGGCTGTCCCAAGCGTGCCCAGCGAGTTCATAGTAAACATCAAGGGGTTGTACCACTGCTTTACGGTCTTGGTAAGCACTGTCTTTTTGTCATAAGGCACAAAGGTGACGCCTGTCGTATTCACATCACCATTCACACCCGTCTGCCCCGGCGCCACGGTCGTGGTCCCGTAGCTGACGTAATCAGTAGAGCCAGCACCGTTGTTGTTGCTGGTCACGTTTTGATCGAACGAGCGCCAGTTGTTCAACTGCGGCCCAAACGGAAAGCCGGATGTGTACGTGGTTTTGTTTCCAAGCCACCATCCGTTCAAAACCTCACGGCCAACGAAACCGCCAAGGTTGGTCTTGGGAACGTGATACAGAATGCTCATCTGGAACTGGTGCGGAACATCGAAGCAGGCCGGGCCCGTGTCGTAGACCTTCCTCGTGGGCTGCAGAACCTGTGAAGGAATACCACCCGAGCCGCTGCACTCCGTTGTGTTGAACAGACCCTGAGCATCGTCAGTAGTCTTGCTGTAAGTGTAGGCAGCCTGACCTTCAAGGCCATGTGTTGCCCGCTTCGTCACCGTGAACTGCACCGCGTGATAATAAGAGTCTGCATTAGGAGCAAGCAGAACCCAATCACCCCAGAGCGGATTCAGGCGGGTCGGAACAATGTATTTTGTGCCGTTCGGATCATTCGCCGTAACCAAAGCAGCATTAGCGGTTCCCGGGTTGCTGATCGTGTTGCAAACCGCGGGTGCCGTCTTGCCAGGGTTGAGCGGATCCGGCAGCACACCGGCTGCATGGGTAGTACCGCCCGCGTTAGCAGGAGCAGCCACGTTCGGATTAGTCCACGTCGGCAGTCCACGCGAGTCAGTTCCACTCGGCAGGCACGGATTGCCTTCTTCCGTATCCCAGAGATGGATGCCGCGCGTTCCCACATAAGCGACCGTGAGCGCAAGGCTCTTGGTCAGCTGCTGTGAAATTGACGCGTTCCAGGAGAGGAGATGGGGCTGGTTCGTGGCGTAGTTGGTCGTGTGCAACGCTGCGCCATAGGGCATCTTGCCCGGGACCAGCGCCTGCGACGCCACCACCAGTGGGAAGCTGGTGACAGTGCCGCCCGTATACGTGATAACGGTTGAGAGCGGCGGAGTGCCCTGGCCCGTCGTATAGAACGTGAAGCCGAAAGCATTCACATCGAAATACTCGCCAAAAGCACCACGAATGGCGGTCTTACCGCTGCCGAATACATCCCAGTTGAACCCGACCCGAGGCCCGAAGTTCCGGCGGGAATCGTTCCGCATGATAGGGCCGTACACCGGCGTTGCATCCGTCATATTCTTGAACGACCAGTTGGCGCCGTGACGATCGTACGGAACACTGGCTGGCTCGTAACGCAGGCCCAGGTTCAAAGTCAGGCGAGGATTCGCGCGCCAGTCATCCTGTATGTAAACGCCCATCGTGTAAAAGCGCGGCTCGCGCAACGTATCCGATCCCGGCGTGATGAAGGTTGCAGCGGTATACGTCCCGGCCAGAAAGCCTGCAAGACTTCCGAACGTCGTTGCACCGCGCAGGTTCAACGTATTGTTGGTGTAGTACTCAATGCGGTTGATCATCGTGCCGATCTGAATGGCGTGCTTGCCCTTGTTCCAGTTCACGTCGTCGCTCAAGCTGTACAGGTTTTGGCTGAACTGCTGAGGAACGTTGCCCGGAGGTCCAATGCCCGACAATCCACTGCTGATCGCAAGGCCACCCATCGGCTGGTTGTACACCTGGCTGTACAGCGGACTGTTAAAGCTTGCCGGATACGCCGGTGTCGTGTTCTGAATAGTGCGGCTATACGATACCCGCAGCGAGTTCAGAATGCTGCTGGTAAACGTATGCGTTTCGCCGGCGGTCATAAAGACATCCTTGCCCACGGTCGCCGTACCCACCTGCTGGTACTCGGTGCCGGCATAGGACGCGGACGACAGCAGATTGGCGCGATCAATGGTGATCCGTCCAAAGAGCGAATCCTTGTCCGAGAACCGCTGATCCACGCGCATCTGCCCGTAATCAACCTGCGTAGGAGCGACGGGGTTATAGATGTACTGATTCGTACCGGTATTCGGAACAGGATAGAAATGGAGAAATGGCGCGATAGCCTGGTTGACCGCGCCCGTCGGGTTGGTTGCGGACACGGCGCACGGATTGATGGTCAACACCGCCGTTCCGCCGCTGCCATTCGGATTGCAGTTGCTCGGCAACGTGGTCACGGTGCTGGTCGTTCCTGCAATCTGACGGATGGCTTCATACACGCCATAGAAGAACGTCTTGTCCTTCTTGATCGGCCCACCGAACGAGCCGCCGAAGTTGTTCTTGATCAACTTCGGTGCAGACTTGGCAAAATATCCCCACGCGTCGAGATAGTTATTACGCAGGTAGTCGAAGGCATCGCCATGCCACTTGTTTGAACCGCCCTTGCTAGCGATCACGATCTGACTTCCGACGGAAATGCCATACTGCGCACCAAAAGAATTGGTGAGCACACGGAACTCCTGGATGCCATCCACGCCGAGAGTCGTTCCCACGGCGCTTGCCGTAGTGCCCTTCACGCTCATCATCGGCGCACCATCGAGCATTGTATTGTTCGAGCGAATGGGCGCACCGTTGCTGCTGAAGAACGTCGCGTTCAGGTTAGGTCCATTATTCGTCACGTTGGTAACACCCGGCTGCAGCAGGGCCAGGTCGACAAAGTTTCTGCCGTTCAAAGGAAGATCGGCAACCTGCTGGCTGTTGACCATACCGCCCAGCGAACTGGTCGTCGTGTCCACCTGCGGTGCGACATCAGCGCTGATGTCCACCGACTCGGAAACGGAACCAACCTTCAACGCCGCATTTTCGCGGAGCGTCTGCGCCACTTCCAGCGTTACAGAAGTAAGCTTCTCGGCACCGAAGCCCTGCTTCTCGATCGTAATCGTATACTCACCAGGAGTAAGTGCATCCACGCGATACGACCCGTCAGAGCCGGTGTTCACGGTTCTGCTGATGTTGGTTGCTGTGGCGGTGATCGTTACCTTTGCGTCAGGAATTGCCGCTGCAGAAGCATCCTGCACGGTCCCTAATATGGTGCCTGTAGCCGACTGCGCCAGAACTACAGGCGCACTAACCAGCAACAACGCCAGTGCGAATAATAAGCGTCTCATTACTCCTCCTAAGTGTGCTTCCACTTCAAGGCCCGTAACGGCTTAATTTGTCTTTTTGAAATCCGTGATATTAGCCGTTACTTTGTTCAGACACCCAGCAAGCAATGACAAAGAGTGTGGCAGGGCACTGCGGACTGCCCGTCCCCTGCCGCAACGGAGAACCTATTTGAACTCGATCAGGATCATGTGGACGCGATTGCTGAGTGCTTCCATCGTCCGGTCGGAGGTGTCCAGATCCCACTCCTTGAACAGCCGATGGTCAATCTCCGGAACGTTGTCCTTGGTCTCCTTCACCAACCCGCCCGAAAGATAAACAACCGCGGAATCGATATGAGGAAAGTGGATCGGCTGCCCGGGGATAAGCACCATGTCAAACATCCAGGCGCGCGAGTTATCGGCAATCAGGCGCGCACCCTTCAGCTTCTTGAAGTCCGATTCTTTCTTCGGATCAATCTGCCGGTAGTAGTTGTTCTTCTGCATGAAGACCATCATTTCGCGGGGCTGCGGCGAGATGCCTTCTTCCTGATGAAGAGTCCCGCGCTGATTGCCCGTGAACTGTCCCAGCACCGACTGGCCATAATCAAACGGACGTCCGTCCAGGTTGTTCTCCACCGCTCGCGCCGGGCACGCCGGATCCCAGCACCCGATCTTGGTGTGGCCCTTGGCAACATGCAGACCAACCATGTCTGTCCGGTGTTCGTGAATCGGAGACTCGTCATAGTTCGCCATGGCATTGTTGTAAAGCGTGTAGGTGTCGTTCTCCATGATCCGCGTTGCCGTCGCTTCGCGCGGAGGCGTAAACGCATCCGGGAACATGTAGTGGATCAGCGTATTGCTGTTGTTCTTGCCAATCTCCTGGGGTGCGCCCGCCGTCTTCTTCTCAACATTCACAATCGATAGCCCGGAATCGCCGGTTACATAGAAGCTGTCGGAGAACGGATACTTCCACAGTCCTTCGCCTGACGCAGCGCCATACACACCCTTTACCGCCCCGCCGTGTCCGGTCGGCAGAGACCGCACCGACAGCGGTCCCTTCATCGGAAGCTTCACCGTCGAAAGAATTTCCTTCGTGCGCGGTTGAATAAATGTGACGTCGTCACTGTCATTGTGTGTGACAGCGATGTACCGCTGATCCACGGCATTGACGATCCGCGTCCCACCCTTACCGCCGGTCGCAATCGTCTTCACCACCTCGTCGGTCTTGGTGTCGATGATCGTAACCGTACCGTCTTCAGAGGTAATCCACGCTTCGCCGCCGAAGTTGAAGGCCACATCCGAAGGCCCGCCCTTCACGGCAACCATCTTCACCACCGAATCCGTGTTGGTATCAATCACAGCTACCTGGTTATCGCCACGGAACGAGTAATACAACTTCTCGCTCGGCCCATGAACCAGGAAATGCTGAGGGTCTTTCCCTGCCAGCGCAACTTTCTTTTCCGGCTGCTTGTACTCCGGGTTGTAGATCAAAAGTTGCTGGTCAAAAACGTCGAGACCGCCCGGATAGGACACGTAAAGCTTTTTGTAATTCGGTGTTCCAGAAAGTACGTCGATAAGCCCCGTATATCCCGCCGGCCGCTTGAACTCCGGACGGACCAGCCGGCTTGTCTCCTTGAAGGTTTTCGCATTGATAAGTTCGATCGCGCCAACTTCAGGAACGGAAACAAAAATAAACCGCTCGTCGTAACTGAAAATCGCCTCGGTCGGAGCACCATCCAATTGCAACTGATTGAGGATTTTCCCAGTAGCCGGGTCCGTATCGTAAATCGTACGGTTTCCCGGGCTAAGCACAATAACTGTGTGATCTTCTGCCATCGCGGCCGGAGCCGGATAGAGTGCCAGAACGCCTAACGCACACAGTAGATAACTTGCTCCTCGAATCAACGCGATCACCTTAAAGCTTTCGTAGATTGGCCACTCGGGCAAGCAAGACTTGCTCGTGAAACATGTTCAAAAACCTGTTTCATTCTTCGAAACACGTTGCATTGCCTATTTAGTAGCGCAACGGATATATAACCCACGCTGCCTTTTTGTCAACCCGAAATCGACCAGGCTGCTGGACCCACATGTAACGTTATGCATTAGAAGGCCTTGCTCGTTTCACACGCACTGGCCATACTTCCAACCCAACCCGTTCGGGCGACCACCCTGCCCCAAAAGGAAAATCAACGGACTCTCTGGGTTCCGATGTGGCTGCTGTCTCAAGCCTCCGCTTGTCACCACCTCGGCTGTCGAATTGGCCCGATTTATTTCCCATGCGAGAGCTGCATCCGTCACTTGAATCCCTTCCGGGATGGCTCCACCCGCAGCAGCCGTAACCGCTTTCGCCTATACTGGATGTAGTTCTTTGACAGCGCTACAAAGCACTGTACGAAACACCCACCATCGTGGGGGCGTCATGGTTTCGACGGGGTTGCTCGTGGCAGAGAGGCATGCCGGGGTGTGGACACCCGTAATCGCTCACAAAACTATAAGTGCCGAACCTCAATTCGCGCTTGCTGCTTAATTAATTAAGTAGCCGATTGCTTCCGCTTCGCCTACGGGCGGATACCAATCGTCGCACAGTAGGCTGGTCAAAGCTGTTCCGCCTGGACGGCAATGACGAGATCGATCAGGCTGGTGGCCCGCTCATCTTCGCCCGTTCTCAGGGTGGGCTACGAGACAAAGAGGAACGCGGAAAAGCATGAATGCTCTCTGTTATTGGTTTCTTCGGACGGGAGTTCAATTCTCCCCGCCTCCACCACTTTCCCTGCTTCGCTTCCCCAAAATCTCCTCTTCAAACTGACCCAGCCGTCCACTGAGGATTACAACCTCAAACGGCTTCGCTTACTATGGAGCGGTTATCTCCATGGTCAAGGTGAAGAAAGCCAATACCGTCGTCGAAGGCGCTCGAGAAAAAATTCTCGCCAGCGCGGCACAGCTTTTTTCCGAACACGGATTCAACGGCGTCTCGGTCCGCGATATCGCCGCTTCGGCTGGCGTCAATTCGGCCCTCGTCGGCTACTACTTCGGCGGCAAGCAGGGCCTTCTCGCCGAGGTTTATATGCGGCACTGCACGCCCCTCACCCAGGAACGCGCACGTCTCCTGAAGAGCTTCAGCCGCGATGCTCAGCCCACCCTCGAGCAGATCCTGGAAGCCTTCATTCGGCCCTCTCTCGAAGTCACCACCGACGAACACGGCCGTTCCACCTTCACACGTCTCCGCGCCATTCTGTCCGGTGAAAACTCCGCTCTGCTCGAGCAGCTGGTGGCTGACAATTTCGATAAATCCATCCGCACCTTCGTAACAGCTCTCGCCAAATGCCTTCCCCACCTTTCTCGCGAAGACATTCTGTGGCGATTCCACTTCCTTCTGGGAGCCGTCTATTACACCGGCAGCGGTCCCCACCGCATCTACGCGCTCTCGCACCACCATTGCGACCCGTCCGACCCCGTGGCAACCGCCAGCGAAATGATCCCCTTTCTCGCAGCCGGCTTTAGAGCTCCCGCAGCGGACTTTCCGGCAAGATCTCCTAAACCCAAAGCCGTCCCAGCAAAACGTTGAAAACCGCTTGACAAGCCATCTTCGCCCGGAATATACCTTCTCGTCACCCAATTACACGACTGTGTAAACTGACAAGGTGGCTCTGGTTCTTTGCCGCAAGGAGGCACGGATGGTGCGGCGGAAGGTCTCTATTCCCCACCACCTGTTGTGCCAGGGGATAGTCTGTTAGCGTCCCACTCGATTCGAAGGATAGTGATTTGTCGACCGAAAACATCAACCTTCAGCTACTCGCCCGCCCAAAGCAAAAAGCATGGCACTCCCAGCTATGGGTGCAGGTCCTTATCGCCATGGTCGCCGGTGTGCTCCTCGGACACTTCGCCCCCGCCACCGGCCAGGCCATGCAGCCCTTCGGCGACGCCTTCATCAAGCTCATTCGCATGCTCATCGCGCCCATCATTCTCTGCACCGTGGTCCTTGGCATCGCACAGATGAACGACATGTCGCGCGTCGGCAAGGTAGCCCTCAAAGCGCTCATCTCCTTCGAAATTCTCACCACCATTGCCCTCGTTCTCGCGCTCATTGTCGTCAATCTCTGGCACCCCGGCCGCGGTATGAATATCAACGTCGCCGCTCTTAACGCCGGCGCTGTCAAAACCGCAGTCGACCCCACCCACCCCCACGGCGTCGTCGCGTTCTTCATGGACATCATCCCTGCCACCGTAGTAGGCGCGCTGGCCGACGGCAACGTCCTGCAGGTCCTCTTCCTCTCGGTCATCTTCGGCAGCGCCCTCGTGGCTCTCGGCAGCTACGGCAAGCCCCTTCTCGACGTCCTCGTCGTCATCTCCAAGGTTCTCTTCGGTGCCGTGAACATCGTCATGTGGGCCACGCCCCTCGGCGCCTTTGGTGCCATCGCCTTCACGGTAGGCCGCTACGGCATCGGTTCCCTGCGCTCGCTCGGCAACCTCCTCATCTGCTTCTGGGTCATCTGCGCCATCTTCGTCTTCTTCGTCTTAGCCCCGCTCTCAAGAGCCTTCGGCATCCCCTTCTTCAAATTGATGCGCTACCTCCGCGAAGAAATCGTCATCTGCTTCGCCACAACGTCGTCTGAAGTCGTGCTCCCCCGCCTGCTCCTCAAGCTCGAAAACCTCGGGGCCAAAGCCTCCGTGGTCGGCCTTGTCATCCCCACCGGCTACTCGTTCAACCTCACCGGAACCTGCCTCTACCTCGCGACAGCCGCGGTCTTCCTCGCGCAAGCCACCAACACCCCGCTGACCGTTTACCACCAGATCGGCCTCCTACTCGTTCTCCTGCTCACCTCGAAAGGCTCCGCCGGTATAGCAGGCGCGGCCTTCGTCGTCCTCGCCGCCACGCTCTCGACAGCGGGCACCATCCCCGTAGCCAGCGTTGCGCTCATCCTGGGCATCCATCGGCTCCTCGCCGAAGGCCTCGTCCCCACCAACATGATCGGCAACGCCATCTGTACACTCATCGTTGCTGACTCCGAAAATGCCCTCGACAAGGAACGCATGCACGCCGTACTCGACGGCCGCGCCGGCACCCTCTCAACCGAAGACACGCCTCTTTACCCGTCCGTATAAATCCCGGCGGCACAGCCGCATCAACCCCACCCGAGGGCACCATGAAACACGAACTGCGATGTATGTGGATGCGCGGAGGCACCTCCAAGGGCGCCTACTTCCTCGCCTCGGACATGCCCACCGACGTCGCCCAGCGTGACGCCCTCCTCCTCCGCATCATGGGCTCGCCCGACAAGCGCCAGATCGACGGCATCGGCGGTGCCGACTCCCTCACCAGCAAAGTCGCCATCGTCGCGAAATCCTCCACGCCCGACGCTGACGTCGAGTTCCTCTTCGCCCAGGTTGGCATCGACAAAGCCGTCGTCGACACCAAGCCCAACTGCGGCAACATCCTCGCCGGCGTTGGCCCCTTCGCCATCGAGCGCGGCCTAATCCCCGCCAGCGCACCTGAAACCCGCGTCCGCATCCGCACCCTCAATACCGGCACCCTCGTCGAAGCGGTCATCCCCACACCCAACAGTGAAGTCGAGTATGAAGGCGACGAAGCCATTGACGGCGTCCCCGGCACCGCCGCGCCCATCGCTATCAACTTCATGGACGCCTCCGGCTCCGTCTGCGGCTCGCTCCTCCCCACCGGCAACCAGTACGACATTATCGCCGGCACCCGCGTCACCTGCATCGACAACGGCATGCCCGTCGTCGTCATGCTCGCTTCCGACCTCGGCGTCACCGGCTACGAGTCCTGCGCCGACCTCGAAAACAACGCCACGCTCCGCCAGCAACTTGAAGCCATCCGCCTCGAAGCCGGCCCGAAGATGAACCTCGGCGACGTCACCACCGCCGTCATCCCCAAGCTCTGCCTCGTCTCTCCTCCCCGCAACGGAGGCCTCATCAACACCCGCAGCTTCCTCCCGCACAAATGCCACGACGCCATCGGCGTCTTCGGCGCCGTCTCCGTGGCCACCGCCTGCATCCTCCCCGGCTCGCCCGCGCACAGCATCGCGGTGATCCCCGAAGGCCCACGCAAACGCCTGCTCCTCGAGCACCCCACCGGCGACTTCGAAGTCGTCATGCAGATCGGCGGCACCGAAGCCGAACCCACCGTCGACCGCGTCGGCATCTTCCGCACCGCCCGCGCGCTCTTCGACGGCTTCGTCCGCGTTCCCTCATCTTTGGCAGCTTTTCTTCCCAACACAAACAACGGAGTAACGCATCATGAGTGAAACCAAACGAGGCCTGATCGTCAGCGCCCATTCCGCCGACTTCGTCTGGCGTGCCGGCGGCGCCATCGCGCTCTACGCCAGCCGCGGCTGGGCCATCACCATCGTCTGCCTCTCCTTCGGTGAGCGCGGCGAAAGCCAGAAGCTCTGGGCCGATCCCACCATGACCCTCGACCGCGTCAAGGCCTCCCGCCGCGAAGAGGCCACCACCGCCGCCGGCATCCTCGGCTGCACCGACATCCGCTTCATGGACCTCGGCGACTACCCGCTCCGCACCACCGTCGCCGACCTCGAACACCTCGCCGACATCTACCAGGAGCTCCGCCCGCAGTGGGTCCTCACCCACTCGCTCGAAGATCCCTACAACGCCGACCACCCCAACGCCACGCAGTTCGCGCAGGAAGCCCGCATCGTCGCCCAGGCCCACGGACTGCACGGTGCCAAGGCCGCCATCGGTGCGCCGCCCGTCTTCCTCTTCGAGCCCCACCAGCCCGAGCAGTGCAACTGGAAGCCGCAGCTCATCCTCAACATCAGCGACGTCTGGGAGACCAAGCTCCGCGCCTTCCAGAGCATGGGCGCGCAAGAGCACCTGTGGGAGTACTACACCCGCGTCGCTCTCCAGCGCGGCTCGCAGGGGCAGCGCAACTCGGCCACGCCTATGAAGTACGGCGAAGCCTACCAGCGCGTCTTTCCCACCGTCGGAGGAGAGTTCGTATGAAGATGGGCACTGTCATCCGCAACATCCCGCGCACGCCGCAGCAAAAGCTCGATCAGCTCCGCGCCTTCGGCACCGCCACGGTGCATGAAGCCATCGGCCGCACCGGCCTCATGCAGCCGTACATGCGCCCCATCGCTCCCGCCTTGCGCACGGCGGGGAACGCCGTCACGGTGCTCGTTCATCCCGGTGACAACACCATGATCCACGTCGCCATCGAGCAGTGCCGACCCGGTGACGTCCTCGTCGTCGCCTGCTCGGCCACCTGCACCGACGGCATGGTCGGCGACCTGCTCGTCTCCTCCATGATCGCCCACGGCGTAGTCGGCCTCATCCTCGACGTCGGCTGCCGCGACATCGTCGACCTCGTCGAAATGGGCTTCCCCGTCTGGTCGCGCGCCATCTCCGCCAAGGGCACCATCAAGGCCACACTCGGCCAGGTCAACACCCCGGTCGTCTGTGCCGGGGCTCTGGTCAACGCCGGAGACGTCGTCATCGCCGACGACGACGGCGTCGTCATCGTCCCCTTCGCCCAGCTCGACGAAGCCATCGCCAAATCCGACCAGCGCATTGCGAAGGAAGCCTCCAAACGCGCCCGCCTCAAGGCCGGCGAGCTCGGCATCGACATCGAAAACATGCGCCCCTGGCTCGAACAATCCGGCCTCGTCTACTACGACACCCTCGAAGACGCCCAGCGCTAACTGCACTCAAGGAGATCCATGTCCACACCTCACGCCACCTTCACTTTCCCCAAGGGCTCCTGCGACGCCCACTGCCACGTCATGGGCCCGGCAAGCAAGTTCCCCTACCCGGCAGACGCGAAGTACATCCCCGCCGACTCACCCAAGGAAGCTCTAGTCGCTGTCCACCAGAAGTTCGGCATCGACCGCATGGTGATCGTCCACCCTGGAGCCCACGGAACTGACCACGCTGTCACCCTCGACGCCATCGCCGACGATCCCATCAGCCGTCGCGGCGTTGGCATCGTCAACAAGACCTTCACCCCTGCCGACATCCAGGCCCTCCACGACGGCGGCTTTCGCGGCGCGCGCTTCAGCTTCCTCAAGCACCTCGGTGGCGGCCCCGACGACGAAACCTTCCGCTATGTCATCGACCTCATCAAGCCCTTCGGCTGGCATCTCGTCCTGCACGTCACCGGCGACGACCTCCTCGCCCAGCACGCCCGCTTCGCCGCCCTCGATCTCCCCATCGTCATCGACCACATGGGCCGCGTCGACGCCACCCTCGGTCCCGACCAACCCGCCATGAAAGTCCTTCTCCAACTCGCGGCGCAACCCAATTGCTGGATCAAACTCTCCGGCGGCTCACGCATCGCTCCCCCGCCCTTCGACCTGGCCATCCCCATCGCTCAAGCCATCCTGGAAGTAGCACCGGACCGCGTCCTCTGGGGCACCGACTTCCCCCACCCCAACCCCAAATACCACGCCACCGAAGAGGAACTCGTCGCGCTGATCCCCCAGTACGCTCCCCAGCCGGCACTTCAGCGGGCGCTGCTTGTCGACAATCCCGCAAAGCTCTACGGCTTCTAGATCCATCCGGCACGTGCCATTCACAAGAGCTTTTGGACTTTCCCACTTTCGGATTCCCGGACGTGGGAAAGTCCGTCACTGACGGTCAACTTTCGCCCTAAGCCGTCACCGGTCGAAACTTCTTATCCACCTGCACGGTCAGCGCGATAAAGATGACCAGCAGCGAAACTTGCGCAACCTTGAACGGCAACTCCGTTCCCGTCGGCGCCAGCGCATGCAATGCCGGAATCTTTTGGAACGACTGTACGATCAGCACAAAGCAGTTGAGATACTCCGCGATCATCGCCGTCACCACATAAATCCGCCGCCAGCTTCCCGCCAGATGTTGCCCATACAACGCCACCAGAGCGACCGCCAGTATCACCAGTGAAATGATCCCGACCACGATCCCGGGAGTGACGCCATGAAACGGAAAGAAGAACCCGCCGACACTCGTCAGAATAGTGGTGATCAAAAACAAGCCAGTCAACAGAGGCCAGCGTTTGTTCCCGAGCATGCCCAGAATGACCAGCAGTCCGGAGAAGATGCCGATAAGGCTGGTGACAACGTGAATCACCGTGTATACAGCCGTGCTCATGCCAAGGATGGTTCCCGTCATCTGCGTTTCCCTTCAGCGTATGGAATGAAATGACACAAAAATTGTTGTTGTGGTGCTCCGAGTGTATTACGCTTTCCCCGCAAGCGCACTCGGCGGCACATGCCGATAAGTCGGCCCAAACCCGAGCCCCCGCGCCACCGCCAGCATACGCTCAAAATTCAGATTGATTGTCGCGCCCGCCTTCTGGGTCACCTCGTCTTCAATCGGCAGGTCGAAATCATCCGCCCCATAAGCCAGCCCTTCCAGGGCGCGCTCATTCTGCGTCAGCACTGACGTGCGAATATGCGCAACGTTATCCAGATAAATCCGGCTCAGCGCGAGATGCCGCAGATACTCTCCCGTACTGATTTCGATGCCGCCGATCTGCGTAAAGTACGGCTTGAAGGTCCAGCAAAGAAAACTCGCCAGCCCACCCACCTCATCCTGAAAATTCCGGGTCCGTTCCAGGTGTTCCAAACGCTCTTCAAACGTCTCATCGAACCCAATCACCATGGTCGCCGTCGTCTTCAGCCCAGCCTCAACGATCGCCCGCTGCGCTTCAAAATACTGCGCCACCGTGTACTTGAACTTGCTGTGCCGCTTGCGAAAGTCCTCGGTAAGGATTTCTGACCCACCGCCGGTAATCCAACGCACCCCAGCCCTTTTGAACTCTTCCGCCGCCTCCGGAAAACTCAATCCTGCGTGGTCGGCGAGGTACATGAACTCTGCAATTGTCAGCGCATAGAACTCCAGCCGGTCGCCATACCGCTCGCGAATAGCGCGAAACAAATCGCAGTAGTAACTCAGCGGAAGATGCGGATTGAAGCCTCCGTTGAACCCCGCCAGGTCGCCGCCCAACGCCAGCAACTCATCCAGCTTCACGAAGACGTCAGCCTGCGGTAGCACATAGCCGCCCTCCTGCCCGGGCAGCCGATAAAACGCACAGTAATCACACTGCGCCACGCAAACATTGGTGTAATTGATAATCCGCATGATCAGGTACGTGCACTCGTGCGCACCCCAATACCGCCCACGCACCCGCATCGCCAGTTGCTTCAATTCATCATCGGATGCATGTCTCCACAACCACCGCGCTTCATCATTCGTAACGCGCACACCGCTCCCCACGTTCGCGGCGATGCTATCGAAGCTAAGCTCAGCAGTCACAGCTTCCATTCTAACGGCATCACGCTAACGTGGCGGCAGCTGCGTCCGGTCCCACCCTCCGCCCAGCGCTTTGACCAACAGCACCGTCGCATCCATCCGCCGCCGCAGAATATCGATATCGTTGCGCTGATTAGTCAGGGCAGTCGTCTGCGCCGTGATCACCTGCAGGTACGTATCCACCCCCCCCACATAGCGATTATTGAAGATCCGCTGCGACTCCTTCGCCGATGCCGTCGCCGCCCGCTGCTGCTCGGCCTCATCCGCCAACACCCGCAGAGCCACCAGGTTGTCCTCCACCTGCTGATAAGCCGTCAGCACGGTCTGCCGATAGGACGCAACCGTGCGGTCATACCCTGCCAGCGTCGCTTCCGATATCCCCCGCCGGCGTCCGCCATCGAAAATCGTCTGCGCCAGCGTCGGCCCAACCGCGTAAATGTAGCTTGACGCGTTGAAGAGGTTCGCCACCGATGTCCCTTGAAAACCCCCGCTCGCACCCAGCGACAGCGTCGGGAAAAAAGCCGCACGCGCAATCCCGATGCGCTCGTTCGCCTCGGCAGCCTGCCGCTCCGCCGACGCAATATCCGGCCGCCGCTGCAGCAGCTCCGACGGCAACGCCAGCGGCACGGGCGGCGGCACCGTATCCAGCGGAGCCGCAGGCAGCGTCAACATCGCCGGCGGCTGCCCGGTCAAAATCGCAATCGCATGCTCAAACCGTGCACGTCCGCTCGCAATATCGGCAGCCTGCACCTTCGCAGCCTGCAGCTGTGTCTGCGCCTGCGTCAAATCCGACTTCGGCGCAATGCCACCCTGAAACCGGTTGGTCGTCACCCGCAACGCTTCGTTGTACTGCGCCACCGTATCGTTCAACAACTTCTGCTGGGCATCGGCTGCGCGCAGTTCGAAGTAGTCCGTCGCCAGCTCAGCCTGCAGCGAAAGCAGCGCAGTCTGCCGGTCAGCGGCTGTTGCCTGGGCCTCATCGGTCGCCGCATTAATGTTCCGCCGCACCCGTCCCCAAAGGTCCACTTCATAGCTCAACTGCAGCGGCAAAATAAGGTTCGCAATGCCGTCGTTCGCATTAGCCGCATTGAAGAAAGGCTGGTGAACCGACAATCTCTCGCCTTCAACAAATGGCGCCGCCCCCAGTGTCGGATAGCGGCTGGCATTAGCAACCTGGATCGCCGCCCGCGCCGCACGCAGGTTCGCATCGGCAACCTTGAGGCTCTGGTTAGCCATCTCTACCTGTGGCTCCAGCGCAGTCAACCCCGCATCGTTGAAGATCGTCCACCACGTCCCGCGCGCAATCGTGTCACCCGGAGCAGCAAGATGCCAGTCCGCCGTCTCTTTGAACCCTTCAGGAGCAGCTTCCTTGAATGCGGGCGGCACTGGCGCAGTCGGCACCGTGTACTTCGGCCCCACCATGCACCCGCTCAGCAGCCCCGCCACCGCAATCGGAACAAGCTTGAAGCTCCCCCTCATCGAGCCCCCGCTGGTCGCGCCGCCACATTCACAGGCTGACCCTCGGAAATCGAGTCCGACGGATCAAGAATGATCGCATCGCTCCCTGAAACACCGGTAGAAATGGCCAGTGTACTTCCGTTGTCCTTGCCGATCGTAATCCGCTGTAGATGCACATGCCCGTTCTTTACAGTCGCCACGCTCAGGCCCTCTGCACGAAACAGCAGCGCATTCGATGGCACGGACAACAATCGCACATCATCAGGCAACTTGAAATGCGCAATCACGTAGGCACCGGGCAGCAGCTTCCCTGCCTTGTTATCGAAATCTACTTCCACATTGAGAGTTCTGGTGGCCGGGTCAATGGCACTCGAGTTGCGCGCAATCGTGCCCGTAAACTTCTGCCCCGGATACTCGTCCAGGGTGAGTCCAACCGAGTTGCCATCGTGAATAGCCGGCGCATACGTCTCCGGTACCGCCACAAACACGCGTAGCCTGTCCACCGAGGCAATCCGGAACAACGCCTTCGGCGCTGCCGCCGAGCCCGCATCGATCAGCGCACCAATATCCGTATTGCGCACCGTCACCACGCCCGAGAACGGCGCATACACCCGCTCGAACGACTGCAGCTGTTCCAGCCTCCGCACGTTGGCCTTTGATGCCTCCACCGCAGCCTGCTTGGCCGCTGCCCCGCCCATCGCAACGTCCGTCTCCTGCTTCGAAACCGAGTCGCTCTTCAACAGATTTTGATACCGTTCAGACGTTGTACTCGCCAGGCTCAAATCCGATTCCGCGCTCTTCAGGTTGGCCTGCGCCACCTGTAGCTGCTGATCGATCTCCGGCGTCTCGATCACCGCCATGAGCTGGCCCTGTTTCACCTTGGCGCCAATGTCCACAAACCACTGCTTCAGATACCCCGCAGTACGCGCATAGATGGGTGTGTCGTTATACGCCTCGGTATTGCCCGGCAGCGCAATCTCGGAAATCGTCCCATTCACCGTGGGATGCGTCACCGTCACCGTCATCACCGCATTAGCCTGCGTCGCCTTCACCAACCCCTTTTCGGCATTCGACCGCGAAGCAATCCCGTAGACAATCGCCGCCGCCAGCAGGACGGCCACGCACAGCAGACCAATCCATACGCCCCCCGGAAGGCTCCGCGGCGGAACCGCAGTCACCGGGGCGGCGTTCACATGACCGTGCTGCACGCGGACAGGCCCCCCGGAGTATTCGGTCGACGGCTCAGTCGTCTCAGTATTGATATCGATAGGCATTAATTGTGACTCCGTTGCGGCAAAGGCCGCTTCAAACTAAGCAACTGCATGGCCGGATGGACTCTCTTCTTCGGCCATCGAAACGTTACGTCCGCCCCCATGCAGCAGGGCAAAAACAGCTGGCACAAAAATAAGCGTAGCGACCGTCGCCAGCAGCAACCCACCGATCACGGCGCGCCCCAGCGGAGCATTCTGTTCGCCACCTTCGCCGGCGCCCAGCGCCATCGGAATCATGCCGATGATCATCGCGAGCGCCGTCATTGCCACCGGCCGGAAACGTGTCGCGCCGGCTTCAATTGCAGAGGCAATTGCGTCGCCCGTCTCCTCCAGCCGCTGCTTCGCAAACGACACCACCAGGATCGAGTTCGCTGTAGCCACGCCCATGCACATGATCGCGCCCATCAATGCCGGCACCGACAGTGTCGTCCGGGTCAAAAATAGAAACAGCACAATGCCAGAAATCGCCGCCGGCAGCGCAGTAATAATGATGAACGGATCGAGCCACGACTGGAAGTTCACGACGATCAGCAGGTACACCAGCAGGATTGAGAACACGAGACCGTACAGCAGACCGATGTAAGAGCTCTGCATCGTCTCCACTTGTCCCCGCAGCGAAATGAAATTACCCTTCGCCAGCCCCGACTTGTTCCGATCCATAATCCTCTGCACATCCTTTGCAACCGCGCCAAGGTCGCGATCCTGAACACCAGCGTAGAGATCCAGCGTCCGCCGAATGTCGGAATGCGTCACTACCGGCATCTCCGACGAGCGTGAAATCGTCGCCACATCTCCCAGGATCTCCGGCGTCTTTGCCTGCGGCGAAGTCAGCGGAATGTTCTGCAGGTCTTGCAGCGATTGAATCTCATACTGCGGTGCACGCGTCACGATCGAGTAATTCACGCCGTTCTTCGGATTCAAGAAGAAGCTGGGGCTCAACTGGCCTGAGCCGGAGAGGATATTCAGCGTCGACGATCCCACATCCAGCTGCGTATACCCACCCTGCAAGGCCTTGGTCCGATCCACCGAAATACTCAGCACCGGGAAATCGTTCGGCTGCTGCAACCGCGTATCGACAAGCCCGGGCACGGCGCGAAGCTGCTCCAGAATCTTGGCGGCGACCTTCCGGTTTCCCGCGTCGTCCGGCCCATCGATCTGCACATCGATCGGCGCCGGCAGTCCAAAGTTCAAAATCTGCGTCACAATATCCGACGGCAAGAAGTAAAACTGCGTCCCCGGAAATTCCTTCGGCAGCTTCTGGCGCAGCGTCCGCACAAAGTCGGCAGTCGGCCTGTGATCAGGTGTCAGCGACACCAGGATGTCCGCATCCGTTGCCCCCCATAGGCCACTCGTCGCGTGCTGCAAATTCGTCTGCGAATACGGCAGTCCAATATTGTCCAGGATGTTGTCGATCTGGTCTGGCGGAACCGTCTTCCTGATCGACTCTTCGATCAGGTCGCAAAGCCGCGCCGTCTCCTCAATCCTCAGCCCGGTCCTCGCCCGCATATGCAGAATGAACGCACCGTTATCGGTCGACGGGAAAAAGTTCTGGCCCAGGAACGGGATCAACACCAGCATCAATGCGCAGCCCAGCAGGAACACCGGCACAAACAACACCCGCGCCGCCACCAGTCGAGCCAACAGCGACTCATACAACGTCCGCGTCCGCTCAAACACCCTCTCAAAGCCACGCTGAAACCGCGCCAGAGGATTGTTCGACGGCACCGCCTGATGATCGTGCGCCCTGAGCAGGTACATCGCCATCGTCGGCACCAGCGTGCGTGAAAGCACATAAGACGCCAGCATCGCGAACACCACAGCTTCCGCCAGCGGCACAAACAGGAACCGCGCCACACCCGTTAGAAAGAACATCGGCAGAAACACAATGCAGATGCACAGCGTCGAAACCAGCGCGGGCACAGAAATCTGCGCAGCGCCCTCCAGAATCGCATCGCGCAGTGCATGGCCTTCTTCCAGGTAGCGCTCGATATTCTCAATCGTTACCGTCGCATCGTCCACCAGGATGCCGACCGCCAGCGCCAGCCCGCCCAGCGTCATGATGTTGATCGTCTCGCCGATCAACCCCAGCACAATAATCGACGAGAGGATTGAAAGAGGAATCGACACCGCAATAATTACCGTCGACCGCCACGACCCCAGGAACAGCAGGATCATCAGCCCCGTCAACGTCGCTGCAATGATCGCCTCACGAATTACGCCGTTGATCGAAGCCCGCACAAAAATCGACTGGTCGCCGATGGGCTTGATCTTCATCGTCGGCGGCAGCCCTTCCTTGATGCGCGGCAGCTTCCCCAGCGCGCCCTTCACCACGTCCAGCGTCGAAGCTTCGCCGGACTTCAGCAGCACCAGCAGAACGCCGCGCTTGCCGTCCTGGCGCACAATGTTCGTCTGCGGCGTCGATCCATCGCTCACCGTCGCCACATCCCGCAGGTAGATCGTTGTCGTTCCGATCTGCTTGATCGGAAGGTTACTCAAGCCTTCCAGCGTCGATGGTGTGCTGTTCAACTTCACGTCATACTCGGTAGACCCGATCTTTGCTGTCCCACCGGGTTCCACCACGTTCTGCCGAGCCATCGCGGCCAGCACATCAACCGGCGCAAGCCCTTTCGCCTGCAGTTGACTGGGGTCCAGGTTCACGAGCATGGAACGCTGCTTGCCGCCATAAACCGACGGCACCACCGTGCCCGGAACCGTCGCCAGCGGCGGACGGATGGAGTTCTGGCCAATATCGTTCAGTTGCTGTTCGGATAGTCCATCCCCGGATAATCCCAGCTGCAGAATCGGCACCGTCGATGCGGAAAAGTTCTGGATCTGCGGCGGAAGAATACCCGGCGGCAGGTTCCGCAAAGCGGTCTGCGATGCCGCCGTAATCTGCGCATTGGCCCGATCGATCGACGCCCCCGGATGGAGATAAATCCGGATGATCGCCTGTCCATTAAAGGTGATCGACTCCGTGTGTTCGATGTTGTCCACAAGCAGTGACAGCTGCTTTTCGAACACCGACGTCAGTCGCCCCTCCAGCTCCTCCGGATTCAGACCCTGATAGACCCAGTCCACCGAAACCACGGGAATATCGATATTCGGGAAAATATCCGTCGGCGTACGTTGAATCATCACCGGCGCAGCCACCAGGATCAAAATAGCGAGCACGATAAACGTGTACGGCCGATCTAGCGCGACGCGGACAATCCACATGGTGAGGCGTTTCTCCGGAGTTCCCTTTAGCTTAATAGACAGGTTAGCGTGTTAAGAGTTTCAACTTCCAATCGGTTAATACCAAATACCGCCATCAGAGCCTCAAGTAGCTGAAATGACGGAACCTGCTATTTTTCAGATCGAGAGAAACTTACAGCAGCCCTTCGCCGGACTACCCAGCCCATATCCGGGATCGGCTAACTAAAATCTAGGTTCAACGCTGGAGCGCTGCTGTCTCGTCTTCCGGTGCAATTAAACCGCTAACCTATACAGCCCACGGGAAAATGACACCAAAGTCATCTCATCTGCCAGTACAGTATCTGCTAGCGGATGCACATGAAGAAGGTCACTCTCCCCAGCCTCGGTCTCATCGTTCTCGCCGCACTCAGCAGCGTCACGGCCCAGCAGCCCACAACTCCCGCCGCCACCACCCCTGTCGCCATATCCCTGGACGAAGCCATCCAGCGCGCCCGCGGAGCCGACACCACCTACGCCTCAGCCCTCGCGGAATCCGGCATCGCCGACGCCCAGCGTGGCATCGCCCGCTCCGGCCTGCTCCCCGGCGTCGTCTACCACAATCAGTATCTCTACACCCAGGGCCAGCCCTCCGGCGCCACGACACCTACCTCAGCCGGAACCTCCGCCCCTGCCATCCGCTTCATCGCCAACAATGATGTCCACGAGTACATGAGCCAGGGCGTCGTCACCGAAACCATCGGCGGCGCCAGCCTCGTCGACTTCCGCAAAGCCGTAGCCGACGCCGCAGCCGCCCGCGCCCGCCTCGAAGTCGCCCGCCGCGGCCTCGTCACCACCGTCGTCACCGACTACTACACCGTCCTCTCCGCAGACGCCAAACTCACGATCACGCAACGTGCCCTCGACGAAGCCCAGGCCTTCGGCAAGAACACCCGCCAGCGAGAAGCCGTCGGCGAAGCAGCCCACGCCGACGTTGTGAAAAGCGATCTCCAGGAGCAGCAACGCCAGCGCGATCTCAACGACGCCAAACTCGCCGCCGAAAAGGCCCGTATCGAACTCGCCGTCCTCCTCTTCCCCGACCCCATGACACCCTACACCGTCACCGGCTCGCTCACCGATCTCCGCACCCTTCCCACCCGCGCCGAAGTCGACGCCGCCGCCAAAGGCAACAACCCCGACGTCCGCGCCGCGCTGCTCGCGCTCAACGCGGCAAAGCTCGGCATCACCAGCGCCAAACTCGCCTACCTCCCCGACCTCAGCCTCAACTACACCTACGGCATTGACGCCCCCCAGTTCGCCGTCAACGCCCCCGACGGCAGCCGCAACCTCGGCTACTCCGCCTACGCCACACTCGACATCCCCGTCTGGGACTGGTTTGCCACCAGCAACCGGATCAAGCAAAGCAAGCTCCGCGCCACCGCGGCCCAGATCGAACTCACCGCCACCCAGCGCCGCCTCATCGCCTCCCTCAACGAGCTCTACGCTGAAGCCACCATGGCCCAGCAGCAATTAGCCCTCCTCGACCTCAGCGTCCAGACCGCCGCCGAATCCCTCCGCCTCACCAACCTCCGCTACACCGCCGGCGACGGTACCGTCCTCGAAGTAGTCGACGCCCAGAACGCCCTCACCACCGCCCAGACCGCGCAAGCCGACGGAGCCGTCCAGTACCAAACCGCACTCGCCAATCTGCAGACACTGACAGGAAAACTGCCGTGACCCGAACCCCCGCTACCCTTCGCCCTTTGAGTTGTCATTCCCGCACGGAATCTGCGTCCAGCCGGCACCGCCCCACCGTCCGGCGCGCCACCCACTTCCTCGCCGCCACCATCCTGGCCGCCCTCACCGTCACCGGCTGCAAGAAAACCGAAGAAACCCCCACCCCCGAAGTCACCGTCCAGGCCGAAAAAGTAGCTTCCACCGACCTCACCGAATACATCCACGGCGACACCGTCCTCTCCCCCCGCGCGCAGGCCGCCATCATTCCCAAGATCACCGCTCCCGTAAAAACCTTCCTCGTCCAGCGCGGAGCCCACGTAGCCGCCGGACAGCTCCTGGCCATGCTCGAAAACCGTGACCTCGCCGCCGCCGTCCAGGACAACAAGGGCGCGCTCACCCAGGCCGACGCCACCTACCAGACCACCACCAGGGCCACCGTCCCCGAAGACCTTAAGAAAGCCCAGACCGACCTCGCCCAGGCCAGGGCCAACCTCGGCGTGGCCCAGGCCACGGCCACCGCCCGCGCCAGCCTCTTCGCCCAGGGCGCCATCCCCAAACGCGACCTCGATACCGCGAACGCCAGCCTCGTGCAGGCCCAGTCAGCTTTCGACGTCGCACAGCAACACCTCGACGGCCTCCACAGCGTCTCGCAGGAAGCCGCCATCAAGTCAGCCCAGGGCGCACTCGAATCTGCCAAAGGCAAATACGCCGGCGCAGCAGCCGATCTCGCCTTCTCCGAAATCCGCTCCCCCATCGCTGGCGTCGTCACCGACCGCCCCATCTTCGCCGGCGAAATGCCCGCCTCCGGCCAGCCCGTCGTCACGGTTATGGACACCTCCTTCATGGTCGCCAAGCTCCACCTCTCTCAGGAGCAGGTCACCCACATCAAGCTAGGCGCCGACGCCCTCGCCAAAACCGCTGGCATGGACGAGCCCACCCACGGCAAAGTCACCCTCATCAGCCCGGCAGTTGACCCCGGCACCACCACCATTGAAGTCTGGGTCACCATCCCCAACAAAGACGGCTCCCTCAAAGCCGGCGGCTCCGTCCACATCGCCATCGCCAGCCAGACCCTCTCCAACATCCTCACCGTCCCCAACGAAGCCATCATCGCCACCAAGTCCGGCTCCCCCGCCGTCATGGTCATCGGCCCTGACAGCATCGCCCACCAGAAAGCCATCAAGACCGGCATCACCGACGGCAAAGATACCCAGGTCCTCTCTGGCGTCAAGGCCGGCGATCAAGTCGTCACCGGCGGCGCCTACGGCATGGACGACGGAACCAAGGTGAAAATCGGCCCCGCCGATGACGACGACGCCAAACCCGCAGCCGGCAAGCCTGACGATGACGACGACAAGAAGCCCGCCGCAGGCAAAGCTAAGGGAGACGACTAGCCTATGCCGGCCGACGTCCCCGAGCAAAACCAAGCCGCCACCTTCTGGATCACCCGCCACGCCACCACGATCCTCTTCTTCCTGATCGTCATCAGCATGGCCGGAATCTATCTCTCCCAGAAGATCCCCATCTCCGTCTTCCCCGACACCAACTTTCCCCGGGTCGTCATCGGCATCGACAACGGCGTCATGCCCGTCGAGCAGATGCAGGTCACCGTCACCAAACCCATCGAGGACGCCGTCAACACCGTCCCCGGCCTGCTCACCGTCCGCTCCACCACCAGCCGCGGCTCGGCTGAAGTCAGCCTCTTCTTCGACTGGAACGCCGACATGTTCCGCACCCTGCAACTGGTCGATGCCGCACTCTCGAAGGTGCGTCAGAACCTTCCCACCACCGCCATCATCACCACCAACCGCCTCACCTTTGCCACCTTCCCCATCGTCGGCTACAGCCTCACATCCAATACCGTTTCCCTTCCCGCGCTCTGGGAGCTCGCCACCTACCAGCTCAAGCCGCCTCTCAACCGTCTCGACGGCGTCAGCAGCGTCACCGTACAAGGCGAGCAGATCCCCAACTACGAAATCGTCCCCGCGCCCGAGAAGCTGATCGCATCAGGCGTCACCGTCACCGACCTCCTCAACGCCGTCCAGCTTTCCAACGTCGTCGCCTCTCCAGGCCTCTATCAAACCCAGCACGAGCTCGTCCTCGCACTCGTCGGTGCACAAGTCCACGACGCCCCCGGCCTGGCGCAGATCGTCATCAAGAACACCGCCGCCGGTGCGCCAATCCGTGTAGGCGACGTCGCCCAGGTCCGCCAGGCCGTCGAACCCGCCTACACCATGGTCCGCGCCGACGCCCGGCCCGCCGTCCTCATCAACATCACCCGCCAGCCCTCCAGCAACACCGTGCAGGTAGCCGACGAAGTCGCCGCCGAGATCGAGACCCTCAAAGCGAACCTCCCACCCGGCGTCACCATCAAGCCCTACTACGACCAGTCCGAGCTCGTCCGCGACAGCATCAGCAGCGTCCGCGACGCCATCATCATCGGCCTTATACTGGCCACCATCATCATCATCGTATTCCTCCGCGACTGGCGCTCCTCCCTCGTCGCCGGCCTAGTTATCCCCACCACCATCGCCATCACCATGGTCTTCCTCTACGTCCTGGGTGAAAGCTTCAACCTCATGACACTCGGCGGCCTCGCCGCGGCCGTCGGCCTGGTCATCGACGACGCCATCGTCGTCGTCGAAAACATCGTCCTCCACCGCGCCCACGGCGAAGACCGCATCGAAGCCATACGCAAGGCACTGCACGAAATCACCACGCCGCTCATCGGCTCCACCATCACCCCGATCGTCGTTTTCCTCCCCCTCATCTCCGTCTCCGGCGTCACCGGCAGCTTCTTCCGCGCACTCGCCATCACCATGACGGTTTCGCTGCTCTCCTCCCTCCTTCTCGCGCTCACCTGGACACCCGCCCTCAGCTACCTCCTCCTTCGCAAGGAAACCACCCACAACGACACCGCCGCCGACCACGACCACGAGTCCGGCATGATGGGCCGCATCCTCGACTTCCACGGCCGCACCTTGAAGTACGCCCTCGAACGTCCGCTCGCCCTCTTCGCCATCTGCGGGCTCCTCGCCATCGGCATCTACGGCGGCTACCGTGCCCTCGGGACTGACCTCCTCCCCGAAATGGACGAAGGCGGCTTCATCCTCGACTACATCACTCCCCCCGGCAGTTCCCTCGCCGAAACCGACCGCATCATCCACCACGTCGAGCAAATCCTCAAAGACACGCCCGAGGTCGAAAGCACCTCCCGCCGTACCGGCCTGCAGCTAGGCCTTGCCGCGGTCACTGAAGCCAACTACGGCGACATCAGCGTCAAGCTCAAGTCCAAACGCAGCCGCGGCATTGACGAGGTCATCTCCGATGTCCGCGCCGAGGTCAAAAAGACCGAGCCCGAGCTCGACGTCGAGTTCACACAGGTCCTCCAGGACATGATCGGCGATCTCTCCAACGCACCCGAGCCCATCCAGATCAAACTCTTCAACGAGAACCCAGTCGTCCTGAACAGCGTCGCTACCCGCGTAGCCGACACCCTCAAATCCATGGACAAGCAGGGCGTCGTCGACGTCGAAGACGGCCTCGAAAACACCACCAGCGGCCCCGCCACCTCCTTCCAGATCAACCCCGACGTAGCCGGCCGCCTCGGCTTCACCGGCGACGACGTCTCCACTGACGCCGAAGCCATCGTCGAAGGCGTCGAGGCCACCGTCCCGCTCATCGCCAACGACCGCTCCTACCCCATCCGCGTCCGCTTCCCTGACGCCAACCGTGCCTCGCTCGACGCCATCAAGAACACCAACATAGCCAGCTCCACCGGCCACCTCGCCACCCTCGGTGAGTTAGCCACCGCCACCGAGCTCCCCGGCCAACAGGAAATCCGCCGCGAAAACCTCCAGCGTGAAGTCATCGTCACCGCCCGCCTCGAAGGCTCCGACCTCGGCAGCGCCATCAAGAGCGTCCAATCCGCCGTCGACGCCCTCCACCTCCCCAAAGACGTCCGCGTCGTCTACGGTGGCACCTACGAAGAACAGCAAAAGTCTTTCTCCCAACTCACCCAGGTCCTCCTGCTCGCCCTCGTCCTCGTCTTCGGCGTTCTCCTCGCCGAGTTCCGCAACCTCTCCGCCCCATTCGCCATCCTCATCTCCTCTGTCCTCTCCACCGGAGGCGTCATCGCCGCGCTGCTCGTCACACGGACCACCTTCAGTGTCGCCTCCTTCATGGGCCTCATCATGGTCATCGGCATCGTCGCCAAAAACGGCATCCTGCTCCTCGACGCCGAAGCCCGCTTCCGCGCCGAAGGCATGGACCTCGAAGAAGCAATGCTCCACGCCGCCCGCCGCCGCCTCCGCCCCATCCTCATGACCGCCCTCGCCGCCATCACCGGAATGCTGCCCCTCGCCTTCGCCCTCGGCGCCGGCTCGCAGATGCTCCAGCCCCTCGCCATCGCCGTCATCGGTGGCCTCCTCATCTCCATGCTGCTCTCGCTCGTCGTCACCCCCGTCGTCTTCTACCGCCTCACCCGCACCAGGGCCGACGCCACACCCGCTCCCGCACCTGCGCAATAAGCGTCCACCACGCTCTCACTATTTGACCGCTCCGAACGGAGCACACAAGGAAACCACACCATGGCCATCACCCCGATGCTCAGCCCTCGTGAAGCCGCCCGCATGCTCGGCATCAGCTATCCCACCATCAAGCAGTGGATCCTCCACGGCAAGCTCAAGACCGTCCCCACCCCCGGCGGCCACCACCGCATCTCCGAATCCGCTCTCAAACCCTTCCTGGCCAAGGACAAACTGAAACCTGAAACCGAGTCCCGCGAGCGCTATCGCCGCGTCTCCGGCCGCAACCAGATCCTCGGCAAGGTCATGAGTGTCCGTATCGAAGGTCTCCTCGCCGAGGTCGTCCTCAGCATCGAAGGCCAGCACATCACCAGCATCATCACCGCAGAAGCCGCCCGCGAACTTGGCCTCAAAAAAGGCATGACCGCCGCCGCCCTCATCAAGTCCACCGACGTCATGATCGAACGCCTCGACGAGATCGAGGACTAAAACACGCGCTGGCACCAGGCTGCACATTTCAATTCACATAAAATTGCAGACTACGACTTGATTCGTATATATTCGCGGAATGCCTTTCATGCACTTGCCTCTGCATACCGGCGCGCGCTCCTTCGCCTACGCCGCCGCCTGCCTCCTCTTCACCCTCGCCGGAAACGCCCAGATCCTCGGCGAACTCAAGGGTCAGATCACTGACCCCACCGGCGCAGCCATACCCTCCGCCAACATCACCCTCACCGGCGCCAACACCGGCGTCAAGCTCGCCGCGCAGACCACCACCACCGGCGCATACGACTTCACCCAGCTCAACTCCGGCACCTACAACCTCGCCGTCGAGAAGCCCGGCTTCGGCCGCCTTGAACGCAACGGCATCACCGTCACCACAGGCCAGACCGTCCGCCTCGATATCTCCCTCAAAATTGCGACCGATCAGCGCACCGTCATCATCCTCGACGACCCCGTGCTATCACTACAGGCAGACACCAGCGACATCGCCACCACCATCCCCGGCCGAACCGTAGCCGCACTCCCCCTCAACACCCGCAACTTCATCCAGCTCACCCAGCTGGCACCCGGCGTCGAGCTCCCGCCCGGCACCCTTCTCCCCCGCATCAACGGCGGACGCCCCCGCACTAACGAGTACCTCTTCGACGGCATCTCCGCACTCCAGCCCGAGCCCGGCCAGGTCGCATTCTTTCCCCTCGTCGACGACATCGCCGAATTCACTGTCCTCGCCAACAACGTTCCCGCCGAGTTCGGCCGCTTCAACGGCGGCGTCGTCAATGTCGCCACGCGCAGCGGCACCAACCAGTTCCACGGCAGCCTCTTCGAGTACATGCGCAACGAAGATTTCAACGCCCGCAACTACTTCTCCCCGGCCACCACCGTCCCCCGCAAGCCCGAGTACCGCCGCAACCTCTTCGGCGCCACCCTCGGCGGCCCCATCCTCCAAGAGAAACTCTTCGTCTTCTCCGACTACCAGGGCATCAAGCAGCTCGTCGGCAAAACCGTCACCTCCACCAGACCCACTGCCGCCATGCTCGCCGGCACCTTCCCCGCCGCCACGCCCATCTACGACCCCGCCACCACCACCACGGTCGCCGGCAAGATCGTCCGCACCCAGTTCCCCGGCAATTTCATCGACCCCTCCCGCTGGGACCCCGCCGCTAAGGCCCTCCTCGCCCGTATCCCCGCACCCACCACCACCGGCACCGCCAACAACTACTCCCGCACCGCCAACGACGCCGACCACCAGAACCAGTTCGACATCCGCGTAGACGGCGATTTCGCCGGTCACAACAGCTGGTTCGGCCGCTACAGCTACTACCACGAAGTCGAGCAGCCCATTACCTTCCTGCCCGACGGCAGCGGCACCTCCGTCGGCGCCATCCTCGGCACCGGCAACGTCACCGGCCTGACCAACATCCTCGGCCAGCAGTATGTAATAAATGAGACCCACACCTTTACCCCCAACCTCCTGAACGACTTCCGCCTCGGCTACACTCGCCGCGGCAACACCCAGTCCGGCAGCGCCCTCGCCAACACGGCCTCCGCCGCCCTTGGCATTCCCGGCATTCCCACAAACGCCGCCTACAACAACGCCCTCCCGCTCATCACCATCACCGCCTTCCAGCAGCTTGGCCCCAACGCCAGCACCAACGCCGAGTACAAAACCGCCGTCGCAGAATTGGTCGACACCCTCGTCTGGTACCACCACGCCCACTCCGTCAAATTCGGCTACGACGGCCGCCGCTACGAACTCAACGCCATCGCCCCACCCAACCCAACAGGCTCCTTCGCCTTCACCACCACCGGCACCGACGTTCAGGGAGCCAGCGGAGCCACCGGCGGCAACGCCTTCGCCAGCTTCCTCCTCGGCCAGGTCGACACCTTCGCCATCGACCTCCAGACGAAGACCATCCGCCCCCGCGACTACATCCACGAGTTCTTCATCCAGGACGACTGGCACGCCCTCCCTAACCTCACCGTCAATGCCGGCCTCCGCTGGTCGCTCCACATGCCGTCCACCGAAGCCCACAACCAGGGCGCCGTATTCAACCTCTCCACCCAGCAGCTCGACTACCTCGGCGTCAACGGCAACCCCCGCTCCGCCCGCGAGCTGCATTACACCAACATAGCCCCGCGCTTCGGCCTCGCCTACACCGTCACCCCCAAAACCGTCATCCGCACCGGCTTCGGGATCGTCTTCATCGACCAGAGCGGCATCACCACCCCCTTCACCACGCCGCAGTACCCCTTCATCCAGAACGTCCAGCAGAAGACCCAGGACGGCTACGTACCCGCATTCAAGTTCTCCAACGGCCCCACCGTCTCTCCCATCTCGCTCACCCCCGACGCCGGCCTCGGCCAGAGCGTCTACACCGCCAGCCGCCACGCCGGCTCAGGCTACTCCGAGCAGTGGAACCTCGCCATCCAGCGCTCCATCACCAACTACCTCTCCGTCGACTTCGCCTACGTCGGCTCCCACATCGTCCACGTTGGCATCCCGGACGCCAACCTCAACTCCCTCACCGCTCAGCAGCTCGCCGTCGGCCTCACCAACCCCACCGCCCTCACCGGCAAAGTCACCAATCCCTACTTCGGCCAGCTCCCCGTTGGCAACACGCTCAACACCGCCACCATCGCCGCCGCCCAGCTCCTCAAGCCCTACCCGCGCTTTCAGAACGTCGCCACCTACCGCAACAACACCGGCACCACCAACTACAACGCCTTCGAGGCCAGGGTAGAAGAGCGCGTCAGCCGTGGCCTCTACTTCATCTTCAGCTACACCCACTCCAAGCTCATCGACGACGCCTCCTCGGTCTTCTCCTCCACCGTCCTCTCCTCCCCCAATACCTCCTCGCTCATCGCCGCCGACACCTTCCGC
>CAIQPK010000047.1 GCA_903873705.1 uncultured Acidobacteriota bacterium
CGTGCCGCTCGCCGTGCCGCCGCTCAGGCTCAGCACATCGCTGTACGTCGTCGAGTGGAAATACAGCGCCCCTGAAAAAGAAAGCTGGCCGGACCCCGTGAACGCCGGCTGCGTCGTGTCCGCATGGTCCTGAAACACCAACAGACCGCGCGCCACCGTACCGCGAGAATCCGTCGTATCGCCGCCACTGTCCCAGTACGTCCCGTTGTTCGTGCATTGGGCCCACAGCACGTTGCCCCCAATGGTCGCAGGCATCCCCAGCGACGCCGTCGGCGCAGACCCGTCGCAGGTCAGGTCCGTCGTGTTCACGTTCGTCACGCTGCCCGCCGAGCAGCCCGTGCATCCTGAAAATTGCAGCGACCCAGTCAGGAAGTAGAACATCAGCCCATCGGTCTGTTGATAGCCGGCAGGCTTGGCCATGCGCAGAATCTGGCTGCCGCCGGCCACCAATGATCCATTCAGGTAGTAAATGCCCGGCTTGAAGATGATCGTCGTGTAGTTGTTCGGCAGCACCAGGCCAGACGGATAATAACCGGGGCTGAACTCATGGCAATTCGTCGGTACACCCGGGCCCGCATACGCTGAAGCAGAGCTATCGGGGCAGCCGTCCGTGTTCTGCGCAACCCACGTTCCCGCAGTCCCGCCCACAGGCGTCGTCAGCCTCACCGACGTCGGCACAGGTACGGATGCATACGGGTCGGACACCGTCAGCACGCCACTCTTCCACCCGCCCGTCGTCCCTCCGTTGTAGCCATTGGAGGCCCCGTTCGTCGGATAAGTCGTCGGTCCGCCCACAATCGCCACATCGCTTCCCGTCTGAAGAGGCCCACCCTTGCTCAGGTTGATGATCGCCGAGGCCGCCCACGAAATCGCCGTCGCGCTGGAGGAGTTCACCTGCAACCCCCGCTGCGGTCCACCCATGATGTACAGCGCACCGCCGCCCGTATAGAAGAACGAGCCCGACATCGTCGGATGCAGCACCACCATCGGCGCCGCCGCCTTCACCTGCACCACGCCGCACGTGCAGCTCGAGTTCATCGTCTGGAACTTGGAACCCGTCATCATCGACATGAAGTACGACCGCACATTTTCAGAAACCGTCACCTTGATAAACGGGTTCGTCCCTGAACCCGTCGCTCCGGATACCGTGGTCGGAAACGTCCAGCTCACGGCGTTCGACTCCGATGTCGCACTCAGCCCCGCCCCCGCATAGCCATTCGCCGCCGCATACGTGCACATCGTCGCGGCCGTCGTGGTCGCGCAATCGCTCGCCGTCCCCGCTGTAAAGCCCTGCCCCGTACCCGCCGCCGGCGATGAGCCCGAAAGCATGTCGATCGCCCCAGCCTGGCACGCCGCATCCGCCGCAGCCCGCGCTGCCTCACGGTGGAACCACATGTTCGTGACATCGACACCGAAGCCCATCAACCCCAGCGCAAACAGCCCCAGGATCAGCACCAGCGATATCGCCGCCTGTCCTTCTTCTCCCTCGCGATGGGTCGCAATCTGTGCGTTGACCGGGGTCATAGCTAGTACAAAATCCTTCCCGTAGCCGATGCCGTAAACGTTTGTGCCGTCAGAGGAATATTAAATACCGGCTGATAAGTCTGCGTAATCGTCACCGTCACCCGCGAGGTCCCCGTGCTCACACCATCCGGATACGTCACCGCCACGCTCATCGCGCTCAGGCTTCCTGAAAAACCCTGGGCATACGTCTTTACATCGCTGATCACGTTCGCTGCGGTCGAATCGCATCCCGTGCTCGGCCCCTGGCATGTGGTGCTGTCCGTGCCGTGTACGGCCGCGTAGTGCACGCCTTCCCGGGCGGCGTCAGAAAGAATCGCATACGTGTACGCCATCATGCTGCATTCCACCACGCCCAGCGTCAGCGTCATCAGGATCATGAACGTAAACGCAGCCTCCAGCATCACCGCTCCGGTGTCGTCGCGCAGCCGCATCAACAGGCCGAGCAAACCGCTCCGCCCGCCGCCGCTGATCGCGCCGTCCGTCACAGTCTCGTTCTGCACCAGGTCAGCCATCAATCCCATTAATCCATTGACCGCATCGAAACCGAGCGGTGAAAATTCAAGTTCGGCAGCAGTGTATAGCTGAACACCGTAAGCGGCACCGGTGGCCGAACCGTGTACGTAATATCCACGCGTTGCAGCACAAACCGCGGCGCTTCCGGGTCGGCAGCAGGAGTATACGTAGTACCCGACACCCCATAGCTGGTGCACGTAGCCAGGTTGGAGACGACGCCGTTCGCCTTCGTGCAAACTTCAACCCTTGTCGTCGTAGAAGAATTGGTCAGGCTGCTCAAGTCAGCGATCGCCAGTGCGGCTACGCTCGTCGTCGTCGCAACCGGCCCCGCCGCCGGCTCGCCCGTCTGTGCCGGCCCTTCGTAACCCAGGATCGAGTACTCCGCCGCGTTGCGCGCCGAAGACGTAATACTCGCCGCCGCGACGAAAAAGTAGCCGAAGTCGATCGCGTAGGCAATCAGGACAGTAAACAGCGGAATCATCACCGCGATCTCAACCAGGCTTTGGCCGGATTTATCCTTAACCAGCCGCCGGCCTAAACTCCATCGCCGATTTGTCGTGTCACGTTCCATAACTGTCTGGACTTGATCAGAGGTTCCTCAATTGAGCCTAATCCATCGACGTGTAACATCACCCCTGGGAAAGCGCGCCAACCTGCGCGACGCGTGACTTAAGTCATGGATGAATCCAACTCTCACTCCACTTCCGCCGCCACGCCACCTGCTCCGATAGACCGCGGCTTACTTTTCTTTGCGCTCAGCCTCATCGTCGCTTTCGTTTTCTTCAGCGTCACGCCCTCCATGGCCGACGCCGACCTATGGTGGCACCTTCGTGACACCCAGATACAACTAACGAGTCATTCCTTTCTCACCCACGATCTGTATTCCTTCACCGCCGCCAACTCGCCCTGGATGAACCACGAGTGGTTAGCAGAGCTCCCGCTCTACGCCGGTTTTCACGTACTTGGCTATACGGGCGTCTACCTCGTCACCCTGCTCACCATCGAAATAATATTTATTGGCCTCTTCTATTTTATTTACCTCGAATCGGTCGCTTTATTTCCCGCATTAGTCGGCACCCTCTTCGCCATCCTTCTATCCACAGTCTCTTTCGGTCCCCGCACACTACTCTTCGGCTGGTTGCTCCTCGTCGTTGAGTTACTCATCATCGTCGCCTCCCGCCGCAACCAGCGCGCCATATGGGCCCTGCCCGTACTATTCCTCATCTGGGTAAATACCCACGGCTCATGGCTCATCGGCATGGTTATTTTCGCCATGTTCATCGCTTCTAAACTATTCACGATAAATTCCGGCGCCATCGCCAACGAAGCCGCATCGCCGCAACAAATCAAGCACCTCATCCTGGCCTGGTGCGCCAGCCTCGCCGCCCTCTTCATCAATCCCTACGGCTGGCGCCTGGTCTTCTACCCCTTCGACCTCGCCTTCCACCAGAAACTCAACATCGCCAACATTGAAGAGTGGAAGACCCTCGACTTCCACTCCCCCCGCGGCCGCATCCTCTTCGCCTGCCTCGGCCTCATGTTTCTGCTGCAGCTGCTCTACAAGCGCAAATGGACGCTCTTCGAACTGGCCGTCACCGCGCTCGGCCTCTACTCCGCCTTCAACTACTCGCGCTTCCTCTTCCTCGCCGCCATCCTCGTCGGCCCCGTCTTCGCCCGCTCGCTGGCCTCGCGTTACGCTGAAAAACGCAAACCCTTCAGCCCCCTCATCGCCATGGCCGGAAGCTTCCTCATCCTCTGCTGCATCATCGGCCGCGCCCGCAACATCGACCTCTCCAGCTCCACGAAGAACAACCAGTTTCCCTTTCAGGCCCTGCCGTTTCTCGATACCTTCCACCCCACCGGAAACCTCTTCAACGAGTACACCTGGGGAGGCTTCCTCATCTGGCACCAACGCGACATACCCGTCTTCGTCGACTCCCGCGTTGACATCTTCGAGTACAACGGCACCTTCAAGGACTATCTCGACATCAGCCACCTCAACGACTCCATGGCCATCCTCGACCGCCACCAGATTAAATACGTCCTCTACGGCCGCAACACGCCGCTCATCTACCTGCTCAAGACATCGCATCAATGGAAAGTCGACTACGAGGACCCCAACACCACGCTCCTCGAACGCATTGCACCCACACCCGCCAGCCCCACCGCACCTTAGCTACGCTACCCGGTGCTCCAGCTGCAGCTCTGCCGGCACCCCATGCCGCACATCCGCGCCCACCACCCAGAAAATCACGTCCTCCGCAATATTCGTCGCGTGGTCGCCAATCCGTTCCAGGTTCTTCGCCATGATCAGCACATTCAGCGCCTGCGTCGTCACCTCAGGCCGTTGCTGAATCAGCGCACTCAGCGACTTGAACGCCGCCGAATTCATCGCATCCACCTGGTCATCCAGCAACAGCACCTGTTGCGCCCGCTCCGCATCGCCTTCAATAAATGCCTGCAGTGCAGCACCCACCATCGCCCCTGCCAGCGCACCCAGCCGCGGAATATCGACCGGCATATCGGCCTCCGGCATCGCCATCATTTCCTTCACCCGCCGCGCAATGTTTACCGCCTGGTCGCCCACACGCTCCAGGTCGCCGTTGATGCGCAGCACCGCCAGAATGAACCGCAGATCGATCGCCATCGGCTGTTCGGTAGCCAGCAGGTCCCCCGCCATCTGGTCAATCTCGCGCTCCAGCGCATTGATCGCCGGCTCCGACGCAATCACCTGGTCGCACAGTACGGCATCGCGATGCGCATAGCCCGCAACGCATCGCTGCACAGCCTGCTCAGCAAGCCCGGCCATCACCAGCAGCCGTTCCTTCAGCTCATCCAGACTGTGTTGAAACTTGATCCGCATCGGCCCGCTTCTCCTCACGCCTGACTTCGCCGCAGCTTTCCACGACGCCCCGTCAGCCTCTCATCGGCTTAGACTTTGGCAACGCGCAGAAGCTCCTGCTAAGCTTCGGGTAAGTTTATGAAAATCCTGTGAACCCGGGGTGAATTCGTTTTCGGGGAGAGTCAACCTGAATAACCCTCGCCTCCCCCTCTAGCTCTGCCCCGTCAGCCCCAGCGCCAGCTGGTCCGCCTCATCCGCTTCCGGCAGAGTAAAGCTGAACGTGCTCCCCTGTCCCAGCTCGCTCTCCACCCATATCTTCCCCTTCTGTGCCTCAATCAACCGCCGCACAATCGCCAGCCCCAGCCCCGTCCCTCCACTCTCCCGCGACCGCCCCTTGTCCACCCGGTAAAACCGTTCAAACAGCCGCCCAATATGCTCCGAAGGAATCCCCTGCCCAAAATCCTGCACGCTGAACCGCACCATCCCCGGCCCCGCTCCCACCGCACCCATCACAATCCGCGTCTCGCTTTCACCCCGCCCATACTTCGTCGCATTCTCAATCAGGTTGCTCAACACCCGCACCACCGCGTCACTATCGGCCATTACTTCCGTATCGACCGCACCCTGCAACTCCAACCGCCCACCCACATCCCGCACCAGCCCGGCCATCGCATCGAAGGCGTCCTTTATCAGCGCCGACGCCTTCACCCGTACCGGCCTCACCTCATGCTCGCCCGACTCCACCCGCGCCAGCACCAGCAGGTCCTCCGTCAACCGCACCATCCGCGTCGCATTCTTCTGGATCGTCCCCAGGAACTCCCGCGCCATCCCCTCCACCTCATCCTCATCCAGCAGCGTCTCCACGTACCCGGAAATCGATGTCAGCGGCGTCCGCAGCTCATGCGACACATTCGCCACAAAATCCTTCTGCGCCCGCTCCATCTGCTCCACCCGCGTCACATCGTGCAACACCGCCACCGCACCACCCTGCGGCATCGGCGCCGCGCTCACGTTGAAGATCCGTCCCGGCACCACCGACGTCGCCCGCCCCTCCGTCACCGTCCTCCGCGCCAGCGCCCCCGTCACACAAGCCAGCACTTCGGGATCGCGGATCGTCTGCACCAGCGCATGACCCACCCGCACCGCTCCGCTCGCCAGCGACCCCGGCAATAGCCGCTGCATCGGCGCATTCGTCCACTGAATCCGCCCTGCAGCATCCACCGCCACCACCGCATCCTGCATGCTGTCCAGCAGCGCCTCCAACTCGCGCCGTCCGTCAGCGCTTTCGGCCAACTTCCGCTCGGCGAGCTCTTTACCCGCTCCCAAATCGCGCACCGCCTGCTCCAGCGGCACCAACGTCCGCCGCACCACCTGCGCACACCACCACGCCAACCCCAGCGCGACGATCACCCCCGCCACCGCATCCACCCACATCCGCGGCAGCCCGTACCAAAGCACCGCCACCACCGCGAACCCGGCCAGCAGCCGGCCCAGCAAAGCGAAATACAGGCTGCGCCTCATACCCCCACCATCTCACAAACCTTCCATCCAAACCCAAAACGAATGCCCAGGCGCCAGCATCATGCGATCCTGGGCTACCGCCTCACCCTCAAACATCTACAGGCTTCAACGCGTCGGAGAACCAGTGGCGCTATATCGACTCCGCGGCAATCGAAGCCCCAGCCTGGATCGCTGCACCAGCCTTCGGAATCTCAAACCGATACCCCGCCCCGCGCATCGTCTTCAAATACCGCGGCGTCTCCGGATCAACCTCGATCTTCTCCCGAATCCGCCGCACATAAACATCCACGCTCCGCGGCGTCACAAACCGCGAATCCCCCCACACCGCATCCAGCAGATGATCGCGGCTGAACATCCGCCCCGGATGCCGCGCCAAATAATCCAGCAGCCGAAACTCCGTAGCCGTCATCACCACCAGCTCGCCCTTCACCCGCAGCTGCATCGCCGCCGAATCAATCTGCAGGTCGTCGATGTTCAGCACGCTCGCCTCGGCTGCTTCCGCCTTGGGCTCGCTCCGCCGCAGCACCGCCCTTACCCGGGCCACCAGCTCCCGCGTCCCGAACGGCTTGGTAATGTAGTCGTCCGCGCCCAGCTCCAGCCCGCGCACCCGATCGTTCTCCGCTGCCCGTGCCGTCAGAAAAATGATCGGCACCGCATTCAATGAGCCATGCGCCCGCAGCCGCCGGCAAAGGTCCATCCCATCGCCTTCCGGCACCATCACATCCAGTAGAAACAGCGCCGGCGGCGTCAGTTCCGCTTCCGAAACCACGCTCCGCCCGGTCTCGAAGGCCCGCACCGTAAAGCCGGCCTTCTCCAGGTGATACTGCACCAGTCGACTGATATCGACATCGTCTTCCAGCAAGAAAACGGTCTGACTCACCCAATCTCCCTTAGCTTCGGCCCACATAGCTGCGGCCTGTGCTTCCAGCCGTTCCCAGCTTAGTCCAAACCCTACACCCCGATTGCGAACACACGGTAAATCGTTCACACCCATTTGACGCCACCGTCATCAACCCCCAAACTCAATTCCAGAACCGCCTCCAAAATCCATTCCCTTTCGCGCTCCGTCCGGAAGCTCCGCCCTCGTTCATCAGCCCCCGCCGCAGCCGCGAAACTCGGAGACCTGCCGCATGGATGCATCCCTCACCAACGTCCACGAAAAGGTCGCCCCGTTCATCGAAGGCGGCGAAACCGTCGGCTACGGCCTTCGCCAGCACATCCTCTCGCCACTCGAAGTCCTCGCGCAATCCATCTCCACCATCGCACCCAGCACCTCACCCACGCTCACCGTTCCCCTCGTCTTCGTCCTCGCCGGCAACGGCACCTGGCTCGCCTACGTCATCGCCATGTCCGCCATGTTCCTCATGTCGCTCTGCATCGCCACCTTCGCACGCGACTCCGCCTCCCCCGGCTCCCTCTACGTCTACACCCGCGACACCCTCCCGCCCGTCTTCGCCGCCCTCGGCGCCTGGGCCCTCTTCTTCGCCTACGTCATGACCGCCGCCTCCGTCATCGGCGGCTTCGTCAACACCGCCTACCTCCTCCTCGGCGGCTTCGGCCCGCACGTCCCCGCCGTCCTGCTCGCCACCTTCGCCGCCACCGCCGCCTTCTTCATCGCCTACCGGGACGTCAAAGTCTCCGCCCAGGTCATGCTCTGGGTTGAAGCCATCTCCGTCTTTCTCATCGCTATCGTCGTAGCCCTTGTCCTCTTCAAGCACGGCTTCCACCTTGACACCGCCCAGCTCCACCTCAAGGGCGTCACCGTCTCCGGCCTCCGCCTCGGCGTCATGCTCGCCATCTTCAGCTTCGTCGGTTTCGAAAGCGCCACCACCCTCGGCTCCGAAGCGCGCAACCCGCTCCGCACCATACCCCGCGCTGTCATCAGCAGCGCGCTCCTCGCCGGAGTCTTCTTCATCCTCTGCTCATACAGCGAAGTCCTCGGCTTCGCCAATGCCAACCTCGGCGAAAGCACCGCCCCCTTCCACCAGCTCTCCGCCCAGGGCGGCCTCCCCATCCTCGGCCGCGTCATCGACTTCGGCGTCCTCGTCAGCATGTTCGCCGCCACCCTCGCCTGCATCATCGCCGCCGCCCGCGTGCTCATGCTCATGGCCCACCACGGCCTCGCCCACCGCCGCCTCAGCACCACCCACGCCCGCAACGAAACCCCCGCCCGCGCCGGCCTCATCGCCGCCATCCTCGCCCTGCTTCCGCCCGCCATTCTCGTCGCCCGCGGCGTCAGCGGTGCCGACGTCTACGGTTGGATGGGAACCCTCGCCGTCTTCGGATTCCTCACCGCCTACGCCCTCGTTGCCATAGCCATGCCGGTCCACCTCCATCGCCGCAACCGCCTCAAAGGCAGCCGCATCCTCCTCTCCGTCGTCGCCACCCTGGCCACGCTCGCCGCCATCTTCGGCACCATCTACCCCGTGCCCGAAAAGCCCTACAACTACTTCCCCAGCATTTACGCCTGCTACTTGGCCGCCGGCATGGTCTGGTACGCCATCACTCAACGCCGCCAAACCTAGCCCACGCTACTCGCCTGCAGTCGCACCCGTCCGGGGGGCCATCTCCGGATTTTCGGACATGGGTTACCACGTAAGCCCGGCCAACTGCGTCCCCAGCACTTACCACCCATAACAATTCCTTATCCCCACCAACCACTAAATCTATTCCCAAAAATAATCCCCCCAATATTTCATCGCCCATTGATTTCACTTGCGTCGTCGCAAGACCTTTGTTACCTTCGGCGCAGAACATCCATTTTCCGTCGGGCTCTTCAACCGAACCGCAACCAGGAATCGTCGTTCTGCTACCCAAAAGCTGACCCGACCCATCGCCTCCCGCGATAACGGCGGAGTTCGCCTCGAATTCACTAACCAAAACGCACTCTCGAAGCTTCTTCTTTGGAGGTAACGCCGTGGTGTCTCTCAGGGTTCGTCTTCTTATCGCTCTCGCCTTCGTCTTCGCCCTCAGCCTTACCGCGCGCGCCCAGCAAACCCTCGGCGGCATCACCGGCACAATCACCGACCCCGGAGGCAGCCTCGTCCCCAAGGTCACCGTCACCGCCGTGCAGGATGGCACCACCCTCACCCGCACCGCCACCTCCACCGCCAGCGGCAGCTACGCCTTCGTCAACCTGCCCATCGGCACCTACACCCTCACTTTCGAGCGCGAGGGCTTCTCCCTCCAGCGCTTCCCCGGCATCATCGTCCAGGCCGACCGCACCGTCACCCTGCCCGCCCAACTCACCGTCGGAGCCATCACCAACTCCATCACCGTAGAAGCCAGCCCCCTCATGAACGCCGTCGACACCACCAACGGCTACGTTCTCGAGCAGGACCAGATCGCCAACATCCCCATCCCCACCGGCAGCTTCACCTCCCTCGCCCTCGCCTCTCCCGGAGTCAACGCCGAGCTACCCTCCGGCACCGGCGCCGCCGCCGGCATGGGAAATCTCCCCATCTGGGCCAACGGCCAGCGCGATACCTCCAACTCCTTCTCCCTCAACGGCGTCGACGGCAGCACCCTCTTCAACGGCAAGAGCACCAGCCAGGTCGGCTCCGCCCGCGTCGTCAACTCCACCGGCGTCTCCACCAGCACCGGCGCCGCCGGCGTCATTCAGTCCACCGCCTCCATCTATCTCTCCATCGGCAACGCCATCCCCACCCCCGCGCCTGAGACCATCGAGGAAGTCCGCGTCAACGCCTCCATGTACGACGCCCAGCAGGGCTCCAGCTCCGGCGCGCACATCGACCTCAGCACCAAGTCCGGCAGCAACGCCTTCCATGGCTCCCTCTACGGCCGTCGCGGCACCAACTGGATCAACGCCGATCCCTTCTTCTTCAAGAACGACCCCATCATCGTCGCCCAGCACGCCGACAACCCCCAGCTCCATCGCTATCTCCTCGGCGGCACGCTCGGCGGCCCCATCATCAAGGACAAGCTCTTCGGGTTTGTCTCCTACCAGCACCTCCACGTTGCCGACCAGGAAATCGGCGACTCCTTCCTCAACGTCCCCGTTGGCCTCAGCGACACCACCCGCACCGCCGCCGGTTTCGCCGGCATCATCAACCCCCAGTTCCCTGAGACCAACCAGCCCGGCCCTCTCACCGCGGCCAACATCAACGCCACCGCCCTCGCCCTCTTCAATATCCCCTCCGTACCCGGCGAGCCCGGAAAGTGGCTCATCCCCAACGACATCGGTTCATCCCAGCTCTCCACCACCCATCCCTTCAACGCCTTCATCCCCGGCACCGGCCGCTTCAAGGCCGATATCGCCGTCGCCGACCTCGACTACAACGCCACCACCAAAGACACCATCGCGCTCAAGTACTACTACCAGCACGACCCAGCCCTCGCTCCCTACGCCTACTCCAGCGTCCCCGGCTTCACCCAGCACCTCGATGCCGGCGCCCATGTCTTCTCCATCAACAACACCTACCTCATCAAGTCCAACCTCAGCACCACGGAAACCGTCGGCTACATCCGCGAAAAAATCTTCGGCACCAACGAGCAGCCCTTCGCGCCGCAATCCATTCCCACCGTCGGCGGCGGCTCCACCTCTATCAACACCTTCGGCTCGCCCTACTTCCCCGGCATCTCCATCGTCAACGTCCTCGGCGAGAAGGCCTACGGCCTCGGCATCTCCACCGGCATACTGAACATCGGCCCCAACGCGGAAGGCCAGGCCCCCAACACCGGCGTCTTCCAGAACCGCCTCCAGCCCTCCGCCCAGGCCATCTGGACCCTTGGCCGCCACACCGTCTCCTTCGGCGCCAACTACAGCTACACCCAGCTCAACACCGTCGACAAACGCACCGGAACCGGCACCATTGCCACCGACGACCTCAGCGCTTACGCCCAGGGCTACGTCACCCCCGGCGGCTCAGCCACCGGCTTCTACGTCAGCTCCTTCCTCCAGGGCAACGCCAACCGCTACTACCGAGCCAACCAGCTCGGCACCTACGTACAGGACAAGTTCCAGATCAAGTCCAACCTCTCCCTCACCGCCGGCCTGCGTTACGACTGGGATGGCGGCCTCACCGAAAAATACGGCCGCATCTTCAACTTTGAACCCAACGCCACCCCCGGCACCTGCAACGCCAGCGACCCCCTCGCCTACTGTTACAGCGCCGCCGCCGACACCATCGTCAACCCCGGCTTCATCATCGCCGGCAACAACGCCAACGGCACCCCCGGCGTCAGCAACACCACCCTCACCGGACGCCAGTGGGGCATCGCTCCCCGCGTCGGCGCCGCCTGGCAGCCCGCCATGTTCCATAACAAGGCAGTAGTCCGCGCCGGCTTCGGCATGTACTACGACCGCGGCGAACTCTTCAGCTACTTCTCCCCCGGCTACGCCATCGGCACCGTCACCGGCGGCCCCTTCGGCGTCAACCAGCAGCTGCCCTTCGTCACCGCCTCCACCTGCAAGGTCAACACCCTCTACAGCTACTACATCCCCACCTGCGGCTCCAACGGCACCGCCGCCACCAACGACCCCTTCGTTCCCCCCACCAACGCCCCCACCGCATCCGAGGGCAACCTCGCCAACCCCTACGGCACCTCCATCTCCAACCCCGTATCGGCCAGCCCCAAGTCCTCCGACCTCAAGAAGTACCTGCCTAACATCGCCGCCATCAGCGACGGAGGCCAGCCCATCTCGCTCGGCGTCTACGATCGCACCAACACGCTCCCCTACACCTTCAACTACACCCTCGACATCCAGTGGCAGCCCCGCAATGACCTTGCCATCGAAATCGGCTACGTCGGCAACCTTGGCCGTCACCAGGTCATTCCCGTCCCCTTCAACCAGGCCGGCATCGCCAACCCCGGCGCTCCCATCCACGGCGAAAAGTACTCCTACGGCTACACCGTAGAAGGCGCCACACTCAACGACGGCTCCGACTACCGCGCCGACTACGAAGGCGGCAACGTCGACCACCGCGTCCCCTACGTCGGCTACGCCGCCGAGTCCATCAACTACAAGGCCGCCGGAATCGACGCCTACAACGCCCTCCAGATGCACGTCGAAAAACGCATGACCCACGGCATCCAGGTCGCCGCCTCCTACACCTACTCCCACGCCCTCGACGAGCAGTCCGGCATCGGCCTCTTCTACAACGGCAACGACCCCACCAACCTCCGCGACGCCTACGGCTCAGCCGACTTCGACCGAACCCACGTGATCAACTTCAGCTACGTCTTCCGCCTCCCCAACCTCGCCGGCCAGCACACCGTCGAGGGCTACCTCATCGACGGCTGGTCACTCGTCGGCCAGACCGTCCTCCAGAGCGGCCAGCCCTACTCCGTCATCGACTTCACCGGGGCCATCGGCGGCATCTACTACAGCACCAACAACGGCATCACCAACCCCATCGTGCCCCTCGCCCCCGGCTGCACCGCAAAGAACGCCCTCACCGGCAAGTCCGGTGCCTTCGGCGACGCCGCCCTCAAGTCCAGCTGCTTCACCCTTCCCCTGCTCAAGCCCGGAGACCTCAACGGCGCCGTCCCCTCCACCGACACCTTCGAAACCACCTTCACCCACGGCCAGCGCAACATCTTCCGCCAGGCCTTCCAGAAGCGCGCCGACGCCTCGCTCATGAAGATGACCAAGTTCGGCGACCGTTACTCCCTCAAGTACACCTTCGACGTCTACAACCTCACTAACACCGCCAGCTTCGACGTCCCCGGCAACGAAGTCTCGCAAAACGAAAACTACAACTCCTTTCCCTCCTACGGCCAGCCCCTCTACAACGCCCCCTTCGGCCTCGGCGTAGTCACCCACACCATCGGCAGCGCCCGCCAAATCCAAATGTCCCTGGGCTTCACCTTCTAACCGGCCTTCACAATCAAGAAGGGAGAGCAGCCCAGCGGCTTCTCTCTTTTTTGAACCCCCAAAATTGTCATCTCGACCGAAGCGCAGCGCAGTGGAGAGACCTGCAGTTTGAAGCCGCACAATCCGGGGTGCCCCCGATCCGGGGGCCCCAGCGGGCGTTTTTGGCCGGCTGGGGTGGTGTCTCTCGCACTTGGAGATCGGGGTTTCCACGTAACCGGGTGCCCCATGTCCGGATTCTCGGACATGGGTCTTCAACGGAAGCCACCCGTCTCCTCGACCCCGACCCTACTCCCTACTCCCTACTCCCTAAAAAGCGATACCCTAAAACCATGCCCACCCCCGACTACCCCGCCATGCTGGCCATCGCCATCGAAGAAGCCCGCACCGGCCTCGCCGAAGGCGGCGTCCCGGTAGGCGCCGCCATCTTCCGCCCCGACGGCACCCTCGTCAGCCGCGGCCGCAACCGCCGCGTCCAGCAGAACGACCCCTCCATCCACGGCGAAACCGACGCCTTCCGCAACGCCGGCCGCCAGAAATCCTACCGCGACCTCATCATGGTCACCACCCTCTCGCCCTGCCTCTACTGCACCGGCCTCATTCGCCAGTTCGGCTTCCGCACCGTGGTCATCGGCGAGAGCGAAACCTTCCCCGGCGGCGCCGCCGAACTCCGCAACCTCGGTCTCACGATCGTCGACCTAGACAACCCCGACTGCAAAGCCCTCATGCAATCCTTCATCACCGCCCACCCCGAAATCTGGAACGAAGACATCGGCGAAGACACCGAGTAACACCCAGGCACCATTTCACTGCGTCTTTGGAGCTCCCCTACCTTTTTAGGATTGTCATTCCGCAGCGCAGCGAAGGAATCTGCTTCTGTCTTTGCCGTTGCCTGTTTTTCGCCGTCATTCTGAGCGCAGCGAAGAACCCCCGAATTCAGCACCCGCACAATGCTCGGCCCCCTGCTTTTCTCCCGTTCTTCGCATGCACGGCCGCAACCGTGGGGTGCCCCATCGCCGGATCTTCGGACCTGGGCGAAGCCGCACAATCCCGCCCCACCCCCGCGGCATTAAACTAAACCCAGCCCCGATGCCCGAACTCATCCTCCAACCCACCCCCGACACCCTCGCCCTCGACCACCAGCGCGCCCAACTAGCCGACGCCCGCAACCGCCTCGCCGACCGTACCTCCGAGCTGGCCCAGCTCCGCGCCCAGCTCCGCACCTTCGAAGGCCGCTACTTCCGACAGGTGGGCACCCTCTACGCCGAGCTCGACGACCTCGAAGCCCGCATCGCCGAACGCGAAGTCCAGCTCTACGATTCCGACTCCGCCCGCACCCGCGCCGCGGAAGCCCGCCGCCGCGCCCAGGAAACCCACGACGCCGCCACCGGCACCGCCAGCCAGGCCGAAGAGTTCGATCCGCCCCCCAGCCTCAAAACCCTCTTCCGCGACGTAGCCAAGCGCATCCACCCCGACTTCGCCCGCGACGACGAAGAGCATCGCCACTTCACCCTCCTCATGGCCCGCGCCAACCTCGCCTACACCCGCGGCGATACCGAAACCCTCCACCGCCTCCTCGACGACCACCGCGAAATCAACGCCGCCATCCTCGGCGAAGGCCCCGCCGCCGAGCTCCACCGCATCACCCGCCAGCTCCGCCACGCCCAGCGCGACATCGCCCTCCTCGACGCCGAACAAAGCGATCTCCTCTCCAGCGAAATCGCCCACCTCCACCGCGACGCCGAAGCCGCCGCCCGCGACCACCGCGACCTCCTCACCGAACTAGCCACCACCGTCCGCACCCAGATCGCCGACGCCCAGCACCGCCTCGAATTCACCGACCGCCAACTCAACGCCCAGCGCTAAGCAAATGTCAGACGACCCCAAATCGACGCCACCCGCAACCGCGCTGCAACACGTCCCCGCCACCAACACGCTCGCGCTCCAATCCTCGCGCTCCGGCATCATCGCCCGCGGCCGCCGCGACGCCGCAACCGCCGCCACCAACCCCCACTACCAGCAAGCCGTAGCCGACTACGCCGCCGGCAACCTCACCGCCGCCGCCCAGCGCTTCCAGCAAGCCGCCGAGCAAGGCCACGCCGAGTCCCAATACATCCTCAGCACCCTCTACGACACAGGCGAAGGCCTCCCCCAGGACAACGCTCAGTCCGCCCTATGGGAACGTCGCGCCGCCGAGCAAGGCCACGCCCACGCCCAGGCCAACCTCAGCTTCCGCTACTACTCAGCCGGCGACTTCGCCGCAGCCTTCACCTGGTGCCAGCGCGCCGCCCACAGCAACCTCCCCTGGGCCCAGTACAACCTCGGCCTCATGTTCCGCAAAGGCGAAGGCGTCCCCCAAAGCGACACCGAAGCCGCCCACTGGTATCGCCGCGCCGCCCTGCAGGACTTCCCCGAAGCCCAGCAAAAACTAGCCGACCTCTACACCTTCGGCCACGGCGTCCCCCTGAACCTGAAGCAAGCCGCCATCTGGTATCGCCGCGCCGCCGACAACGGCAACGCCGAAGCCCAATTCCAACTGGCCCACCTCTACGCCACCGGCCAGGGCGTAGACCCCGACTACACCCTATCCCGCCACTGGATCCGCCAGGCCGCCAATCAAGGCCACCAGCAAGCCCAGCAAGAGCTAAAACGCCGCGAATACCGCGACCCCTAGCTCCCCTCCGCATGCCCGTCCTACTTCGCGAAACTCTGCGTTAAACTTCGCGAACTTTGCGTCAAGGCACTTTTCCCATGCCTACCGCGTAAGCTCCCCAATCAACTCCCGCCACTCCGGCCACCGCGCACTCAACTCCTCGCCCACCCCCGCCGCAAAGTCCTCAAACTCAAACCCCGGACTAACCGTACATCCCAGCAGCGCCCACTCCCCACCCAACAACCTCGACCCCTGCCACACCCCCCGCCGCACCACCACCTGCGGCCTCTCCCCCGCCTCCAAATCCTTCCCAATCAAAACCCGTTCCGCCCGCCCGTCCTCGAACAGCTGCAGCATCTCCACCGGCCCACCCGCATAATGATGAAACACCTCATCGCTCTTCAGCACATGCATCTCGCTGAACGTTCCCGGCTCCAGCAGGTAGTAAATCGCCGTCGACGTCCTCCGCTCCCCCGCCTCCGCCGCCACCCGCTCCGCCGACTCCCACGTCCGCACGTACCACCCACCCTCTCGCGGATGCGGCGCCAGCCCCAGCACCTTCTTCACCTCATCAGCCGTCATCACTTCATCCTAAGCCCCGCATGTCCTCTCTACGCTCTACCCACAACCCTCTACACTCTCACTTATGCTCGAACCCCACCCACCCCACCACACTCCCAACACCTGGCGCGACTTCGTCATCCACATCGCCACCATCGTCGTCGGCCTCCTCATCGCCGTCAGCCTTGAACAGACAGTCGAGTACATCCATCACCGCCAAGAAATCGCGGAAACCCGCGAAGCCCTGCACGACGAGCGCCTCGATAACTACACGCGCTTCGCTAAATACGTGCAGCAGTACCATGCCGAGTCACTCCGGCAGAAGGCAAACATGGCTCTGCTGGTAGCGCTTCAGCATCCGGCTCAAAATTCCACCAACCCCTCGGCCAGGCTGAAACTCGGTCTCAACCGCAACCAGTTCACCAGTGCTGCATGGCACACCGCACAAACCAGTGGCGTCCTCGCACTCATGCCCGCCGACGAGGTGCAGGCCGACGAAAGAATCTACAACGCCCTCCAGGACATTTCCAATCAGAACGAAGAGGAGTGGCTGGCCCTCAACGAAGCCAACCGTTTCACCTTCACCGACGACAACCCGGCCCATCTCTCACCCCCGCAACTAGCCGAAGAAATCTCCCTGCTGCAGAAAATGATGATGAAGCATTACCTCCGCGGCAACTTCATGGGCTACCCCAAGTATCTCGACCCCGGCTTCGCCGACGGCCCGTCCGAAGCCGAACTGGACGCCTTCCATAACTTCATCGCCGTGCAGCACACGCACCCCTGATCACCCTTTCCGGCGTCCCTCACTTCATGCCACGCACGCCATTACCGCTACGATCTACCCTCCACCCTCTACACTCTCTCTTATGCTCGACGTCCACCCACCCCACCACCCCCTCCACGCCTGGCGAGACTTCTTCATCCACATCGCCACCATCGTCGTCGGCCTGCTCATCGCCATCGGCCTTGAGCAGATCGTCGAGCATCTCCATGAGCGCTACCAACTACGCGAAACCCGCGAAGCCCTCCATCGCGAGTTCGAAAGCAATCGCTCCAACCTCGCCGACGACGAGCGCGACTGGCTCACCGTCACCGCCCGCCTCAAGAACAACCTGCTCGTCCTTGAATACATTCGTCAGCATCCCGGCGTTCCCCAGACCGAGCTTCCCGGCGACCTCCGCTGGACCCAGAGCCCCTTCCAGTGGAACCACGCCGAGTGGGACGCAGCCGAAAAGAATGGCATCACCCGTCTCATGCCCGCGGAAGAAGCCAACAAAGACCAGGAGTTCTACATCATCATGTCCAGCATGAGTCAGCAATCACTCGACACCTGGAACGCCATCAACGACGCCGCCCGCTTCGATCTACTCCACCCCGACCCAACCCAGCTTTCTCCCCAGCAACTAAACGAAGTCATCCAGCTCACCAACGTCGCGCTGGAAAAGCACATCCTCTTCGGTTACTCCTTCGGCCGTTACGCAGCCGAGTTCCCCGAAATGCCCCACCGCGTCACCTGGGCTCTCATCGAAAAGCTCCGCCCCGAACCCCTCAACCTCGACCCCAAAGGCATGGCCGCCGCTCACCAGCGCACCGACGACCGCATCAAGACCGCAACCGCCCCGTTCCTCTAACCGCCGCGTCGCCACGCATGCCGCACCATCAGCGGCATGAGTGCGACCCGCACCATCACCACTCGCCAGCGCCGACTAGCTCCGCTCGTAGTGAAAGTGCAGCTCCTGCTCGCTGGATATCGGCACCCCATTCCGCGTTGCCGGCGTAAACGTCCACTGCTTCACCGTCGCGATCACCACGTCATCCACCGGTGCTCCCATCCCCTTCAGCAGCGTCAGATCGGCAATCTTCCCATGCTCGTCGATCACCGCATTCAGCACCACATCCGCCTTCGTCCCATGCGGCAGGCTGGAAACGTCGATCTTCGGATAAGGAAACACCACCTGCAGCGCGATGCGAATGTCGCCCTGCCCCAGCCCGCTGTCGCTCTGGGTTCCCTTGCCTTCTTCGGTAAACGGCGCCGCCGGCTGCTCCGGCATGGGCAGGCTCAACTGCTTGTGCAACACATCGGCAGCCTTCCGCTCCGCGGGCTTCTTCGCCGCCATGTCGCTCACGGCATGCGCAGGACTCCCCGCAGCGTAATACGTCAGCAGCCTCACACCCTGCGCCGTCCCGGGCAACTTGTTGGGCATCAGCCCCGCCCGCCCAGGCCATCCACCCACCACCACCACCAGCACAACCAAATGCACGCCAGCCGACACTACACCGCTCCGCCACCCTCGCCGAGCCGCCAACCCCTCCGCACTGACCAGCGAACCCCGCACATCGCCTCCCCAGCCGCGTTCCATACAAGAATAGACGTTCCCCCAACTCAATAGCTCCAACATTCTCAACTCTCACCCCAAAACACGCGTCATCTCGTGTCGGCTGCTGCTGTTGCCTTTGCCATCTTGTCCTTTGTCCACCCCCGCACAATGCGGGTGCTCCATCCATCCACCACCACCCACCACAAATGTGGCATCATAGCCGCAAACATTCTCCAGGACCCCACCGATGCCTGCTATCCCGCTCCTCGCCCGCTTCGTCGCACCAACGTGCCGTTCCACCGCGCTCATCATCGGCCTCCTGGCCGCACCCGCATTCACCGCCCACGCACAAGCGCCCATCCAATCCGACCAACCCGTCTTCCGCGCTCCCTTCACCCTGAAGCTTCCCGTCGACACGACGCACTACTACGAGCAACAGTTCGACAAGGTCCCCTATGTCACAGGAGGTGATATTTACCTGTTCAACGGTGAGAGCTTCGGTGTCAACCTCACCATCGATGGCGACCACGTCAGCGGCCTGACCTACGTCGCCAACGCAGCCAAGGCCGACGTGCAGTTCTCCTTTCGTCAGGAAAAGTCCGGCACCGGCCTCATGACCCTCCTCACCACGCGGAACAAGACGAAGCACAAACTCTTCATCGACGCACTGATGACCGTCCCCGATAAAAAGGGGGGCCTCAAGACCAACATCCTTCCCATCGACGCAGGCCTCAGCAGCTTCGAGTCCTGGCCCCACCCCATCGTGCAGCTGGTCTTGAAAAATCTACGCTTCACCGCCGACATCCCCGCATCATCATCGCACTGAGCGCGATCGCCATGGAGAACCTCAGCCTCGAAGATCAGCGCCTCCTGCAAACGGAGCTCTCCGCAGGCGAATCGCTCATCTGGACCGGTAAGCCCAACCCCCGCGTCATCTTTCACAGCTCAGACTGGTTTGTCGTCCCCTTCAGTCTTCTCTGGGGAGGCTTCGCTATTTTGTGGGAAGCCGGCGTCAGCGGCGCCGGCCCATGGGGCGGCAAAAGCCGCTGGGACTTCGGCATGCTTTGGGGAATCCCCTTCGTCGTCATCGGGCAGTACATGATCTGGGGACGCTTTTTCTATAACGCCTGGCGGAAGCGGCGCATTGTCTATGCCCTCACCAATGAGCGCGTCATCACCATCGTTACGCCGCCACAGGCCAGGGTCATTTCGGCCTATCTCCGTTCTCTCCCGGGCATCGAAAAAGAATTCCGCTCCGACGGCATTGGCACACTCAAGTTCGGTGAAACGCTTCCCTTCTTCAGCGGCCGCGGAAGCAAGACCGGGCGCAGCGAGCTCTTCCTCGACAACGCAATCCCCGTCTTCGTAGACATCGACGACGCTGCGGCCGTAGCTGATCTCGCCACCCGCGAGCTTCGCCGCATTCAGAACACCGCGCTTCCGCCATCCTGATCGGGATCCCGTTCATGTTCGGCTGATGCTTGCGATGACCACCTACCGCCTCACGTCATACCGCATAGCCACCGCCCCCGACCCAAACTCCACCCGCTCCACCAGCCTCAAATCCAGTCGCTTCGACAACCCCGCCAGCAACGTAGGCCCATGTCCCGCCACCCTCGGGTGCACCACAAACTCGTACTCATCGATCAACCCCATCTCCGCCAGCGCCAGCGGAAACCTCACGCCGCACACAAGCACGCCTCTACCCGGCTCCTCCTTGAGCCGCCGAACAAACGTCTCCAGGTCACCCCGCACCAGCTCCGCATGCCAATCCACCCGCTCCAGCGTGCTCGACACCACATACTTCTTCGCCACATCGATCGCCCGCGCGAAAGGAAGCCCCCAATCCTCCATCCACTCCGGCATCACCCCCGTCTGCGCCGGCGCCCGCCACGCGGACTCCATCATCTCGTAAATTACCCGCCCAAAAAGCAGAGCATCGGCCCACTTAATATTCTCGACCGCATGACGGTGCAGGTCGTCGTCGGCTATACCTTCACGATGATCAACGCAGCCATCTAGGGTGACATTGATGGAATACCGAAGGGGTCGCATGACGAAAGACTATCCCCGCTCACGCAGAGTCGGCAACGCCACCAAACTTCAGGCCCCGCCACATCAACCTTCGCACCCATTGCGTTCCTTTTAAACTTTGCGGACTTTGCGTGAAATGCCTTTGCTCTTTCTCTCCTCACCGGCCGCTACTCCTCCCCCACAAAAAGCTGTCAAGCCCTCAACCCACAAAAAAATCCCGCAACCCCAACAAAACAAACCCTATTCTCCCAAACAAACTTGGCGTAGTTATTCGCCCCAAACCGCTATACTGGTAACAGAGATCACAGCCAAGGCCGCCCCACACCGGGCGGCCTTGGCTTTTGCGGCGAGGTCTCCCCGGTCTGCCCAGACCTCGCCCAATCGAATCTGAGACTTTGCAGACC
>CAIQPK010000048.1 GCA_903873705.1 uncultured Acidobacteriota bacterium
GAGGTAGCGGGCGAGGTTGATGATGCCGATGCCGCCGTTTTCCTGCACGGCGTTGGGGCCGTCGGTGTGGGTGTTGATGATGATGGCTTCGCCGGGGGTGGAACCGGGGAGCGTGGCGTAGACGGTGTCGGTGGGGGAGTTCTGGAAGATGTCGGCGTCGAGCGTGAGAGTGGCCGAGGCGCCGGATTGAGCGAGGGTGCGCAGCTTTGTGGCGGCGGCGGGGCCTACCCAGAGGGTGGGGATTTCCTGCAGGCCGTGGCCGAACGGGAGGTTCTGATTTTTGCAGTGGCCTTCGGAGAGGTTGGTCCAGCCGAAGATGACGCCGACGGCGCCGGCCTTTTTGAACTCGGTGAGGAGCGGCGCGGCTACGGCGATGATGGAGGTCATGCTGGTGGTGAGTCTGGTGTCGGGGGTGTAGGAGCCAAGGGAGTGGAACCACTCGGCGTAGTCGCGGAGGATGACTTCGAAGTCGACGTAGGCGATTTTGCCTTTGACGTCGGTGGGCAGGGTGAAGGTGTTGCCGGTGCTGGTGGTGAGCTTGCCGGCGTAGGCGAGCGGCGCGGTGACGCCGTTGGGGCCGGTCTGGCCGGATTGCGGGTAGTAGAAGCTGACGGGGATGTTCTGCGGGGCGCCACCTTTGGGCGTGGCGGTGATGGCGTAATTCTTGGCTTGCCAGCGGGGGAATTTGTAGGTGTCGCGGTGGACTTCCAGGCCGGCGGATTGGAGGCCGTTGGCGAGGAAGTCGACGAATTTAATGTGGCCGGCGTTGCCGGTGTAGTGGGGGCAGAAGGAGGCGAGGGTTTCGAACTCTGACCAGATGGTTTCGAGCGGGGCGAGGAGGGAGGGGTTGAAGGCGGTGGGGGCTTTGGCTGCGGCGAAAGCTTTGGGGAGGATGCTCGCGAGGGCTACGGTGGAGGCTGTGCCGATGAACTGACGACGGTTGCGGAAGAAAGTGTTGGAGTTGTCCCGCATAGCTATAGCCTTCCTGTTTTCGCGAAGCGTTCACGCCGGTTTATACGAGCGTTTAAGGGCGCGGCCAGTATAGATGAAAGGCGGCTGAGCCGACTCGAGAATAAGCGAGCGGTATACTCGTTCCCTAGACCCTATGAAACGAGCCATTGTCTTACTTGCGCTTGGGATTTTCGGCACTGCGTTGCTGATCTCTGTTGTCACGGTCTATGTGCTGCACGATGTTGACCGGGATCAGATTGATCATCTGAACGGCGCCTTCGTGGGATTGTGCGTCGAAAGTCTTATCTTCACGCTTAGCATTGTGTTTGGGGTAGCCGTCGCGACACTTTTGTGGCGCTACTTTGCTCACCTAAACGCCTATGCTCCCCGCGGCCTACTCGCTCTGTATCTTGGCGCGGGCGTTACGGTCCTTCAGTACCTGTGGGACTTCAGCATCAGAAAGTTTCTTCCGCGCTTGAGTGACCTTTCCCTGGGTGTCTACTTGCTTCTTGCAATCGGCATTTGCGCGACGGTTCTCTGCCGGGACATCCGGCAACAAGCCAGACAATCCGCTCAGGAAACCGTTTCCGGATAGGGCAGGCTTTTCGCGATCCGCGTCTGACGGCGCATGCTGATGTGGAACCGACGTCGTCCGTGGTTTCCGGCTGATGCCGACTCGTCGAAGCTCTAGCCGATTATTTCGATTGGCTGATTGGCGAAGGCTTTGTCTTCTTCGCCGGTGCCAGTGAGGAGGAAGCTGTTGGTGAGGGTGGATTTGCCGGTGGTCTTGTCGCCGTCTACGGCGGTGATGACGTAGGCGCAGCCGAACCAGTGGGCTTCGTTGAAGTCGGTGATGGACCACTGGGCGGGGTGGTCGGGGTGGGAGTGGTAGAAGCCGACGATGTCGAGGCCGGCTTTGCGACCCTCGCGCTGGGCTTTGATGAGCTCCTGCGGGGCGATGTGGTAGCGGTTGTGGGCGCTGTCGGTGCGGGTGTTGCCGGCACGGATGAGGGCTTCTACGCGGATGGTGGTTTCGGTGGACTTGCCGAGCATGATGCCGCAGCACTCGTTGGGGTAGGTCTCTTCGCCGTGGGCGCGGAGCTGGTCGTAGAGGTCCTGAGAGAGTTGCAGACTCACTTGCGGCGGTCTCCTAGCTTGTTGTGGAGGGTTTGGTCGGCGTCGGAGGTTTCGTTCCAGAAGCGCTCGGAGAGGTACTTGTCGGCGGAATCGCAGAGGATGGTGACGATGACGGCTTCGCGGCCGGCGGCGTGCTCGGCTTCGGCTACTTCCAGCGAGGCCGCGACGGCGGCAGCGGCAGAGACGCCGACGAGGAGCCCCTGGTTGCGGCCCAGCCACTTGGCCATGGCGTAGGCGCGCTCGGTGGCCATGTCGATGTTCCAGTCGGCAAGCTTGTCGTCGTAGATGGGCGGGACGATGGCGGTGGCCATGTGTTTGAGGCCTTCGAGGCCGTTGAAGGGGGAATCGGGCTGCATGGAGATGCACTTGACCGCGGGGTTGAGTTCCTTGAGGCGGCGGGTGGTGCCCATGAAGGTGCCGGAGGTGCCGAGGGCGGCGATGAAGTGCGTGACCAGGCCTTCGGTCTGCTGCCAGATCTCGTTGGCGGTGCCGCGGTAGTGGGCGAGCCAGTTGTTGTCGTTGCCGTACTGGTCGGCGTAAAAGTACTTGTCGGGCTCGGCGGTGGCGAGTTCCTTGACTTTGCGGATGGCGCCGTCGGAGCCATCTGCGGGATCGGTCCAGACGACTTCGGCGCCGTAGGCGGCGAGGATGCGCTTGCGTTCGACAGAGACGTTGGACGGCATGCAGAGCTGGACGCCGAAGCCGAGCGAGGCGCCGAGCATGGCGTAGGCGATGCCGGTGTTGCCGGAGGTGGCGTCGAGGAGAATGCGGGAGTGGCCGCCGGGGGCGCTGCCGGGGCCGAGCTGGCCCTTGGCGATGGCGTCGAGGACGATGGAGGAGCCGGCGCGATCTTTGACGCTGCCGCCGGGGTTGAGCCACTCGGCTTTGCCGAGGATCTGGATGCCGGGGAGATGCGCGGCGAGCTGGTCGAGCTGAATGAGCGCGGTGTTGCCGATGCGTTCGAGTAGCGCGATGCCGAGAGGTTCGGTTGAAACGGAAGTGCTCATGTCGAGGTAAGACTCCGGTGGCGGTCCCGCTGATTGAAGCGCTGGCGGGGATGTGCGACAGTTGAAATCAAGTCTAAACGGTTGGCCGCGGGATGCTCCAGCTGGCGGCGGCGTGAAGTTAGAACAGAGAAGGCCCGGAACCCATGGCAAAGAGACCCAAACCGCGTACGTTCGATGAAGTGCTGTCCGTTCTCGGTAACGAGAAATTTGATGTTGCGCCAGCGCAGGAAGGTGCAAATCGGGCGGCCGGAGCGCGGCGGGTGGAGAAGTACGGCTGCGCGGCAGAGATTGCGCCTTCTCCTGACAGGGACGCTACGGTGCGGTTGCTGGCGCGGCCGGGATGGGTGCTGGGTGGGGAGATTGCGCGGCTGACTGACCGGGGGTATCAGAAGTTTCTGAAGACTTCGAAGCTGGAGATTCCGGCGACGGCGGAGATTTTGCGGGCGATTCATCACTTCAGCGAAGAGCTGAAGGAGGCGATCGGGTCGTTGAGTTTGTATAACGAGTCGCTGGGGACGACGAGCGACCGGTATGTTTATGACCGGGTGGCGGGGCGGGAGTAGGAGATCATGGCAGGCATGCTGAGGTTGGGAGTCATGACTTCCTTGCTCTTGCTGGCTGCTTCGCTCAGCGGTGCAGCGTCGTCCGCGGCGCAGATCGACCCGGACTCATACGCGGTTTACTCCGAGATGATGAATAGCCAAACCCGAGGCAAATCTAACGCCGGCCTTTGGATGATCAGCGCGGCTACAACCAGCTACGATGCCACCCAACCATGTAAGCCGGATCTCAAAGATGACTTTGCCTCAGTAGCCGCACCGCAGAGAGCCATCCACGTACCTCCCGAAGATAGAGCCCGCTTTCAGGAAGTTCTGGATAATTTCGAAGCCCACTGTCACGATGGCGGGGTACTGCAAAGGGATCAGTTCAAAACGGACTGGCCCATTCGCTTACTTACTTCCGCGGAATCGAAACGGTTTGAAATTGACTTAGCCGTTGAGGATCCGAAGCTTTGGCAGAAATGGCCTAAGGGCGCTACGGGGTTACAAAGCTTCAGCCAGGTATTTTTCAATCACGACCACACGTTAGCTATGGCTTACAGTTCTTACTACTGCGGCATGCTTTGTGCGACGTGGGAATGGCAAGTGTTGGAACGCACAGAAACAGGGTGGAAAGTGCTTCCGTGGAAGCACGATACTATCGTTTCTTAGTTCGCTGCCACTCGCGATACGCTTCACTCTTGCCTATCCCACGATCCTTCGCAACTTGCTTGAGAGCGTCTTTCTCCGTTACTCCGGAAACCATGAGGGCTTGTACTTCAGCGGCAAGGTTCGGCGCTGAAGTATTTTCCGCGGACGCAGTGCAAGGGGTTCCGTCCAGGAGCAGGACCATTTCGCCGCGGATGGACGGGCGTTTGGTGTAGTCGGCTAAGAGTTCGGCGGCGGTGCCTCGGGAGAATTCTTCGTGGAGCTTGGTTAGTTCGCGGGCGATGACTACGCGCTGGGTGGGGCCGAAGGTGGCGATGATGTCTTCCAGCGCGCCGAGGATGCGGTGGGGGGTTTCGTAGAAGATGTGGGTGATGGGTGTGGTGGTCGCTTCGTTGCGCAGGGCTTCGAGAACGGTGCGGCGCTGGCCTTCTTTGGAGGGGAGGAAGCCGTGGAAGGTGAAGCGGTCGGCGGGAAGGCCGCTGGCGATCAGGGCGCTGAGGGCGGCGTTGGCGCCGGGGATGGGGTAGACCGCGATGCCGGCGGCGATGGCTTCAGCGGCAATGGCGGCGCCGGGGTCGGCTATGCCGGGCATGCCGGCGTCGGAGACGATGGCGATGCGGGCGCCGGATTTGAGGGCTTCGATGAGCACGGTGGCGCGGGAGGTTTCGTTGTGGGCGTGGTAGCTGACTGTCGGGGTGCGGATGCCGAAGTGGCCGAGCAGCTTGGCGGTCTGGCGGGTGTCTTCGCAGGCGATGCGGTCGGCGGAGCGGAGCACGCGGAGGGCGCGGAGGGTGATGTCTTCGAGGTTGCCGATGGGTGTGGCGACGAGGTATAGGCCGGGGGCGAGGGGTTTTTCGGCGTGCTGATTCTCGAAAGGCGCTTCGCCGGGAGTTGGTCCTCCGGTCATCGCGGCTCTCGGGCCTCGACCGGTGGGCGGGTCTGCTTTACCTGGTGGACGGCTCGGGTAAGGCTTTGCGGGGTGAGGATGCCGAGGACGCGGCCTTGCTCGGCTACGGGGATGAACTCGGATGCGCCCTGGGCACCAGCACGGCGGAGGGCGGAGACGAGCTGCTCGGTGGGGGCGGCGATCTGGAGGCTGCGCGTCATGACGCCCTGCACGTAGCCGTCGCCTTCGATCTGGAGGTGGTCGGCGAGGGTCTGGCGGGTGACGGAGCCGACGAGTCGGTCGCCACGGACGACGGGGAAGACGTCCTGCAGGCTGTGGACGGTGCGGACGAGCGCGCCGCGGAGGGTGTCGGAGCTGGAGAGGGTGATGAACTCGGTGAGCATGACTTCGGAGACGGCCATGCGTTCGCCTCCGGCGCTTTCGGCGGCGGCGGCGGGGGTCTGGAGTTGCGAGAGCAGGAGCAGGAATGCGCCGAGGACGATGACCCAGATATTTGCGGTGAGGAGGCCCGCGAGGAGCATGGCAGCGGAGAGGCCGGTAATCAGGCTGAAGGCGGGGCCGCCGATACGGGCGACCGGTGCGGGCGGGGTTTTGGTGTTGCCGCGAAAGAGCTGGCGGGTGGGGAGTGCGGCCGTGGGGAGAAGATTGACCACGCCGACGACGAACTGCATCCAGATGAAGCTGCGCAGCACGTGGGTGGGTGATATCCAGGGCTGCGAGACGAGGTTGACGCCGGGAGAAGTGGCGTAGCTAAGACCCATCATCAGAAGCCCGACGAGCAGGTTGGCGAGCGGAGCGGACCAGAGGAGGGGGAGTGTCGTGGCCTTGATGCCGGGCTCCTGCGGAGCGAAGGCCATAACGCCTCCGACGGGGAAAAGGAAGAGCGCGCGGAGGCGGAGGCCGGCGTAGAGCGCGGTGAGGCAGCGGGCGGTCTCGCGTACGGCGACGGCGAAGAAGAGCGCGACGAAGAGGCCGAGGCCGCGCATGGCGCTATCGGTGGCGGCGGCTCCATAGGCCATCGCTCCCAGGAGAAGAAGGAGGAAGGTGAGGTGGACTCGGACATCGACACCCATGATCCGGCCCAGCGGGAACGACCAACGCAGCATGTCGTTATTGTATGCGGCAGAGCAACGCGTGCATGACGGCGCTGTCAGGATGCAGGCTACGATAGAGCGATGCGGGTGATTGCGGGGATATACCGATCGAGGATTCTGGATGCACCGCGCGGGACGGCCACACGGCCGACCAGCGACCGGTTGCGGGAGACGCTGTTCAGTGTGCTGGCTCCACGGTTGGAGGGAGCGCGGTTTGCTGACCTTTATGCGGGGTCGGGTGCGGTGGGGATTGAGGCGATCAGCCGGGGCGCGGAGCATGTGTGGTTTGCCGAAAATGCACCGGATGCGCTGAGGGCCATTCGCGGGAATTTGTCGAAGTTGAAGGTGGGTGGAGGATATTCCGTGGAAGACCGGAGCGTGGGGCATCTGCTGCGGTCGTTGGTGAAGGCCGGACGGTTGGTGGATGTGGTGTTTCTCGATCCACCGTATGAGGCCGAGGAAGAGTACAGCGCTACTTTGGGTTTCTTAGGGAGGGAACACGAGACACTGTTGGCGCCGGGGGCGTTGGTGGTGGTGGAGCATCGGAAGAAGGCTGATCTGAGCGAGCGTTTTGGCGTGCTGGAACGGACGCGAGTGTTGAAGCAGGGGGATGTGGCGTTGAGCTTTTACGCGGTGGGGGCGGTCGGCGCGGACGCGGCTAGCGACTGAAGCCGCCGCCGGTGTGGTGGCCGGTGCGGAGGTCGACGGTGAAAGGGAGTTCGCGGTCGGTGGGCATGTTCCAGCCTTGGCCGTGGAGATGGCCGTCGCGGATTTCGCCGAGAGTGAGGCCTTCCCAGGTTAGCTTGGCGGTTTGCCAGAGGAGACCGGTCGTGCCGATGGCGGCTACGGTGTGGAAGCCGGCGAGGAGGAGGAGGTTTTCTTCGGGTGCAGCGAGAACTTGCGTGACCGGGCGAAGTGGGAGGTGGAGGCAGGTTTCGGGGGTGGTGGTGTCGACGAGGTAGGCGTAGCCGCCGGCGATGGCGAGCATGTCGTTGGATGCGGGGCAGGCGTGGAGGCCGGTGGGCAGGGACTTGTCTTTGAAGCCGAGGGCGCAGGTGGCGAGGAAGGTGCCGCCGGTGGCGGGTCGGACGAGGAGTTGGAGGGCGCCGCGCTCGAGGGCGTCTTCTTCGCCGGGGACGCGCATGGGGTAGACGAAGTGGCGTGCCGGGGCGATGAGCGGCGTGGTGGTGAGGATTTCGGCTTGCCAGGTTGGGAGGAAGGCGGTCATGGCGTGCGGAAGTGCTCCCAGCCTTGGGGTTCGAGCGGGGTGCGGTGGTTCGTGGCGTCGATGAGAGTGACTTGCGGGCGGCCCTTGCGGGTGGGGAGGATGCGGCCGATGGGGGTGATGGGAATACCGGCCAGTTTGCGGGGTAGGCGGGTGGTGGGCGCGGCGGTAAAGAGGAGTTCGTAGTCTTCACCGCCGTTGAGGGCGGCGTTGAGGGCGGCGGCGGCGGGAAGCGCGGCGGCGAGGGGGTGGAGCGGGAGGGCGGCGGCGACGACTTCGGCGGCGACGTGGGAAGCGGTGCAGAGGTGGGTGAGGTCGGTGGAGAGGCCGTCGCTCAGGTCGATACATGCCGTGGCGAGGTGGCGGCGGAGGAGTTCCCTGCCCTGCGCGAGGCGGGGTTGGGGGTAGAGGTGGGGGTGGTTTGCGGCTGGGTTGGCCGCACGAAAGCGGCGGGGGTTGGCGGCTAGGAGCGCGAGTTCCGCAGAGGCGCCGCCGAGGGAGCCGGTGGTGTAGAGGATGTCTCCGGGGCGGGCGGTGCTGCGGCGGAGTGCGCGGCCGGTGGGGGCGGCGCCGAGGAGGATGATGTCGGCGAGGATGTGTGGGCCGGGGGCCTGGGCGGTATCGCCGCCGGCCAGCGGGACGTTGTGGGCGGCGGCGAGGGTGAGGAGGCCGTGGAAGAAGGCGTCGAGCCAGGACTGGTTGGCGACGGCTGCGGGCGGGAGAGCGAGAGAAAGAAAGGCGGCTAGAGGGCGGGCGCCCATTGCTGCGATGTCGCTTAGACCGCGAGCCAGGGCACGGTGGCCGATGGCGGCGGCGGGATGCCAGGCGCGGCGGAAGTGGCGGCCTTCGAGGGAAAAATCGGTGGTAACGACGATTTCTTCGCCCGCGCGGACGCGGAGGATGGCGCAGTCGTCGCCGATGCCCAGGCGAAGCGCCGAGCTGCGCGTGGTGGCTGAAAGCGAGCTAATTTGTTGAATCAAAGCACGTTCTGCCGTCGGCAGAAGGGCGCGGGCGGAGGGCTTGGCCGGTTTGGGGCTGCGGGGCATCGTCTTCAGCATAGCTCCGAAGTGCTGGGTACGGGGCTGAGCGGGTGGGCGGCCGATTGCCCATGCCGGACGGGTCAACTAAGATAGAAGGAACGCTGTCTGTCCGATTTTCGGCGTACTACCCGCCCCCGGGCCTGTCGTCCCAGAGGACTGTTTTGCGATCTGTGTCATGGGCTGGTTCGAAATGACTTCTGAATGAATTTTAGAAAACGATCGATCGTATATGTCACGCAGGATGAGCATGGCACCGTTGACCGGGTGGCCATTCCGATGCGTTACGTCTACGTGTTTGTAGCAGCGGCGATCACCGGGATGTTCACGTTTGCCGGGCTGGCGGGTTCGTACAGCCGGATGCTGGTGAAGACCGAGGGCATGAACAAGCTGCGGGCCGAGCTGGCGATGACGCGGACGGACTACGCGCATCTGGAGAAGCAGGAGCACGAAAAGGACGTACAGGCGGCCAGCCTGGGGTCGCTGGCGAGCGAGGTCTCGGCTCTGTATGGTCTGACCGCCGGCAAGCTGACGCTGCCCCACGGGCGCGGATGGAGTGCGAAGAAGGCTGCTGTGGACCCCAAGGCCGCGCCGCTGAAGGACGACAGCGCCACCTTCAACGAGGATGCCTACTACCACTCGCTGGACACGTTTTATGCGCTGCGCGACACGGCGACGGCGGGCGATCTACGGCAGCAACTGGATAACAATCTGGGTGTACGGAGCTCGCTGGTGGCGTTTACGGCGATGAACGTGGGTGGGGTCAATGTTCCGGATATGTGGCCGGTACTGGGACCTATCAACAGCGGTTTCGGCGAACGTGAAGATCCGATCATCGGCATGGGAACGGGTGAGTTCCATAAGGGCGTGGATATTGGCTCGCCGGATGGAACGCCGGTCCATGCTTCGGCGGGCGGACGCGTCATCAAGGCCGGCCTGGGCAACGGGTATGGCCGCGAGGTCGAGATCGACCATGGCAACGGAATCCACACGCTGTATGCGCATCTGCAAGGCTTCAATGTGGTGGATGGGCAGACAGTGGTGAAGGGCGAAGTGATCGGCTACGTGGGACATAGCGGCAGCCGGGTTACAGGGCCGAATCTGCATTACGAAGTGCAGGTGCACAATAACGCCGTGAATCCGCATAAGTACCTGCGGACGACGATGGCGCAGCTGGGTGGGGTTGGCGTCGGCGGGTAGAGGCTGCGATATCTGAAAACAAAGGGTAATGACGAATATCGCTCACGCCTGTTGAAGTGCATTGCACATTGCGATATAAATATTGCGGATCGCAATATGAAGCTTTCAGACAAAATCCGATATCTCAGGGAAGTGGAAGGCAGCCTGCGCGGTTTGGGTCGGGCGATGACGCAGCAGGAGCTGGTGCGGGCTATCGCCGAGGAGATGGAGCAGCCGCTTTCGCAGAGCTATCTTTCGCAGATTGAGAGCGGCTCGCGGCCGCACCTGACCAATACGTCGCGGCTGTTGCTGGCGAAGTTCTTCAAGGTGCACCCGGGCTACCTGGTTGACGATCCGGAGGGTTATAACGCCGAGTTGATGAGCGACCTGCGGCTGGAGGACAAGCTGGATCTCTGGCTGATCGGCGGGGCGGAACGGTTCAGGCGCGACCCGGAGCTGCGGCGGGCGTTGCTGGCGATCTCCAAGCATGAGGACTCGCGCTGCTGCCTGCTGCTACTGGAGAGCATTCTGGAGATGCCGGAACTCGTTACACGGCTGCTGGAAGTGCTGCGCCCGCACACGGCCGCTTGCGTTGCTGCTGAACCGCCGCCTCGGTCGACGCAGCTGCGGGTGCTCGGTGACGCGGGGCCGGCAAGATCGTTGCCTGTAAAGACGAAGCGCAATAGGAGCACCACGGGAACTGACGTGCGTGGCGCTCGCAAAGGAGAGAAGTAAATGCACACCGCTTTCGACTGGAACACGCTTTACCTCACCTGTTTCGTGGTGGGACTAGTTTTGAGTGTCGTCACGTTTCTTACCGGAACGATGCACCTGCACATCGGTCACTTTCATTTTGGCCACGGGCATCACGGCGCGGCTGGGAAGGCCGGCACGCACCACACGCTGGGATTCCTGAACGGTTTTACGTTGATGGCATTTCTTTCGTGGTTCGGTGCGGCCGGCTATCTGCTGAACCGCTACGGAATTTTTGCCGCGCCGGCGATTCTCGGGTTTGCGCTGCTGTTCGGTCTCGCCGGCGCGTGGCTCATCTGGCTGTTCCTGGCCAAGGTGATGATGAAGGCCGAGCGGACGCTGGAGGCTTCCGACACGGAGATCATCGGCGTGCTGGGCAAGGTTTCCGGCACGGTGTTCGCGCATGGCGTGGGAGAGATTCTCTATACGCAGAATGGGTCGCGGAAGAGCACGCCGGTGCGTTCGGATGATGGCAAAGAGATTCCGCGCGGAACCGAGGTTGTGGTGATGCGCTATGAGCGCGGTGTTGCCTGGGTACGCCGCTGGGACGATGTGGCCCACGGCCTGATTGGCCCTGGAGAAGAGGAGACCAAGATGCGCGAGCCTTGAGCATGCGCAGTGTGAATGGCGAGCAATGAGTGTTGAGCAAACCTTGCAGCGGGTCGTCGCTGCGGACGTTCTTACCCAAGAGGAAAGTATGAACCCCACAATTCTTGTTATCGGAGCCGTTGTCGTCGGCACGCTCCTGTTGATCTCGTTCTTTACCAGCATGTATCAGAAGGCCGGTCCTAATGAGGCCTTGATCCGCTACGGCATGAGTGGACCGAAGGTCATCATCGGCCACGGCGCCTTCATCTGGCCCATCATGCAGCACACGCGGTCGTTGTCGCTCGAACTGATGAGCTTTGACGTTGCGCCTTCGCAGGACCTGTATACCAAGCAGGGCGTCGCGGTGACAGTTGAAGCGGTGGCGCAGATCAAAGTGCGCTCGGACATGCAGAGCATCATGACTTCTGCCGAGCAGTTTCTATCGAAGACGCCGCCGCAGCGTGAAGGGCTGATTCGCCTGGTGATGGAAGGCCATTTGCGCGGCATCATTGGCCAGCTTACGGTTGAGCAGATTGTGAAGGAGCCGGAGATGGTCGGTGAGCGGATGCGTGCGACCTGCGCCGAGGACATGAGCAAGATGGGCCTTGAGGTCGTAAGCTTCACGATCAAGGAAGTGCGCGACAAGAACGAGTACATCACCAACATGGGCCGTCCGGACATTGTGCGCATCAAGCGTGATGCTGAGATTGCTACGGCCGAAGCCGAGCGCGATACCGCCATCAGACGTGCCATTGCTCTGCGTGAGTCTGCTGTAGCCAAGGCCGCCGCAGACCAGGAGCGGGTGCTGGCGGAGACGATGTCTATGGCTAAGCAGGCTGAGGCGCAGCGCGACCTGGATATCCAGAAGGCGCAGTACACCGAGCAATCGCGTAAGCAGGAAGCGCAGGCCGATAAGGCGTATGAGCTGCAGACGAACGTGATGCAGCAGAAGGTTATCGCCGAGCAGGTGAAGGTGCAGCAGGTTGAGAAAGAAGCGCAGGTGAAGGTGCAGGAAGCCGAGATCCAGCGCAACCAGAATGAGCTGATCGCGACCGTGCTGAAGAAGTCGGAGATTGAAGCGCAGCGTATTGGCAATATGGCTAACGCCGAGAAGTCGCGCATTGTCGCTGAGGCAGAAGGCCGGGCCCAGGCTACTCGTATCCAAGGCGAGGCTGAGGCTTCGATCATCTTCCAGAAGGGCGAGGCTGAAGCGAAGGCCATGAACGTGAAGGCTGAGGCATACCAGGAGTGGTCGCAGGCCGCGGTTGTCGACAAGCTGATTACGAACATGGCGGAGATCGTTCGCGCGATGGCTGAGCCGCTGAACAACATCGACAAGATCACCATTGTTTCTACCGGTGATGGCGCCGGTGTTGGCGCCAGCAAGCTGACGGGCGAGATGACGCAGATTGCGGCGCAGGTGCCGGCATTGTTTGAGGCTCTGAGCGGCATGAAGATGAGCGACCTGATGTCGAACGTGAAGCAGATGGTCGCACGTCCGAACGGCGAGAGTGATGCGCCGGCGGTAATTGATGGGGACGTGAAGAAGTAACCGGGAGCGGCGCGCAGATGATTGCGCGCCGCTGGCGTTTTGAAAGTAGATAAGCGGGAGGATTTATGGCGTTGATGGAGAGAGTGGCTACGTTGTTACGTGCGAATGTGAATGACCTGATCGATCGCGCGGAAGATCCGGAGAAGATGCTGAAGCAGCTGGTGCTGGACATGGAGAACCAGTTGCTTCAGGTGAAGACGCAGGTGGCGATTGCGATTGCCGATCAGCATCTGCTGGATAAGAAGCGGGCGGAGCACGACGGGACTGCGGCGGAGTGGAAGCGCAAGGCGGAGCTGGCGGTGAACAAGCAGCAGGATGACCTGGCGCGAGCGGCGCTGGAGCGCAGCTTGAGTCATCAACAGATGGCGGAGGGTTTTGCGCGGCAGTTGGCAGAACAGAATGCTGAAGCTGAGGCCCTGCGTTCGACGTACGCGAAGTTGCAGGGCAAGTTGAAAGAGACGGAAAGCCAGTGCGAGATGCTGGTGGCGCAGCACCGGAGGGCGAAGATGGTTGGGAAGGCGAACGCGGCGCGCGGTGCGGTTGAGGATAAGGCTACGGCTCGGACTTCTCCGCTGGGACGGTTCAAGGCGCGGATACAGAATGCCGAGGCGGAGAACCATGCGGGCAAGGCGATGCTGGAAGGCGACACGCTCGACGACCGCTTCCATGTGCTGGAGCGCGATGAGCAGGTGGAGCGGCTGCTGGGCGAGTTGAAGGAGAAGCAGGGGCGGATGCTGGAGGCAGGCTGAGGCTCGGCGCTGGCCGCTACTTTGACTGAGACGAGGTAGCGGCGGGCGTCGACGCCAACTCGCGCAGCTGATCCGTGGTCGCGACGGCAGAGAGGATGGCGCGGTCTTTGTGCTGCTCGAGTTCGACGGAATCGATGACGGCGCGGATGGCCTGCTCGGGCGGGGTGCGGGCGGGTTGGGCGCTCTGCAGACCGCGGAGAAAGCCCAGCAGCCCGTTCATGGTGTCGACCGTGTGATGGGCGACGTCTTCGGTGGGTGCGATTTCTTCTACTCGCAGGTGGACTGAGCCGCTGTAACGCAGGCTGGCGACGAGGTCGGTGTCGCCGGTGAGCGGGAGCTCCAGGCCGAGGACGGTGATGTGGCCGTCCTGCAGGAAGGGCAAGCCGATGTGGCCGATGGCCCAGGCCTGCGAGAGCAGCGGGACTTCGGTGTAGCGGGCGGCGAGGAGCGAGGAGCCGGGGGTCCAGAGCGCGGAAGAGGCGTGGCGATCGAGCATGGAGTGGATCTGCTCGGCGGTGGGCATGTTGGAGGCGGCGAGGGTATCGTAGCCGAGCTGGGCGACGCGGAGCTGGCGGCCATCGACGGGGATGGTGTAGATGTCATGGCCGGCGTAGCTTTCGTGCGCGCTGGCGATGCTGGCGAGGTAATGCCCGAGCTTGATGCCGTCGAAGCGGCCCACGAAGACTTCAGAGTAAGCGACGGGGCCGTTGGGGCCGCGGGGGTCGGGCATGCGGTGGAGAGCGAAAGCGACGGAGTCGATGTCGCGCTCGGGGACGATGCCCGTGGCGTCGATGAAGTGCTGGTAGTCGGTGCTGCGGACGACGGGGGAGGCGTCGTAGTGGGTGACGGCGCGGAGGGTTTTCAGCTGGAGGTAGACGATGGCGTCGGACTCCGGGAGCAGCCGCGCGGCTTCTGGTGGAGCGGCCTTGCGCAGCAGGAGCACGACCGTCACTGCGAGCAGCAGCGCGAGGGCGATGTACAGCGATTTATGGCTACGCTTTCGCATGGGTTAGCGAGCCGTAAATCGCAAGACAGGGGAGGCGCCAGTACGAGCCGTCATGGAGGACATGCTAACACCATGGGCCTGCTGCCTGACATCGTGCCGCCCTGCTTTGTTCCAAATGCTCGCGGCACGCGATTAGTGTTGTGTCACGTTCGTGAAGCACGCGGAGAGTTTCGGTATCGTCGTTTTCAGGATGTCGAAAAAGAATCCTCCGGGGCTGTGCTGGACGCGGCTATGATAAACAACGGCAATCGGTTGGCAGCACTATTCTCGCTCCACAGAGGAGAACACCCATGAAGATGCTCTTGGTTCTTGGCAGTACGTTTCTAGGCAGCGCGCTGTTTCAGATGCCCACCGCTCCCCCAATGAAGATGGGTCTTTGGGAGTCGACTTCCACGATGAAAATGGGCGGTATGGCTATGCCGCAGGGCATGAGTATGCCGAACACGACCGTGAAGGTGAGGGCGTGCATGACGCCCGAGAGCTACGCGAAAAATCTGGGCGCGGCGCAGAATCAGCAGGACTGTACGCGGTCCAACGAGAAGTGGAGCGCGAAGGGCTACTCGTTCGATCTGGCCTGCAAGCGCGGCAATGCCACCGGGCATGCGGAAATTACGTTCGACTCGCCGGAGGCGGTGCACAGCGTCATCCACCTGAGTATGAACATGGGCGCACGGTCGATGGACATGGATAGCACGGGCGAGTCGCACTTTGTGAGCGCGGACTGCGGAAACGTTTCGCCGGACAAGCCGGAAGTGACGCGCTAGGTACTGATCACGGCAGCTTCGAGTCGGTCGTAACGGGCAGTTCGAGGTGCGAGGGGTACTTGGCTGAGCCGTAGATGCTGATGGTCTCCGCCTTGTAGGCAGAGGCCGGGGCGCTCATGATGTTGTCGACGAAGGTCTGCGGGTTACGGTCGTAAAGCGGGAACCAGCTGGACTGGACTTCGACCATGATGCGGTGGCCTTTGAGGAAAGTGTGGTCGGCGCCGTGGAGGCTCCATTTGTACTCGTTCACCTCGCCGGGCTTGACGGGCTCGGGGATGGTGAAGCCGTGGCGGTAGCGGCCACGGAAGATTTCTTCGGCGACCATGAGCTGGTAGCCGCCTTCGGTGTCGGGGTAGACGTCGATGAGCTTGACGACCCAGTCGGTGTCGGTGCCGGTGGTGGCGGCGAAGAGGTCGGCTACGACGTCGCCGGTGACGGTGACGTCGCTGGCGAGCGCGGGGGTGGTGAAGTTGGCGAGGTCCTTGCGGCCGGAGACGAATTGCTGGTCTTCAACGAGCCACGGACGCCACTTGGAGCCGGCGCCGTAGGTGGACTGGATGGGGCGGTGGCGGTACGGGACGGGGTCGGCCGGATCGGCGACGTAGGCCGCGGCCTTGGTGTCGTAGGCGGCGGGGGGATTTTTAGAGGTGAGTGACTTCTCGGGTTCGAGATAGACACGCGCGTTGCGGAAGCCGATCTTCGGAGGCCAGACGTCGTAGCGATGCCAGGCGTTTTCGCCGGTGCGGAAGCTGGCGGTGTCGACGAGATCAAAGCCGGGCTTGCCCTTGAGGTAGAACTCGAAGAAGGCGGCTTCGAGGGACTTGCGGTAGTAGGTGTTGATGTCGGCGCCGTAGTTGAGTTTGCCGAAATCGCTGGCGAGCGCATCGGCGGTGCGGCGGGACCAGCCGCCGTGGTTCCAGGGGCCGAGGACCATGAAGACTTTGTGTTGGGGATCAGTGCCCTGCCCGGAGGCGTTCATGGCTTCGTTGGGGCGGAGCGCGGCGTACTCGGCCTGCGTGCCCCACATGTCTTCCTGGTCCCAGTAGCCGCCGACTTCGAGCGTGGGCACTTCGGGCTTGCGGAGACGCTTTTCGACGGCCATATCCTGCCAGAACCTGGTGTAGGTGGGCTGGTTCAGGAACATCTTCGCGGTGGGCAGGTTGGTCATGTTGGCGGACGCGGCGGCGCCGGCGAAGTTGACGTGCTGGAGGTAGAAGTCGAACTGGTCGCCCTTGGCGTCGATGGTGCCGTCGGTCTTCTGGGCTTCCAGCTCCTGGACGTAATCGAAACCATAGGTCTGGCGGAAGGCGCCGTTGTGGAAGAAATCGTCGCCCATCCAGACGTCAGTCATGGGGGCCTGCGGGCTGATGGCTTTGACGGCCGGGTGGGCGTCGATGCCGGCCATCATGGCGAGGAAGCCGGGGTAGCTGACGCCGAGGACGCCAACCTTGCCGGCGTTGTGCGGGACGTTTTTGAGGAGCCAGTCGATGGTGTCGCGGGTGTCGGTGGTTTCGTCGACGTCGTTCTTGGTGCTGTGGGCGACGATGGGGCGGTTCATGACGAACTGGCCCTCGGAGCCGTAGCGGCCGCGGATGTCCTGGAAGACGAAGATGTAGCCGCTGGCGGCGAGCTCGGGCTTGCTGTTTTGAACGCTCATGGCGGAGGCGTTGTCGACGCCGTAGGGGGTGCGCGTCATGAGGAACGGGAGGTCTTCATTGCCCTCGGGGCGGACGATGACGGTGTGGAGTTTTGCGCCGTCGCGGGCGGGGATCATGACCTCGGTGCGGACGTAGCTGGGGCCGGTGGCAGGGCGCTGGGCGATGGCCGCCGTAAATGAGATTGCGAGGAAAAGGCCGCAGCTGGTCAGCTTCATGCGTTTACACCGTCCTTTGACTTGTGGTTTCAGCGTACACGAGGTGGTGGCGAGGATGGTGTGGGAGGTTGGGGCAGGTGCGGAGGAGGACGGTCGGGCTTTGCCCGATATCCCACCCTTTCGGATGAGACTCGAAAGGATGTGCCACCGGAATGATGGCCGAACGAAGAACGCCTCTCCAGGTGGCAGAGGCGTTCTTGGGTTTGTGAATTACAAGGCGGGCTAGACGCCGGTGAGGTTGGTGGGTGTGGTGTTGCACTGCCAGCCCTGGCGGGCGTGGGAGCCGTCGCAGAAGGGGCGCTTTTCGCTAAGGCCACAACGGCAGAGGCTGATGGCGGGCTTGCCGGTCAGGTCCCACTCCTTGCCGTCGGCGTCCTTGAGGATGATGTGGCCTTCGACCCGCAGGGGGCCGTTGGGGCGCACGGTGATGTGAACTGGTTCGTCTGCCATGGTGCTCAAGCCTCCGTTGTTAGAGCTCAGGATAGCAGCCGAAGCCGTGGAACGCGGCTAGTTGAGGTCGACCATGACGTCATCGACGAAGCAGTAGCCCCAGGTCTCCCCGGGCTCTACCGAGCGCATGACGGGATGGGCGGAGGTGTGGAAGTGCCTGGTGGCGTGCTTGTTTTTGGAGGAGTCGCAGCAGCCGACGTGGCCGCAGTTGAGGCACTCGCGGAGGTGGACCCAGGTGTCGCCCATGGCGATGCACTCAGCGCAGCCTTTTTTGTAACTCGTTGAAGGCGACGGGGTGGGCTTCAAATCTTCGAAATGCGAACAGGCCATTTCTTGTCTCTTTTCTGTTTTTGTGTGCGCTGGACGACAGTCTTAATGGCCCCTGTCAACGTATCCCTTAAACCTTACCTTCTTCGTTGAGCAGTATGAAAAGGAGACCATGAGAGCTACGGTTCATCAGCGTGCGCTACGCCGCGTTGAGACACGCCCTTTGCGCGGCCAGCAGATCGGCTATGCCCTTGCCCGCCATGTCGAGCATCTGGTCAAGCTGCGCGCGCGTGTAGGTTCCCTTCTCGGCCGTGGCCTGGGTTTCGACGAGGCCACCGTCAGCCGTCATCACCACATTCATATCGACTTCGGCGCGGGAGTCCTCTTCGTAGGCGAGGTCGAGCAGGACTCGGCCATCGACGACGCCGACCGATGTTGCGGCCACCATCTGTATGAGCGGCGATTGCTTGAGTGTGCCGGCAGCGACGAGCTGATTGAGAGCGATCGCCAGAGCGGTGCAGGCGCCAGTGATGGCCGCGGTGCGGGTGCCGCCGTCGGCCTGCAGAACGTCGCAATCGAGGATGACGGTGCGCTCGCCGAGGAGCTTCATGTCGACGACCGAGCGGAGGCTGCGGCCGATGAGGCGCTGGATTTCGTGGGTGCGGCCGCCGATTTTGCCGCGCTCGCTCTCGCGGGCGGTGCGGGTGAGGGTGGCGCGGGGCAGCATGCCGTACTCGGCTGTGACCCAGCCGCGGCCGGAGTTGCGCATCCAGCCGGGGACGCCGGTGTCGATGGTGGCGTTGCAGAGGACGCGGGTGTGGCCAACCTCGATGAGGACCGAGCCTTCGGCGGTTTGCACGAAGCCGGGGGTGAGCTTGAGGGTGCGTCCCTGATCGGGAGCGCGGTTTCCGTTACGGAAAAAAGTGTCTTCTGCCATTTGACCATTATAGGAACGGGAGAGACTTTTCCAGACCGGGCCTTGATTCTCCCATTTCGGGACTCCTCTCCCGCTTTGGGAATCAAAACAAGCGTCTTCTTTTCAGGAAGATGCTCACCACGTGACATAAAATCGCTCCCATTTCGGTATAAGACTGCTATCCCAAATTGGGTGGGTATTTCGTAACCATCCCCATCTCGACAAGACTTGATGTTTCAAATCAGCAACTTACGCAACGCTTCCCGGTTTGGCACTTGAATTGATATAGGTTTCGTCAACGACTAATCCCCGCGCGCTCTCGCGCTAGAGTTAGTTCAAAAGAAGATGGAGCAAGATCCATGCAGGCATCCCCGTTGAGCAGTCGGGCCGCACGGTATTCCGATCATCCTGGCATTTGTTTTGCCGAAACCGAAGGGCCCGGCCTGGCCCACGATGCAGGAAACCTGCTGGAAGCGCTGATGTTGTACTGCGAGCTGCTGGACGTTCCGGGGGTGCTTCGGCCGGAACATCAGCACTATGCGCGGGAGTTGAAGCTGATTTCCGAGCGCAGCGGAGCGCTGATCCGCCGGCTGCTGGAAGGCCTGAACGAGAACCGCGTCCGAACGCCGGCTTCGAAATTGAAATCGAGGAAGCTTTCGGTGGCGGCGGTGGTGCGGTCGTTCACGCCGGTGCTGCGGTCGCTGGCGGCTCCGGAGACGGCTCTGTCGGTGCATGTGGCACCGGGACTTCCGTCGCTCCCGTTCGCGGGGGAGGTGCTGGAGCGGATACTGGTGAACCTGACGCGCAACGCGGCCACGGCGCTGGGGGCGCATTATCGCGGTGGCGACGCGGACCGCAAGAGCCCGGGCCATATTGACATCGCCCTCCGGGGCGGCGAAGGAATCCTGACGCTGGTGATTACCGACAACGGGCCGGGGATGCCAGAGGATGTGGTCGCGGCGTTTCTGCAGCCGGGACCGGTTCCCGCGGGTATGCTGGGCAGCATCGGGCACAAGGTGGTACGCGACCTGGTGGCGTCGACGGGTGGGCGACTGGAGATCACGGCGGAGCCGGGCACCGGAACGACCTTGCGGATCGACTGGCCAACGTTCGATGCCAGGGCGTCATCCATGGAAGGCGTTGCCACATGGTGACGGAAAAGATGGATACGGCGCTCCGCGTGGCCGGGCCGGGAGCGGGCACGGCTTTGACTGGGACAGCAACGTTTGCGGGGGCGACGCCCCTGAATATGGAGCGGCAGAGCTCACTGCAGCTACTGGTGGTGGACGACGATGCGCCGGTTCGGAATGCCTGCGCGGAGATTGCAACGGGGATGGGGTTTATTACGCACGTGGCGGACGCGGTGCCTTCGGCAAGGGCCCACCTGCAGCGTTATCCGGTGGACGTGATGCTGCTGGACCTGAAGCTGCCGGGCGGCGGCGGGTTGATGCTGCTGGAAGAGGTAAAGGCGAAGTATCCGGAAGCAGCGGTGGTGGTGATGACGGCGTTTGCGACCGTGGCGTCCGCGGTGGAGGCCATGCGCACCGGGGCAACGGATTATCTGACCAAGCCCTTTGCGCTGGAAGAGCTGGCGACGGTGCTGGAGCGTTCGGCGCAGCGGCGGCACTTCGACATGGAGTCGCGGGCGCTGCGGGAGCGGCTGCGGACCCAACACGGGATGGGCAACCTGATCGGGCGGACGCCGGAGATGGAGAAGCTGTATCGGATCCTGTCGAAGGTGGCGTTTACAACGCATCCGGTGCTGATCCTGGGGGAGTCGGGTACGGGGAAAGAGCTGGTGGCGCGGTCGATTCACTTCAACGGCAACAACTCGACCAAGCCGTTTATCCCGGTGGACTGCGGTTCGCTGGTGCCGACACTGATTGAGAGCGAGTTGTTCGGGTATGTGAAGGGCGCGTTTACGGGGGCGAACAAGAGCCGGGACGGACTGCTGGTTTCGGCTGAGGGTGGGACTTTGTTCCTCGATGAAATTGGCGAGTTGCCGCTGGACCTGCAAGCCAAGTTGCTGCGGGCGTTACAAGAGAAAGAAGTGCGGCCGGTGGGGGCGACGAGCAGCGTGCCGTTTTCGGCGCGGGTGCTGGCGGCGACCAATCGCGACCTGGCGCAGATGGTGGAGCGGGGCCAGTTCCGCAAGGACCTGTTCTTTCGGTTGAATGTGGTGAACGTGCGGATTCCTCCGTTACGCGATCGGCGGGGCGACATTCCTCTGTTGGCGGCAGCGGCGCTGGAACGGATGCGGCGGGAGAACAGCGTGACATACACGTTTGCCGACGACGCGTTGCGGTTGATGAGCGAGTACGACTGGCCGGGCAATGTGCGCGAGCTGGAGCATGCGATCGAGCGGGCATGCGCGCTTTCGAGCGGGCCGGTGCTGCATATGGGCGACTTTCCGACGCAGCTGCAGGAGCATGAGTTCCATCGTGAACGGCAGGCGACGACGGCGGCGGCGGTGGCGCAGACGGCAGAGGTTGCCGTGGTGCAGTCCATTGCGGAGATGGAGCGGCAGGCGATCCTGAATACCATCCGGCAGTTGAACGGCGACAAGCTGATGGCGGCGAAGCTGCTGGGTATCGGCAAGACGACGCTGTACCGGAAGTTGAAGGAGTACGGGATTGATGAAGCCGATGAGCTGGGCTGAGGAAGGGGCGCGCCATGCCTTATAACATTCTGGTGATCGCTCCGGCGGCCGCAGCGGAAGCGGTGGCGGAGGCGTTGCGCGGAGAACTGGGAGCCGAGGTGGAGATTGCTCCGCAGCGGCGCGCAGGACTGGCGGCGCTGCGGCGGCGGGAGTATGCGCTGGTGGTGCTGGAGGAATCCCTGGCCGAGGCGGAGCCGGGAAGCTCGGAGCTGCTGTATCAGAACGCCGGTGCGGCGCCGGTGGTGGAGATTGACTTCAGTGCGGGGTCTCCGCGCGTGCTTCGCCACGGGGGGTCTGCCCGGGCGCGCCGCGCGCTGGATGCTGTGCGGGCCCGCACGGCGGCGGTGGCTGAGGTGCAAAACGAGCTGGGCGGTCTGCTGACCGGGTTGTTGCTGGAGGCGCAGCTGGCGGTGCGGGAGGCGTCGCCGGAGCATGCCTGGCGGCTGAATCACCTGGTGGAGCTGGCGGTGGACCTGCGGAAACGGTTGCGGGCGTAAGCGGATGCGGGTCGCGTAGCCAGCTGTGAGCTCAAGCGGCAGGCTAAGCCGGCACCCGGTCGTAGCGGCAACGCATCGGCGAAGAGCGCGGGAGAGAGGCGGGCTTTGACGCGCGCAGTTCGGGCTGCATCCTATGAGCACTGTGCGGTCGGGCCTCGCCAGTGCGCCGGTTGAGGCCGTATGCTAGACACGACAACTGTTTGTTGCAGCCCTGACGGATGGCGGTTTCAACCGGCTCGCAGGCGCGCACTGCAAGGAGAATCTACTTGGCCGTCCCCGTTCAGAACGTTTCCGCACCTGGCATTGGCGACAACTACCAGGTGAAAACCGATACGCGCGCGATGACCGTGACGACGGCCCTGTTTTTCATGGTGGGGTTCCTGACCTGCCTGAATGACGTGGTGAGTCCGCACCTGAAGTCGATCTTCGAACTTAATTACAAGCAAGTTCAGATGGTTCCGTTCTGCTTCTTCCTGTCGTACTTCGTTTTCAGCTATCCCGCGGGCAAGCTGGTAGACCGATTCGGCTACAAGAAGACGATGGTGATCGGGCTGCTGGTGATGGCGTGCGGTGCGGCCGGATTTCTTCCCGCCGCGCATTACGCGCAGTTTTCCATTTTCCTGGCGGCCGATATTGTTCTGGCTGCGGGCATGACGGCCGTGCAGGTTGCGGTGAATCCTTACGTGACGGTGATCGGCCCGGCGGCGACGGCTTCGAGTCGCCTGAACCTCACGCAGGCGTTCAACTCGGTCGGCACTTTCGTTGCGCCGTTCATTGGCGGGCTGCTGATCCTGGGCGGCGCTGCGCCACTTCCTGTGGATCAGTTGCACCTGATGTCTGCCGCTCAGCGTCAGGCCTACAACGTAGGGCAGGCGGATACGGTGCGGCTGCCGTACATCATCATTACCGTGGCGCTGGTGCTGATTGCAATTGCGCTGGGTGCGATCAAGCTGCGCCAGCAAACGGGCATGGCCGAGATGACGCAGGACTTCCGTCCGGGCGCGTTTGCCGAGGCGCTCAGCCGTCCGAAGTCGATCTGGAGCCATCCGTGGGTGATCTTCGCGGCCATCGGGTTGTTTGTGTACGTTGGCGCGGAAGTATCGATCGGCAACCTGTTGATCAACTACATGGGACTGCCGGATATTGCGGGGTTACGGGAGGCCGTGGCGACGCGCTTTCTGATGTGCTACTGGGGCGGAGCGATGGTGGGCCGGTTCATCGGGGCTGCGGTGTTGCAGCGCGTGAAGACGGGGTCACTCTTGTTCGTCGCAGGCGTGTGCGCGTTCTGCCTGGGGCTGACGTCGGTGCTGACGCATGGGCACCTGGCGATGGCGGCGATCCTGGCGGTGGGCTTCTGCAACTCGATCATGTTCCCTTCGATCTTTACGCTGGGCGTGCAGGGGCTGGGGCCGCTGACCAGCAAGGGATCGTCGCTGCTGATTGCGGCGATTGTGGGTGGAGCGATCATTCCGCTGGCGCAGGGCGCGCTGGCGGACAAGATCGGGCTGCATCCGTCGTTTATTATTCCGACCCTTTGCTACATCTACATTGCGGGGTTTGGGTTTGCGGCGCGGAAGCGTCCGCTGGCGAGCGACGATCTGTTGATCAGCGATCCGGCGGCATAGACTTTCCCAGCTTACCTACCAAGCTTCCCGCCCGGAGGTGCCTGCTGGGCGGGGTCTACGGGGTCTTCGTTAGCCCGAGGGAGAGGAAGCCTTGCGTGCCGGTGACGGCGGCGATGTTGATGACCGAGGGGATGCCGGGTAGCTCCAGAGGTGTGATGGTCACTCGGCCGGTGGGGTCGGTGGTCAACGTCTGTTTTGAGGATGCCAGGACCGGAGCGGCGGGGCATCGACCGGCAGTGGGACAGACGCCTTGCAAGGCATCGACTGTTTGATAAATCGAGACTGGGGCTCCCTGGAGGGGATGGCCGGTGAGATCGGTGACCTGCAGCGTTATGGGAGCCAGCGTCGATGAGGCGGTGATGCTCTGGCCCGTGCCGCCGATAGCGGTGATGACCCACTGGGCGGGGTCGATGCTGAAGATGTGGCTGGTTGCGCAGAGGGTGATCCAGGCGCATCCGGTTACGGTGGCGTGAGTTCCTCCAACGAGGCCCGTGGTTGAGGCGGTGAGGGTTGCGGTTCCGGTGGGGTCGGTGAGGGTGGTGGTGAGACTGAGGTTGAGGCCGTTAGTTGCCGTCCAGATGATGGGAAGGCCGGCAACGGAGGCGGCGTCCTGGCTGACGTGGACGCTGACGGGCCAGGTGGCGGGTGCGGCGGCGGCGAGGTAGAGCGGCGCGCTAAGGGCGGTGATGAGGCGGACGGGGTCGACCGCAGTGACCGTGGCCTGGACGCTGGCACCGCCGCTGAGTTCGGTGGCGGTGAGGGTGAGGGTGCCCGGGGCTGTTGCGGTAAGGGCGGACTGGATGAGGCCGTTTGCGTCAGTGGTGAGGGTGCAGGTGGAGGCGTTGCAAGCGGCGAAGGTGGCGGCAGCCCCGGAGGCAGTGAATCTGACTGGAGTTCCAGTCGCCGGGGTGGTGCCGTCGCTCAGGAAAACATGGACGGCGAAGGGTGTCGACGAGGCGAGGCCGGTTTCGATCTGGTTTGGGGCGGAGACGAGGGAGATAGCGTCTATGCCGGTGCCACCGTAGCTAAGCGCGGCCTGGATGGTAGTGGAACCGCCGGTCGTCGGGTCGTTGACGGTGACGTCGGCAGAGCCGGTGGCGGTCATGTTGGCGGCGAGCATCGTGGGCGCGGTGGCGACGATCTGCGTTGCCGTGGTGCTGATGATGGCGGCGGGGACGCCGTTGATGGTGACGACGTTGCCGTTACGGAAGCCGGTGCCGGTGAGGGTGATGCGGCCTCCGCCGACGCCTAGCTGGGTGGGGGCGAGGGTGTCGGCGTAGAGGAGGCGGGCTTTGTAGACGAAGTCGGGGCGGCCGTGGCCGCGCTGGTCGGCGATAGCAATGCGGAAGGATTGCGCGGTGGTGGTGGCCGCCATGGAGAGTTGCGTCATACCGATGACGCGGCCATTGAGCGGGCTTGGCGTAGCGCCGACGGTAGGCAGCGTGCCGGACGGATCACTCGACTTCCAGACGCCGAGCAGGAGGTGGGCCTTGGCGCTGGAGCCGATGCCGGCTTCGTCGACGGCAGTGGCTTCCAGCGTCCAGGTGCGGTTGGGTTTGACGTTGACCGTGGGCCAGGAAGCGTGGGCGTCGGCGCAGAGGAGGCCGGTCCACCAGCCGGTGGGGTCGATGGGGACGGGGGCGGTTTCGTAGCCGTCTCTACCGGTATTGCAGGTGGATGCCGCATTTTGGGGCGGAGCGTCGACGCGGGCGACCGCGCCATTGTGCTCCAGCCCGTCATAGATGGTAGTGGGGGTTCCGGAGATGCCGGTTGGGCTACCGATGTAGGGGGCGATGGCGTAGTCACCGGAGTAGAGCGGGTTGATGGGTTCGGTGGTGACGTACAGTGACTCCCAGCCGGACGGGCCGATGATGGGCACGCTCTGCATCACGTACAAGCCCTCCTGCGTCCCGTTGGGCGTGCCGGATCTGGCGGTCGCGCTGACCGGTTTGCCGGAGACGGGGTTGCCGGCGTTCTGCTGATGCATGGCGCCGGAGACGGCTGAGATCATTTCAAAGGCGTCGGGGTTAGTGAAGGAAACCTGGAGGCGGAGGACGACGTTGACGGCATCCATGCCCTGGCCGGTGGGGAAGGTGATCTGGCCGAAGAGCGCGAGCGCGTTGGAGGAGGAGAGCGTCTTGCCCGAAGTGAGGTTGGCGGCGGTGACGGGATACATGTTGGCGAGAGTGGAGAGGTCGTCGGTACGGAGGGTGAAGGGCTGGGCCATGCACTTCCAGGAGTAGGGGCCGCACAGGACGTCAATGGGGTGCATGACGGGCCAGTGGGCGATTTCAGCGGCGGTGGGAACGCTGGCGCCGGTGAAAACATTGTCGTTCAGCTGCGACCACCCAACGCCGAGGATGCGGCCGAAGGCGCGCATGAGCTGATATTGCATCTGGGTAAGCTGGTCGGGGCTGGAGCCGACGCAGCGGCCGTTGAGGATGAGCAGGGCGTGATCGATTGTGCCGGCGGGGTCGAAGCCGTCGACGCTTTCTACGACGCCGTTCTGACGACAGCCGCTGGGAGTGCTGGCCCCGGAGCCGAGAAGGGTGTCGATCACGCTGCCGTCGGTATCGTAAATGACGGCGATGGGAATGGCGCGGTAGTTGACGGCTTTGACGTCGTCAGGAAAGACGACGGTGGTGCCGTTGAAGTAGGTGTTGTCGCTGGTGACGTGCTCGGCGAGCGTTCCGCCCTGGGTCAGGGTGAGGGCGGAGGTGGGGACGTTCCACACTGCGGCAGCAGCTGCCACCATGGCGTCGGCCTGCGCATGGGTGACGTTGGCGTTGAGGTTGCCGGGGTCAGTGAAGTAGCGAGGCGTGAGCGTGAAAAAAGTGACCGCGCTGCCCGGGTTGGCGGTGTAAAAGGGCTGGCCGGTGAACCAGCGTGGGCCACCGGCGTGGGCGGTAGCGGCAGCCAGCAGGAGCAGGAGAAAACAGCCGGCGCGACGGAGGCTATCGAGAGGCATCTGCTGGCCTTTGCCGGGTTGTCGTCTTCGGGATTTCGGCAGGATCGTCGTCGGCCAGGGGGTCAACGAGATCTGTCGGCGGTGCAACGAGGATCACTGTGTTTTGTTGAGGAGCGGGGATAGAGGGTGACAAGGTTTGGGGATTTTGTTGTGGCGCAAAAATGGGGAGTGGGCGTCCGATGGGGTTCCGGACGGGAGTGGGGATAATGGGCGCGAAGGCGGGATGAATGACGGCGGCGATCTGAGCGATCGAGAATGAGGTGTCCAGGCCCCGAATTGGCTCACCCTGCTGGCGCTGCAGGCGGACGGCGAGGCGGTCGACGTTGGCTGCGATTGGCGCAGCCGTGGTCATGTTGTCTGAAGGGCCGGTGGGACCAGCGATGGTGGGCGTGAGCGGAAGGACGCCGTCCATACCGTCGACGGGTGAGCTGATGCCGTTTTTCCCGGGAGCGTTGAGGAACAGGATCGCGCGTTCGCCAGGCGCGTAGCGGGGCTGCCCACCGGTCCACAGGCCTGCCCACTCGCGGAGGGTAAACGTTGCGGTGGCGGCGCCTTTGAGCACCTGGTCAACACGGAAGTCGATGGCGACGACGTCACCGGTGGGACGGATCGCTGTGACTTCACCGGCGAAGACGACGGCGGCGCGCGAGGCGAGGTTGAGGATCGCCGCGGGCAGAGTGGTGTCGGGAGCCTGCGCGGTGGCGGTGGCGGCCAGCAGAAGGGTGATGAGCGCGATAACGTGGCGCAGCTGTCGCAATGTTGCACACCTCTCTACACGGCATTTCGTCGTGAAAGAGGGGTGCACCGTGCGCTGTCCGGGAATGGGACAGCGATGACGTTCGAGCGGACTTAGATTTCGGGGTAGAAGTCGAAGAACGCGTCGAGACTGTGGCGGAGCTGCGCTTCGATCTGCTCGCGGCTGCCTTCGAGGATGTGCATGGTTACCTGGGCCTGGTTGCCGTTCTTCAATGCAATGGGGGCGGCGGCCACAGCGGCCACCTCATCGGCAGGGAGGAGCCGCATACCGTAAACAAGGACAAGATTCGCCATAGTCTTTATGCTACGCCCGTTGGAGACAGGAGCAACCTACTGCAGCTGGTCTGAAGCACCGGGGACGAACGCAAGAAAAGCCCGCTCGGCTGAGCGGGCTTTTCGCTTGAGGCGGGATTCTATTTCTGGCGGCCGAAGCGGTAAATAATGCCCGCATTCACACCGAGATTATTCTGCACCGAGCTGCTGCCAAATGTAGTGGCTACATACGTCGGCGTTACGCGGAAGGCGAGGTTGGGATAGAAGTTGTAATCGGCGCTGACGCCCAGCGAAAATGCCGGCTTGAAGCCGTCAGGCCAGATACCGAGTGCCGTGGAAGGAATGGCCTTTGATCCGCCGGAGAAGATGCCCCAGCCTACGCCGCCGAGTGCCTGGACGCTGAGTGCGGTCTTTTCATGAGCGTAAAAGCGGTAGCTGCCTCCGCCCATGAAGGTGTACTCGTTGATCTGCGGACGGTAGACACCGTAGATGTTGTTGATAGTGGCATTGGCATTGCCGAACATGCCGCGCGCATCGGCAACGACGCCAAACTTCTGCGAAAGGAAGTAGGTGCCGTTGGCTGCCCATGTCACTTCGTTGTTGCGCTTGGTGGTCTCACCGCTGCGAAAGCGCATGTAGCCGCCACCGCCGAAAACTTCATAGCGGTGGCTATAGGTGTCGTTGATGGTGCGATCGATGCGCGCCTTGCGAGCGGCATTGGTTTCACGCCGCGCCCGTCGCTGGGTCGCCTGCCCGCTCGCGCTGCCGACCAGGGCCAGCGCCACTACACTTACTGCCAACCAGCGCATCGCGCCATTCCGTCCAACGTACTTCAAATCGCTGCTCCTGCCCATCAACGTTCGTGCCCGGTTGCGGCTGCCGACCCGTCTCGGGCCGCCCATAACCGCACACTCCATTAGAACATCCCCCGGCCTTTACCGGAGGTTGTAGGTGATGCCGGTGACAAACTGAAAACTGTTCTTCTTGAACGCCGGAGGGGGGTCGTTCAGGTAGTTGTCCGTGGTGGAGAACTGCATTCCGAGCCGTTTGAACACCGGCATCGCGATCATCATCGTCGCATTAGCCGAATACGCGCGAGAGTTGTTCCACGCCGGCAGCATGTTACCGGACTCCGTAAACACCAGCTTGTGCGGCAGATTTCTCTTATAAGCCTCAGAAAACGTCGAGCCGATCAGCTTTTGCGTCGGTGCTTCAAGCACTGCGGGGTCATTACTCTGGAACTGCTGCGTTTCGTAATGCACATCCATCTTGACGTCGAGTTCCTGGATGCCGGACTTGATTGGGGTCCATCCGATACCTCCGCCGTAGACCGCCTGCAGCTTCAGGCCCTGCGCAAAGTTGTGATCGAAGGCCGTCTGGGCCAGCGCGAAGAACCGCGGCGAGAAGTACTCGTCGCGCTCGGCGTCGGCGTGGAAGATGCTGGTGATGGCGATGATGGTGGACGGCGGTACGGTCTGCGGCTCGGCCGGAGAGGTCTGCTTGCCGTAGGTCTCGAGCAGGTTGAACGTGGTGCGATTGCGCGCAGGCAGGAAAGGTACCGTAGGCATGGCCCTGACCAGCGCAATTCCGGCGGTGTAGGTGTCCACGTTAGTGGTTGAGCGTACGAGCGTAGCACCCGCCGTGACGGCTCCATTCCACCCGGAGAACGCGCCGAACTTGCGGGCCAGCTCCTTGTCGTAGGTGGACTGGTCAATCAGAAAGCCCATCTGGTTCACAGGCACTGTTTCAGTGATTCCGTTTTCGGTGGCCAGGGTAACTTTACCGTCTGCAAACCCTATGCCGGCACCGCGCACGGCGGACCGCGTGACCGGCATGCCCTTACGCAGCAGGGCGAAACTGCCGCTTGAGCGCAACTCCTTCACCTTGTCGAGAGGCACGGTAATTTCACCCGCCATCTCGCTCTTGAAGACGATGCTGCCATCGACGCCACGCACCAGCTTCCCCGTCAGCTGGTCGCCGTTGGTGAAGACGATGACGTCAGGCACGGGCCTGGCGGGCGGATCTTTCTGGGCAAACGCGCCTGCAACCAGAACGACACTCGTCAGCAACACATCGGCAACGCGGGCAAAGGGCCTCTTCAACATGTCTACAAGGATACCGGCTCACGCGTCCGCGGCCAGCTTGCTTCGCTGCCAGTGACGGGCTACCCTTGAAGCTGCATGTACGAAGACTTCACTACGCAGGATCGCTGGACCGGAGAGACGCTGCACTGTGTCTGGAAGGGCACGGTGGTCGCCATTGCGACGCGGCATGCCGACGCGACCGATATCCGCTTTGCGGTCAACGGCCGGCCGCTCTGGATCGCCATGCCCAACACGGCATGGGTAGAACAGAAACGGCGCAACGGGAAGGTCATTACCGACTATCTTGCCGCCCAGGCCGCGGGCCGGTATCTGAAGCACGCCATCGCATCCGGCTACGACAACGGCCGTGAAATGTATACGATGACCGTTGACGAAGTGCTCGAACACGCCGCCGCTGTGGTGAAGGAGGCCGGGCGCACCGACTTCCTGCCGAGCCTGCCGGTCATCAACGACGATGCGCATCCCGGTGAGCTTGACTTCAAGCTGCCTGGCGAGCCGGCCACCGTCGCCAGCGAGATTTAGCATTGCGCTGCAACACAACGCTATGAGTCTTACCCGGCGTGCCTTTGTCGCCTCTGCCGCGGCGCTGCCCACGGCATTACGTTCGCTGGCGCAGCAGCGTGAGGCGCCGCGCTGGGTCTTCCTCGGCACCGCCGATGGCCCGGGCATCCTGCGTTGCTCATGGGACGGCGCAACGGGCCGCCTCGGCGAACCGGTACTCGCCGTTGCGACTCCGCTGCCCCAGTTCCTCGCGTTGCATCCTACGCAAGACCGCCTCTACACCGTGAACGCCGGCATGGGCGCGGAGGCAACCGTCTCCTCATTCCACCTCGACCGCGCTGCGGGCACGCTGACTTTCGCCGATCGGCAAAGCTCGCTGGGCGACGGGCCGTGCTACTTCTCCGTTCTACCGGGGGCGACGATGGCCTTCGTCGCAAACTATGCCGGAGGAAGCCTGACGACCTATGCCCTTGCGCAGGACGGTGCTTTAGGCCCGCCGGCGAGTGTTCTGGACTGCCGGCATAACCCGCAATGCGGCACGCAAGGCACGGTCAACAGTCCCCCAAGCGCCGCGCACCTGCACAGCGCGACCTTTTCACCGGACGGCTACTTCCTGCTCGTCTGCAACCTTGGGAATGACAACATTGAAGTCTTTCCCATTGATCCGGAAGTGGGCACGGCTGGCAGTTATCCACTGGTCAGATCGCCGGTGCGGATCGCTACCCGCCCAGGATCGGGTCCGCGGCACCTCGCGTTTCATCCCGGTTCGCGCTGGGTTTACGTCACTCACGAGGTGGACTGTACCGTGGAACTCTTCGACTGGGAGGGACGGCCGTTGAGGTCAGCCAGGCTCCGGCGCCGCGCAGGATCGGCGGTTTCCCTTCTTTCGCCCGGTGAGCCGCGCGCTGGCAGTACGGGTTGTGAAATCATCATGAGCAGTAATGGGCAATTCGTTTATACCTGCACGCGCGGCGCCGATTCACTGCAAGTGTTTCGCATCGACCAGGGAACCGGCATGCTGACGCGTCAACAAACGATCTCCTGCGGTGGCAAGGTGCCACAGCATATTGCACTTGATCCCACGGAGCGCTGGCTGCTGTGCGCCAACCAGGGAGGCCGGTGTGTGACCGTCTTCGCTAATGATGCGCGCAGCGGAAGACTTAAGGGACCCGTGCAGACCGTTGCGGTCCCTGCACCCATGTTCGTGCAGTTCGCCTAAATTATGTTTCAGCGCAAGCTCAGCATCGACATTCTCGCCCCAGACGGCTCCGCGGTCCCCTGCCCCATCAAGGGACTGGACAGCTTTGCCATGCGCAACTTCACCAACGACGCTGTCTTCGACGACACGCTGCCTGTTGCTGACGGCATGATGGAGGCGGGACATCGCGTGCCGCTGGAGCGCCTGCAAACGGCGATGGAGGACTGGCTGCGGCGAAAAAGTTATCTCGCCGCAGGCCAGTCCCTCCGCATCACGGAGCTTCCCCGCTAAGCCTTTAGCGTTTTCGCGTCCAGTACGAAGCGATACTTCACATCGCCCTTCACCACGCGGTCCCAGGCTTCATCGAGCTTTGCATAGGTGGTCATCTCGATATCGGAAACGATGTTGTGCTGCGAGCAGAAGTCGAGCATCTCCTGCGTCTCGGCAATGCCGCCGATCATTGAACCGGTAAACGTCCGCCGCCCCAGGATGGAAAACGCCGCGATCTTGATGGGATCTTCCGGCACGCCGACCGTGCAGAGAACGCCGTTGCGCTTCAGCAACGAAAGATAGCTGTTCACGTCATGGTCGGCGGAAACGCAATCGATGATCAGATCGAAAGTGCCGGCGTGCTTAGCGGCCCACCCTGCTTCTTTGGTCAGAATGACCTCATCGGCGCCGAGCTTCTTCGCGTCCTCAACCTTGTTGGCCGAAGTGGTGAACTGCACGGTATGAGCACCGAAAGCATGCGAGAACTTCAGCGCCATGTGCCCGAGACCACCCAGCCCAACCACGCCCACCTTCTTTCCGGGTCCTGCTGCCCAGTGCTTGAGCGGTGAATAGGTGGTGATGCCTGCGCAGAGGAGCGGAGCGGCGGCGGCAGGATCAAGGTTCGACGGCACCTTGAGCACGAACGACTCGTCGGCAACAATGTTGTCGCCGTACCCGCCAAAGGTGAGGTTGCCCTGCTTATCTTTTGAGTTATAGGTGAAGACTGTAGCCTGGTTGTCGCAGTACTGCTCCTCGCCGTCCTTGCAGCTGGGACAGATACGGCAGGAGTCAACCATGCAGCCGATGGCGGCCGTGTCGCCGACTTTGAACTTCGTCACCCCAGCACCGACCGCCTTTACCGTTCCGACGATCTCGTGGCCGGGCACCATGGGATACATGGCGTTGCCCCATTCATTGCGTGCCTGGTGAATGTCGGAGTGGCAGATGCCGCAAAAATCGATGGCAATATGAACGTCCTTCGGGCCGGGCTCGCGGTGTTCGTAGTCGAAGGGAACGAGCGGCGTGGTGGCAGAATGAGCGGCGTAACCAAATGATTTCATGATGTAGGGGTGTCTCCTCTGGCGATTGGATGCGCAGCTTTCCGCGCAGGCTTCATCGACTTACCTTACACAATTCTTCCCCGCTATGCTTGCCCAAGCAGGCGAATCTTTTCGGACTAAACAAACGGGCCGCACTCGCATGGCTGGCTACAACGGAGAGGAAGACGCCGAGGTTTCCACCAGCGCGTTCTGCAAATTCGGGCGCCAGCTCACTCAGCCGCCATTCAAATAGAAGTTGACGATGACAGTTGTATCCACTTCAGTCGGCTGGTCGTTGAGCAAGTAGGGCTGATACTTCCACGTTTTGACCGCATCCACGGCAGCTTCCGCCAGGCTACGCCGAGGGCTTGCGATGACAACCAGCCGAGAGATACTGCCTTCTTTCGAAATAATGGCGTGTAGAACAACTGTGCCCGAAGCATGGGCCGCACGAGCTTCGAATGGGTAAACGGGATTGCCACCCTTTATCTTTCTGCCCGAAAGGACGATGCCCGGGATCTTTGCCTGACTGTCGTCCGTAGCAGGGTCGCCGGCAGGAGATGCGGTTTGCGGCGTGAATGATTCGAGAGCCTCGATGTGACCCGTTATTGCGAGCTGATTGCCGTAACTAAGGCTTTCATCCAAAGCAACTGTAGCTGTTCCAAAATGAGCCGGCTTATTTCTAATGGCAGCGAACTGACCTGGGCCGGTGACGACGCGCAACGCATCGCCGTCTACGTTGGTGCAGTACTCGGGATTGGAGCCGTCCGACTTCGTCCCGTCAACATGCATTACGACGAGACAGGAGAGATCCACCTTGCCCACCGTGTGCTTCTCTTCAGTGATCTTGAGATTGACGAACTTCTGGTAGTTCGGAATAGGATCGACAATCTGGCTCCGCAGAAGATCGACCAGGAAGCGCTCTCGTGCGACCTTATCGGTCTCAACCTGCGAGGCAGGCGCTTCGGTGTTGTAGGAAGGACTCGTGACGACGAGTTTGCGCTTTTTCCCGGACGCTTCCCACCATTCTTCAAGTATCCCTTTTTCCGTGGGCCTTCCTTCGAGATCATGGACCTCAAAGCTCATCCGAAGGTGAAAGGGGCGTACCCCTGGACGCTCCAGGGAGTTTGACGCAGCAACATGCTCGAGCCGCTCGTGAGGCTCGGGCGCTTGCGCAAGGCCGGATGACGAAAAAGCCGCGAGGCTCGCCCCCATCATTGTCGCCAAGATCAGTCGATTGAAATTCATGCGGATTGCGTTCGAATTTATCAGTCGAACGGTGGACAGGCAATCGCCAAATTGACGCATAAGAAAACGCGCTGCAGCGGTGATGCCCTGCGGGTCTGTGCGCACATTTCCTTGCACACCTTAGTCGTCGTAATGCAGCAGGCTGAACACATCAAACTGCGGAAACTTATTCCGCCCCTTTAGAAAGTCCAGCTCGATCGCCACGCCGAGACCGGCAATCACACCTCCAAGACGCTCCACCAGCTGCACCGTCGCCTGCATGGTTCCGCCGGTGGCCAGTAAGTCGTCCACGATGACGACGCGTTGACCGGGCTTGATCGCATCCTTGTGAATCTCGAGCGAGTCGGTGCCGTATTCGAGATCGTAGTTCACGCGCTCGACCGGCGCAGGCAGCTTCTTTGGTTTGCGCACGGGAACGAAGCCGGCATTCAGGCGATACGCAAGCGCTGGCCCAAAGATGAAGCCACGGGCTTCGATGCCGAGGATAAGGTCGATGTCTTTGCCGATGTAATAGGCCGCGAACGCGTCGATCAACTGCGCAAATCCGGTCTTGTCCTTCAGCACCGTCGTGATGTCGTAGAAGAGAATTCCCGGCTTGGGAAAGTCGGGCACGGAACGGATGAGTTGCTTGAGTGGCTCGCAGTTGATGGGCGTCGTGGACATCTTGTATCAAATTCTCCTTCGGAATCTCTTGCTTACCAGGCGCCTTCAATCTCGAAGGGACCAAGACTGGCGGCTTCATTCTCCGCCAGTTCGTGCTCTATGACGGCGTCTACCCGGCTGCCCCGCGAACCCTTGTGCAGCTGAGTTCGCAGTTCGGCAAGCGAAGCTTCGTCACCGGCCACGACCACTTCTACTTCGCCGGTGTCCGTGTTGCGGACTTTTCCACGGAGGCCGAGTTCGGCGGCCTCGCGATGGACATACCAGCGAAAGCCGACGCCCTGGACACGCCCGCGGATTAGGAAGTGGAGGACCATGGCAGCGCTCCCTGGCCTAAGCGCGGGACATGTACGTGCCTTCGGCCGTGTCGATGCGGATCTTCTCGCCCTCGTTGATGAAGGGCGGAACGTTGACGACGAGGCCGGTTTCCATCTTGGCCGGCTTGGTGACGGAACTGGCTGTGGCGGACTTGATGCCGGGCTCGGTCTGTACGACGGTCATCTCGACTGAGGTGGGGAGTTCTATGCCGACAGCCTTGCCATCGTGGAAGCTGACCTCGATGACCAGATTCGGCGTGAGGTACTCGACTGCGTCGCCGATGGTGTCATGCTTCAGGGCCGTCTGTTCGAAGGTGTTCTGGTCCATGAAATAGTAGTCATCGCCGTCGTTGTAGAGGAACTCCATCTTGATGGAGTCGACGTGGATGCGGTCGATGGGATCGGGCGAGCGGAAGCGTTCGGTGTACATGGCGCCGGTGCGAATGTTCTTCAGCTTGGCCTGGATGAAGGCGCGGAGGTTGCCGGGCGTGCGGTGCTCGACGGCGAAGACGAGGTGGAGGTCGTCTTTGAATTTGATGACCATGCCGGGGCGCATCTGCGTGGCGGGAATCGACAAGTGGAGCTCCTGATTGCGGCGGATTGGCGGGCGGATTTTCCGGCCCAACCTATTGATTGTAGCCTAGCGATGCTAAGACTTGTGGCCGAAGAGGCGGCGGAAGAAGTGGCCGATGGCGTGGAAGATGTCGTGCGCTCCGGGGGGCGAAGGCGGCGGTTCGGCGGAAGTTTCGGATGCTGCGGATTTTGATGGCGCTCGCGCGGTTGAAATTTCTACCGGCGGCGCGGCAGGTGGGGGGGCGGTAGGGGTGGTGTTGCTCAGGGCGAGGGGGGTTGCGGTGTCAAGTGGAGGGAGTGGCACTGACGGCTGAGTGGGGGCGAGGTCGGCGCTCTGGGCCGTGGGAAAGGGGTTGAGGGCGGCGGCTTGCTGGGGAGTGGCTGTGCTGGTGGCGTTGGCGGTGGAAAGCGGGACCATGACGGGTGTGCTGGCTACGCAGCCGCAGCTGGAGGTCTCGCGGTCGACTACCTCGCGGAGACTGCCGTGCTCGAACAGGACGTGCTGGTTGGGAGCGAGGTGATAGGTGGCGTCGCCGAAGCCCTCGGTGATCTGGAGGACGGGAGCGGCGTCGCCGCGGTTCTCCACGCAGGTGTCGCCTTCGCGGGTGACGCGCATGCGGAGGTCGAGCGGACCGCCGGTCAAGAGGGTGAAGCGCAGGTCGGGAGTGAGGATGGCGTCCTGTGGGCGGGATTGGGTGTGGAGCTCCATCGCTCCGCGGTCAAGGGCGAAGAGCAGGGCTTCGCCGGTGCCGCTGCGCAGGAGGTGGAAGGCGCTGGTGGCGCAGACGGCGACGAGTCCTCCGCGGTCGAGGTCGATCTGGGCGTTGTGGTCGTTGGCGGTGACGCTGGCGTTGGTGATGAGGCGGGCTCGGGGGCCGGCGACTTCCAGGCCGCCGCTGATCTGGGCGTCGGCTGTGGCGATGGTTCCCATGCTCTTCTGCGCGGGCTGCTGAGCGGTCGCGGGCAGGCAGGCGAGCAGCAGTGGAGTGAGGAGCTTGCGCTTCATGCTGTCAGTGTAGCTTGCGGGCAGAACCTGCAGGTCTCTCCACTGCGCTGCGCTTCGGTCGAGATGACAAGGATGTGGTTGGCTATTGCTTGAGGAAGTTGGCTATGAGTTGTTTGCCGTGGTCGGTGAGGACGCTTTCGGGGTGGAACTGGACGCCTTCTATGGGGAGTTTGCGGTGGCGGAGGGCCATGATGGTCGACTCGCCTTGTACTCGGGCTGAGATTTCGAGGTCTTTCGGGAAGGTGTCTTCGGCGACGATGAGGGAGTGGTAGCGGGTACAGGTCATGGGTTGCGGGATATCGCGGAAGATGGTCCTGCCGTCGTGGGTGATGATGCTGGTCTTGCCGTGCATCAGCTTTTCAGCGCGGATGACGTCTCCACCGAAGGCGGCGCCGATGGCCTGGTGGCCGAGGCAGACGCCGAGGGTGGGGATCACCGTGGATTGCGCGGCGAGGTGCTTGATGAGCGGGATGAGGATGCCGGCTTCCTGCGGGGTGCAGGGGCCCGGGGAGAGCAGGACGCGGTCGGGCTTCATGGCGACGACGTCTTCGGGGGTTAGCTCGTCGTTGCGACGGACGATGACTTCGGCGCCAAGCTCACCCATGTACTGGACGAGGTTGTAGGTGAAGCTGTCGTAGTTGTCGAGGACGAAGACCATAGGTGGATTGTACCGGTACCCCCTCCCCCCACCTGCTTGCGGGCGATAGGGTGAGTGGAATGTTTGGGTTAGCGGTTTGGGTGGCGCAAAGGCTCTGATTGCAGGGATGATGCGTGCAAGATACCTGGATTGTTGGGGTTAGGGTTTGGGGTGATTTTGCGTTTATTCCTGCTTGTTTAAGTTTAGCTAGTCTGGCGAATAAACATGCCACAGTTGGCGATGCGATTTGAGTAGGCGGAGTGCGGGGTTTGGAGGTTTTGCACAGTGGTGGGGGGTTGACAGGATTTTGGGTGGAGGCGGAACCGAAGACGGAAGCCTTGTGCAGGGTGATGAAGAGAGCGGTCGCGCGCAGCACGATACCCCCGGTTTCGTGCGTCGTCGAAAGGCATGGGGAGATGACTTTCGCTTCAGGTTTGATGGCTAGTATGGAGGGATGTTTCTGAAGGTTTGGCGGCTGGTGGCGGTGCTGGTTTTCTGCGTGGCTGGCGCGGCGCACGGGCAGAGGACGTTCTCCGTGCGCGGGTCGGTGGTGGATGTGACGGGGGCTTCGGTTCCCGGCGCAAGCGTGCGGGTGGAGGACAGGGGTGGGAAGGTGCTGGGGGCGGCGCAGTCGAACTCGGGTGGGGATTTTGTTGTGACGGGATTGCGGGCGGGCGAAGTGAACGTGGTGGTGCCGGAGCAGTTTGGGCTGGCCGCGCGGACGATGACGCTTTCGCTGACGGCTAACGTGACGGGATTGAAGGTGGTGTTGAGTCCGGGGTCAGTGAACCAGGTGGTGACGGTGAACGATGACTCCCAGCTGACGATTGACCCGGCGGCGAACAAGGACAGCGTGGCCGTGTCGAGCGCGGAGATGGCGAAGCTGCCGGTGTTCGACCAGGATTATGTGGCGGCGCTGACGCCGTTCCTGGATGCGTCGTCGAGCGGGTCGGGCGGCGTGACGCTGATTGTCGACGGCGTGGAGATGAAGGGCGTGGGGGTGTCGGCTTCGTCGATCCAGGAGGTGAAGATCAATAACGACCCTTACTCCACGGAGTTTAGCCGGCCGGGGCGGGGGCGGATTGAGATTACGACCAAGCCGGGGTCGCCGCAGTTTCATGGCGAAGGCAACTTCATCTTTCGCGATGCGATCTTCAATGCGAAAAATCATTTCGCGCTGGTGCGGCCGCCGGAGGCGCGGCGGATATTTGAAGGCCATTTGAGCGGACCGGTGCTGCACGATGGGCACACGAGTTTTATTGCTTCGGGATCGCGCAAGGAGCGGGATTCGGCGGTGGTGGTGAATGCCGTCGACGTGACGGGACCGATCAATGAGAACGTGTTAACGCCTAGCCGGAACTCGCAGGCGTCGCTGCGGGTGACGCATGATTTCTCGAAGGCGCACCGGCTGCAAGTGGGGTACAACTTCCAGTCCTACAACGATGTGAATGCGGGTGTGGGCGGTATCGTACTGCCGGAAGCGGGTTACAACCGCGACTCGCGTGAGGACGATTTGATCTTCAACGACCGCATCATTGTGAATCCGCATTTGATCAACCAGCTGATGGTGACGTTTGAAAAAGACGAGGACGTGGCCAGGAGCGTGACCGATGCGGCGGCGGTGCAGGTGAACGGATCGATTACCAAGGGTGGGGCGCAGAACGATTCCAACCGGACGGAGAACACGATCCACGTGACCGAGGTGGTGAACTGGGACCGGGGCAGGCACTACATACGGTTCGGCGTGCAGCTGCCGCAGTTCAGCAAGCGCGCGGTGGACGACCATACGAACCGGCTGGGGACGTATGGATTTGCCTCGCTGGCGAACCTGGCAAGCAATACGCCTTACGTGTTTACGGCAGAGCGGGGCGTAGGGCGCGGTGTGTACTGGGCCAACGAGGTGGGCGCGTTTGTGCAGGACCAGATCAAGGTGACGCCGAAGCTGCAGATGTCGTTGGGCGTGCGGTACGACTGGCAGACGTATGTGAGCGACAACAATAATCTGTCGCCGCGAGTGTCCATGGCCTATGCGCCGGGCAAGGGCAAAACGATACTGCGGGCGGGGAGTGGGATTTTTTATGATCGGACGGGCGGCGACTTTCCGGCGATTGTGAAGCTGCACGATGGCTTGGTGCTGCAAACGATACAGCTGCAGAATCCGTCTTATCCGATTGCGGCGGGGACGAACTTTACGGGCGTGCCTTCGAACATTGCGCGCTTTGCGGCGCATATCCGGTCGCCTTACAGCGTGCAGTCGAGCGTGGGGATGGAGCGGCAGATCCGCAAGGTGACGCTGACGGCGGGGTATCGGAGCCTGGTGCAGGTGAAGAGCTTTCGGTCTCGCGATGTGAATGCGCCGGTGCTTCCGGCCAATTCGCAACTGGGCGTGGACTATGCGCGTCCGAATGCGGGCCTGGGACAGGTGCAGCAGATTGAGTCGGCGGGGCGGCAGGTTTCCAACGCGCTGGATGTGGCGTTTCGCGGGAGCGCGGGGCGATGGTTTTCCGGTCAGGCGCAGTACACGCTTTCGCGGTCGATGGGAAACACGGATGGGATCAACTGGTTTCCGCAGAACCAGTACAACCCGAATGCGGAGTGGGGACGGCTGAAGAGCGACCGGCGTCATGCATTCAACCTGCTGGGGAACATCAACCCTGACCACTGGCTGACGCTGGGGGTGAGCGCTACGCTGTACTCGGGCGTGCCTTACAACGAAACGACGGGGACGGATGATTACCATACGGGTTTGAGCAATGCGCGGCCAAAGGGTGTGGAGCGGAATACGCTGCAGGAATCAGGAACGAAGGATGTGGACGTGTTCTGGAACCATGACTTCAACCTGACGAAGGCGCGCGGCGAGAAGGCGAAGGTTTTCAGCGTGGGGGTGTCGGCGTTCAACGTGCTGAACCATACGATTTATACGGGCTACATTGGGAGCCTGAGTTCGACGCGGTTTGGGCAGCCGACGGTGGCGCTGCCGGGACGGCAGATTCAGATGGGGTCGACGTTTCGGTTTTAGGGCGTGGCGGTTTTGCAACAGAAGACTGACAACTTCGTCAGGCGGAACGGGTAGGATGTTGCCACTTGCCGATTAAGGGAGAGTGCCTGGTGGCCCGAAGAATTGCGGTTTGGAGCGCTGCGGTTTTGTTGTTGATCGTGGCTGCGGCCGCGGTGGTGAAGGTGCGTGGATTTCGCGCTTCGTCGGAGCCGAGTGCGGTGGAGACGAAAGTAGCGCGGTCGGTGCGGGACTTTGCGATTCCGGGGGCGGAGGCGCATCGGGTTAATCCGTTGGCGAATGACAGCGAGGCGATTGCGCAGGGGCGGGATCTGTATCTGACGCAGTGTGCGAGCTGCCATGGAACCGATGGGCGCGGGATGACGCCGGTGGGGGCGAATGTATATCCGCGGGTGCCGGACCTGAGGGCGGCGGAGACGCAGAAATTGTCCGATGGGGAGATGCACTACATCATTGTGAATGGCGTGCAGCTGACAGGCATGCCGGCGTTGGGTGACGATGCCGATGGCCAACGCGATGGATGGAAGCTGGCGGCGTTTGTGCGGAGTCTGCATGGGGCGGGGACGCCGGGAGCGGGGGTGGAGCGGACGGCGGTGGCAGGGGCGCACTATGTGGGGTCAGCTGCCTGCGAGAGCTGCCACAAGGATATTTATGCACGCTGGAAGAAGACGCCGATGGCGAACGTGGTGCGCGATCCGAAGGTGCATCCCGATGCGATTATTCCGGACCTGAAGACGAACGATGTGGCGAAGTTTTCTGTGGACCAGGTGGCGTTCACATACGGCAGCCTTTGGAAGCAGCGCTACTTTACCAAGGTGGGTGGCGATTATTATCCGCTGGGGGCGCAGTGGGATATCGGGAACAAGAAGTGGCTGAAGTATCACGTGCCGGATACGGGAGCAGATTGGTGGACGGCGTTCTACCCCAGCGACAACATGCAGCGGCCTACGGGGCCAACGTGCGATGGGTGCCACTCCGTGAACTACGACATTCATACCAAGCAGGTGAGCGAGTGGAATGTGGGTTGCGAGAAGTGCCATGGGCCGGGGAGCGAACATGCGGCGCATCCTACGCGGACGAATGTGCTGAATCCTTCGGCGATGGATGATGTGGCGGCGAACGATTCGTGCATTCAGTGCCACTCGCAGGGGCAGCCTAAGGGCGGGTTGATTGATGGGAAGGCCTATGACTGGCCGGTGGGGTATACGGTTGGGGGGAAGCTTTCGGATTACTGGAAGCTGGAGGATGTGACGCTGGGGCAGACGGACTTCTTCCATTACGCGGACGCGTCGGCGCATAAGAACCGGATGCAGGGTAATGATTTTGTGCAGAGCGTGATGTATGAGAAGGGCGTGACGTGCGCGTCATGCCATGACGTGCATGGCACGGCGAATTATGCGCAGCTGCGCAAGCCGGCGGAGAAGATCTGCCTGGATTGCCACGCGGCGGGGTCGGCGAATGGGCCGCACGTGGCGAGCCTTGAGGAACATACTCACCACAAGGCCGGGAGCGCGGGGAGCCAGTGCGTGGCTTGCCATATGCCGAAGATTGCGACGGAGGGTGTGCCGGGGGCGTTTGTGACGTCGCATACGTTCCGGTTTGTGACACCGGCGATGACGGACAAGTACAAAATTCCGAATGCGTGCACGTCATGCCATAAGGACAAGGACAACGCGTGGGCTACGAAGGAGCTGGCGGGGTGGAGCAGTGCTTCGCCTTGGCGGGTGGCGCAGAAGTAGGTTGTCGGTTAAGGGTTGACGGTGATGACTACTGAGCCGGCGCGGCTGCTGCTGGCGTACTCGCGGTGGGCGTCCTGGATTTGGTCGAGGGTGAAGATGCCTTTGATGGGTGGGTCGATTTTGCCTTCCTTGAGGAGGGCGAAGAGGTGCTCGAGGTCGGGGGCGAAGGATTTGGACTTGCGGTCGATGTAGTAGAAGGTGGTGCGCTTGCCGGTCCAGAAGAAGAAGCCCTTGAGGATGATGCGCATCACTTCGGGGACCATGGGGCGCTGGGGCTGGTGGGTCCAGGCGGGGAGGTTGAGGGCGTAACAGACGCCGATGCCGCCCTTGCGGAGGATGGAGTAGGACTGGTCGAAGCTCTCGTAACCCATGGGGTCGAAGGCGGCGTCGACGCCGCCGAGTTGCTGCATGGCGGCGATCCAGTCGGTGTTGCTGTAGTCGAAGGGAATGGCGCCGAGCTCGCGGAGTTCGGCGTGCTTTTTTGCGGAGGCGGTGCCGTAGACTTCGACGCCCTTGAGCCTGGCGAGGCGCAGGACCGCGCCGCTGAGGGCGTGGACGAAGATCCGCTGGCCGGGCTGGACTTTGGCAGCGTGCTCGAGCATCTGGTAGGCCGTGGTCCAGTCGAGGATAAGGACGACGGCGGCTTTGAGGTCGAGGCCGTCGGGGACGGGGATGAGGAATTTCTCGGGGAGGTTGACGAGCTCGGCCTGGCCTTCGTAGATGGTGAGGCAGGCTACGCGGTCGCCGACGCGGAATTTGGCGCTTCCCTGCCCGTTGGCGCGGACCGTGCCGATGACGCTGTAACCGGGGGTAAGCGGGGCCTTGCGGCCGAAGGGGTAGGTGCCGCGGCGCATGTTGACGTCGGCACCGCAGACGATGGTGTACTCGACCGAGAGCTGGACTTCACCCGAAGACGGGTCGGGGAGATCGGCCTGCTGGATGGCAAGGACGCTTTCGTCGCCGAACGCGGTGACGACAACCTTCTTCATGCGGCTCATGGGGGACACCTCGCAGACATTCTCTCATCGTGCGAGGCGTAGTGGCATGAAAGGTTGAGGCTTAGCGGATGTGGAAGACGATGCCCGCGGAGAAGGTCTGGAGCGTGTGGTTGGTGGTGCCGATGCCGGTGAGCTGGCCGGTGCCGTACTCGAGGCGGGCGGCGATCTGTTTGCTGGCGAGGGGGAAGTCGGCACCGAACTGGGCCTGGTAGGCGAAGGAGCCGGTGCGGGTGGTGCTGGTGCCGTTGTTGGTGCCGGCGCCGCCGACTTCGAACTGGAAGTACGGGACGACGGGCGTGAAGGGAATGCCGGAGCCGTCGATGCGGAAGCCGACCAGGCCGGCGAGGACCTTGTTGCCAAAGGTGGTGGAGTTGGCGCTGTTTTCGACGATGAGGCGGGCGTCGACGCCGACGCCGATGGGGCTGTGCGTGGGGTACATGACGTAACCGCCGAAGGTGCCGCCGAGGGCGGTCATGCCGCCGCTCTGGGTGGGGGCGGTGCCGTTGCCGACGCCGATGCCGGAGTAGTGGCCGGCGCTGAACATGGCGTAGGGCGAGAAGTAGGAGCCGTTGTGGCTTTCGCGCGGCTGGCGCGGATAGGGCTGAGGGTTGCGATAGATCGGTGCCTGCGGGTATTGCTGGGGCGGGGGCGGCGGATAAGGCGGCGGCGGGTACGGCGGGTATTGCTGGGCCCGGGCGAAGGCGGCGGTGGCGAGCAGGAGCAGGGAGAGGATGACGCGGAGAAGGGTGCGGTGGGTCATGGATCGGGGCCTCTAAGGCAGGGTTTGGCCCTGCGTGTTTTCAGACCCGGATGGGGAGATTTTGTTGCGGAATTAGATTCCCTTATAGAACCAGCTCGGCACTAGTTGGTGCGCACGCCTTCCGAGCCTTCGACAGCATTTGACATGACAGTCTCACGCAGGTCGAAATGAGGTGTGCGACGGACGTTTTCCGATCCATGCTCGTCCGCAAAGACATCTTCGCCCAAGCGTTTCTCCAAGCTCAGAAGCAAGTCAGGAGATTCGGTGAGTTCGACTGAATCAGGCCGCGCCGTCGCGAGTGCGATAACACCGGAGCCCAACTCCCTGACCTCAGAGAATCCAGCTTCTTTCACTACTGCTTGGCCGAGCATCTTGAGATAAGGTTCGCCGAAGAAGGTTAGCCAATCAAGCTGGTCGAGTCGCTCCATCGGCGTCCCTGGAGCTGATCGGTGGTGAGACTGGCCGGTACGCCATGCAGAGGCATATGCAGCATCGCTCCACGTCACCAAAGCTTGCACAATCGAGATAATTCGCTCCGGACCGTGTTGAGAGTCAAACTCACGAGCATCGAGCCATAGGTGAATCCGATTAAGAGCGGGTGTACTTTTACCTCGCCGCACATCCACCATAGCAATGAAGTTCGGGGCGCGCCTCTTGAAAAGAATCGTGTTGGCGACCCAACCGTCTTGTCCCCGTTGCCAAGTCCATTCCTCAATCAGAACGGGTTTCGATTCGTCAGAATAATGTCTGCGAATGGGTTCACAGCTATTGGCCCTTTCGGGGCGCCAACGGCCGCCATCAACCGAATCTATGAGTTTGAGAAACGACTCGGCATAAGCCTTCGTACCCAGGAAGCGTTCGGTCCATACGGCGATCTGCACTTCTGGCTTCTTGATACTCAATGTTTCTATCCGTTTCGGGCGCGTTCGATGGCTCGCACAACGGCGCGGGCTTTGTTGGCGCACTCTTCGTGTTCTTTTTGGGGGATGGAGTCGGCTACGATGCCGGCGCCGGCCTGGATGTAGGCCTTTTCGCCGTCCATGTAGAGGGTGCGGATGGCGATGCACGAGTCGAGGTTGCCGGAGAAGTCGGCGTAGAAGATGCTGCCACCGTAGACGCCGCGGCGGGCGGGTTCGAGCTCTTCGATGATTTCCATGGCGCGAATCTTGGGAGCTCCGCTGAGGGTGCCGGCCGGGAAGCAGGCGCGGAAGGCGTCGATGGGGGCGAGGTCTTTTTTGAGGGTGCCTTCGATGCGGCTGACCAGATGCATGACGTGGGAGTAGCGCTCAATGAACATGAGGTCTTTGACCTGGACGGAGCCGAACTCGGCTACGCGACCGACGTCGTTGCGGCCGAGGTCGACGAGCATGATGTGCTCGGCTACCTCCTTCTGGTCGGCGAGGAGGTCGGCTTCGAGGGCGCGGTCGGCGGCTTCGTCTTTGCCGCGGGCACGGGTGCCGGCGATGGGACGGTACTCCACGCGGCCGTTGTTGACGCGGACGAGGAGCTCGGGGGAGGAACCGACGATGTGGGCGACGCGCGGAGCGCTCGAGGGTCCAGGGTCCAGGGCCCAGGGCCCAGAAGACTTCTTGCCGCGAAGGTTCTTCGTTCCGAGGCTTGCGCTCCTGCTTTCTGAACCCTGGGCCCTGGCGCCTGAACCCTGTGCGGCCTCCAGATTGAAGCGGAGGAAGTACATGTAGGGGGAGGGGTTGACGATGCGGAGGGAGCGGTAGATGTCGAAGGCGTCTACGCCGGGGGTGCAGTCGAAGCGCTGGGAGAGGACGCACTGGAAGACGTCGCCGGCGGTGATGTAGTCCTTGGTCTTTTCTACGGCGCGGAGGAATTGCGCGGGTTTGGTGCGGGGGGTGAGCTTGAGCGGGCCGGTGGGTTTGGGCTTGCGATTGAGCTGGGGGATGGCGGCGGCGAGGAGGCGCTCGAGGCGGTCGAGGCGGCGGACGGCGGAACGGTAGCCGGCGGCCCACATCCCAGAAGCGGGACGTGGGGCACCCCTTTTCGAGGTAGGTTTAGCCGGTTTGGCGACTGGGAAACGGGTGCCTACCGTGATGATGATGTGGATGGCTTTCTTGACGTGGTCGAAGGCGAGGACCTCATCGAAGAACATGAGGAAGGCGTCGGGGACGTGGAGTTCGTCGGCGGCGGTGGAGGGGAGATTTTCTATGCGGCGGACGACGTCGTAGGCGAAGAAACCGACGGCGCCCGCGGTGAAGGGCGGGAGGCCGGGGAGGCGGGCGGGGGTTTCGCCTTCGAGGGCGCGTTTGAGTTCGGTGAAGATGTCGGCGGTGATGGTCTTTTTGCGGCGGCCCTGCTGGATGGTGACCTGGCCATTGGCGGCGGTCATGCTCTTGTAGGGGCGGATGCCAATGAATGTGTAGCGGCCGACGTGCTCACCGCCTTCGACGGACTCGAGGAGGAAGGCTTCGGGTTCGAGCGCGGCGACGCGGAGGAAGGCGGAGACGGGGGTGTCGAGGTCGGCCGCGACAACGCGGGTGACGGGGACGAGGGTGTGGCCTTTGGTCAGCGCGAGGAATTCTTTTAATGAGGGCGTGACGTTAGCGGGTCGGCGGGCGGGCATGATGTGTTCATGATAACGGGAGTGCGCTGGGGTGGGCGGGTGCGGCGAATTTCCGAGGGATGAGAAGGAGTCGAGAGCAGGAGCCTTGACGCAACGTTCGCGGAGTTTAAACGCCAAGTTTCGTGAAGCAGGACGAGCTGCGGCAAAGGCACGTTCCGAGGCGGGGAACGCGTGAAAGTTGCGCACATTTGAGGGGGGTTGCGCAAGGCCTAATTGGTTGATCTCAATGTGCCGATAGAGGCACTTGGATGGGTTGCTAAGGGGTGGAGGAGAGGCCTATAGTAGCGAGTTTGGCCACCGACCGGCCTGGCCAAAGATGCCTCTGAGAGGGGGCCCCGAAAGGGTCTATGCTGTCTCCAGTGTTTGTGTTGAGGAAAGATTCCTGGAGGGACATGCGCGATGGCCGGAGAGTCACTTGTACCTGTAACAGAGAGGAAACGAACTGGCATGACCACGCTCACGCTCGAGCAAGAAACCAACCCCTGGGAAGCACAGGCTGCGCGCTTTGATGACGCTGCGGAACGGCTGAATCTTGATGAAGGTATCAAGAAGGTGCTGCGCTACCCGACCCGCGAAATTATTGTTCACATACCCGTCAGCATGGACGACGGCACGATTGAAGTTTTTACCGGCTACCGGGTGCAGCACTCGATTGCACGGGGACCGGGGAAGGGTGGCATACGCTATGCGCCGGATGTGTCGCTCGACGAAGTGCGCGCGCTGGCGAGCTGGATGACGTGGAAGTGCGCGGTCGTGAATATTCCGTTTGGCGGCGCGAAGGGCGGCGTAATCTGCGACCCGAAGAAGATGTCGCAGGGCGAACTGGAACGCATGACGCGGCGCTATACGGCAGAGCTGATGGAGTTCATTGGACCGGAGAAGGATGTGCCTGCTCCCGACGTGAATACAAATGAGCAGACCATGGCATGGATCATGGACACCTACTCGATGCACATGCGGCAGACGGTGACCAGCGTGGTGACGGGCAAGCCGCTGAATATGGGCGGGTCGCGTGGACGGCGGGAAGCTACCGGGCGCGGCGTGAGCATTTGCTGCGATCAGGCACTGAAGCATCTGGGCATGTCCGTTGAAGGCTGCCGGGTGATCGTGCAGGGCTTTGGCAACGTGGGCTCGAACTCGGCGAAGCTGCTGCGGGACAAGGGCTACACCATCATCGGGATCGCAGAGTGGGATGGCGGACTTTATAACCCGAACGGCATCAATATCGATGCGCTGCTGGAGTATCGCGCCAAGCACGGGACGATCAATGGCTTCGACGGCGCGGATGCAGCGGACAAGAACGATCTGCTGGAACGGCCTTGCGAAATCCTGATTCCGGCGGCGACCGAAAACGTGATCACCAGCAAGAATGCCGAGCGCATTCGCGCGAAGATCCTTTGCGAAGGCGCCAATGGGCCGACGACGACGATTGCGGATGAAATTCTTTCGGACAAGAAGGTGTTTGTAATTCCGGATATTCTTGCCAACGCCGGTGGCGTGACGACCAGCTACTTTGAGTGGGTGCAGGACCGGATGGGCTACTTCTGGAGCGAGAAGGAAGTAAACGATCGCCTGGAGCGCATCATGATCGACAGCTTTGACGACGTGCTGAGCTATGCGACGGCGCACAAGGTGAACAATCGGACGGCGGCTTATATGCTGGCGATCGATCGCGTGGCGTTTACGACCAAGCAGCGCGGGATGTATGCGTAACCGCAGAGTGTAAAGCGTAGATTGTAGTGAGTAGTGGGCCGCTCTGAGGTTTGGGGCGGCCCATTTGCTTTTGGGGTGGGCTAGAGGTGGGCTTTCATGGTGATGGTTTGAGTCTTGGTGATTACCGGGGAGCCGGTGGACGTGGCGGTGAGGGTGAAGGTGTAGGTGCCGGGGGGGACGCCGAGGTCAGTGCAATGGCCGCAGCCGCTGAGGGCGGGGATGATCCAGAGGGCGAGGGCGATGACGAGGGCCCGGACCAGGAGTTTGCGGCGGCGAAGGGTGAGGAGCGCGGTGGCGGTGGCGATGAGGGCTAGCCACGTGGTGGGGCCGGCGGGGGTGATGAAGTAGGGGGTATTGTTGTCGCAGTCGTGGGGAGCGGAGGCGGAGAGGAAGAGCGTGGATGAGCCGCCGCCGGCGGGGATGGTGGGGTTCGAGAAGAGGCAGGTGGCGGCGCGCGGGAGACCGGAGCAGGAGAGGATTACGGGCTGGGTGAAGCCGGTGAGGTCGTTGACCGTGACGAGGGCGGTAGCGGTGTTGCCGATGGGGACGGAGATAGGGTTGGGAGTCGCCGTGAACGTGAAGCTGTTGCCGACCGCGTTGACGATCTGGACGAGCGTGGGTGAGGTGCTGGTAGTGAAGGTGACGCCGCTCGCGGTGGCGCCGCTGTAGGTGGCGGTGACGTTGTGGTTGCCGAGGGGGAGTGTGGTGATGGCGAAGGCCGCTGTGCCCTGGGCGCTGATCGGGCTGATGTACGCCGTGGCACCATCAATGAAGATGGTGATGCTGCCGGCAACGACGGGGGCGGTAGAGGAAACGGCAGCGATGAAGGTGACCTGCTGGCCGATGATGGAGGGGTTGATGCTGGAGGTGAGGGTTGTCGTGGTGGGGAGGGGTGCGGGGTCGATCTGCTGGGTGATGGCGAAGGTGGTGGAGGGATTGAAGTTGCGGCTGACGCCGAGGGTTGCCGTGAGTGAGTGGGTGCCGACGGCCAGCGTTGCGGTATTGAAGGTGGCTATGCCGGTCGCGTTGAGACTGGCGATGCCGATGGGTGTGGCGCCATCGTAGAACGTGACCGTGCCGGTGGGGGTGGCGAAGGCGGCGGTGAAGGTGGCGGCGAGCGTGACGGTTGAGCCGAAGATGGCGGGCGTGCCGGAGGTGGCGAGGGTGCCTTGCGTGTCGTCCGGGAGCACGGTGACGGGGTAGCCGGGGGAGGAGGAGGGGGCGTAGTAGCTGTTGCCGGTGTAGGTGGCGCTGAGGGCGTAGGTGCCCGCGGAGTAGCCGGCGCCGGTGGTGGGCGGGCAGGTCTGGGTGATGCCGGAGATGAAGGGCAAGGAGCAGACTTCGATGCCGTCGATGAGGAAGTCGAGGTTGCCGCCGTCGAGGGGCGTGGAGTCGAGGGGGTCGGCGGGGCCGGCGAAGCCTTTGGCGACGTCACCGATGATTTCGCCATAGTGGATGGGGGTGACGACGTCGGTCATGGAGGTGGTGGTGGCGTGGGTCTGCGCCGTGGCGGGGATCAGGGCCGAGGTGAGGAGCAGCGCGAGAATGGGTTGGCGTAAGCGCATGAGGGCCCGGGAAACACGGCGGTGTGTTGACGTTATCGGCATTGTTGACCGGGTGTAAAGCGATTGGCGGCAGAGGAGGATGACCAGGAAGCCGCTGGCTGTGTCAAAATGCTAGTGTTCCCTGACGGGTTTCCCTGTGAATCTACCCAACTCCATCACGCTGAGCCGCATCGCAAGCGTTCCGTTGCTGATATGGGCCCTCTCGCCGAAATTTCCGGTGCATGGGACGCATGGGGAGCAAGAGATTTTTGCGTCTGCGCTCTTTATTCTCGCGTCCATTACAGACGGCGTCGACGGGTATCTGGCGCGGCGGCGCGGGCAGATTACCACTTTGGGCATGTTGCTGGACCCCCTGGCCGACAAGCTGATGGTGACCGCCGCCTACATTGCGCTGGTGGCCTATAACCCGCGCGTGGTGCCGCCGTGGATCGCGGTGCTGGTGATCGGGCGGGAGTTCCTGGTGAGCGGGCTGCGGTCGATTGCGGCGAGCGAAGGCTTCACCATTGAGGCCAGCGAGATTGGCAAGCTGAAGACGGTGATCCAGATTGTGTCGGTGGTGGCGGCGATCCTGAATCATCGCTGGGATTACTGGCAGTGGGGCTGGTACACGGTCGGCGTCCACTTTATTGCGGTGGCGGCGATTTACTGGATGACGGCGGTGTCGATTATTTCGGCGGTGGATTACTTTGTGGGGTTCTGGAACAAGGTGGACCATGTTTCCGGGCGGCGACGGAAACGGTCGCTGGTGTTAAGCCGGAAGAAGCAGGTTAGCCCTACGGCGTAGTTCGCTATCGGCAACGCAGAAACGCCCCGGTTTGGCCGGGGCGTTTCGCTTTTCTGGAAAGCGGATTACGCGTGGGTGCTGGTCGCGTTGTGGCGGTGGACGAAGTGGTACGGCGGCCAAGGGCCCGAGAGCTGCATGGCGCAGTCCTTCATCTGCAACGACGCGGTGCTGTACTTGTTCTGGTAGCGCTCGATGGTCTTCTTTTCGACCAGGTGAGCGATGTCGAGGAGCATTTTGCCGGAGTCGGTGCGTTTGCAGGTGATCTCCTCGGCTACGGGGAGGAACATGCGGTGCATCTGCAGCGACAGGGCGCGGGCGCGGGACTGGCGCTCGCGTTGACGGCTGGCTGACTCGCGGAGGTTGGAGAGATACATCTGTCCGGCGGTGGTCTGGGGACGGTAGTCGGCGTCACGCGGGGTGGCGACGACGTCGTCGACCAGGACCTTCAGGTGCATTTCAGCCATGCCGCGCAGGCGCTCGACGTTGGCCATGAAGTGACGCTGGTTGGAACGGACCGAACGGCGAAGCGAATCGTCGTCGTCGAAGGTGGTGCCGAAGCGGAAGGGGAGAACCGTGGACTGAGCAAAGCAGCCGGAGATGACACGGGCGTGGTCGCGGGCTGCGGACTGGGCTTCAGGGCCGGTGAGGCGGGCTGCGTCTTCAGGCAGATGTTCAGAAACGACAACGGCCAGGTCGGCCGCAGGAAAGAGGAAAGTTTGATTTCCGAAGAGGCCGGTGACTCCAGTGAGAGGCATCGGGCGACGGTGGCGGGCTAGTTCGGGAAACGCATTACGTTCTGCGATGCAGTAGGCATACCATGCCATGATCTATTCGCTCCAGTAACTGGGAGAGTCTTCAGTGCTCTCCGTCAGGTAAAACTTCCGAACCTAATAAAACGTCGATAAACGACACAAGACCGCCTGGCGCGTGACTCAGAAAAGGTGCACTGTACCGATGGCGAAACGGATAGTAAGCCTATCTTTGTACGTTTGGCAACCATCTTTATTGGGGATTGGTGGGTTTTAGGGATACCGGCAACTACCCTGCCGCAAAAGATGTACTTCGCGCCGCGAAGTGCCCTGATTCGAGGGTGAAAAGGAGAGCTGGAATATTGCGCGCGGGGCTGGGTTAGCTGCTGATAGACTAAAAAGATGCGTGGCGGTGGGTCGCCAGCAATATTTTCAGCGGGATTTTGAAGGACGGACGGATATCAGTGGATAACGCAACCAAGCGCGAGTTGAAGCAGCAGGACCAGTTTGTCACCCTTACCGAGCACGGTATTTCGTGGGCCAACCAGAACCGCCGGTCGGCCATTGTTACGGCCGGGCTGGTGTTGCTGGTAATCCTGGCCATCGTTGGCGGAGCGGCTCTTTACAGCCACCGCGAGGCGCAGGCCAACACGGCGCTGGGCGAGGCTCTCCACACCTACCAGGCGCCGGTAGCGACGCCCGGGCAGGCGATTCCTCCCGGCACCAAGACCTTTTCCTCGGTTGCTGAGCGCGCCAAGGCAGCGAATGCCCAGTTTGTCGACGTTGCCGACCACTACGGCATGACCAAGGATGGCAAGATTGCACGTTACTTTGCTGGCCTGACCTATATGGAAGAAGGACAGAACCATTCGGCTGAGGATGCGCTGAAGCAGGTGGCAGGCGCGTGGGACAGCGACGTTGCAGCTCTTGCGAAGCTGGCGCTGGCACAGCTTTATCGCGGCAGCGGACGCGAGGCTCAAGCGGTGACACTTTATAACGAGCTGGGCAGCGGGAACTCGAACACCGTGCCGCCGGGCATGGCGCAGATTCAGCTGGCGGAGATGTACGAGTCGCAGGGCAAGCCGGACGAGGCGAAGAAGATCTACGCCAAGCTGAAGGACACCGACAAGGACGCCAAGGGTAAGGCGGGGCCGATCGGAACGCTGGCGGCGCAGAAGCTGAACCCCGAGGCTGCGGCAGGGACGCCGGGACTGCAGTAAGTTCTTAGTTCTTAGTTCTAAGTGTTGGAAAGGGCTGCCTGCGGGCGGCCCTTTTTGCTTTCGGCGTGGGCGTGGTATGTGATGAAGGTTGCAACCGGCAGGGCGCGGGCCTCGCTTCCGGCTTCTTACCCAGCATCAGACTCGCTGAACCTCTGCGGCGAAGCGGAGCGAGTTGTCCATACTGCGATAGAGAGCTTCGACCCCAGCAAGAAGGTCGAACACTTCGTCTTCCAACACGTCGAGTCCCCTTCCGCCAGGGCCCTGGGCGGCGGTGGTGATCACCGGCTCAAACCGGGCGTCGATGAGTCCGGCAATGACAAAGTGTTTGCGGAAGTTTTCGAACACGGCCTGATCGGTGGATGCCTCGATGCCGCGCGTAATGAGGAGTGCCCTCGCACTGCGCAGGGCGATGGCGTACAGAGCGCCGTCATTCTGCGTTTCGGCTGAGCGCAGCTCTTCGCGCAGGTTCCTGGCACTCTTGAGGTCGACCTCAATCAGGTCGAATAGCCCCGCAGAGCACTCGCCCATACCCTTCCCGACCAGGGAAAAAGGCTCCGCGGCTCCCCAGTCGAAGTAGTACCGCTGGTCGTCGGTGAAGGCAGGCATAGTACGGAAGCGGTCGCCTATGGCGCGGATATCAGCAGTGCCCTCGGAATCGATATAAGCGGAGAACGAAGCGTAGTTGTCTTTCTTCGCGATCCAGACCTTGAGGACCTCGTGCACGAACTCCGGCAGATCCCGTGCATTGACGCGATCAATCTGCCGCGCCAGGCGAGCTTTGCCCTCGCCGATCTCAGCGCCCGCAACGACCATATAAGCCGGAAACATTTGCTGGTCTTTCCGGCCCACATTGCCGAAGAAGCCGAGGTCGGCAATCATGTGCTGGCCGCAGGTATTGGGGCAGCCGGAGAGGTTGAGCCGGAAGTCCTGGATCTGATGCAGGTCCAGCGTGGAGTCCTTCAGGCGATCGACTGTCGCCGAAAGAGCGCCCTTCGAGAGGCAGATGCCGAGCTTGCACGTGTCCGCGCCGGTGCAGGAGATGGAGTTCGCTACCAGGCGGGGCCCCGTAGAAAGCTCGGTGATCTCACGCAAGAGGTGAAAGACGTTGGGGAGATAGCGTTCGGGGATGTTGCGCAAGCGCAGATTCTGACCGAAAGGAGCTCGCAGGACGAAGTCTCCGAAGGGCTCGAGGAAGTCGGCGAGGCGAAGGGCGTACTCGTTCTTCAGATTGCCGAGAAAAACAGGGACCAGCACGGAAACCAAGCCAGACTGGCGCTGCAGTTCGACGAAGCGCTGCTTCCACTGCTCGAATTCGGATGAATGATCTGCCTCGGGAGGGAACGAGGGGAGAGAGCTCGTCTGCGGCACCTCTTCCAGCTCCAGGGCAGGTGGGTTTTCCAGTCGTACACGCTGCAACTGCTCGTCGTACAACTCACGAAAGCGCTCCTCACCGAGCGTCGACCACAGAAAGCGCAGACGGGCCGCATGGCGATTCTTGCGATTGCCATGGGCATCGAACAGCCGCTTGATGGCCGTGGTGACCAGGTACACATTGTCCGCCGGGATGAAGTCGTGCAGGAGGTTAGCGACCGCCGGCTTTGTGCCCAGTCCGCCGGCAACGACGACGCGAAAGCCGCGTTCGCCATCGCGCCGCTGCGCCATGAAGCCGAGGTCATTGAACTCGGCGTAAGAGCTGTCTGCGGCGGAGTTGGAGAACGCGATTTTGAACTTGCGGGGAAGCAGCCAGGAATCGGGCTCGGCGATCAGGCGGCTGGTGAGAGCGAACGCATACGGGCTGGGGTCGAAGACTTCATCGAATCCGACGCCGGCATCCGGCGAGACCAGGACGTTGCGAACGGTGTTTCCACCGCCGCCCCGTGCTGCAAGACCCACCAGCAGCAGCTCCCGCATGACAGGGAGAATGTTCTCCAGCGCGACATCATGGATCTGGAACTCCTGCCGCGTGGTGATATGAATGGCAGCATTGCCGTACCGGGCCGAGATAGTGGCCATGGTGCGAAGCTGGTGGGGCGTGAGCGCGCCACCCGTGGTGCGGATCCGCACCATGAAGGTCCCATCCGTGCGCTGCTCGTAGCAGCCGAAGGGGACACGCCGGACTTTCAGGGCAGCGGCATCGATATCGCCACGGCGGAAGCGCTCGATGTAGGCGTCTAGCTCTTCGAGCTCGGAGGCAAGGTTGGCGGGGATTTTGTAAAACATGGGCCGTTATCCATGGGTTCAATACTCCTTCATACGATGACGCTTCTTTTCAATCGAGGCTCAAGCATAGCCAAACCGAGTTGTGCGCGGTGTGATGGCGGTCACGCCCGGACGTTATGTTCACACGGTGTTCACATGGCATTGATAGATTTTGAAATTATGTCGCCTGCCCGTGCACTCCCCGTCCTGCTCCTGTCGACGTGCTGCGTTTACGCCCATGCCCAGCAAACTCCCGCAGCCAAGCCGCCCAAGACGCCAAAAGGTGCCTATTACATTGACGCCACGAAGTTGAACGCTGCCCTGCTGCTGCCGGAGCCTGCGGCCGTGGGGTCGGCGGAGGACAAACGCGAGCTGGCGGAACTGCATCGCCTGGAGAAGACACGGACGCCGGCGCAGATAGCCGCAGCCCGGGCAGACGAAGCAGGCGAAGACATCTTTGCTTACAGAACGGTGTTTGGGGCGGGGTTTACGCCGGAAGCGCTGCCGATCACCGCGGCCGTCGGGATGCACGTGAAGAACGAGCAGAGCGTGGCGGGCGCGCAGGCGAAGCTGTACTTTCACCTGCCGCGGCCCTACCAGGAAGACAAGACGCTGCATCCGGTGTGCGCGCTGAAGGAGATTCCGGACTCGTACCCGAGCGGCCATGCGCTCACCGGCTACCTGGAAGCGCTGACGCTGGCCGAGATGATGCCGGAGAAGCGCGCGGCGATCATGGCGCGGGCCGATGACTATGCGCATAACCGCATGGTGTGCGGGGTGCATCGTCATGGCGATGTGGAAGCAAGCCGGATGCTGGCGTACGCGGTGTTTGGCTACATGCTGTCTACGCCGAAGTTTCAGCACGACGTGGCGCAGGCGGCCGAGGAGTTGCACAGCAAACTCGGTATGCCGGCGAAGGCCAGCATAGAGCGGTAGGGTGGAAACGCCCTTGTGAACAAAGGGCGTTGCGGGAAAAACTTACGACTTTTTAACGGCTTCCTTACGGCTTGTTTATGCCCCTGGGAATTCGAATGGATGAAGGCCACAATGACCTTTTTCTGTTCGGCGAATCCCGGGTGCTTTCCTCCAGATCGAGCCCGGGAGTGTTTCGCCATCCAGCATCTGCTCCAGCAGGTGAAGGTAGACGTGCGCCCGTAAGGATGGAAGTGCATGTCGATTACGGATGTTCTGTTCGGGAAGCCGCTCGCGACCAGTGAAGAGCGCGGCGAGCATATTGGCGTTGCTGCCGGCATTCCTATCTTTGGCCTCGATGGCCTGACCAGCGCCGCGTATGGCCCCGAAGCCACGATGGCGCTGCTGATTCCGCTGGGCATCTTTGGCATTCGCTATGGGCTGCCAATCGTTTCGTCGATCCTGGTGCTGCTGACCATTGTGTACTTCAGCTATCGGCAGACGATTGCGGCTTATCCGCACGGCGGCGGTTCGTACACGGTCGCAACGGAGAACCTGGGCGAGCGAGCGGGGTTGATTGCCGCAGCCGCTTTGATGATTGACTACATTCTGACCGCGGCGGTGGGGATCTCGGCCGGCGTGACGGCGCTGACCTCCGCCGTGCCCCGGCTGCTGCCGCATACACTGCTGATCTGCCTGGTGATTCTGGGCCTGCTGGCGCTGGTGAACATGCGCGGCGTGCGCGATACGGGAGCGGCCTTCATTGCGCCGACGTTCCTGTTCGTAGGATCGCTGCTGGCGCTGATCGGCGTGGGCGTTTACAAGAGTGTATTGGCGGGCGGGCATCCCGTGTCGCTGTACACGCTGCCGGCGCCGACGACGGCGACCGTGGGTTACCTGGGGCTTTGGCTGCTGTTGAAGGCGTTCTCCAATGGCTGCGCGGCGATGACGGGCGTGGAGGCAGTTTCGAACGGCGTTATGGCCTTCGGTGAGCCGCGCGCGAAGAAAGCGCAGCAGACGCTGACGGTGATCATCGGCATCCTGATGGTGCTGCTGTTCGGTATCACTTATCTCGCGCGGTCGTACGGCATCATGGCGATGGAGCCGGACAATCCTCATTACCAGAGCTTGCTGAGCTTGCTGGTGTCGGCAGTATTTGGGCGCGGGTGGTTTTACTTTGCCACCATGGGAACCGTGCTGCTGGCGCTGGCGCTGAGTGCCAACACGGCGTTCGCGGACTTTCCTCGCCTGGCTCGCGCCATTGCCAGCCATGACTATCTGCCGCACGTCTTCATCGTACGCGGACGGCGACTGCTGTTTTCGCACGGCATCTATGCACTGACGGCCTTCACGGCGATCATCCTGATCCTGTTCGACGGCGTGACCGACCGCTTGATTCCCCTGTACGCCATTGGCGCGTTCCTGGCCTTTACGCTGAGCCAGGCAGGAATGGTGGTGCACTGGAAAAAGTCTCCGCCACACAAGGGCCGAATGTGGCACATGGCGGTGAACGGTACAGGAGCCGTGGCAACGGGCGTGACGACCGTGATCGTTCTGATTACGAAATTCACCTCGGGCGCGTGGCTTACCGCGCTGCTGATGCCGGCTTTGATCTGGATCATGCTTACGGTGAAGCGCCACTACGTACGGGTGAAGAGCGAGATGGCGGAGAAGCAGCCGATCCGGCTGACGAATCTTGAAGAGCCTCTGGTAGTGATCCCGATGGCGGGATGGGACAAGATTGCCGAAAAGGCGCTGCGCTTCGGGTTGCTGCTTTCTGGCGATATCCGCGTGGTGCATGTTCACCCGGAAGACGCCGCGCCGGACGAAGGCGTGGCGTTTGTGTGGGACGAGCTGATCGTGAAGCCGATTCGCGAGCAGGGACTGGCCGTGCCGCAGCTGATCAACATCTGCTCGAGCTTCCGCTTCATCGTTTCGCCGCTGATGGACTACATTCTCGAGCTCGAAGCAGCGAACCCCGGACGCAAGGTGGCCGTGCTGCTGCCGGAGCTGGTGGTGAAGCACTGGTGGGAGAATGCGCTGCACAACCAGCGCGTGCAGCTGCTGAAGCTGCTGCTGCTGTTGAAGGGCAATCAGCGGATCGTGGTGGTGAATATTCCGTGGTATCTGTAAGCCGGCTGCTTCGCGATTAGTTGCGGGGTAGCTGGGTTACATTCCATCCGCCGCCGAGGGCCATCTGCAGTTGGGCGCTGGCGATGATGCGGCGCGAGACCAGCGCGGCGGCGGTCCGCTCGTTGTTGAGCTCGATGGCCTGGTTGGTGATGACTTCGAGATAGGTGGCGAGACCACCTTTGTAGCGCAGGGTGGAGAGCTCCGTGCTGCGCCTGGCGGAAGCGACCGCGCGGGCGGTGATCGCGGCTTCGTCCTGCAGAATGCGGAGCGCCTGGAGCTGGTCTTCGACGTCGCGAAAAGCGGAGAGGACCTGCTGGCGGTAGAGTGCGGTGGCCTGATCGCGCTGGGCGACGGCGATATCGTAGCGTGCGCGGCGGCGGCCGGCATCGTAAAGAGTCTGGCTTGCAGCGCCGCCCACGTTCCAGAAAGCGCTGCCTGCATTGAAGACGCGGCTGATGAGGTCGGTTTCGATCCCGGTAGCTCCGCCGATGGAAAAGCTGGGGTAGAACGCGGCCTGCGCGACGCCGATCTGGGCGTTGGTGGCGGCTACGCGGCGCTCAGCGGCGGCGATGTCCGGTCGGCGCTGCAGGAGCTCGGAGGGGATGCCGGTGGGGACGCCGGGTGGGTCGCCGGCCAGCGGGCGCTCGGCCAGGTGAAAGCCGCTGGCGGGGATGCCGATGAGGACGGCGATGGCGTCCTCATACTGCGCGCGGGCAACGCCGAGATCAACGAGCTGCGAACGGGTCTGCTCGAGTTGGGTGCGCGCCTGCTCAACGTCTGAGTCAGAGGCGAGGCCACCCTGGCGGCGATCCTGCGCGAGTTGCAGGGCCTGGGAGTAGGCGTCGATGGTGTTGCGCAGCAGCTGGGACTGAAGGTCGATGCCGCGGAGCTGGAAGAAGATGATGGCGAGGGTGCCTTGCAGAGCGAGGCGTGTGTTGGCGAGGTCGGCGGCACTCGCCTGCGCGGCGGTGGTGCTGGACTCGATCTGGCGGCGGACGCCACCCCAGAGATCAGGCGCCCAGGAAATGTTGATGGGGAGCAGGAAATCGGAGTCGTCCTGCAGGGGGTTCAGGCCGTGCAGGGGACGGGAGTTAGAGATGCGCTCCTGGCTGACGCCGGCGCCGATGGCGATGGTGGGAAAGAGTGCCGAGCGGGAGACGCGGACGGCGTCGTGCGCCTGCTCGTAGGCCTTGAGGGCGGCGGCGATGTTCTGGTTGGCGGTGGCGCAGCGCTGCTCGAGGTCATTGAGTTCAGCGTCACCGTAAATGGTCCACCACGAGCCGCGGTCGGCTGTGTCGGCCGGAGTGGCGGCGGTCCAGGTACCGTTCTGGCCTTCAGCGCTGAACGCGGGTGGAACGGGCGCGGCGGGCGCCTGGTAGTTGGGGCCGACGGTCTTGCAACCGCCGAGCGCCAGGGCCGCGAGCAATGCAGCGGCCGCTGCCATGGAAGGGCGTGTCATTCGTCGGTCCCCGTTTTGGCTGCTGCCTTGGCGCCGCCCTTGCCTTTGCCGGTGGAGACGACGCGAACTTTCTCACCATCGTTCAGCGAGTCCGGCGGATTGGAGATGACGGCCTGATTGGGCTTGAGGCCACTCAGGATTTCCACCGTGGTGCCAGTGTCGCGGCCAGCGGTTACGCGCAGCATGTGGGCAACGTTGTTCTTATCGACGGTGCCGAGGCGCAAGCCATCCGGCTCGAGGATGAGCGCGCTCACCGGAACAATCAACGCCGGCGCACCGTTGGCGGTGTGGAGGTGGACTTCCGTGTAGCTGCCCGGGAGCAGCTCGCCGGTGCTGTTGTCGACGTCGACTTCAGCGAGCAGTGTGCGCGTGGCGGGGTCAATGGCGTTGGAGGAACGGACGAGCTTGCCCTGGAAGGTGCGCCCCGCGTACTGCGGCAGGGTGAGCGTGGCGGTGACGCCGTTCTTGGCATCGGGCGAGTACACCTGCGGAACGTTGACGAAGACGCGCAGGCGGCGCGTGTCGGAGATATCAAATATCTGGCGATTGCCGGAAACGATGCCGGCACCCGCTGTGACGGTGCTTCCGGCAGCCGAAATGAGCTGGCCGACTTCAATATTGCGGGCCGTGACGACGCCGTCAAAGGGGGCCGTAATGCGCTCGAAGGATTGCAGCTCCTCGAGGCGGCGGACGTTGGCCTGTGCACCGTTCACGGCCGTGTTGCGGGCCTGCAGTTGGGTGACCGCGTTATCGGTGTCCTGCTGAGAAACGGCGTTTTTGGCGATCAGGTCCTGGTAGCGGGCGGCGGTGGTCTTGGCCAGCGCAGCGTTGCTCTCCGCCGTGGCAAGGTCGGCGCGGGCGGCGGCAAGTTGCTGATCGAGCTCGGGGGTTTCGATGACGGCGAGCAGCTCGCCCTTCTTCACGTGGGTTCCGATGTCGTGATACCAGGCCTTCACGTAGCCCGTAGTCCGAGCGTAGATGGGCGCCAGGGCGAAGGCCTGCATATTGCCGGGAAGTACGATTTCGCGCGCCGATTGCGCCAGAACGGGCATCTCGACGGCAACCGCAGGAGCGGCGTTGGCTTCAGTGTAGTGGGTGAGTTCAGCCGCCTGATGCTTGCGCCGTAACATGCCGAACACGGCCACCACGACGGCGATAATGAGCACCACGACGACCAGCAGGAGAAGCGCGCCGCGGGAAACCCGGGGCTCGTTCTGCAGTTGATCGGACCCATGGACGGCCACGTGGCGCGAAGGCACGATGGCGTCCAGATCGGGTACTCCGGTAGTGTGATTGTCGGCGTTCATCGGCCTGTCTCCCTTGATACTACCGGCGCTCCAAAGGCAGCCGTACTGAAAGTGGTTGAACTCATGCGTGCGCCTCGTTGATGGGCTCTGCAGTCGTCGGTACGGGGTGGTCACGGCGGTGCATGACCGCGAAGAACACGGGCACAAAGGTCAGCGTACCGAAGGTGGCCAGCAACAAGCCGCCGATGACGGCACGTCCGAGAGGGGCATTCTGCTCGCCGCCCTCGCCCAGCCCAAGGGCCATGGGCACCATGCCGATCATCATCGCCAACGCGGTCATCACGACTGGGCGGAAGCGAGTGAAGCCCGCCGATAGCGCCGCTTCCGTCGCACTCAAACCGGACTCCAGTTGTTCCTTGGCAAACGTGACTACGAGGATGGAGTTGGCTGTCGCCACGCCGACGCACATGATGGAACCGGTAAGTGCGGGGACGCTGATGTGCGTCCCGGTGATGAAGAGCATCCACACAATTCCGGCCAGGGCTCCGGGCAGCGCCGAGATGATGATGAAGGGGTCAAGCCAGCTTTGGAAGTTGACCACGATGAGCGCATACACCAGCAGAATCGATCCAAGGAGACCGAAGGCAAGCCCCACGAAGGAGGTCTGCATCGTCTCAATCTGGCCGCGAACCGAGATGCGCGTTCCCCGCGGCATGTGCTCCTCGGCTTCTTTCTGGATCACGTCGATCTTCTTTGACACGCTGGCGAGATCGGTACCTTCTACCGCGCCATAGATATCGATCACGGGCTGTGCGTCGTAGTGGCTGACAGTTCCCTGCTCGACGCCGCGCGTGAAGGTGGCGATGTTGCCCAGGATCTGCGGATCATGCGTGGAACCGCTCGTCGAAATCGGAAAGCTCTGCAACTGCTGCAGGTTTTGTACGCCGGATTGCGGCGTGGAGACGACCACGTTGTAGCTGACGTGGTTGCGCGGATCGAGGAAGAAGGTGGGCGTCGTCTGGAAGCTGCCGCTGAGGCCGACCAGGATGTCCTGCGCCACATCGCGCTGGTTGAAGCCCACCTGCTGGGCGCGGATACGGTCAACAGCAATCGTGAACTTGGGCAGATTGAACGGCTGCTGGATGCGCAGGTCAGTGATGCCCGCAATGTGGCTGATCTTTTCCATCATTTTTTCGGCCAGCGCATGGTTGGCTTCCAGCTTTGTGCCGGCAACCTGGATGTCCACCTGCGCGGGTAGGCCGAAGTTCAGAATCTGGCTGACCATATCAGTCGGCAGATAGTAAAAACTGGTGCCCGGAAATTGCGATATGAGCTTGTCGCGAAGTTTGTGGGTGTACTCGGCCGTGGGACGGTGGTTCTCGTTGAGCGAAACCAGGATGTCGGCATCGCCCGTGCCAATGGGAGCGGAGTTGGAGTAGGAGAGATTAACGCCCGAGTACGGCAGGCCGATGTTGTCGACGATGGCGGCCAGTTCCGAAGACGGAATTTCCTGGCGGATAACTTCTTCGATCTCATCGCAAAGGCGCGCGGTGTCTTCAATGCGTGTGCCGGTGTGCGCGCGAACGTGCAGCTTGAACTGGCCGCCGTCAACCGAAGGAAAGAAGTCCTGACCCAGCCACGGGTAGAGCGCAACGATGGAGATTACCCAGAACGCAACAATCGTGAAGAGGAATCCCTTGCGATACTCCAGGCACAGGTTCAGCACGCCGTGATACCAGGCGCGAGTCTTTTCAAAGTAGTGCTCGAAGGTGATCTGGAAGCGCTTGAACGGATTGCGGCTGGCGCGGGCCTGGTCGGCGCGGTCGTGCTCATGGCCCTTCAGCAGATACTTTGCCATCGTGGGCACGATGGTCCGCGAGAGGAAGTAGGAGGCGAGCATGGCGAAGACCACGGCCTCTGCCAGCGGGACAAAGAGATATTTTGCCACGCCGCCAAGAAAAAACATCGGCACGAACACGATGCAGATAGCAAGGGTGGAAACGAACGCCGGCATGGCAATCTGGGCCGAGCCGTCGATGATGGCCTGCTCCACCTCCTTGCCTTCTTCAATGTTGCGATTGATATTTTCGATCGCGACGGTAGCGTCGTCGACGAGGATGCCGACGGCAAGGGCCAGGCCGCCAAGCGTCATGATGTTGATCGTCTCGCCCAGCGCAACCAGCATCAGCAGCGAACAAATGACCGAGAGCGGGATCGAAATGGCGATGATGACGGTGGAGCGCCAGCTGCCCAGAAAGACCAGGATCATGACGGCGGTCAGGATGGCCGCAATCACCGCCTCGCGCACCACGCCGTTGATGGCGCCACGAACAAACACCGACTGGTCGGCAATGGGCTTGAGTTCGAACTCAGGCGGGAGTTGCGATTTGATGAAGGGGATAGCCGCACGGACGTTCGAGATGATGGCGAGCGTGGAGGCGTTACCGACCTTCTGCACGCTCAGCAGCGAGGAGCGCTGGCCGTCGACGCGGACAATGTTCGTCTGGGGCGGATAGCCGTCGCGGACATTGGCGACGTCGTGAACGTAAGTTGTGGAGCCGTTGATGGTGCGGATGGGCAGGTTGCCGAGCGCCTCGATCGTGGTGGGCGCGCTGTTGGTTTCCACCTGGTACTCAAAGTTGCCCATCTTCACTGTCCCGGCAGGAAGGATCAGGTTCTGCTGACCCATGGCGGCAACGACGTCCGCAGAAGACAGTCCGTACTGCTGCAGCTTCTGGGTGTTCAGGTCCACCATCACGGTGCGCGACTTGCCGCCGGCTGGAGCCCCGAGGGCCGCGCCCTGCACCGTGGCCAGGCGAAGGCGTACCGTGTTCTGGCCGTAATCGAACAACTGCTGCTCGGAGAGCCCTTTGCCGGACATCGCTAATTGCAGGATGGGAACGTTGGAAGCGTTGAACTGCAGGACGTTGGGCGGATTGGTTCCCTGCGGAAATTGGCGCAGGACCGACTGCGCGTTCGCCGTTACCTGGGCGACGGCCTGGGTGATGTTGACGTTCGGCTGGAAATAAATCTTGACGACCGAGTTGCCGTTGACGGTCTGAGACTCGGTGTGATCGATATCGTTGACGGTGGTGGTAAGGCTGCGCTCGAAGTTGGTGGTGAGGCGCTCGCTGAGCTGCTCAGGGGAGAGGCCGGCGTAGCCCCAGACCACTGAAACGACAGGGATGTCGATCGTCGGAAAGATATCGACCGGGGTTCTCATTACCACTACGGGGCCCAGAATAAACAGGAGCAGGGACATCACGACGAACGTGTAGGGTCTCCTAAGGGCGAGACTGACAATCCACATCGATACTCCTCTTACCGGGCGAGCGCGTTAGCAGGGTGAACCGCGGCGACGCAGCGCGTCGCCGGACTGAAAATAGAGCTGTCAACCCTGCGTATGGGATTCTAGACGTTGCAGGTCGCCATTCAGACCCCAAGGGTGTGCGATTTTCGGACGATCACCTCGAAGTCTCGCCAATCAAAGATATTTACCGTGACTCTGACGCCCACGCAAGCGCTTCCGACACCGAACATATCGCATTGCGAGATTAATGCTCAGCGCGATTCGACAGGAGTATCCGGACGTCCCGCAGATTGTTGCCCGTGGGGCCGGTAACGATCGTGTCCCCGACCGCCGCCAGATAGGTTCCGGCATCGCAGCGGTCGAGATGAGGCTGCATGGCGAAGCCGAGTCCACGTCCCCGGGGCTGGGTCGTCGCGTCGACGACGGCGCCAGCCGCGTCGCTGTGACCATCGATGCCGTCTGTACCCGCGCTGAGAATGGTAACGTTGGGCGGCATCGCCACTGCGGCGCAGTGCAGGCAAAACTGCTGATTACGGCCGCCGACTCCGGGCGAGTCAGGCAAAAGTACTGTTACCTCACCGCCGGAAAGCAGGCAAACCCGGTCCGCCTCGCCCTGCAGGGCCGCAAGGCGACCCAGGAGGTAGTCGGCCGCTGCCCGGTACTCCTGGTCGTCGCAGGAATTGTCGACCGTCACGACATAGCCGAGGGCTGTTGCGGCGCGGGCGGCTTCTTCCAGGATGGTGGCGTTCCCCAGCAGCACGGCGGCGTGAGCGTTGCGGAAAGCCGGCGCGTCTGCTTTGGGAGTTTCCTCCAGGCCGGCGTCGATCAGTGCGCGGAACGATGGGGGAAGGCGCTGGAGGAGGCCGAAGCGGTCGAGGACGGCGAGGCAGTCGGCAACCGTGCTCGTATCGGGGAGGCTGGGGCCGGAACCGAGCGCATCAAGCGCCGTGTCGGGGACGTCGGAGATGAGCAGCGTGAGCTTGTCGCGCTCACCTGCCGCCAGGGCGAGACGGCCGCCCTTGATGCGCGAAAAGTGCTTCCGGACAGCATTGATCTCGGCAATAGATGCTCCCGAGCCGATGAGGAGCCGGTTGAGCGCGATGAGGTCGTCAAGGGAGACGGTGTCCGAGAGCGGCAGCTCACACATGGCAGACGCTCCGCCGGAGATGAGCAGCAGCACCAGCGCGTCGGAAGCGCAGGCGCGGACGGCATCCAGTGCGGCCCGCGCAGCGGCGAGCGAGGCGCCGTTAGGCTCCGGGTGTCCTCCAGCGAAGTACTGCAGATGCTCGCCGACCCGCTGCGGCGGCGACGGCGCACACACCATGGCGCAACGAGCAAGGCCGCTGGGCAGCAGCACATCGATGGCGTCGAAGAGCGTGGCGCCGGCTTTGCCAATGGAGATGATGCAGACTTCACTGTAACGGCTGAGATCGTACGCGATTCCTCCCGCATACAGGATGTTCTGATCGCAATGCACCTGGCGCGCGACCGCCGCTGCCACCGTGGCCTGCGCCATGGCGGTGTGAAAGATAGCGAGGGCGTCGGAACGGCGTTGGGCTGCTGCGGTTGGCATGGATTCGTTGGCGCGCGGCGCTGCCGAAAAGGGGCGAGCGCGAAGTGCTCCTGCGATGATTGTAGGATCCTGAAGGGAGAACATGAGCCTGCCCCAGAATTTTCGCCTGCACCATGTCGGCTACGCCGCCCGGGAGATCGGGCCCGTCGCCGCGATGTACGTGGCGCGTTTTGGCTACGCCGCGGTCACCGGCATCATTCATGACCCGCTGCAAACCGCACTGGTGCAGTTCCTGCAACTCGCGGGCCAAGCGACCTACCTGGAAGTCGTGGCGCCCGATGGGCCGGAAAGCAAGCTGGCCGGGGCCGTCAAGCGCGGCGGTCCGCTGAACCATCTCTGCTATGCGACACGTGAGCTGGAAGCGGCGATACTCCATCTGGAGAGCACGGGAATGAAGCTGATCTCCGATCCCAAACCGGCTGTGGCGTTTGCCGGACGGCGGATCTGCTGGCTGATGGGGCAGGACATGCTGCCGATTGAGCTGGTGGAGCTCCAGCATCAGGACGAGGCGTGCGTGCCGGGCGTTTGAACGCCAGCTAATGAGCCGATATTTTGGGGAGGACCAGCTTCTCGAGTGCAGGGGCGTCTGAGGGGAGGCAGGTGGCGCCAGCGGGGTACTGGTTGGCCTTGAGGATGAAGGCGACGATCTCTACCGTTTCGGCGGGTGTAAGCGATCCGGGTGCGTCAGCTGGCATGGTGTTGCCGATACGGTCGAATAAAACGGAGAGCGACCGGCCGCTGTATTTCGCGAGGAAGTCCGGCGACGCCAGGGCGGGAATAGGGTCGCCGCCAGCGAGGTCCTGACCGTGGCAGGCGGCGCAACGTTTGGCGTAGATGACATTACCGCGTTGCGACTGCGCGGCGGTGTAAAGGCCTGCCTCCGGCCGTGCATCGTCTTGAAGCGCGGCATAAGAGATGGCGAAAGTCAGAACAGTAAGGTTTAATCCCAGAAGCGCTTTGATCATTCAAATTATTCCTATAACGATAATATACGATTATAATCGTACCACACGGAATCATGGGTCGCACATCACACTTGTGTCGACCTGGACGTTGCATTTGAGTCAGGAGAAAGAATGATGAAGACCGCATTGAGAATGGCGCTGGCCGCATGGGCACTTTCGTCGTGGAGTGCCTTAGCGCAAACGCCGGCAGCCCCTGCCACTCGCCCGCCTGGGCTGACGCTCACCACAACGGCTTTTGAAGATGGCGGCATCATTCCCAACAAGTACACACAGTCTTCGCCGGCCGGCACGGCTGTTTCTCCGCCCCTGGCATGGACGAACACTCCGGCCGGCACAGTGAGCTACGTGCTCTTCCTCTTCGATCCCGATGCGCCGGTGATGAAGTCGACGTCCAATATCCTGCACTGGATGGCCTTCAATATTCCAGCCGCAACACACAGCCTGCCTGAAGGCGTGCCGGCCGGGCAGGCAGCACTCGCGGACGGAACGACGCAAGGTCTGAATTTCCGCAGGAACGTCGGCTACATGGGCATGGCGGCGGGAGCGAACGGGCCTTATCACCACTACACGTTTGAGTTGGTAGCGCTCGACAGCAAACTCAGCCTACCGCCAGACGCGTCGCGCAAGGACGTGGAGGCGGCCATGGATGGGCACGTCCTGGGTATTGGCATTCTGGTTGGCCGATTTCGGCGTCCGCAGTAGGACGTCGCCCATACCTTCACCGCCGCAACCTCAGCGAGCGAGCGTTGTCTCCAGCAGGTGGTCGCCTGCATTGGGCGCGAGAAACAGCGCGTCGACAACGGCGAAGAGCGACAGGCTGGCGGTGAAGAGGAAGGCCAGGTGAAAGTCGGCCAGCGTGGCCGTCTCGTTAGACCGGCCGTGAAGGAACGTGGCCGCGTGCATGGCGAGCGCGCCAACGGCGATGCCCATGCTCATGGAGAGCTGCACCATCGCGCTGAAGAAGCTGTTGGCAGCGGACAGACGCTGCTTGGGAACATCGGCAAACGCCAGCGTATAGACCGCGGTGAACTGCATGGAGCGAGTCAGTCCTGAGATGAAGAGGATGCCGAGGATGATCAGTTTCGGCGTGGTGGGCGTCAGCACGCAAAAGAGCAGCGACGTGACGCCGACCAGCAGGCCGTTGCCGACGAGGATCGCCTTGAAGCGGAAGTGGCGCAGCAGTCGGGTGGTGAAGAACTTCAGCATGAAGTTGCCGGCAAACAGCGCCAGCAGGTAGCTGCCGGCCTGGAACTCGGTCATGTGGAACGCCGACTCGAACATGAGCGGGAGCAGGAACGGCGCCACGCTGATCGCGACGCGCGCTGCTGAACCGCCGCTCATGCTGCTGGCGTACGTCTTGATTTTGAAAGATTCGAGATCGATCAGTGGCGAGGATGACGTCCGCGAAAAGCGCAGGGCAAGCCAGGCCAGCACGGCCGAAAGCGCCAGCGACAGGCCGGCGCGCGCGTAGTCCGGATGGTCGACGCCGCAGGCTTCGAGGGCGTACAGAAATGCCGTGCAGGCCCCGCCAAAGCAGAGGAACGTCTTCCAGTCGAAGCTCCGGGTCTCGTGCTCTTTGTCGTTATCGATGAGCAGCCGCGCCAGCAGCAGGGCGATGATGCCGAGCGGCAGGTTGAGGTAGAAGATCCATCGCCAGTTGAGGTACGACGTGATGAAGCCGCCAATGGGAGGACCGAGCACCGGCGCGAGCAGGCCGGGCCACGCCACATACGCCAGCGCCCGCACCAGGTCGCTTTTCTCGGTGTTGCGGAGGACGACCAGGCGGCCGACCGGCACCATCATCGCTCCACCAACCCCCTGTAGTACGCGGGCCGCAAGAAACGCGGGGAGTGTGTGAGTGATGCCGCAGATGAGCGAGGCAAAGGTAAAGAGGCTGATGGCGGAAAGGAAGACGGTGCGCGCGCCCATGCGGTCGGCCACCCAGCCGCTGATGGGGATGAAGATCGCCAGCGCCAGCAGGTAGGCTGTCATGCCCACGTTGAGGTTGATGGCATCAACGTGAAAGGCCTTCGCCATCTGCGGCAGCGCGGTGACGATCACCGTGCCGTCGAGGTTCTCCATGAAGAATGTGCCGGCGACGAGGAGAACGGTATAGGTGGGATGGAATCGGCGACTGGTCATGGCTCACAAGCGCAATGCGGTCAGGCGGGATTACGGCCGAAGCATCATCACAGACCTTGAAACCGGCTAAACGTTATCTCCATGATACGTGGCGGCCGCGTTCGTAAAAAGTCTTCGCAGGATTGACGGTCAGGGCCGGGAGTAGCGCTGCTGGTGCCACTCCCATGCACTGGCGATGATCTCGTTCAGCTCCGAGTGCTGGGGCTGCCAGCCGAGTATGCTGCGCGCTTGCTCCGAGCTGGCGACCAGGCGTACCGGGTCGCCGGCGCGGCGGCCTTCGATGACCACGGGGATCGGATGGCCGGTGACCACACGCGCGGCCTCAATCACTTCCTTCACGGAGAAGCCGCTGCCGTTGCCGAGGTTGAGGATCATGCGGGTGTGCGCGTCCAGGGCATTCAGCGCAAGAATGTGAGCTTCTGCGAGGTCCTTGATGTGGACGTAGTCGCGGACGCAGGTGCCGTCGGGGGTCGGATAGTCGTCGCCGTAGATGGCGATGCTCTTGCGCCGGCCGAGCGCGACGTCGAGGATCAACGGGATCAGGTGGGTTTCAGGATCGTGGGCTTCTCCGCGGGACGGCAAAGCACCGCCCACATTGAAGTAACGCAGCGAGGCATAACGCAGACCGTGGACGCGGTGGAACCACTGCAGCATGTGTTCGACCAGGAGCTTCGACTCGCCATAAGCATTCGACGGCGCCAGCTCAGCGCTCTCTTCGATCGGCGTGGACTTTGGCTCGCCGTAAACAGCAGCGGTCGAAGAAAAGACGAGACGCCGGACGTTGGCGGCGAGCATGCTTTCGAGCAGCGAGAGCGTGGACGCGGTGTTATTGCGGAAGTAGGCCTCGGGCCGCTGCATCGATTCGCCGGCTTCGATCAGGGCGGCGAAGTGCATGACGCTGTCGGGCTGTAGGTCGCGAAGCAGTGCCTCGACCTTGGTGCGGTCAGCGATGTCGGCTTCGACGAAGGCGACGCCCGGAGGCACCTGGCTCCGCGTGCTGCGGCAGAGATTATCGAGTACGGTAACGCAATGGCCGCGCTCGACCAGGATGGCCGCGACGCTGCCGCCAACATAACCCGCTCCGCCCGTGACGAGGATCTTCAACGGGCCGCTTCTCCGCTACCAGTAACCATCTTGTGCCGCATTCAGCCTCAACCCTGGGTGATGACTAATTCGTTGCAAAAACTGCGAAGCGCGATGCCCACCATCTCTGTATTCAACGCTCCAGACGTTACGAGGCAGATGGGGCCGCCTGGCTGAATGTCTCACTGTCATCGTACTGTAGTTGGGCATAAAGCCTGTAGTTTCACTGGCGCCAGGCCGCAAGGCATAGCGGACATTCCCGGTCACGGATGCGATTTCCGGCCATTTGAGGAACAATTTCCCTCCCGAAAACGTAAATCACCGCTACCGAAAGAACTGTTCCCTGCGTCTACAGCGCATCGGCCACTAATTTTTGCAGTATTTCCGTCGCATTCAGCGGCAATTGTCTGCCTACTCGGCAACAGATTGAGGAGAGTTTGATGAAGAAGCTGATGCTGGGCATCGCGGCGTTTATCGCACTGAGCGGCAGTGTTCTGCGAGCGCAGGATTTCACCGGAACATGGCAGGGAACGCTGCACGCGGAGAAGGACCTGCGCATCATCCTGACGGTGGCAAAGGCCGACGGTAAGCTCAACGCAACCATGTACAGCATCGACCAGGGCGGCCAGCCGATCAAGGCCTCCGAGGTTACCCAGGAGGGCACGGCAGTCACCTGCACCGTGAGCCTGATCAGCCTGCGCTATACGGGCAAAATGAGCGCCGACGGCAATGCCATCGAGGGAACATCGACGCAAGGGACGCAGGCCTTGCCGCTGAACCTGGTGCGCGCCACCAAGGAGACGGCGTGGGAGATTCCACCGCCGCCCGCGCCGCCGAAGATGATGGCCGCCGACGCTGACCCGTCGTTCGATGTAGCGACCATCAAACCGAACAACTCCGGCGCGACCAATATGCAGGGTCTGACGGTGCGCGGGCGCAACTTTGCCACACGAGCCTCATCGTTGATCGATCTGATGGAGTTTGCCTACGGCGTGCAGGCCAAGCAGATTATCGGTGGCCCGGACTGGGCGGAGAAAGACCGCTATGACATCGCCGCAGTGCCCGATGTCGAGGGCATCCCGAGCCCCCAGCAGCTCCGCAACATGATTCGCAAGCTGCTCGCCGAACGCTTTCAGCTCAAATTTCACAACGAAAAGCGCGAGCTACCCGCCTTTGTGCTCTCGATCTCCAAGACCGGGCAGAAGCTCTCGCCGACACAGCTCAACGGGCCGTTGCCGGGCATCGGCATCCAGGGCGGGAGCGACGGACTTTCACTGCTACTGCGCAATGCCAACATGAGCGACTTCACCGGCTTCCTGCAGTCGCCGGTGCTGGACCGGCCCGTGATTGACGAGACCGGCATCGCGGGACGCTTCGATTTCAGCGTGAAGTTTACGCCGGACGACTCCCAGTTCCACGGGCATCCACCAGTCCCGCCGTCCAGTGACGATAAAGCCGAGCCCGCACCCAATCTCTTCGAGGCTATTCAGCAGCAACTGGGTCTCCGGCTGGAAGCGAAGAAGGTACAGGTCGACGTGATGGTGTTGGATCACGTGGAAAAGCCCTCGCAGAATTAGCAGCAGCAGACGGCATTGGCCGCGGCTTTTGTAAGGCATTATTCAACAGGCAAGGAAGGTGATCGGATGCTTAGACAGGATGCATGGAAGAGTTCGCTGGTGCTATTGGCTGGCGTCATGATTTGCGCAACCGGCGCCATCGCGCAGCAGGCACCAGGCGCTGCGTCCGCTCCGTCTGCGAAGGCGGCTGCTGATGTAAAACTCCCGGAGTTCGACGTCGCTTCAGTGAAGGAGAACAAGTCCGGCGATCACCGCATGATGATCAAGGGCAAGCCGGATGGTTTCGAGTCCTCAAACATTCCGCTCAAGGTGTTGATCGCCAATGCGTACGGCATCAAGCAGGACCTGGTGTCGGGCGGGCCGGCGTGGGTGGATTCGGTCGGCTTCGATATCGATGCGAAGATCACCTCACCGGACGCGGCGTTGATGAAAAGCTTGACCGGCGAGCAGCGCGAAGCGATGCTACGCCCAGTGCTGGCGGACCGTTTCAAGCTGAAGGTACACATCGAGGCGAAGGTGCTGCCGATCTACGAACTGGTGGTAGCCAAGGGCGGGCCAAAGCTGACCGAGTCCAAAATACCTCCACCGAATCCGGACGAGCCCCCGTCCGCTGGCGCCAGGAAGGCTGGCATGATGACGATGCGTCCGGGAGAATTTTCGGGCCAGGGCATCGGGCTTTCCGGGTTGGCCACCCGGCTATCGTCTATCGTGCACCGCACCGTTATCGATAAAACGGGCCTCGATCACGAGTACGATTTTGACCTGAAGTGGACGCCCGAAGAACACAATGGCCCCGGTGGGGATGCAGACGCTGAAGCAGGGCCGTCGGTCTTCACGGCACTGCAGGAGCAGCTGGGATTGCGGCTGCAGAGCACCAAGGGCGAAGTGCAGACGCTGGTCATCGACTCCGTCGAACGTCCTTCGGAAAACTGACCCTGCGATGGTAGTGAATAGACAAGGGGAACCGGGCTCGATGGGACGACGGCTGAGCAGCACTCTTCGTCACCTGGTTATGTTGGCGTGCCTGGGCGCATGCAGCGTAGCCGTGGCGGCCGAGCATCATGGGCAGGTGAGCTTCAACGGCCTGCCCGTCCCCGGCGCGGTGGTGACGGCTACGCAAGGCGGCAAGACCATCACGGCCATCTCTGATCGCGACGGCAACTACGTCTTCGCCGATCTGCCGGACGGCGTGTGGAAGCTCGAAGTGGCGATGACCGGATTTGCCACGTTGCAGCGGCAGGTGACCATCGCGCCCAGCGCCCCCGCAGCGAAATGGGAGCTGAAGATGCTCTCGCTCGATGAGATCGTGGCGCAGACGAAGGCCATAAAGGTGGCGCCTGCGCAGGTGCTGAACGCTGCCCTGCCGAACGCTCCACAGAAGAGTGACGCGCCGAAGGATCTCGCTCCCGCTGAGCCGATGCGAGCGAACGATGAGCCGGCGCAGCAGTCGTCGGATGGTTTCCTCGTCAACGGCAGCGTCAACAATGCGGCCACATCGCAGTTCACCATGGCGGCTGCGTTTGGCAATACGCGCAAGGGCAGCAAGAGCCTGTACACGGGCGGGCTTGGCGTTATCTTCGATAACTCGGCGCTGGATGCGCGGCCCTATTCCTTGACGGGCCTCGACACGCCGGGCTCCGCGTATAACAAGGTGACGGCGATTGCGACGCTCGGCGGTCCCATCCGCATTCCCCACCTGATGCCGCGCGGACCCAACTTCTTTGTGGCCTATCAATGGACACGCGACCGCATTGCGAGCATCGACTCCGGCCTGGTGCCAAACCTGGACCAGCGCAGCGGCAAACTGGCGACCGGCACTGTTAGCGTAAGTCCGCAGGCGGCGGCGCTGCTGGCGCTGTATCCCCTGCACAACGTTGCCGGCAACACTCAGTACAACTACCAGGTACCGATCCTCAGCAACGCGCACCAGGACGCCTTGCAGACGCGGCTCGATAAAACCTTCGGCCAAAAGAACCAGGTCTTTGGGGGCTTCGCCTTTCAGAGCACACGCTCCGACGAGTCCAACCTCTTCGGATTTCGCGATGCGACGGCCACACTTGGCATCAACAGCAACATCAACTGGGCACACCGCTTCAACCACACCCTCTTTCTGAACACGGGCTATCGCTTCAGCCGTCTGCGCACGCAGGTGACGCCCTTCTTTGAGAATCGCACCAACATTTCAGGCGCAGCAGGCATTGGCGGCAATGCGCAAGACGCGGCAAACTGGGGACCGCCGACACTCACTTTCTCCAGCGGCATCGCGGCGCTGGCCGATGGGCAAAGCGCGTTCAATCGCAATCGCACCGACGCGCTGTCGGCCTCAGTGCAGTGGTTTCGACGCAAGCACAACTTTACTTTCGGCGGGGATTTTCGCCGCCAGCAGTTCAACTACTTTTCGCAGCAAAACCCACGCGGCACGTTTACCTTCACGGGCGCGGCCACCAACGTCTCCGACTTCGCCGACTTCCTCAGCGGGGTGCCCGACACCAGCTCCATCGCTTTCGGAAATCCGGACAAGTACCTGCGCCAATCCGTGTATGACGCTTACTTCACAGACGACTGGCGCGTCGCACCGGAGTTGACGCTCAACGTCGGCGTGCGCTGGGAGTATGGCGCGCCGATCAGTGAGCTAAAGGGCCGCCTCGTCAATCTTGATGTAGCGCCGAACTTCAGCGCGGTTTCGTCCGTTCTCGGCTCCAGCCCAACAGGGACGCTGACGGGGGAGCATTATCCTGCGTCGCTGCTGCGTCCCGACCGCCGCGGCGTAGAGCCCCGTATCGGCCTTTCGTGGCGGCCCATTCCAGGATCGTCGCTGGTGGTTCGGGCCGGCTATGGCGTCTACGCCGACACCTCGGTTTACCAGGCCACGGCGCTGAGCCTCGCGCAGCAGGCTCCGCTATCCAAAAGCCTGACGGTGCAGAACAGCGCTGCTTGCCCGCTCACGCTGGCTAACGGTTTCGCGTGCGCTTCGACGGACACGTTTGCCGTCGATCCCAACTTTCGCGTTGGCTATGCGCAGACGTGGCAGCTGGCGGTGCAGCGGGACCTTCCCGCTGCGCTGCAGATGACGGCAACGTATCTCGGCGTGAAGGGGACGCGTGGCGTGCAGGAGTTCCTGCCGAACACCTACCCGCTGGGCGCGGTCAACCCTTGCCCTCTGTGCCCGGTCGGCTTTGTGTATCGCACCTCGAATGGCAACTCCACGCGCGAGTCGGGGAGCGTGCAGTTGCGCCGCCGGCTGCGCAGCGGCTTCACCGCTTCGGTCCAGTACACGTTCTCGAAATCACTTGACGACGACTCCGTCCTGGGTGGGCAGGGGCCAGTGGCCGCCGGCGCAACCAGCCAGAGCACCGCCGCTGCACATATCGCGCAGAATTGGCTGAACCTGAGTGGTGAGCGTGGGCGTTCGCCTTTTGATCAGCGGCACGTGCTCAGCTCGACGGTGCAATACACCAGCGGCATGGGCCTGGGCGGCAAAACCCTGCTGGGCGGATGGCGTGGGCGCGCACTCAAAGAGTGGACCGCGTTGGGCACCATCGCCGCAGGCAGCGGCCTGCCGGAAACGCCCGTCTACCTGGCGGCAGTCCCCGGCACGGGCTTTACCGGCAGCATTCGCCCCGACCGTACTTCGGCTTCGCTCTACGGCGGCCCGGCAGGCCACGCGCTCAACGCGGCGGCCTATGCTGCGCCCAGGGCCGGGCAATGGGGCAATGCGGGCAGAAATTCGATCAACGGCCCAAACCAGTTCACGTTCAATGCCTCCCTCTCGCGCACCTTTCGCGTCGGCAAACAGTACAACCTTGATGTTCGCGTTGAGGCCACCAACCTGCTCAACCACGTCGTCTTCACAGGTTGGAATACGACGCTGACCCCCGCCACGGGAGTCCCTGGTAATCCGGCGCTAAGCAACCCTGTCTTCGGCCTTCCCATTGCCGCTAACCCCATGCGCAGCCTTCAAACCACCGCCAGGCTGAGGTTCTAACGTATGCGACTCCTATCCATCACGTTGCTGCTAACGGCCATTGGCGCGCACGCACAGACCATCGGGCAGAACAAGAGTGCGGATGCGCCTTCCGGATATACACTCTCGGTGCGATCACAGCTGGTAGTGGAAACCGTAGTAGCGAAAGATAAGCAAGGCAATCCCATCGGCGGCCTGACGGCAAAGGATTTCACGCTTACCGAAAGCGGCATACCCCAGACCATCCGCTTCGCTGAGCACCAGACGCTGCCTTCCGAAGCGCGGCCAGTAGCACCCGCTGCGAAGGAAGAGATCAAGGTCTATAAGCAGCTCACGCGCACACAGTTTGCGCCCGAGACCCCTGAGAACCTGCGCTACAAAGACCGCCGCCTGCTCGCACTCTACTTCGACATGAGCGCCATGCGTCCGGGTGACCAGCTGCGCGCGCTGACCGCTGCGGAAAAGTTTGTGCGGACCCAGCTTACCGAAGTGGACCTGGTATCGATCCTGCGTTACGAAGGCGGTTCCGTGGATGTTCTGCAGGACTTTACCGCAGACCGCAACAAGCTGCTGAGCATTCTCGAAACGCTCGTGGTTGGTGAAGGCCAGGGTGATGGCGAGTCGATTGACGATGCCAGCAGCGCCGACACCGGCGCTGCCTTTGGACAGGATGATGGCGAGTTCAACGTCTTCAATACCGATCGGCAATTATCCGCGCTCCAGACGGCGGCAAAAATGCTCGGTCAACTGAACGAAAAGAAGTCACTGATTTATTTTGCAAGCGGACTGCGGCTGAACGGCGTCAACAACCAGGCGCAGCTTCATGCCACGGTCGACGCGGCCATTCGCGCCGGTGTGTCGTTCTGGCCGATCGATGCGCGAGGGCTGGTCGCTTCGGCCCCGCTGGGCGATGCGACGCAGGGTTCGCCGGGAAATGCCGGCATGTACAGCGGTGCCGCTGCCCAGGCCAACCAGGCCGCCTTTCAGCAGTCGCAGGACACGCTATTCGCACTCGCCGGCGATACCGGAGGCAAGGCGCTGTTCGATTCCAACGACCTGACCCGCGGCATCGTGCAGGCACAGCAATCCGTTTCCGACTACTACATTCTGGAGTACTACACCACCAACCCCACACTCGACGGCCGCTTCCGCCGCATCAAGATCACGCTCAATGGGTATCCCGATGCCAGGCTGGAATTTCGACAGGGGTACTACGCCGGCAAGGAGTTCAGCAAATTCACTTCCGTGGACAAAGAACGCCAGCTGGAAGATGCGCTGATGCTAGAAGACCCAATCACCGAGCTGACCATCGCGATGGAGATCAACTACTTTCAGTTGAACCGCGCGGAGTACTTTGTTCCCATCGTCGTGAAGATTCCGGGGCGTGAGCTTTCTCTCGCCAAGCGCGGTGGGGCGGACCATACGCTCATCGATTTTGTTGGCGAAATCAAGGACGTTTACGGTGGCGTGACGGTGACGAACGTCCGCGATAACGTGAACATCAAGCTGAGCGATGCGACCGCAGCGGAGCTGGCGCATCGGCCGATTGAGTACGATGCCGGCTTCACGCTGCTGCCCGGCAAGTACATCATCAAGTTCCTGGCGCGCGACGATGAAACGGGAAGAATCGGCACTTATCAAACGACGTTCGAAGTTCCGAACCTGAATAAGGAAGAGAAGCGTGTGCCAATCAGTTCCGTGGTGCTGAGCAGCCAGCGCGTGGACTACAAGGACGCCCTCTACAATGCCGCCAATGCCAAGGATCAGGCCAAGGCGGCGGCGGTGAATCCGCTGGTGATCGACGGCAAGAAGCTCATCCCGAGCGTGACGCGGGTATTCAATAAGGGGCGCGCGCTGTTCGTGTATCTGCAGGGCTATGAGCAACCCTCCGCTGCGCGGCCCCTGCTGGCGTTCGTGAGTTTTTATCGCGACCAGACGAAGGTGCTGGAGACGTCGTCGATTGCCGTGACGCCGACTGTATCTAACCGGCTGGAGCCGGCGTCTTTCAACTTCAGCATCAACCTGGACCAGCTCCCGCCCGGTGAGTACAACTGCCAGGTCACGATCCTCGACCCCACTGCGCAGAAGAGCACGTTCTGGCAGGGTCAACTGATGCTGACCGCGCCATGAGCTCTAGCTGTCCGGCGGGTCCGCGGTGAGGCCCATCTCCGCGTAGATGGGTGTGATGATCGCGGTCACTTTTGGCAGCTTGAACGTGAACCATGCAAACGCAATAAGGCAGCAGACACCGGTGAAGATCATCGTGCGGGGAGCGCCGGCGTGGTGCGCGAGCGCGCCCGCCTCCAGGCTGCCGAAGGGTGCAGTGCCGAAGAACGCCATGGTGAAGTAACTCATCACGCGAGCGCGCTTGTCTTCCGGCACCAAAGACTGGATGACGGTGTTGGAGCCTGCGGTGGTTTGCATCAGGCCAAAGCCGACGAAGAGCATCAGCACCAACGCCGGCCACAGCGTGTGAACGAAGCCGAGCAGGATGAGAGCGCCTCCGAGGATGGCCGAGGCGAACTGTATGCGGCGTACGAGGCCGACCACAGACCTGCGGAACGTGAGCGCCAGCGCCGAGATAAAAGCGCCCAGACCGAGCGCACCGGTGAGCCAGCCGAGCGTTTTGGCGTCGCCGTGGAGGACCTGATCGGCGAATAGCGGCAGCAGGACCGGATACGAATAGCCCAGCAGGCAGATGGTGGCCACCAGCAGCAGCAGCGTTCGAATAGGAAGAAACGTGCTGACGTAGTGCCAGCCTTCACGCATCTGTTCGAACATGGTTTGGGTGTGGCGCCTTAGCGCGAGAGGCCGGACGCGCATCGCCAACAGCGAGACGATGACGGCGATGTAACTGACGCCATCGATGAGGAAGCACCAGCCTTCGCCGAAGGCTCCGATGACCAGTCCAGCTATCGCAGGACCGATAAGACGGCCGCCGTTGGTCATCGAGGAGTTGATGGCAATGGCGTTGCTGAGGTCGTTCCTGTCATCGACCATCTGCACCAGGAACGACTGACGGCCGGGCAAGTCGAACGCATTGATCAGGCCCTGAAACGTGGTGAGGACGATGATCTCCCCCATCGTAATCACGTGCGCAAGCGTGAGTGCGGCCAGCGCGAACGATTGGACCGCAGCAGCAACCTGGGTGGCGATGATGAGCTTGCGGCGATCGAGGCGTTCCACCCACACACCCGCGATAGGCCCGAGGAGGAAGGAAACGATCTGCCCGGCGAAGTTGACCACACCCAGCAGCCACACCGAATGCGTGAGGCGATAAACCAGCCAGCTGGTGGCAAGGCGCGTCATCCAGTTACCGATGACTGAGATGCCCTGGCCGAAGAAGTACAGCTGAAAGTTGCGGTAGCGGAGCGCACGCCACGCATGCGAGAACACGCTTTGCGGCGGCCTGGCCACTACCCTCGCCGCCTCCGCTTCAACATCCTGCTCGCCCCGCATTGCCATGGTTCCGCCCTGTTCAGTTTAACTCTGGGCAATGGCAATGGTCAGAACGGTAATGTCATCTTCCTGTCCGAAGTGCTGCGCCGCTTCTGCGATCTGCTGAGCCGGTTGCAACACCAGATCGGAGAGGCGGTCGAAACCGTAGAGCTCACCGGATGCTGCGCGGGCCTCGGGCACACCATCCGACATCAGCACCATGCGGTCGCCCGGCCGCAACTCACCATGCGTTAGCTCGTAGCTCTGCATAGGCACAAGGCCGAGGGGAAGCGAGGGCGGCGTTTCCAGCTCGCGCCCCGAAAGATAAGGCGCGATGTGGCCGGCATTGGCGAGAATGTATCCGCCGGAAGGAAAGATGCGCGCGCAGCAAGCGGTGGTGAAGCCGAGCTGACCTTGCGCGATGAGCGCGTTGTTGAGCTCGAAAAGAATCTCGCCGGGATCGTGCGAGGTCTCGCGGCGGAGGGCGCCCAGGATCATCGCCACCCGCATGGCAGCGGTGAGGCCCTTGCCCGAGACGTCGCCAACCAGTGCTGTCAGCGAGCCATCAGGAGCCGGAGCAACAAAGAAGAAGTCGCCACCGACCTCGCTGGCCGGAAGATAAACCGACTCGATCAGAAAGCCAGGCGTGGAGCGCGAGGCGCTTTGCAGCAACAGTTGCTGCACCGTGCTGGCGGCCTGAAGCTCAGCGGCGAAGGCGGCACGCGATTGCGCCGCGCCCACCATTTCGACCGCAAGCAACGCGTTGGCGATGGCCGCTGCGGTTTGCAGGGCGATGGTGTTCAGAAGCTTCAAATTTGCGGCGGAGTAAGTCGCCGAAGGTTCGCTATTGGCAAGCGCGATGATGCCCACCGTGCGCTGGCCTGCGCGCAAAGGAGCGTAGATGAGCGCTCCCAGGTCACGTTCAGCGCCCTGCGAGCGCGGATCGGCAGCGCAGTTATTGACGATTTCCGCAATGCCGCGTTCAAGAAGGGATGAGACGAAGGCAGAGTCTGCCCCAAGTGGGCTTGCGGTGCGCTGGGAATCAGCGCCGAAGTTAGCCGCAATACGGAGAGTTGATTCGGGTGTTTCCATGACGAGGATGCAGCCCTGTGTCGCCGGAATCAGCCTCTGCGCCTGCGCCAATGCGAGCTGGCTGACCGCTTCGAGATCCAGCAGCGCGGCAAGCTGCTCGGATAATTGTTCAATCAGGTTGGCTTCGCGATAGAGATGAAGCACCTCCGCACCCAGCGAGCGGCTCTCTGCTTCACGTGCCGCCAGGTGGTTGAGCAGCAGAACGAGTGCGCCCGCTGCGGGCGACGAACCGACGACAAAGCCCATCGTTTCGCCGCCGCTTTCTATGACGGCGCCTGGATGCTCATCCGGAAGCGCACTCCCCAACAGCAGCTTTCCGGAGCGATCCGCAACGCTAATGGGGCTTTCCGAAAGATCGCACAGCGCCTTAATCGCCGCATAGCTTTCAGACTTCGGGCCAACCAGGGCCCTGAGTGGGATGCCGGGCATCGCGCCTCACAGCCCCAGAACTTCGCGGGCCTTGGCAAGCAGCGCGTCAGGATCGAAGGGCTTGGTCATATAAAGGTCCGCGCCAACTTCGCTACCCCGCTGGCGATCGAACTCCTGACCCTTCGCCGTCAGCAGGATGATGTGAATGTGGCCGAGACCCAGCTCCTGCTTCACGGCATGGCAGACGTCAAAACCGTTCTTCTTCGGCATCATGACGTCGAGGAAGACCAGGTTCGGCTGCTCGGCCTGGATGGTGGCAAGGGCCTCTTCGCCGTTAGTAGCAGTAAGAAGCTCGACGCCGTCGTCTTCGAGTTCTTCCAGAGTCTGCTGGATCAGTTTGCGGAGATGGGGTTCGTCGTCAACGATGAGTATTTTCATTTATTGATAGATGAGGAAGAGAACGTTCTCCATGCCTTTCTCAAAGCGTAGCGAGCGAACGGCTTCGTTGCTGGAAAGCAGCGAACTCAGGATGATGATGTCCGGCTTGGATGAGACAGCACGCGAAACGAGCTCGGAACCGTTCGATTCAACCACCTGGTAGCCGCGATTCTTGAGCACGTCGGTGAGCGTGCGGATCGTTGAGGCATCTTCGTCAACGACCATCACCTTCTTCTTGGACTTGCCTTGATCGAGCAGTGCGTCGACTTCGTGAAAGAGCGACGCGGTGTCGATGGGCTTGGTAAGGTAGCGATCGACGCCGAGGCGGAACCCGCGCTCCTTGTCCTCCACGATGGAGAGAATGATGATGGGAATGTCCATCGTCGCCGGGTCGTTCTTGAGCACGGCAGCGACGTCGAACCCATTCATCTCCGGCATCATGACGTCGAGAATCACCAGCCCAGGCGTCTCCTCACGGATAAGCGCAAGGGCCTGGCGTCCGTTTTCAGCAAGGCGGACAGCGTAGCCGGCTTCGGTCAGCTCTTGCTGCAGCAGCGACCGAATGTTGGGATCGTCATCGACGACGAGGACGGATTTGTCGCGCGATTGATGGTTTGCGACACGCTCACGCAGCTGGCGTACGAGGTCTTCCACGTCAACCGTCCGCGTTGCCGGCAACAGGTTCATCTGTGCGGATTTGCCCGTAAGCGGAAGGGTGAAGGAGAAGGTGCTGCCGCTGCCGGGAACGCTCTCCACCCAGATCCGGCCACCGTGGAACTCGACGATCTCTCTGCAAATGGGGAGACCGAGGCCGGTGCCCTTGGGCTTGTCAGTGAGCGTGTCGCCAACCTGCTTGAACTTTTCGAAGACCTTCGGCTGATCGGAGAGCGCGATGCCAATCCCGGAGTCCGCCACACTCACGACGATCTCCGAGCCATTGCGGTGCGCCGAGCAGGTAATTGAACCCGTATCGGTGAATTTGATGGAGTTGGAAATGAGATTGATGACGACCTGGATGAGACGATCATGGTCGCCATTGATCTCCGGCAAGTTCGGTTCAACGTCTCGCACAAGTGTGAGCTTCTTCGCTTCAAAGAGCGACGACGTCGCCGAAATAGCGCGGTCGATCACCTCGGAGATGGAGACGCTGGCCATGTTCCACGTGAACTTGCCGGCTTCAATCTTGGCGAGGTCGAGGACATCGTCGATGAGCTTGGTCAGACGCTCGCCTTCGCTCACAACGACGCCGAGGTTTTCAATCACCTGCTGCTTCGCCGAGGCGATCTTGCGGTCGTCTTCCGGGATCAGCGGGAACAGGCGCTCTTCCAGGCGCCGGCGGATGATCTTCGCGAAGCCGAGTACGGACGTCAGCGGCGTCCGCAGTTCATGGCTCACCGTGGAGAGAAACGAACTCTTGGCGGCGTCGGCTTCTTCTGCGGCGGCGCGGGCCTGGCTGGCTTCTTCAAAGAGTCGCGCGTTGTGGAAGGCGACGCCCACAGCCGAAGCGATCGTCGACAGCAGGCGCTGATCGGCTTCCGTGAAGCGGCCTTCCTGGTCAGTGGACTGCACGCTGATGACGCCGATGACCTGGCCGCCGGAAGGGATGGGCACGCCGAGGTAGGACGCTGTGTCGCGGCCGATCTGGTGGATGCCAAGCGATTCGCGGTTGCGCTGCATGTCTTCATTAATAAGCAGGGGCTGGCCGGTACGAATGATCTGAGACGTGAGGCCCTGTCCGAAGGGACGCGATGCGGCTTCTTCGCCGAAGGCATACGGGAAGTCGAGCATCATCGTGGAGCGATCGAGCAACGAGACGTATGCGATGGGTGCACGGAACAGCTCGCGCACCTGGTCGCCGACGAGCTGGATGAGGCTCTCCTTTTCAAGCTGCGTGGCCAGCGCCTGGGTGATGCGATTGATGGTGACCAACTCAGCCGCACGCTCGCGGACCTCGTGCTCACGCTGATTGATGACGAGGTAAGCGCCGGCGTTGTCGAGGGCGATCGTTGTATAGGCGGCGAGATTTTGAAGCAGGCTCAGGTGCTGCTCGGTGTAGGCGTTCTTCTTGAAGCTTTGAATACTGAGCACGCCAAGCACGCGCTCCTGGGCAACGAGCGGCAGATAGATCATTGACGCGGGCGGCTCGGCGGCGCTGCCGTCCTCCAGCGTCCAACCGCCGTGATCGTAGCTGGAGATGTACTTCGAATACTCCACAGCTACGTCGTTGATGCGGATCGGCTGACGGTGATCGATGCACCAGACAGCGAACTGGTTCTTGTCGTCGGTGCTGCGCGTGTAAGGCGCGTAGCGCTTACCTTTTTCAATGGCGAGGGTGTACTCGATCAGGTGCTTCTCGGGTCGATAAAGCCCCACACCGAATATGCTGGCGTCCACAATCTGATTCACGCGCTCGTAGAGCTTGAACAGGATCGTATTCAGATCGAGCGAGGCGGTGATCTCTTTACCGATTTCGCTCAGCAGCTCAATGCTGTCCTTCTGCGCAGCGATTTCAGCAGCCTGAGCGCGCACCTCCTGAGTCCGCTCAGAGACCGTCGCTTCCAGAGCACGGGCCTGGGCTTCGAGCTCTTCCCTGCTCCGCCGCGCCTTTTCGCGCTCGTGCCGCCGCACCATCTGGATCGTGAGGAACACCAGCAGGACGAAAAGTAGAACGTAAATGATGTAAGCGAGCGTGGTGCGGTACCACGGCGGAAGAATGGTGAATGAGAAGACACCCTCTTCGCCGGTGCGGCCATCGTCAGTCCGCGCTCGCACGCGGAAGTGATACTCGCCTGGGCCTAGACCGCTGTAGTTCGCTTCCTTCTGCTTGGCCCATGTCGACCAGTCCTTGTCCGCGCCATCGAGAAAGTACTGATAGGTCGTCTCGGTGGGATTGTCGTAGGCCAGCGCGGCAAATTGAAACCGCAGGCCCTGGGTTCCCGGCGGAAGGCGCAGTCCGGACGTGACGCCGGTGCCACCGTACACAATCTGCGTTCCCGCGTTCACCTGGCGCACCAGCGTGGTGAGCGGCGGTGTCGGGGGCGGCTTCACCTTGGGATCGAAGTGGATCAGCCCTTCGCCGCTTAGCCAGAGCGACCCATCGGTATCGCTGTAGACATCGATAACGAAGAACCGCGTGAGACGACGATAGGTGTCTTCGTCAAGCTTCCACGTTCCGTCGGCCTGCTTGTTGAACCGGCCGACGCGACGTGTGTCAGGCCCGCTCGAGCCCGACCAGACGCTGCTGTCCCCCGAGGTGAACAATTGAGGCGAGTAAACCGGTGCATCGAGCGGCAGCAGGAACCGGTTATCGACGACGAACTTGCGGGCTGCGGGGTCCCAGCGATAGTTATTCGCGGTACGCGCCACGGTGACCCACAAAGTACCGTCTAAAAACTCCGCATCGGTAGAGCCTTCAGGCAGCCCCTGGTCGTGTCCGAGTATTTCAAACTTGGAGTCGCGCATCCCCGTGGGCGCCACCTCCACGCGGAGCACCTTCCCGTCGCCGCCACTCACCCACAGCGCGCCCTGCGGATCTTCAAATACATCCCTTGCCTCGTAGATGATGCCCGGCAACCGGCCTTCATCAAGCCACTTGGTGCCGTCCCAGCGGATAGAGCTGACGCCTTCGCCATGAGCCACGAAAATTCTGGAAGGATTCAGCCTGGACTGCTTGATGTAGTAGGTCTGCTCGGTTGGGCCGGTCAAGCCCGGAATCGCCGGCGCCAGGTTATCGCCCTGCACCGTCATCACGCCTTCGCTGGTGCCTACCAGTAGTTGCTCAGGAGTCTTGCCCGCTGGATCTTTGAAGTCGACAAAAGCCCAGGCCTGGCTGGCGCCATGTATGGGTGTGAGCGACGACTTTCCTGTCTTCGGATCGACAACAAGCCGCGCTACGGAAGCGCCCGCTCCAGAGGCGACATAGATCGTGTTCTTGAAACGAATGGTGCTGAGATTCCCGTCGTGCGAGAAAAAGGAGATCGGCGAGTTGACTTCTACGCGCGCCGCCCCGGCGTCGAGACCGAGCCACAGTGCGCCATCACGGTCCATGTAGGCGGAAAGCACGTTGGTGCTGGGAAGTCCCGCAGCTTGATCAATCAGCTGACGCAGCTTTCCGTCGTGCCCAATGATGACAGCGCCGCCGTTCAACGTCGTGAGGCAGATGCTGCCGTCCGGCAACAGGGTGGACGTATAAATTTTGTGCGTCTTGAAGTACTCGTCCACTTGGGTGGGGAACGGCGTAACCTTCTGCCCGTCGTAGAGTGTCAGCGTCGTATCGCGAGCGCTGACCAGGATGCGATTGTCGTCATAGGGATGGAGAAAGAGCTTTGCGGAGGTCTTGTAAGCATCGCCTCCCGGCGCATTGCGCAGGTCGTCGCCAACAATCTCCTGCAGTCCGATGCCGTCCTGCGCGGTATAGATGTGGCCGTGCACCGCGGAGAGGGCCTGAAACCGCGACGACGACGACCAGACATGCATCGTCTTGCCGTCCCAGCGAAAGAGCTTCTGATAGGACCGGAAGAAAGTGCCCTGCGGCGATACGAGAACCTGCCAGACGTCGGTGAAGCCGCGTTGATCGGCCGGGATTTTGTCGAGTAGCGAGACAAAATGCAGCACGCCGGCGGGGTCCGCCTGCAGGTAGCCGAAGTTGCCGCTGCCGCCAGCCCAGATCGTGTCCTTGGCATCGATGGCGAAGGACCGAATGACGCTTGAGGGCACAACGATGCGCCGCCAGGTGACGCCGTCGTACTCAAAGATCGCGCCGGATGAGTCGCCAAGGTACATGACGCCGCGGCGGTCCTGAATCATGTTCCAGACCTGGCCGCCGCCGTTGTACTCCTTGGCCGAATGGTTCTGGAGGACGGGCGTTCCGGTTTCCACGCCGGCCGATGGACTGATCTGCGCAACAGCGGAAAGACCAAGGCCAACAGCCAGGATCGTCGCCAATACGTTTCGACTACGGAGTACCGGAGATTCCGCCAAAGGACTCTTCTCGATTATCTAAATGCGAAGCAGGAACTACTCGGGCAAAACGGAACTGCAGCTGGAGATGTAGCTGACGCAGCCCATCCTACCATGTGTCCCCGCGAGCCAGGATGATCGCATTTGCGGTTGACCTGGTCAATTGCAACCGCGATTGAACGCCGCACATACCGTAACGATCTGCTCTCGGAGATGCTCGCATTGCATTTCGCTGGCGCCATTCTTGATGGCCGCCTCCAGCTCGACCTCGAGCTCGTTCAGGCGATCTTCCAGGGCCTGGCGTTCGCGTTCTTCATGGCTAAACATAGCCGGTTCAGGCTATCACCGCAGCGGGTCTCCTATACTGTGCCTACCGATGCTCACTCCAGAAACCAGTTCAGAACAGGTTCCGTGGGTAGGGTGGAGACGCCTGCAGATCGCTACTTTCTGCGTATTGATGATGGCGTTGCTGGTCGCAATCCAATATCGCAGCGGAGCCTTCACGGCCGACGTGGCCGCCGACAACGACGAGCCCGCGCACGCCGTTACCTGCCTGATGGTGCGCGACTACATCGTCCAGGACTTTCCGCATAATCCGGTAACTTATGCGCGGACATATTATGCGCATTATTCCAAGGTTGGCATCGGCCATTGGCCCCCACTTTTTTATTGTTGCGAAGCGCTTTGGATGCTCCTCTTCGGGCGGACCCGCGTCGCGCTGCTGCTCTTCGTCGCGCTGAACGGAGCATTGCTGCTAGGCAGCATCTTTGCGGAAGTAAGGCGACGGACGTCAATCGCGGCAGCCCTCTTGAGCGTCGCCATGCTGATGATGTGCAGCGCGTTCTATCCGGTATTGCTGGGCGTGCGGTCCGACTTGCTGCTGGCATTGCTGATTTTCTGGGCGACCGTGCACGGCGGAGAGTGGATGCACTCCCACTCCCAAAAGAGTCGCCATCGCTTTTGTGCATTCGCAGCTCTGGCGCTTTTGGTGCATGGCCGAGCAGCCGTGTTGCTCTTTCTGCCCTTCCTTCTGCTCTTCGCCTTTCCGCCCAGAACGCCGTGGAAGTGGGTCGTCGCCGGGCTGGTTCTGCTGCTTGCCCTGCAGTTGCCGCACGTCTTCAGCGTGTCCAACCCATTCCGACTCCGTACCGCAGCGTTTGACGCATGGATGTACCTGCTGGGCACGGAACGGCTGGCGACGTGGCCGGCGATCCTGCTAGCGCTTGCCGGCTCGCCACTGGTCTTCAAGAACGGGCCAACTCGACCGTTCTGGGCTGCCGTGGCCAGCCTCGCCGCAGCGGGCTTCATCTTCTACGTCCTGGTCCCGGTGTATTGGGACGGCCGCTATCTGCTGCCAACGGTAACCGCCGTCGCCGTGCTGGCCGGGGGCGGAGTACAGGTGTTGTTGGACGCACTGGCTAAACACGGTTCTCCGCAACGTCGCTGGCTCATAGCGGCCGTTACGGTTGCAGCGGTCGTCGTTATCGGCAGGGCAGCATACTTCAGTCCGGCCAAGCCAGACCTGGGCTATCGCAAAATGATGGCGAACTGCCTGCTGTGCGGGCACAGTGTGGGATTGGTTGCCGGTGACGCGACCCAGGAAGGCGACCTGATCGCTGAGGCGGCCCTTTCCGACCCGACACTCTCGCGGACGATGCTTCGGGCCAGCAAGGTTCTGGCTAAGAGTACGTGGTCAGGTTATGACTACCGCACCCTGTATTCCTCGCCGGCGCAGGTGCTCGATTATCTTGACCGCGCGAAGGTCTCCATCATCGTTATTCACAACGCCTCGACCCGAGACGATGTGAGCGAGCTGCGGTCTGCGCTGGCGCTTTCGGGACCGAACTGGGTATCCGATGACCGGACTTACGCTGCCCAGAAGGTCACCGTCTTCCGAAGGCCAACCCAACCCGGCGCGGCAGCTCACTAGACCCGCCACGGCACCTTTGGTCAAAAAAGACACACTTCCAACCCCACTGTAAGGATCGCCGCGAATCCAGATAGACTGCACGTGTCGGCTCCCGGGTAGGCCGTTCCCGGACAGCCACCCAACCAGAGTGACCGCAATGCCCGTTTCGATCACCATCATCATCCCCGCTCGCGACGCTGCCGCCTATCTCAGGCGTTGCCTGCAGGCGCTGGGGCAGAGCAGTCATCCTTCGGAGGAAATCATTGTCGTCGATGACGGCTCGACCGACGATACCAACGCGGTTGCCCAGGAGTTTGGCGCCACCGTTATCCAGACGGGCAGAGCGATGGGACCATCCTTCGCTCGCAACCTTGGCGCAAAGACTGCGAAGGGCGACGTCCTTTTCTTCCTTGATGCCGACGTTTGCGTAATGCCCGAAACCCTGCAAAAGATCGGCAATAGCTTTGACAAGGATCAGGGGCTTGACGCCGTGATGGGATCCTATGATCTCAACCCTTCCGCCCCGGATTTCATTTCGCAATACCGAAACCTGATGCATTGCTACGTGCACCAGACGGGGTCCGAGAACGCATCCACCTTCTGGAGCGGCTGCGGCGCGATTCGGCGAGATGTGTTCCTGCAGCACAGCGGTTTCAGCGAGGGATATGGCCGGCCCGCGATTGAAGATATCGAGCTGGGTTACAGGCTGGTCCAGGCTAAACGCAAGATCATCCTCGACCACTCGATCCTGGTCACCCACATGAAGCGCTGGACGTTTTGGGGATTGATCAAGACCGACATCTTTGATCGCGGCATCCCCTGGACCGAGCTGATTCTTCGTGATCGCCTGATGCCGGACGACCTGAACCTTCAACTCAGTCAGCGTGTGAGCGTTGCTCTCGTCTTCATCCTGGTCATCCTCGCGGCGGCCATGGCCATCGTTGACGGTGGCTACGTGCTGGTACCGCTACTGGTCATCGTCTTCCTGATGCTGGCGCGGTGGTGGGGCGAAATTGGAAGCTATCGCCGTCCTCGCAGGGCATTTGCGGTTTTGACCTGCATGATCACCCTCGTTGCAGCAGTGGCCTACTCTCAAAAAATGTTCGGGCTTATCCCGTTCCTGATGGCGATGCCCATCCTGTTGTTGTTACGGCACAAGTATTACGAACGCGGCAAACTGAAAAAGTCGCACCGCTGGCTGGGTATCATTTTTATATGCTTCTCGGTGCTGGTGGCTGCACTCTACCTTCCAGCGCAACATCACCTGATTTTTGCGTGCTTCGCGGTGCTCATCCTGCTGGGCCTGCTCAACAGCAGCTTCTACATCTTCCTGGCCGGTAACCGCGGACTGGCCTTTGTGTTCGCGGCGATTCCCTTCCACCTGCTCTACCACTTTTACAACGGGATATCGTTTATAGCCGGCCTGGTGGTCTATCTATTGCCGGCTCGCTCAACCAGAAAGAACGCGCCCCTGACGTCGCCCACCGACAGCACTCTATAACCCAGGATCAGTCCACACCCTCAATGGGCAGTCCGACGTAATTTTCCGCGATCGTGCGTGCGCCCGCTTCGGAACTTGTTACGTAGTCCAGTTCAGCGAGCTGACGCCGGTGGTCGAAGTCATTGGCGTCCGGCATGCGATGCAGCATCGACGTCATCCACCACGAAAATCGTTGGGCCTTCCACACACGTCGCAAGCAAAGGCTGGAGTATCGGTCCAGGCCCCGCATCGCACCCTCCCGGTAATACAGGGAGAGCCCCTCTGACAACACCTTGACGTCAGAGATGGCGAGGTTCATGCCCTTGGCTCCAGTCGGTGGAACGATGTGCGCAGCATCGCCTGCCAGGAAAAGCCGCCCATACTGCATCGGCTCGGTTACGAAGCTGCGCATCGGCGTGACGCTCTTCTGAATGATCTGTCCAACATGAGGGGCCCAGCCGTCCTCGCACTGCAAGCGCAACAAGAGCTCCGCCCAGACCCGCTCATCCGGCCAATCCGCAATATCGGTCTCATTGGCGCATTGCAGGTAGAGTCGCGTAACCGTGGGCGATCGCATGCTGAATAAGGCGAAGCCGCGGTCGCTGTGCATATACACAAGCTCATCCTGCGACGGCGGCGCCTCTGCCAGTATGCCGAGCCAGGAGAAAGGGTAAACACGCTCGTAGATCTTCAGAACGCCTTCCGGAATAGAGGGCCGGCTGACGCCGTGAAAACCGTCACAACCGCCGATGAAGTCACAGCTCAATTCATGGGAGAGACCGTGGTGCGTGTAGCGGATGCTGGGCGCGCTACCGTCGATGTCGTGCAAGGAGACGTTCTCGACATCGAAAAGGATCGGAATGTGACGCGCGTGAGCGCCGGCGATGAGGTCTTTAACGACTTCGTGCTGTCCGTACACCGTTACCGTTTTGCCGACAAGCTTCTCGAAGTCGACATGATGACGACGGCCATTGAAGCCGATCTCCACCCCGTGATGCGTGAGCCCTTCGCGCCGCATACGGTCGCCGAGGCCGAGTTCATTAAGGATGTCGACCGTTCCCTGCTCCAGCACACCCGCACGTACGCGGCCTTCCACGTAGCTGCGGTCACGCGCTTCCAACACCACGCAGCTGATCCCAAGAGCATGCAACAAGTGCGCCAGAACAAGCCCGGCAGGGCCGGCACCGACGATTCCTACCTGGGTCTGCGTTCTTATCACTTCCATGGTTACTTGGTGTCCTGTGAATCTATCCCGGCAAAGGCGGCTTCAGCCCAATGAAAGGCATTGTTGGCCGCTGGTAATCCGCAGTAAATGGCGCTCTGCAATAGCGCCTCCTGAATCTCTTCACGCGTCACGCCGTTCGTCAGCGCCGCACGCACGTGCATCTTGAACTCGTCTTCGCGATTCAAGGCAACCATCATCACCAGCGTTAACAGGCTTCGCGTTGGGCGCGGCAGGCCGGGTCGCGACCATATTTCTCCCCACGCGTAACGGGTAATGAACTCCTGAAAAGGCTGATTGAAGCCGTTGAGCTTGGTAAGAGAACGATCGACGTGGGCAGTGCCCAGCACCTCGCGACGGATCTTCAGACCCTCTTCGTAACGCTGCGCGTCATCCATCACTGCTCCCCTTCTAAAAGGAATCGTAAGACAGTTTCTGTGAATGCAGCAGAGGCTTCGATGTTGGAGATATGCGCCGCATCCAGTTCGACAAGCTGCGCACCCGGAATGTGAGCGGCCAGAAACTCGGCCTCGGATGGCGGAGTGGAAATATCGTGGGTTCCGGAGATCACCAGCGTCGGGGCCGTGATCGTGGCAATCTCACTCCGCTGATCCATATCGCGGACGGCGGTGCAATCAGCGATATAGCCCGCAGGCACGTTGGCGGCCAGCATCTGATGAATGCGTTCCATCTCCGCCGGGTGTTGATTGCGAAACGCCTCAGTGAACCACGCCTTCAAGAGCGTCGGAATGATGGATTCCATCCCGTTCTGCTGTACGTTTTCAATACGCTGATTCCAGTTCGCAGTGATGCCGATCTTCGACGCGGTATTGGACAGGACAAGCCGGTGGAGGCGTTGCGGGGCGTGGATGCCGAGCCACTGGCCGACCATGCCTCCCATCGACAGCCCGCAGAAATAGACGCGGTCCAAACCGCAGGCGTCAAGCAGCGCCAGCACATCGTTCCCCATCATGCTGACGGTGTAGGGGGCGGGTGGAATGGACGAGCGGCCCTGTCCGCGAGCGTCGTATCGCAGCAGTGAAAAATGCTGTGAGAAGGCATTCACCTGCGGAGACCACATCGAGAGATTGGTGCCCAGAGAGTTGGACAGGACCAGCACGGGGCGTGAGTCGGCAGGATCGAATTGGTAGTAAAGCGTGACGTCGGCAAGGTCGAGGACAGGCAATGGTTAGTCCTTGTTGTTATCGGATTTTTGGCTGGCATAAGCCTGTAAAACGCTGTCAATCATTTGACCGGATGCGCCGAGGTAGAGCCCCGGATCGAACAGTACGTCAAGCGCCGTGGGCGTGAGGTGCGCCATCATTTCTGTGCTGGCTTGAATGACCTCGCGCAGTGGCTTGCCATCTGAACTCGCGCGGAGCGAAGCTTCTTCGACGGCAGCATGTGCGCGGTCTTTGCCCATCGATGCCGCGAGTGCCATGCTGATGGCCTCTGCAAAGATGAGCCCGTTTGTTCGGTCGAGATTCTGCCGCATCGCTTCGGGAAATACTTGAAGACCGATCAGCATACCGACCGTCTTCTCAAGCGCGCCGAGCGTGATCGTGCAGATCTCCGGAAGCGTCTCCCACTCCGCATGCCAGCCGCCCAGGCCGCGTTCATGCTCCTGCGGCATGGCAGAAAGTACCGTTCCAACGAGGCCAGGAACGCGTATCGCCGCCGCAAGAATCGCAGCGCAAGCCACGGGATTACGCTTGTGTGGCATCGTCGAAGACCCGCCGCGGCCGGGAGCCGAGGCTTCGGCCGCGTCAGCAATTTCGGTCTGCATCAGCAACGAAATGTCGCGCGCGATTTTTCCCAGCGTTCCGGCGAGTAAGCCGTGAAAAGTGGCAACCTCCGCGATTCGGTCGCGATTGGCATGCCAGGGGACATCGGGTAGGGCCAGGTTGAGCTCGCCCGCCAGCGCGGTCGCAACCTCCACGCCCCGCCCGCCAAGCGACGCCAGGCTGCCCGCGGCGCCCCCAAATTGCAGCACCAGCACCCTCGGTCTCAGCTCCAGCAGACGCTCCCGATGTCGCAGGAGACTATCCAGCCAGCCGGCCGTCTTCAGGCCGAACGTGATGGGTACCGCTTGTTGAAGCCAGGTGCGGCCAGCCATCGGAGTATCGCGATGCAGACGCGTGAGCAACGCAAGGGCATCGCACGCCCTGCCCACCAGGGCCTCAACCAGTTCGAGCTCGACACGCAGCTGCAGCACCAGTGCGGTATCGATCACGTCCTGGCTGGTGGCGCCGAAGTGCACAAAACCCGCGGCCTCAGGACTCTTTTCTCGAACCAGGGCGGTGAGTTGCTTGACGAGCGGAATGGCCGTATTGCCGCTGACTGCGGCCCCATCCCGCAACGCTTCAAGGTTGAACTGCGCGGCCTTGCAGCACGCAGCGATCCTCTCGGCCGCGGTGAAGGGCACGATGCCGACTTTGAACTGTGCCCTCGCCAGCGCTGCTTCGAAGTCCAGCATCGACTGGAGAATACGGGTCTCGTCGAAGATCTCGCGCCCGGCAACGGAATGGAGAAGTGGTTCAAGCATGTTGTCAGGCAGCGGGCGTCCTAAAACTCGAGGAAAACAGTTTCGGCTTCGCCTTGCATCCGAATTTCCCAATGGAGGAGATTCGCGTGCTCAGACGAGGGCGTCATGATCAACGTTGCGCGACGGGATGGCTCTATCAAACCTAATATCGGGTCCGAACTGTTCAGCCGTTCGTCGGGAAAATAAGCGCGGGTTACGAGACCGCGCAACAACCCCCGCATGAGCAGGCCAACAACCAGGTGCGGCGCCTGCGTGGTGCCGTTAGGACCGGGAACCGTGCCCGGCTTGATGGTGGTGAAGCGGAAAGTGCCGTCGTCCTGGGTAGGAATGCGACCGAACCCTTTGAAGCCGGCTTCCAGTGGCTTGTCCTGCGTGTCAGCGGGGTGGGCATACTTTCCGGCTGCGTTCGCCTGCCAGATTTCGAGCACCGCATCACGGATGGGCAAGCCGTCGCCATCAAGCACCCTGCCTGCGACAGCCACGCGCTCGCCTTCAACCCCGACACCGGCAATGTCAGCATCGAACAAGCGTTCGAGCCCAATGCGAAAGAACGGTCCAACCGTTTGCCACGTCGTTGCTTGCAGACTCATACGTTTCCTCTACTGACTTCATCCGCTATGCGTGCATTAGTCCTGATGGTGCGCGTCTTCCATCGGTGTCGCATCGGCACCACGCAGAATGAAGTCGAACTTGTGTCCAATGGTCGAACCCGGGATCGTCGTCTCCCAGTCGAATTGCGAGATGAGCCGGTTGCGTGCTTTCTCATCGGTGGTGCAATTGAAAATCGGATCGAAGGGCAGCATCGGGTCGCCGGGGAAGTACATTTGTGTCACCAGCCGTGTGGCCATCGCCGGGCCGAAGAGCGAAAAGTGAATATGCGCCGGGCGCCACGCGTTATAGTGATTGCCCCAGGGATAGCATCCGGGACGGATCGTAACGAAGCGATAGCGCCCCAGCTCGTCCGTCATGGTGTAACCATCGCCCGTGAAGTTGGGGTCAAGTGGAGCATCGTGTTGATCGTAGCGATGCAGATACCGCCCTGCCGCGTTTGCCTGCCACACCTCAACAAGGGTATGCGGTACCGGGCGGCCATTCTCATCCAGCACGCGGCCACTCACCGCGATGCGCTGCCCCTGGGCTTCGCCGCCGGTGGCGGAACGCGTCAGGTTGCACTCCGCAGCGTGCTGGGCATCGCGATCGAAAAGCGGTCCAGTAACCTCGGACAGCGTTTGCGGAATGGCGACCAGAGGCTTCTGCGGCGCACGCTTGATGCTTGAGGCGTAAGGCGTATGCAGGAATTCCGGTTGCGTTCCGAGAAATGGCTTTCGGTAATTCGAGATGCTCAAAGCGGCTCCCTTCAGTCCCCACGCCCCGGCCGGGTCAATCGCCATAACGATATTACTGTAGTCATCCGTGCTGCAGCCTGCCGGCCTCAGGCGAACGACCGGCGGTTAGCTGGGACACATAGCGCCGCCCGCGACACGGTCTGTACGGCGCCGAATGCTGGCCGGTATTCGTCGTTACCGTGGCCGGTGGTCGCGCGAACGATTGTTCTTTTTGGAGAGGGCTCGGCTAAAGCCTCATAATTGAGGGGCATGACGCAGAAAAAAATAGCCGTGATAGGTGCAGGCCCAGGAGGGTTGGCAGCAGCGATGCTGCTTGCCCACAAGGGCTTCAGCGTTGACGTGTTCGAAAAGGCGCCCACCATCGGAGGCCGAAGCGCCGAGGTCGTTCTCGACGACTACCGCTTCGATCTCGGACCGACATTCCTCATGATGAAGTTCGTGCTTGACGAACTTTTCTCCAACGTCGACCGCTCGCTTTCGGACTATCTCGATTGCCGGCCGCTCGATCCGATGTATCGCCTGCAGTTCCCCGCGAAGTCGATGCTGGTCCACTCGGACCCCGACAAGATGCACGCAGAAATCGAGCGCTGCTTTCCCGGCGAGGGCGCGGGTCTGCGCCGGTTCCTCAAGCGGGAGGAAGTACGTTTCCGCAAACTCTATCCCTGCCTTCAGCACGCCTACGGCAGCGTGACCGATTTTCTCAGCCCCGCGCTGCTGGCTGCAGCCCCGCACATCGCCGTCGGACGCTCCTTATACGACGTGCTCAGCGGCTACTTCAAGGCTGAAGAACTCCGCCTCGCCTTCACGTTTCAATCAAAGTATCTCGGTATGACACCCTGGGACTGCCCCGGCTTGTTCGCCATGATTCCCTACACCGAGCACGCCCACGGCATCTATCACGTGATGGGCGGATTGAACCGCATTCCTGCCGCCTTCGCCAAGGTCGCCCAGGAAGAAGGTGCACGCATCCACACGTCGTGCGCTGTCGCCCGCGTGCTGGTGAAAAATGGCAACACCACCGGCGTGGAGCTTGAAAACGGAGAGCAGCTCGCCTTCGACGAGGTCGTGATCAACGCCGACTTCGGCCACGCAATGAGCACGCTTTTCAAACACGAGGCGCTCGGCAAGTACAAAGCCGCCTCGCTCCGCGAGCGTGACTACTCCTGCTCAACCTTTATGCTGTACCTCGGTTTGGACCGCGCCTATCCGGATATCGAGCATCACATGATCGTCTTCGCGGAAGACTACCGAAAGTGCCTGAATGACATCGCGCAGCACAAGATCGTCTCCGAAGATCTCTCCATCTATGTGCGCAACGCAGCGCCGCTTGACCCCGGCTGCGCCCCGCAGGGCCACTCGGCGATTTACATCCTCGCGCCCGCACCCAACAACACCAGCGGCATCGACTGGGAACAGCACAAGGCCGCTTATCGTGACAGGATTCTCGACATCCTTCAGGAACGCACGCCCTACGGCGACCTGCGACCGCACATCCAGCGCGAGTTGATCATCACGCCATCCGACTGGGAGAAAAAGATGTCAGTCTTTCTCGGCGCGACCTTCAACATGGGTCACGGCTGGAATCAAATGCTCTATCTCCGCCCCCACAATAAGTTCGAGATGTTCGGCAACACCTACCTGGTCGGCGGAGGCACGCACCCCGGCAGCGGACTTCCCACCATCTTCGAGTCGGCTCGCATTTCCTCCAACTTGATCTGCGACAAGTACGGTGTTCCGCACCCTGCATCCAGGGCATTCGACGAAATTGCATTGACCTGATGACCATGCTGAACCGCATCGAAGTCGCGCGTGGTGCCCAGCAAGAGTGGGCGATGCTGCCGGTACACGAACGAGTGAAGCGGCTCAAAAGTCTCCGCCGCGCCGTCGCGGCCTTAATAGACCCTTTCGTTGCCGTGATCTCAGAGGAAGTGGGTAAGCCGCCGCTGGATGCCCTCACCGGGGACGTCATGGTGACGCTGGAACACTTGCGCTATTGCGAACATCACGCCGAAAAGCTCCTCCGCCCCCGAAAAGTGGGAAAGCCGTTCCTGCTCTATCACGACACCGAATTCGAAGAGCTGATGGAGCCGCACGGTGTCGTGCTCGTTCTCGCTCCGTGGAATTATCCTCTCCAGCTGGCGATGGTTCCCATGACCACGGCGCTTTTCGCAGGCAACGCTGTCGTGATGAAGTGTTCCGAGCGAACGCCGATGACCGCCGCGCTGATTCGCGAAGTCTGCGAAGCGGCCAGTCTCCCTGAAGGGCTGGTACAAGTCTGTTGCGATCCGCCTGAAGTAGCGTGCGCATGGGTTGAAGCGAAACCCGACATGATCTTCTTCACGGGATCGAGCGCTAACGGAAAGGCCATTGCACGGCGCGCTGCCGAACTCTTTATCCCGGTTACTCTTGAGCTTGGCGGTAAGGATGCGTCCGTCGTCTTCGCGTCCTCCCACCTGCAACGCACGGTAGAAGCCGTGGTTTACGGCGCGTTTTCCAACGCTGGGCAGGTGTGCGTCGGCATCAAGCGCGTCTACGTTCAGAGAGAAATTCACGATGCCTTCGTCCAGGCCCTATGCCTTCGCGCGCAACAACTTCGAACCGGGACAAGCCTGGAGTCCGACATGGGACCCGTTCGCTTTCCGTCCGTAAGATCGTTGCTCGCGGAACAGATCGATGACGCGCTCGCGCGCGGAGCAACGCTTCATACTCCGTGGAACCGGACAACCGATACCGTGCCGCCGCTGATCCTCACCGACGTCCCGCGAGCAGCGCGGCTGCTCACGGAAGAAACCTTCGGGCCGGTCCTTTGCATCCAGATCTTCGAAGATGAAACCGAAGCCATTGCGCTCGCCAATGACTCCGACTTCGCACTGAGCGCAAGCGTGTTCACACAGGACCAAGCCCAGTCCCAACGCATCGCACGCGCGCTGGCAGCCGGCAGCTGCGCCATCAACGATGCGGTGCGCAACATTGGCAACCCCTACGCAGCCTTTGGGGGCAACCGCGCCAGCGGACATGGTCGCTACCATGGCGGCAGCGGGTTCCATGCCTTTTCCCGCATCAAGACCGTGATGAAGCTGAAGCATCTCAAGCCAATCGAGCGGCACTGGTTTCCGTTCACCGCAAAAACTTTTCAGCAGCTGAAAGGCATTCTTCAGTTTCGACATTCGCCTTTGCCCTTGTGGAAGAGACTGAAGTACCTGCCTCGCAGCCGATAGCCCTACCCAGCATTCCGGAGGTCCAGTTGAACGCAGTAACCAGAACAGCGGGCAAGCGAGTGGTCGTCATCGGCGCCGGAATCGGCGGCATGACCGCAGCCATTCAGCTCGCGCGTGCAGGATTCTCCGTAGACCTCGTCGAAAAGAACGAGCGGCTGGGCGGCAAGCTGAACCTTCATCAGGAAGCCGGTTTCAGCTTCGACCTCGGCCCGTCGATCTTTACCCTGCCGCAGATGTTTCGTCCTGTATTTGAAGGCGACGGCCGCAAGCTCGAGGACTACGTCACGCTTCAACGCGTCGACCCACAGTGGCGCAATTTCTTCGAAGACGGCACCGTCATCGACCTCTGGGAAGACCCCGCGCGCATGCATCAGGAGTTGCAGCGCTTTGGCGCCGCCGCCATCGAAGACTACGACGCCTTCCTGCGCTACTCACGCCTCCAGTACGACATCGTTGAACGCGGCTACTTTGCTCGCGGGCTCGACACGTTGTGGCAGTTCATACGCTTCTACGGCCTCCGCGGTGGTCGCGGTCTGGACTACACCAGCACCATGGCTGGCGGAATTGCCAAACGCGTGCGCAATCCTTACCTGCGCGACATCCTGGAATACTTCATCAAGTACGTCGGCTCCTCGGCCTACGACGCCCCCGGCTTCATGAACCTGATGCCGCACATCCAACTCGAATTCGGTCTCTGGTACGTGTCGGGCGGACTCTACGAGCTGGCGCGCGCGTTCGAGCGAAGACTTGAAGAGACCGGCGTTCGCGTTCACCTCAATCAAACCGTCACGCGCATCGACAAGAACGGCGGCCACGTGACAGGCATCGCCGCCACGGGCCCAGACGGTTCGGAGACTGCCTTCACCGCCGACTTCGTCATCTCCAATATGGAAGTCATCCCGGCCAGCGAACGCCTGCTCAATGAGTCGCCGCGAGTCATGAAGAAGCTCAGCCGATTCGAACCGGCGTGCTCGGGAATTGTCCTTCACCTCGGCCTCAACCGCACTTATCCCCAGCTTGCCCATCACAACTTCTTCTTTTCGCAGAATCAGAAGGCGCACTTCAACCGAGTCTTTCGCGAGAAGCGCCTACCGGACGATCCCACGATCTACCTCGTTGCCCCCACCCGCACCGACCCCTCGCAGGCGCCCGCGGGTTGCGACAACATCAAGATCCTGCCGCACATTCCTTATCTCAATGACGAACATCCCTACACGCGTGAAGACTGCGTCGCACTCAAAGAAGCCTGCCTCGACAAGCTCGAGCGAATGGGCCTAACCGACCTGCGAAAGCACATCGTGGTTGAAGACTTCTGGACGCCGTTCGACATCGAGGCGCGCTACCTTTCCAATCGCGGCTCGATCTACGGCGTCGTCTCGGACATGCGCCGCAACTTCGCCTTCAAGGCTCCGAAAAGAAGTGACCGCTACGACAACCTCTTCTTCGTCGGCGGCAGCGTGAACCCCGGCGGAGGCATGCCCATGGTGCCGTTGTCCGGCCCGCACGGTGCGCGCATGGTAATGGAACCGGCCGGAGTGGCGTGAGGATCGGCGTGGCGGCAGCGCTTTGCCTTTGCGGACTTGCTTGTGGCTGGCTGCTGTTCCGGCACATGACGGTCGTTCCGCAAGTCACAGGCGAAACGCCTCCGACGCCGATCACCATCATCATTCCTGCACGCAACGAAGCCATAAACCTGCCACGCCTTCTGCAGTCGTTGGAGGACACGGCGCCCGCCCTCGAGGTGATCGTCGTCGACGACCATTCCACCGATGACACGGCACGGATCGCACAAGCGCACGGCGCGCGTGTGTTGCCCTCGCAGCCGCTCCAGTTGGGCTGGACGGGCAAGACCTGGGCGTGCTGGCAAGGCGCCAATGCGGCGACGTCCACCCTCCTGCTTTTTCTTGATGCCGACACCTATTTTGCACGTGGCGGGTTAGCGCGGCTGCGCTGCTTCTATCGAACGCACCACACCGGTGCAGCGCTTTCGGTGTTGCCGTATCACGCGGTGGCGCGGCCCTACGAGCAGCTTTCGCTCTTCTTCAATCTCCTCATGGCGGCCGGCGCTGGTGGCTTCAGCGGACTGGAGCAGCCAAAACTTTTTGGCCAGTCGTTGCTCATCGATCGCGAGCTTTACTTCAGGGCCGGCGGCCATCAGGCAGTACGGCAGCAGGGCTTGGAAAACCTGCATCTCGCCTCGCAGGTCGCCGCCGCGGGCGGTGCGCTGGTCACCGCGGTTGGACGCGGAACACTGGAAATGCGCATGTTTCCTGAGGGGTACACGCAGTTGCTGCAAGGCTGGAAGCGGGGGTCTGCCGACGGCGCCGCAGCAGCAACGCCGCGCTCATTGCTGCTCAGCATGGCCTGGATCGCCAGCGCAACCGTCGCGTTCATCGCGCTCGCCATAAGCCGTGGAAGCTCAGGCATTGCGGCGGCAATCTATCTGCTGGTTGTCGCACAGGTCTATCGGGTCGCACGGCGCATCGGCGGCTTTCGCTGGACGACGGCGGTCCTCTACCCCTTGCCGCTCTTGTTTTACTTCGCCGTCCTCGGCCTCTCGGCAGGGTCCCGCAGGCTCGGCAAGCCGTCCACGTGGAAGGGTCGCCAGCTGTGAAGGCATGGATCGCCATCGCCAACGTCTTCGGATGTGCAACGCTACAACTCGGCCTCGCCCGCCTTTTTATTTCCTTACCCGGCAATATCTTTGCCGCAGATACACGGCCCTTCAGAGAGCTGCGGAGCGAAGTAGCCTTCTACCGGCACATACTGCGCATCAGGACGTGGAAGAAAAAGCTTCCCGACGGAGCCTCATGGGTTGGCGGAAAGTTCTCCAAGCAACGGATGCACTCCCTGAATGCGGCCTATCTCCGTCACTTCGTTATCGAGACCCGTCGCGGTGAATCCGCTCACTGGGTCGCGATTCTCTGCGCGCCCGTGTTCTACCTATGGAACCCCGCCTGGGCCTGCTGGGTCATCACGCTTTACCTGATGGCGAGCAACCTGCCGTGCATCGTTGCGCAACGCTACAACCGCTTTGCAATCGAGAAAATCATCTCGTATCGGCTGCAACGCAGAGAGCCCTGAACATCCCTCATCGTCACTGATCTAAGTTCCGCAAAAGGTCCAGCGCACCCGCTCTTCCGGCTGTGCGGGTACGGCGTACGCCTCACCGCCCGGCCGCTCTTCAAACGGATGCGTCACGACGTCCAGCAGTCTCTCGAAGGTTTCAAAATCCTGGCGCTCTGTCGCTGCGGTAAGGGCCGCCTCGACCATGTGGTTCCGCGGAATGTAGACGGGATTGGCGCGCTTCATCGCCGCAACACGCTCCTCCGTGGTGGACGATTCCTCCGCCAGGCGTTCGCGCCACAACGCCGCCCAGCTGTCGTAAGCCGCAGGCTCAGCAAACAGCGCACCCGCAACCACATCGCCCTCATTCCCGGCCGCAGCATCGCACAACCTGCGGAAGAAAAGCGTCATGTCAACACGGTTCGCGCCCATGCGATCGAGCAAATCCTGTACGAGACCAACGTCGCCATCCCGCTCCGTGGTAAGGCCAAGCTTCCTGCGCCATCCCGCCATCTGTGCCGCATCGTGCAAAGGAGCGAAGGTAGAAAGCGCCTCCTCAGCAGCCGTCCGCGCCGCGGTTTCGCTGCCCGTTTCCTCTTCCAGAAGAGGAAGCAACGCTTCAGCAAGACGCGTCAAATTCCACAACGCAATCCGTGGCTGATTGCCATAAGCGTATCGCCTCTGGCTGTCGATCGAGCTGAACACGGTCTCAACGTCATACGCTTCCATGAAGGCGCATGGCCCATAGTCGATCGTCTCCCCCGAGATCGAGGTGTTGTCCGTATTCATCACGCCATGGATGAAACCTAGCAGCATCCACTGCGCTACCAGGTGCGCCTGCGCGGAGACAACGGCCTCCAGAAGCGCGCGGTAGGGTCGCTCGGCCGTGGCTGCCTCAGGATAATGCCGCGCCATGGCGTAAGCTGCCAGCACACGAACACCTTCGGTGTCGCGGCGAGCGGCAAAATACTCGAACGTACCCACCCGCAGATGGCTGGCGGCGACGCGTGTCAGCACGGCTCCAGGCAGCGCCGATTCACGCAACACGGCCTCACCGGTGGCAACGGCCGCCAGCGTCCGCGTCGTCGGCACGCCGAGCGCCGCCATCGCTTCGCTGACCAGATACTCCCGCAATACCGGCCCAAGGGCGGCCCGGCCGTCGCCACGGCGCGAGAAAGGTGTCGGCCCGGAACCCTTGAGCTGAATGTCGTAGCGAAGGTCGTTGCGAGCAACCACCTCACCGAGCAGGTTGGCCCGGCCATCGCCGAGTTGCGGCACGAAGTGTCCAAACTGATGGCCGGCATACGCAATCGCCAACGGTTCGGAGCCCCTGGCCACCCGGTTGCCGGCAAGTATCTGGACGCCTTCCTCGCTCTGCAGCGCCTGCGGATCGAGACCTAGCTGCAGCGCCAGCGCCACGTTCAGCTTGATCAGCCGAGGCGCCGCTACAGGCTTCGGATTGATCCGGCTGAAGAAGCGGTCAGGCAGGCGCGCGTAGGTATTGGAAAAGCCGAAATCTACGGGTTGGCCAGCGCCGGAGACACCTTCCGCGGCGGATACAGCGTTTGAGCTCATGATGGATTCGATGCGGACCACGCGAATTCGCTTCGTCGCCAGCATAGCCCTCCACGGCGAAGAGTCACAAGCCAGCACCTCGCGTCCGCCTCGGCTGCTAGTCTGAAAGCAGGCCCCGAATCCATGTCTTTCTCCCTTCTGCTCCTACCCATTCCCTTCTCGCGTTCGAGCGATGATAGAAAACGTCGCGTTCCTGGGCGTTACAGGGGAATGACATCACTTAGCCAAAAACATTTGGGCGGAGTCGTCCCGTGGGGAACGGTGCCGCAGCCATGACCGCCGAGCTTTGGATAAAAGTCCGCGCCCTGCTGGATCGCGCCATGGCACTGCCCGCGGCTGAACGTAACGACTTCCTGCAACACGCTGACGCCGATGCCGGCGTCATTGACGAAGTTCGCCGGCTGCTCGACTGTGAAGGCGACGCGACAGCGATGTTCGGCATCGAAGACTGGCACGCCAGCACACGCGCCGCTCAGGAAGGCAGTCTGGCGGGCACGGTCATCGGCAGCTATCGTCTGCTCCACGAGTTGGGCCGCGGCGGCATGGGCGCCGTCTACCTTGCGGAGCGAGCCGACGGTGTTTACCAGCAGACCGTCGCCATCAAGGTGCTGCGCGAAAACATCTTTACGCCCGCTCTCTCTGACCGTTTCAAACAGGAACGCCAGATTCTCGCGCGCCTCCAGCACCCCGGCATCGCTCGCCTGCTCGATGGCGGCGTCATGCCCGACGGCCGCCCTTACCTGGTCCTTGAGTACATCGACGGCGTTCCCATCAACGCTTTTTGCGACACGAAGCGACTCGATATCAGGGACCGCCTCCGGCTTTTTCTCCGCGTGGCCGAGGTTGTACAGTCGGCCCACCAACAGCTGGTCCTGCATCTTGACCTCAAGCCGGCCAACATCCTCGTTACGCCGGAAGGCGAGCCGCGCCTGCTCGACTTCGGCATCGCGCGCATCCTCAACGAGTCGATGGGCGGCAACGCCCAAACCGAGACGACTCTGCGCCTGCTGACGCCCCGCTACGCCAGTCCCGAGCAGGCCGAAGGCGCCCCCCTCGGTGTAGCCAGTGACGTCTTTTCGCTCGCCACCCTGCTGTACCAGCTCCTGACCGGCGGACTGCCCTACCCCATCGAGGACGTCTCACCCCTCGAAGCCGCACGCCTCATCCGGGAAGTACCGCCCATCGTACCCAGCCGGGCGGCTGGCCAGGCTGCTGATTCTCCGCTTCGCGGTGACCTCGACACCATCCTCCTCCAGGCCTTGCGTAAAGAGCCGGAGAGGCGCTATCCCACCGTCGCCGCCTTCGCCGCCGATGTTCAACGCCACCTCTCTTCCGAGCCAGTACAAGCTCACGCCGACAGCTTCAACTATCGCGCGGGTAAATTCTTTCGCCGCAACCGTGCGGCGGTCATCGCCGCCATCGCCGCCGCACTGATCCTGACCGTCAGTGGCGCAGCCGTCGTGCGCTCCGCAGTGATCGCCCGCCGTGAGCGCATCGTTGCCGACCGTGAACGCGCTACCGCCGAGCGCCGCTTGAAAGGCATGCGCGAGCTCGCGCACTCGTACGTCTTCGATCTCGACCCCAAACTCGAAGATCTTCCCGGTAGCGTGGGAATCCGTGACTTCGTACTGCAAAACGCGCAGAAGTATCTGGAATCCATGTCCCGCGAAGCCGCGGACGACGACGATCTCGCCCGCGAAACCGCCGAGGGCTACAGCCGCATCGCCGAAGTTCAGGAAAACCTCGGCATGCCCAGCCTCAACGACCATCTTGCCGCCGCACAATCCATCAACCGCGCCATCGCGATCCAGAAGCACCTGGTAGAAAGGCATCCCACCGACGCCAGGCAGCGCGTCGAACTGCTCTTCCAGATGCAGCACCTCGCCACCACCTACGCTCTCGAAGGCGATATCGTGAACGCGAACAAGGTGCTGCTCGAAACCTGGGAGCTTGGCCAGCCGCTGCGCCAGGTCCACCCCACACCGCCGCGTATCACTGACCTCGCGGCCATCGCCTGGGATGTCGCCTGGGTCAACATCGGCAACGGCGATCTATGGAATCTTGCCGACCCCGTCACCGCTCTCCCGTGGCTCGATCATGCTCGCCAGATCACCGAACAACAGCAGGCCGACCATGATGATCGCCTGTCCAGGCTGCAGGTCGCCTCCCTGCTCGAACGCATCGACATCAGCCGCGCGGCGGCACTCGCCCAACTCGGGCGCGTCGCCGAGGTCGGTCCCATCTACGAAGAGGCCCTGCACTTCACCACCCTCACCAAGCGCAACCTCAACGAGGAAGAGATGCGCCGCCAGATCAACATCTACTACGCTGGCTACCTGCTCTCCATTCACGACGTCCGCCACGCCGATGCCCTCGCCCCCAACCTCATGCCTCCCGAGTATCACGAGAAGGGCAAAGATCGTGTGCCCACCGGAGATGAAGCCGACGAACTCGCGTTGCTCGCCCGCATCGACCTTGAAAACGGTCGTATCGCCGCCGGGAAGCAGAAAATGCAGAAGGCGCTGAGCACGCTGGAGGCCCTCTACGCCAGCGCACCCATCGATGCCGGCAACAGCTCCGAGCTGGCCTGGGACACCTTCCGCCTCGCCGAAGAGCCCGCCCTCGATGCACCCACCCGTCAGCATCTCTATCGACGCGCCGGAGAAATTGCCGCGACGTACGCTGCCACGCACCCCCAGGTCATGAGTGCGAGCATGCTCATCGGCCGGTCGCAACTCGGCCTTGCGCACCTGGCGCAGGCAGCCCACAACGCGGCAGCTCAGCATGTTTCGGCCGAGTCGGCCGCGCAGCAATTCTCCCTGGTTCTGGGCGCCCACCCTCAGCAGCCGCAAGCCACCACCCTGCTCGCAGAAGCTACCGCTCTCGGCAAGTAAGCCGTCAGCGTCCGGTTGTTCGTTTGGTCTTGAGCTCCGCCGCCAGCCACAGCTTTCCGGCCTGCCAGTCGCGATAAACCGTAGCCACAGATATGCCAAGGAACTCGGCTGTCTCCTCAACGGTCATGCCGCCGAAGATCCGCAATTCGACGATCTTCGCCATGCGCTCATCCATCTCGGCCAGGCGGTTCAGCACCTCGTCCACTTCGTTGAAGATCACGGCCGGGGCCGCCGAGGGTTCCGGTGAATCGTCCAGGCGCACCAGCGTCACATCGCCGCCGCGCTTCTCCGCGTCCCGGCGGTCGTCGTAGGAGCGCAGAATGCGTCGCATCATCTGCGCCGCAACGCCAATTACCTGGGCGCGGTTGGTGAAGTCCACGCTGTGCTGGGTCGAAAGGCGAAGATACGCTTCGTTGACCAGCGCCGTCGGCTGCAGGGTGTGATTGCCGCGCTCCTGGTACATGTAGGAACCGGCCAGGCGGTGAAGTTCGTCGTAGACCTGCGGCAGAACGTCGTCCAGCGAAAGTTTCTTGCGGGGATCTATTCCAGCTAAAGACTTCGCAAGTTCCTGTTCCATGGCCCGCGTTCTCCTGCCGCAATCGGCTCATTCAGGTTATCAGGGTCGGAATCTCCCGTTGCGAGACATTCCAGCCATTCCGGGCGTTACTGTCAGCCATTTTTCTGCAGACATTAATCGATCCCGGGAGATTCCGTGAAACTCATCGCCATTCCAGCGCCCAGCACCACTCTTAACAGCCGTCAATCCCTGCCTTATGAGCTCTGGCAGGCCATCTCGGGCCGCAGCCTGGCCGGCGCTCTCGTCTTTCTGATGGCGTTTGCCTGCTTCACCGCCGCCCGGGCGCAGGGTACCGCCGTAGCCGATCCAGCGATCCCGGTCATCATTTCGCCCTCCGCGAGCGGCTCGGAGTTCTTCATCCTGAACCAGGATTTGAGCCTCCTCACACACTCGACGCAGTACACCACGGCCTACAACTGCGCAGCACCCACCGGCTTTACGGCCTCCAGCACCACACCCCGCACGCTGCTCAACGACGGCGAAAACGCCTACTTCACAGCCCAGAGCTCCGCCAGCGCCAACGCAGCCGCCACCGCCATTGAGCCGGATTTCTCATGTGCCTCCGCTGCAGCGTTCGCCCTCACCGGCGGCACGCCCACCGGCTCGCTCTCGTCCAACGATCCCGGCCACGGACGCTACTTCGTCCTCAACGCCTTCAGCGGCGCGTTCCCTGACCTGCTCACCGTCATCAACAACCTGAACACCAACAGCACCGCCACCCCCACCCTCACACAAAAGAACCGTGTCTCGCTCGACACCAACGGTCAGTACACCGCGATGGTCACCGACGTCCACAGCGGCTTCGGACTCACTGCCATAACCGAGCTCAAGACCGCCACCAGCCCCGGCAACCTCTGGGTCTATAGCCCCGGCACAACACCGCCTTCAAAATCCTCGGCCCCGGCGGCGCCCCGCTCCCGGCCCTCGGCGCCTTCATCATCCCGGCGAAGAATAACGGCAACGGCGACCTCCTCGTCCTCATCAACCAGGACGGCCTCACCTCTTCCAACCTCGCCTCCCCGCCGCAGGACACCACGCCCTTCACCATCATCGATCTCGGCCAACTCCAGCGCACCTTTTCCGCCGTAGTAGCCAGCGGCAGCACCATTACCCTGCCCTACGTCACCCAGATCCACGCCACCACGTCCTACTACGCCATGCTCGGGGCGGCCTATAACCCCGTCAATCACCTGCTCTATGCCCTGGTTGCCGGTGGCACCAGCTCCAGCAGTGTTACCGAAAGCATCATCACCTACGACCCCACCAACCCCTCAGCCCCCAGCGAGACCGTCGTCGCCGACGTCTCCAGCATCCCCTTCACCTTCGGCTCCTTTCCACAGCTCGCACTGAACGCCGCCTCCAGCACCCTGCAGATTCTCTCCGGCAGCCCCGCCGCGCTGTACACCGTCGCGCTCAACGGCCTCGGCAACACCGCCACCCTCGTCACCGGCTCGCCCTTCCCCGACTCCAACTTCAAGCCCACCTTCGTCACCGCCAACCCGCTCCTCGGCGAAACCTACATCGCCTCCTCCAGCGGACAGGTCGACATCCTCACCCGCCCCGCTGCCGCCAGGGCCCGCGGCACCATCGAGCTCTACGGCACTGACAACGCCATCGCCACCCAGAGCTACACGCTCTACACCCAGTCGATCAACCCGACCGGCGACACCGACCTCACCAACGCCACCACCACCTTCACCGCCACACCTGCCGGCGGCGCCGCCTACACACTCGCCACCGCGCCGTTTTACAACTTCGCAGGAACCAACGGCAACGTCTCGGTCACCTTCCCGGCGGCAGGCGTCTACACCATCGTCGCCACCACGCCCGCCACCACCAACTACCCCGCCATCACCTCACTCCCGCTGGTCGTCACGGTAGGCGCAACCGGAGTCACCGGCGTCTATCCCACCACCCTCGCCCTCGGCGTCCCGGCAACGGCGCCCTCCGGCCCGGTCGTCGTCACTGCCACCCTCTCCGGCAGCACCTACGGCCCCACCGGCCGCATCGTCGTCACAGACGCCACCAACAACGAAGTCGGCCGCTACACCCTCACCGGCGCCGCCGTCGCCTTCCCCGTCAACATCACCCTCACGCTCCCCGACGGCCCCTCCACTCTCTCCGCCACCTACAACGGCGACGACCAGAACCAGACCAGCACCTCACCTACCGCCAACATCACCGTCGGCGCCGTCGCCAAGGTCACCCCCACCTTATCTCTGGCTCTGCCATCCAGCCCCGCGGCAGGCTCCACCGCCACCGGTACGGTCTCGCTGTTGTCTTCATCCACCACCGCTCCCACCGGCAACATCACCATCTACGCCGTGCCCAGCGGCACCACCACGCAGGTCACGCTCGCCGTTATCCCCGCCGCCCAGGCCTTCGCCAGCGGCGGCAAGAGCTTCACCTTCACCGTCCCCGCCACCGGCACCAGCTCCGTCTTCGCCTCCTATGACGGCGACACCGCCTACAACCTGGCCTTCTCACCCACCTACTCCCTGGTCTCCACCGCTCCCGCGAAAATCACGACGACCACCACCATCAGTGCTCCAGCTTCACCCACGGCCGGCGTCAACTTCACCGTCCTCATCACCCTCAAATCCGCCACCGCCTCCACCCCCGCACCCACCGGCAACGTGACACTCACCGCCACTCCCGCAGGCGGCGGAACCCCCAGCACCGCCACCTACACCGCGGCCCAGGCCTTCGCCAGCGGAGGATACCCTGCCGTCGTCGCCCTCACCGCCGCCGGCACCTACAGCCTGACGGCCGCCTACGCCGGTGACGCCAACTATGAGGCTTCCAGCGGCACCGTCACCACCATCGTGGCATCTCCGCCCGTCGTCACACCCACCCTCAGTCTCTCTATCGCCGCAACAGAGACTGCGGGCACTTCGCAACCCGGCACGCTCGCTTATGACTTCTCCGGCTCGACAGCAACGGCCACCGGCAACATCCTGATCATCGCTACTTCCAGCACCGGCGCCTCCATCACCCTGGCCACCATAGCCGCATCGCAAACCAAGGGTCACCTCGCGACCATCTTCGCCTTCACCGCTCCGGCCAGCGGCAACTACGCCGTCACCGCACAGTACGCCGGAGACGCCTCCTTCAACCCCGCCACCTCGAATGTCATCAATCTCGCCGTCACCACACCCGGCTTCACAACGACGGCCCTCAGCCTGAGCGCACCGGCCACCGTAACCGCTCCCCAGGCCTTCACCGCCACCATCCGGCTTACTTCGGCAACGACACCACCATCGGCTCCAACCGGAAATGTCATCCTCACCGCAACGTCCACGGCTGGTGGTACCTCGACCACGGTCGCCACCATCCCCGCAACCCAGGCCTTTGCTGCGGGCGGAACGACCACCTCGGTCATCATCTTTTCCGCCGGTGCCTACACGCTCACAGCAACCTACGCCGGCGATACCAACTACGGCTTCTCTACCGCTTCGGTCGGAGTCAACGTCGTCGCCCCGGTAGCCACCATCACCATCACCGTCCCGCCCGCAGCCACCATCCTCAACAGCACCGACTTCGTCGCCAACATCGCACTCAAGTACACGGGAACCACCGCAACGCCGACCGGCACCATCGCCATCGCCGCAGCTCTTCCCAGCGGTTATAACGTCACCTTCGGAACCGTCTCAGCTGCCTCGGCCTACGCTGCCGGTGGTGTGAACGCAACCATCAACCTCGTCAACCCCGGCACCTACACCCTCACCGCAACCTACGCGGGCGATAGCAAATTCCCCGCCGCCACCGCGTCAGTCTCGGTAACGCCGCTGGCCAAAACCTTCACCGTCTCCATCACCGGGGCCAGCCAGGGGACCGTCGGCCAGCCCTACAGCGTCTCCACGAAGCTGACGGGAGCCGATTCAACCATCAAGGGCACCGTAACTATAACCGCCACCCTCAACGGAGGCACGGCCGCACCCAGGGTCATCACCCTCGACGCCACAGACGTCTATCTCACGCCCCCGTCCTCCTTCTTCACCTTCGATACCGCCGGCACCTACACCATCACCGCCCATTACACCGGCGATGGCTCATTCAGTGCCAGCGACGCGACCCCCCTCGTCGTGGTGGTGTCGCCCCCGCCTCCCTCCAGCTTCAAAATGACGCTGGACGATCCCACGGTCAGCAATCCTGACGGCGCCGTCTCCGTGATCCAGGGAAGCGTCGACAAGACCGGCCTCACTCTCACCAGTGTCGGCGGCAACGGGCCCGGGCCCGTAACGCTTACCGCCACCAACGTACAGTCCGATGGATACGTCATCTTCCGTGATGCGAAAACCAACGCCATCATCACCACGATCACGCCAACAGCCGCCGGAGCCCACGTCATCATCGAGTGCGGCGATGCCACCAGCAAGCCCCTCGCCCTCTTCAAACAACTCCAAACCTCGTCCCCCATCTCCGTTGCCGGTGGCTTTGGCTGCCTCTTCGGTCTCGCGTTCCTCGGCTTCAAGAAGCGCAGCCGCCGCGCAATGAAGGCGCTATATCTGATGAGCGCACTCTGCCTCATCACCGTCTCCGGCGCCCTCATTGCCGGCTGCGGATCCTCAACCAGCCAGATCCTGGTCACCGCCACTCCCGTTACGGCGTCAGCAGCAGCGCCGCCGCAGAGCGTGACCTTCTACCTGACGGTTGAAGAACACTAGAAACAAGCCTGCGGATGCGGCGCCAGCGCGCTGCATCCGCCATGAGGTCCACCCATGCTTCCAGTCATTTATATTGGGGCCGTTCCCTTCTACACCTTCGGCCTTGTCTTCGGACTCGCCATCTGCGCTGGCGCCTATGCCTTTGACCGCTACTTCAAAACCCACAACCTCCCCGTCAATCTCCCCGCACTGGCAATCACGCTTATCGTGGCAGGTCTTCTGGGCGCCAAGCTGGACAGCCCCCAGCTCCTCTCGGCCATAGGCACCGGCCACTTCCTGGCAGCGGCCCGCCAGCAGTTTCTCTACGGCGGCTACACCTATCTCGGCTGCGTCATCGCCGGAGTCGCGGCGGGAATCGGGTATGCGCTGGTCAATCGGCACCCCCTGCTGGAGGGTTTCGACGCCATGTTCTGTATGGGCCTCGGCTACGCCATTGGCCGCATCGGCTGCTTCCTCTCCGGCGACGGCGACTACGGTATCGCCTCGAACTTACCCTGGGCCATGAGCTTTCCTCACGGCACCATGCCGACGCTCACACGCGTCCACCCCACCATGCTCTACACCACGTTGTATGAGCTGGCACTCTTCACCTTCTTGTGGAAGCTGTCTGCTCCACGCCGAACGGCGCCCTTGCCGCAAGGTTTCATTCTCGGTCTCTACCTTGTCCTGACCTCGACTGGCCGCTTCTGCGTCGAATTCCTGAGCCGCAACCCACGCGTTGCCATCGGATTGACCGAAGCCCAGATCGTCAGCATCACCATGGCGGTCGCCGGCGCGGCATGCCTTCTGACGGCCACCCACAAGCGGGCCTCCCATAAAAGCCCTTTGCCCTTGGCGCAGGAGCAAAGCGCGGACAGCTCATACGGCACGTCCATCAGCGTGGCCCGGTAACCGATCCCTCAAAAGCCCACTCCCCGGGATCTTGCCTTGTGGCCTTATGCTTATCAACGGATCGAGAGTACATTTTCAACCTCCATCCCGATGAGGAAGCCTTCATGTCCCAGGACAACCCGATAGCCATCCAGGATGTCCTCGACAACGGTCCCTGGTCGCTACTCCAGAAAATGGCCGCGCTAATGGCGGCCGGTGCCGTGCTGCTCGATGGATTCGATATCCAGGTCCTCGGCTTTGCCGTGCCCTCCATTGCGACGGAGTGGCACCTCGCCAAGTCGAGCTTCGCTCTCATCTTCGGCGTCAGTCTCGCGGCCATCGCCGCAGGCCACCTCACCGGCGGATGGATTGGCGATCGCTTCGGCCGCCGCAAGGCACTCTTCTTTGCCGTCCTGTGGTTCGGCATCGCCACATTGCTGCTCGCAAACGCCACCTCCCTCAACGGCATCTTTGTCTGGCGGATGATCTCGAGCCTCGGGATCGGTGCCGCCCTCCCCAATGCCACGGCCTACATCGCCGAAATCACACCCAGCCGCTTCCGCACCACCGTCCTGTCGGCCAGCATCGTCTGCATCCCAGGCGGCGGCCTATTCGGCGGCATCATCGCCGCACACTTGCTTCCCGTAGCGTCGTGGCGCGTACTCATCCTCATCGCCGGCACGCTCCCCTTCCTCCTCGCGCTGCTGATCTGGATCGCGCTCCCCGAGTCGCCGCGCTTCCTGGCCGCGCACCCGGCAAACCACCAGCGCCTGCGGCAGCAGCTCCATCGCTTCGGCATGCCCGTCGCAACCGACGCCGTCTTTGTCGCCGAATCAATCCCCACTTCGCAGGAAGGCGTCGGCACCCTGCTCCGCCCTCCCTACCGGCGCGATACGCTCAGTGTCTGGGCGGCTTTCTGCTTCTGCCTCATCAGCGTCTTCCTCGTCTTCAACTGGCTGCCAAGTATGCTCACCACGCTCGGCATGGGTCCCGCCGCCGCGAGCAACGGCCTCGCCATTTACAACTTCGGCGGCATCGCCGGTGCCATCCTCTTCGGCCTCTGGATGAACCACCGAGGCTCGCGCCTGCCCCTGCTGCTCGCCGCCGCCTGCGCGGTCCTCAGTGCCCTGTGGCCGGCGCTCCACCTCATCGTCGCTCCCGCCGGCACCCCGCTCCTGACAGTCCAGCTCGGCGTCCAGGGTTTCTTTGTCAACGCCGTTCAAACCGCCCTCTACGCCGTGGCCGCCCACCTTTACCCCACCCGCTTCCGCTCCCGAGGCGTCGCCATCGCCAGCGCCTTCGGCCGGGCCGGCGCCGTCGCCAGCGCCTTCCTCGGCGGCAAGGCGCTGCAACACTCCGGGCAGGACTACTTCCTCCTGCTCACCCTCACCCTCTCCTGCGTCACCATCAGCCTCTTGTTCCTGCGCAACCATATCCCCGGCACGCGGTCCCTTTCGCCAGCCTGAAGCCCCGCAAAACACCGCTCCCTTCCCATAGAGAACAAAGCGGCCGCCATGATAGGTTAAGGGCCTTGGCCACCCATCCAACAGACCCCATCACCCCCACAGCACCGTCGCCAATCGACGCCGAGGAGTGGGCTGTTCTCCGCGCACTCGTTGAAGCCGCGCTCCAAATCGACCCGGAACATCGCGTCGATTTTCTTCGCCAGAAATCCCCCGACGAACGCCTGTACCAGGAAGCTCTGCAACTCCTCGATTGCGACGCCGACTCCAATGACCTCTTCGCTCCGCACCAGTGGACGCAGTGGGCAGCATCCCTCGACCTCGCCAGCGCTGCCCCCGGAACCCTCGTGGGAAACTACCGCATCGAAGCCGAACTCGGCCACGGCGGCATGGGCACCGTCTATCGCGCTACCCGCGCCGACGGCATCTACGACCAGCAGGTCGCCATCAAAATCCTCCAGGGTGGCAACCTCACCCCCTACCTCATTCGCCGCTTCGGCACCGAACGCCAGATTCTCGCCCGCCTCTCCCATCCCGGCATTGCCCGCCTCCTCGACGGCGGCATCCTCGCCGACGGCCGCCAATATCTTGTCCTGGAGTTCGTCGACGGCATCCCCATCGACCACTTCTGCGACCACCACCACCTCGACATGGAAGCCCGGCTGAAGCTGTTCCTCAAGGCCGCCGAAGCCGTTCAGTCCGCCCATCAGCAGTTCGTGCTGCACCTCGACATCAAGCCCGCCAACATTCTCGTCACACCTCTCGCCGAGCCCCGCCTGCTGGACTTCGGGATATCGCGCCTCGCATCCGAAACAACCACCGACGGTGCGTTAGCCGACGCCACCACGCAAATCCTCACACCCTCCTTCGCCAGTCCCGAACAGGCCTCCGGCCGGCCCATGGGTGTCGCCAGCGACGTCTTTTCGCTCGCCACCCTGCTCTACAAACTCCTCACCGGGCGCCTGCCCTACGCCATAGAACAAGCCACACCCATCGAAGCAGCTCGTATTCTCTGTCAGGTCGCTCCCGCGCTGCCCAGTTCAGTAGCGCCGCCAGCCTTTGCGTCAGCACTGCGTGGCGACCTCGACACCATCCTCCTGCAGGCCCTCCGCAAGGAACCCGAGCGCCGCTATCCCACCGTCGCCGCGTTCTGTGAAGACATTGAGCGCCATCTGCGCTCCGAACCCGTAACCGCTCATGCTGACAGCCTCGCCTACCGCTCCGCCAAGTTCCTGCGCCGCAATCGCGTCTCGACTATCGTCACCGCCATCGCCGCCATCGCCGTCGTCGCAACAACAGCCGTTGCCATTCGCTCCGCGGTAGCTGCCCGCCGCCAGCGTGCCACCGCCGTGCGCCGCCTCTCCGACGTCCGAGGCCTCGCCCACTCCTACATCTTCGATCTCGTGCCCGAACTCCAGTCCTTCTCCGGCACCCTCAAAGTGCGTAACGAAGTCGTCCAGCGAGCGCTCGGTTATCTGCAAGCCATGTCACGCGAGACCGATGCCGACCCGGAAACGGAGCGCGAACTCGCCCTCGGCTACTTCACCATCGGCCGGCTGCAGGGCGCGCAGTACGCCAAGAGTCTTGGCGATCGCTCCAGCGCCCTGGACTCCTTCAGCCGCGGCCTCGCTATCCAGCAGAAGCTGGCCGCAACCGACCCCTCCAACCCCAAGGACGCCGGCCTCACAGCGCGCATCCTCATCGAGATGGCCAACCTCCACATCGTCTCCGGCGATATTGAAACCGGCCAGCTCCTGCTCGAACAGGCCTGGCGACTCGCCCAGCCAGCCATCGCCGCTGGCCCATCCTCGCCCTACTTTCTGAACGCGGCCAACGTTGCGTGGCACCTCAGCATGAATGCCTCCGGCGACGGCCGCTGGAACCTCGCCTCCCCCCAGCAGGGCCTGCGCTGGGCTCAGACCAACCGCACCATGCTCGAGCAATACGCCCGCGCTCACCCCGAAGCCATGCAGGAGCCCGGCTTCCTCAGTACGCTCTGCACCGCGCGAAGTTCTGAGGCGGACGCGCTGGTTCTGCTTGGACGCGATGACGAAGCCTTCGCCCTCGTCCGTGACAGCCTCCCGTACTTCGATACCGATCCGCCCCAGCAGGACCAAACCAGCCTCGAAACCCGCCGCTTCGTGCATAACCACTACGCCCGCATGCTGGTTGACCGTGGCGACCTGCGCCAGGCAACCGCCCTCTCCGCCATCCTCCGCCCAGAGGAGCGCCGCGAAACCAGGGAGACGGTAGGCCGCAGCCTGTGGGAGAAAATCGCCCTCGCCGGCACCATCGAATGGACCGCCAACATCGACTGGAGAAACGGCAAAACAGCGTTGGCCCACCAGGAAATGGCGGAGACGCTCCGAATATTCCGCGAGCTGAACAAGCAAGAGCCCGACCTGATATGGCCACTCACCGGCCTGCATGACGCCCTGCTCGAATTCGCCACATTGCCCGGAATGAAGCCAGTTGATGCCGCGCCCATGTTCCGCGAGGCCCTGGCGATCTCTTCCAACTATCGCGCGCAACACCCCGCCGTAGGGAGCGCCAGTCTCGCCCAGGCCCGTGCCCATGCCGGACTGCAACAGGTAGCGCTCAAGCAAAAGCACCCGGAAGAAGCCGCCAAAGAGGCACGCGCCGTCCGCGAAACGCTGGCTCCGCTGCTGTCCGCACATCCCGATCTGATCGCCGCAAAACGACTCGTTGAGGCCGCGAGCCACTAACCCTTCGTTGCCGGCCCGGCCCGGCGAAGCTCCCGCGCCAGCCACAATCGGCCCGAAGACCAGTCGCGTGAAACGGTCGCCTCCGACACACCCACGAACTCGGCCATCTCCGGGATGGTCAGCCCCCCGAATATCTGCAGCTCAGCCACCAGGGCCTGCCGCTTGTCCAGCACAGCCAGCCGGTTCAACACCTCGTCCACCACCGAAAACGCCATCACCTGTGGCGCCAACGGCTCTTCCGATTCCTGCAGGCAGAGCAGGGTCGCTCCTCCCCCACGCTTGAGCGCGCTGCGCGTCTGCTCATGCGTCGCCAGGATGCGACGCATCATCTGCGCGGCAATCCCCAACAGCTGCGCACGATTACTGAAGTCCACGCTGTGCTGCCCCACCAGCCGCAGGTAGGTTTCGCTCACCAGCGCCGTCGGCTGCAGGGTATGGTTCGCACGCTCCTGGCGCATGCAGCTGGCAGCCATGCGGTGCAGCTCGCTGTACACCAGCGGCAGCATCTCATCCAGCCTTGTCTTCTGCGTCCGATCGGATAGGTCAAGGGTCTGCATGGCCGTGGTCACCAGAAGAGTACCAGTGGTTTGACGATTCTGGCAGCACCGTGAGGATGTTTCGCCGCGCTTTCAGCGTTAACCCATAGCAGCACTCTCCAAATATTCGGGCTTACGCTCTATGCGCGCCGCCAAACGTAGGCCCCATTGGTCAGTGCACTGCGAATTCTCGTGAGGTGCCCCATGTCATCGCCGTTTCGTCTCGCTCGCTTTCTTTCAGGACTCACCCTCCTCACCGCCATCGCCCTGCCCGCTCACGCCATCAGCTTCGGCAGCAAGGACAAGGTGAAAGTCGTCAATGGCGGCCCACTCAAGGAAGGAACAACCTTCGCGCTCGGTTCTTTCCGGGTCTGTTTCATCACCGAAGATGAAGTGGTTTCCGTAGCTAAAGGCAGCTGGGTAACCGGAGGCAGCAGTTCGTCGGCAGCCATGTCTGGTTCACTCGAAGGCCTCGACCAGGCCACCATGCAGAAGATCGCAGACAAGATTTACGCCGACTTCCTCAAGCAGGCGGCCGGGCGGGGTGTCACCTTGACCGACTCCGTACACCTGGCCCAGGCTTCACCCACCTACAAGGCCATGCAGATGACCGCCAACTACTCCACCGGCCGCATGGGAACCATGGTCATTCCGACCGGACAGCAATCCGTGCCGCTCGCCGAAGACGCCAGCGAAAAATCCAACAAAGGCTCCAAGGGGCTCATGTCCCAGTGGAAGCAGATGGGCGCCACCGACTTCGCCACGGCCGACGCGAACAAGCTCTTCCCCGTCGCCGCAAAGGAAGCCGGCATGCCCGTCCTGGGTGTCACCATCGTCGTCAACTTCGCCGACTTCAAGGGCGGCAACGGCAGTTTCGGCAACTCCAAGGTGGGCATGATGCCCGGCGCCACCATCGAAGGCAGTCTCAAGACCGAGCTCCTGCGCGCCACCTCGATCGTCGCCTGGGGACCGAAAACCGCTACCTGCCCAGCCTGCATGGCGCAGGCCTTGCTTGAAGGCACCGTGCACTCCACCGAGCCCATAGGCAGCACTGAAACCCACAAGGGATCCAAGGGCATCAGTGGCCTCGTCGGCATCGGTCCCACCAATTCGTATGCAAAGAAGGGTACGACCATCTATGTCGACCTTCCCGCCTATGAAACCAACGTGCTCGCCGTCGCCGCTGAAGCCAACGAAATGCTGGTGGCCGAGCTAGGCAGGAAATAGGTCATTTTCACATTCATGCTTTCGGCGACGGGCATGAGGATTACCGCAAGGGAGTCGCCGGACTTCACTCGAACGCTCCGCTCAACTAGGGAGCGTTCCCTTTTTTGGTCCTCAACCACGCAGGCTTTTGTAGTCAACCGTGCAGGCCTTTGTCGTCAACCGAGCAGGCCTTTGTCGTCAACCGAGCAAGACCGGCACGAACCTCCGACCGGTTCGCCACGCCAGTCCGTGGACGACGCTCAAAAGGGCACTGTCTCGCTATCTTTCCTGCGTCCGGTCCGCGGAGCGCGCTGGAAACTACCCCTATCGCCGTGCGCTCGCCGCTCAGGCCGCCGACCCGCTGAAAGAGTTCCGTCTTGCCAGGAATGTCGCCTCAGCCACAGCGTAGAGCCCCGAAACAAAACGGCTTTAGCCGGTGTCGCAACCACTGAAGGCCGCCTCCCGCTTCATCAGCGGCCCCTTTGCCCAACGCGTACATCGGCCTGCTGCTGGAACACGGTATCCAGCCCAGCATGGGCCGTGTCGGCAACCCTTACGACAACGCAAAAATGCGGAGCTTCATGAAGACGCTCAAACAGGAGGAAATCTACACTCGACGGTACCGCGACCGCATCGATCTGGAAGCCTGCATCGGCGAGGTCATCGAGCGGTACTACAATCGCAGACCGCTGCACTCGGCCCTGGGCTACCGCACCCCCGAGCAGTTCGAATACAGCCTGCACCCACTCCCGTCCGCACAAGAAGCAATCAGCGAACGGCAAACTGGGACTTCTGACGCTGACTCACTCTAAGGGGTCACGCCAACTCCCCCAAATCCTGTCAAGCCCCCGCGCCTCTGCAAAACGTTGCAAACCCGCATCAACACACGCGATTCTCGTTCAAAATACCTGGCACATTTATTCGGGTCGACTCTCTACAATAGGAATAGGCCGAAATCCATCAACGGGAACCGTAAAGCCAGACCCGCTCAGGGTCTGCCCAGACCTCACCCTGTATTTTGAAGACTTTGGAGATCTGGATCTGGGGGGCACCCCCCCCCCAGACAGGTCAATCGAGTTCCCCGATCAAGGCAGGTACACCGTGGCATTCACCGACTGATACGTCGTCGGCTGCACGAACCCGGTAGCCGCTCCCAGCGTCAGCGTAGTCGTTCCCGCCGCCACCGAATGGAAGTTGAACGTCCCCGAAGTAGCCCCCGCCGCAAACGTCACGGTAGAGCTAACCGGAGCACCCACACCCGGCTGCGAGCTGGTCACCTGCAGCGATGTGCCGGCCTGCGGATTCACCTGCGCATTCGCCAGCCACTGGCCCGCATCGTTCAGGATGGCCGGTGTCACCGTAACGCTGCCATCACCATTCGACTTCCCGCGCACAAAGTCGAACTGCCGGAACACAAACCCAGCCGGCCGCACCGTCACCGTAATGGTCCGGCTCTGGTACAGCGGTCCGGTAAACGTGATCGTCGTCGTCCCGGCCTTCAGTCCTTGCACATAGAAGTTGTTGTTCACATAGTTGAGCCCCTGCAGCGAGATACTGCTTCCTCCCACCACGGTCGCAGAATTCGACAGCACCGCAATCGTCGGATCGGCGATCGTCACCGTCACCTGCAGCGTAGTGATATTGGTCGTGGTCCCCGACAGCGATTCATTGCCGACCACTTCCATTCCGACGCCCGCATCAATGTCATGCGACTCGATAACCAGCGCGTAAGTCGCATCGCCCTTGTTGACGGCAGTCGCGATGCCCATTTTCCGGCCTGCCGTTGACGTGTTGTAAAGGCCCGTAGATTGCGTGGCCAGGCTGAACGTCGTCATGCCATTCGTCAGGCCGGTGTAAGGCAGGTACGCCAGCCCCAGGCTCGTATCGTAAGCATTCGATACCGGTGCAAACACGCCGATCGTCGGATCGGCGATCGCCACCGAGAAAGTAGGCGCCGTCGCTCCCGGATTGATGCCACAGTTAGTAGACCCAGCCAGGCAATCGCTGACCACGCTGTTGCTATAAGGATCGAGCAGCGAAATGATCGCACCCAGCTTCGCCGTGCCGCTCGTGGGTACCGTGTCAGACGCAAGCGACGTGCTCGCACTGAACAGCGTGAACCCAGCCTTGTAGATCGCCACCGTCACGTCGTAAGGCGTATAACCATGCGCCGTCACATGCAGCTTCGTATACCCCGGGACCACCCCCTGGATATAGAACGGCGGCGGCCCACCGGTACCCTGCGCAACGCCCGTAACATTATTGAACGTCAAGCTCGACGCCGTTCCCATCACCGCCGGATCAAGCGAAAGCTTCGCCAGCGTCGGATCGGCCAGCGTCACCGTAATGCTGATACCGCCCGAAGCCGGAAGATTCGACGTCCCCGCATAAGCCTTCGTATAGAAGCCGGCGCCGGTCGTAATATCGGGAACCGAGAACGTCGGCCCAGAGACGGATGCTACACCTGAACTGAAGGTACCCGCCGTGAATCCAGACGGCTGCGAAATGGCCAACGTCGAGAACCCAACCTCGTTGGGAACAAACGTCGTCGTAGCCGAAACATTTGCCGGCGTAAACGTCAGCGCACTCGTGGAAATCGTTCCCGTTGTCGTGTTCGAACTCGTCACATTCGCCGTCAGCGAAAGTCCCGGGTTCAGCTGGCAGGAGCTCGTTCCACAGTAATTAGCGACCGCCCCAGTCGAAGCATTCAACATGGCCAGGTAAGCGGTAAGCGTTGTGGGTGCCGTTTGTGTCGTCGTGGAGAGCGTGCCGCCACCTGACAGGAACACGACGCCCGACGGCAGCACCGTCAGTGCCACCGGAGTCGTCGTATACCCCGGCGCCGATACCGTCAGCGTCGTCGTCCCCGGCGAAATGCCCTGGACATAGTAGGTGAGTGCGCCGCCCGCAAAATTGGGAATCGTAGCCACGGCAGTGCCCAGCACGTTCACATTAGTGCTGATGACGGCAACCGCTCCGTTCCCACTGGCGATGGAGACGGTGCGGGTTCCGCCGCCAGGCGCAGAGATAGCGGTGCTCACCGGCCAGGTGAGATTCACTCCGGTGTTCACCGGCTGCGTCGTGATCTTCGACTGCGTCACAAACACGGACAACTGGCTCGGCCCATACCCCGCCGCCCTCTGCGCAAAGGGCGCAGGAGTCGTTCCAATCAGCACAACCGTCTGGCCAGCCGCCTGTCCCTGGAGCGTTCCGGTAGCGAAACCCGTCAGCGGAGCGAACGTAAAGTCGGTCAGTGTGGCGATGGACGTGTCCTGACTGATCACTGGGAAAGTATTTGCCGTTCCTGGAGTGATGAAGCAGTTCGTCACGGTGTTCACGTAACAGGAGAAGCCTGGCCCGACGTTCAAGATCAACGTCAGTGGATAGGGGGAGTCACTGGTGTTCACAAACACGTTCGACCCCGAGCTAAACCCGACGCTCGCCGTGGTGATGCTTGCGGCCATCGTCACGGTCTTGTAGCCCGTCGCACTCACCGTGATGGTCGAGGTGCCCGCAGCGAGGCCCTGGAAGTAAAGTGTCGGTAAGGCACTGGCGACTCCAGGCAAGGTGACCGAAGCCGTTCCCGTGCCGGTAGGGGACGTAGTGATCACCACAGCCGCCGGATTGCTACTGGTCACCGTCACGGTTGCACCACCCGGATTCGTCTCCGCCAGCGACAGCGTGCCGTTGATGATCGTCGTTACACCCGGAGCGCCGAATACACCCGCTGGCAGCGTGAACGTAGGCTGTGCAACCTGTTGCACAAATGAGGTGTATGTACTCGAAGGCGTGCTGAACCCGCTCGGCTGGGTTCCCAGCGAGACCGTCGTCGAACCGGCACCCACCGGGACGAATTGCGTCGTCAGCAGCGCGTCCCCAGCATTGAACGTCACCGGACTCGCCGTGATGGTGCCGACCGCAGTACTTGAGCTCGTGACACCGATGCTGAAGCTGCTGCCGGGGTTCAGCCTGCATCCGCTCACCGCTACGCCAGCTGTGTTGAAGCCACTGCATACGACGGGTGTGCTCGTCTGCAGCGCAGCGAGCACCAGGTTGATGGTGGCCGAGGTCGTGGTTGAAGACAGCGGTGTGGCGAACGTCGACTGCATGATGACGGTCGGCGCATAGACCGTAATGAGGCCCGATGACGTTGTTGTATAGGCCGAAGACGTCGCCGTAACCGTCGTGCTGCCGGCCGCCTGTCCCTGCTCGTAGAACGCCAGGCTGCTGCCGGTAAAGTTGCTCACGGTAATGGAGGCCGTCCCCGCTACATTGGGGTCGAGTGAAAGCAGCAGAACCGCGGGATTGTTACTAGTCACCGTCACGCTCACCGGACTTACCGCACTCGCGCTCACGGTCACGGCCGCAGGCACGTACGTGTGCGCAGCGGTGTTCCCCACCTTGAGCGTGAAGCTGCCTCCCGTCACTGCAACGGCGCTCGTGGCGTCTGGAATGCCGCTCGCTTTTGCGTGTACGGTCGTCGTGCCCACTCCCACGCCGGTAACGGTGAAGTTGACCGTCGATTGTCCGGCAGCGACCGTTGCCGTAGCCGGCACGGTCGCAATCGTGGTGTCGTCGCTCTTCAGCGTGAACACCACGCCACCCGAAGGCGCAGTCGTTCCCAGGGAAATCTGATCCGAGGCCGTCAAGCCTTTGAGCATCGTCACACTCGTCGAGAGTGTCGCCGTCCCGGCAACGGTTAGAGTCTGGGTATCAGGCGCATAGTTCGTGGCCTTGGCGGTAAGCAGGGTGGTGCCAAAAGTCTTTGCCGATACCTGCGGCGCTATCGTGGGAGAGGTGGCGCCCGACGGAATCGTCACCGACGAAGGAACCGTCGCCACGCTCGTGGATGCACTAGTCAACGTCACCACGACGCCTCCCGCAGGCGCAGGCTGGTTCAGTGTAACGGCCAGCGCACCGCTCGCACCCGGCGCAAGGGTGGGCAGCGTTCCCAGGCTGACGAAACTAGCCGTCGTGGTCTCATCAACAGTTCCATCCGGCAACCCAGCGGCCGAGGCGCGCAGCTTGCTGGTACCGACGCCGACTGACGTGTACGTAAACGATCCTGACGTCGCACCAGCCGCGACCGTCACCGTCGACGGTGCGATGGTGATCGCCGCCGTATTCGAGCTGCTCAGCGTTACCGTGGTACCGCCCGAAGGAGCAACCTGCGGCAGGGTGAACGTGCCAGTGAGCATCCTTCCGCTCCCGATCAGTGTCGACGGCGTCGTCATGACGATAGGCGTCGGAGTGACGTTGAACAGGGTGCTCACCGCGGCGGCATAGCCCCCCGATGTGGCTTGCAAGGTATAACCATTTGCGACTTGGTTCAGAGACAGATCGGTGAAGGTGAAGCTGCCGTCTCCTGAGCCGGTACCGCCCACCAGCGTTCCACCCAGGGTCGCAGAGCCTGGGTTTGCCGCGAGCGCCAGAGTGATGCTCTTGAAATGGTCGGGAACCAATGTGCCGTAAGCATCGACAATGCCAACGCGGACGCCGGGCAGGGTCGTGTTGACGATGCTGTCGACCGGTTGAGTCAGGAAGGCGAGCGCACTCCCCTGGCCTTGCGCAGAAAGCGTATAGGTCGCGGCAGTCGTCGCACTGGGTCCAAAGCCCGGGGCGGACGCGATGGCCCGCACCGTCCGCGTCGTGCTTGCCGACGGCGCGAGATTGAAGGATCCGGAGTAGACGGTGGATGCCTGCGTCGGCGTGGAGTTGTCGGTCGTGTAGTAGATAGTCGCGCCGGATGTTGCGTCGCTGATGGTGATCGATGGCGCCAGAGCATAGGTGCCGCTGGCGGGCGAGATCACCGGGGTCGCCGCGTTCGGAACAATGGGCAATGACCACGCTGCGGGCGGCGCCGCCAAGACGGGTTGAAACGGTGCTCCCGGTGAGACCAGGGCGAAGAGCGCCGCTGCGTTGTTCGTTGGGTTGTTCAGGATATCGACTGCCGCGGCAATCGTGTCGGTCGGCCTGACGCCTCCCGGAGGCGTCGCCAGATCGAACAATTGCTGGCAGACGCCGGTTCCATCAGAGTTGATACAGGCCGCCAGGATGTCGGCCAGCGTCGCCACCTCGACACTGGAGGCATAGAAGCCCGGCGCCAGTCCAGGCCCGGGGACGGTGCCGTGGGTGGTGTCGGTGTACGACTGCACCAGCGCCAGCGCGCTCAGAAACTGAGAGAGATCGCCCGCTCCGGAACCGAGGTTCGCGTAGCCGCTCATGTAAGGCGCAATAGGGGCCAGCGATCCAATCGTTGTCAGCTCATTGATCTCCACATTGGTGGCTGCGCTCAGATTGCCACACGGCCCCAGAACGGAGACCATGGCCAGCGCAGGGTTGTTGACGTTCGCACCCAGCCCTGGATTGCCGCCCGTCCCCACCAGGTAGACCTGGGCGTCGTTTGAGGGGCAGTGGTACTGGTCCGTGATGATGAACGCGCCCTTCGGCAGCGTATTGAACGCATTTCCGATGTTGGCATTGTCGTTGGCCGCATTACCCGTTCCGTCGCTCGTAGTCAGGGTAGCCAGGATCTGCGGCGATGCACTCGATTTGTCGCCCGTCGTACCCACCGCATAAAGCTGCAGCAGGGCTCCGGTCACGGGCGGCTGTCCGCCATGCATGCTGCCTGTTATCGCAAGGCTATGCGCGCCGCTCGCGACAGGAGCGCTTGTTCCGCAATCGCTCATGAATAAAGCGAAGCCCGTTCCCAACGCGGCCAGGATGGCGCGGCCAGTGCGATAGGAGGGAGCGGTACGAGATAAGCTTTTGACGCGACGGACGCAGGAAAACATGAGGGACCCCAGGCGAAATCAAGATAGCTGGCCAGCGCCACAACACCCGCCGTGGAAGGGATCCTCCCCACTGGGTGTTTGAACGGATGGCTAGTTATCTGTTAACGCTGGAACGGTGAGAAAACCTCCTCACGCATCCTCGGGACGAGCTTTCCAATACGACGTACTCGGGCTTTTGGAACGAAATTTTGCGCTGTGCAAACTGTTGACCCTTATGGCGTCTTACCGACCATCAGGATGGTGAATGACCCGGGAATCGGTGGCCCCTGCACGGGACGTCCGCTCGCGGACGGCGGCGCATCCGCCGGCGCCGGACCGCGTTCCTGAGACATAGCAAAGAGGTGCCCCGTCTTGCTGTCAAACGTGATCGTCCGCGCGCCATTCATGGTCGACAGGTTCTGTTCCACTTCAAAGCTTGTCGGAGACTTTTCTTTCACGATCGTCATAGTCCCATTGCCCTGGGAACTGAAGGCCTCCATGGTCGCGGGGTTGAAGGTAGCTCCGTCGGAGGCACCGGCGAGCGGAAGGGTCGCAAGAATCTTGCCGTCCCTGGCACTCATGACGACCATCATCGGCTGCTGGGCAACCGGGCTCCCGGAACGGCTGCAGGCGGCAAACAGAACTTGGTTCTTCACATCGAGCGCGAGGCCGTTGCATCCGCCCTTGTCAATAAAGGAGTAGTGGCCAACGACCTTCATCGACTTCACGTCAACGGCCGTAACGCCGCCTACCGCGTCCTGCATCACGACATACAACATGCCCCTGCCGTCACCGACACCCTGCTCCGGCGTGCCACCCAGATCGATCGTGCCCAGCACCGCGCCATCTTTGGAGTCGATAACGGTAGCATCCTTGGTGGGATGGCTGAAGACATATACGTGCTCATTGAACGGATCGAAGTAGATGCCGTCAGGCCGCGCAGCCCCAACGTCGATGCTCTTGAGCGGCGCCAGCGTCTTGGTATCGAACATCGATACCTTGGGATGATCGCTAGTGAAGCCGTGATTCGTGAGGGGATCCACCGCTGTACCGTTACCGCCGATTCCGGACAGCTCTGCCACCGGCTTCAGCGTATCGAGGTCGAAGATGGTGAGGCGCTCTGGAATGTCCGGCGTCGCTGACGCTGCGCCCGCCGCCGGAACGCCACGTACGGCGCCACGAGGTATGTAGAGCCGCCGGCCAGCGGCATCGGCGTAGATGTAGTCCCAGCCGCCTTCGCCACCCACGCGCGCGGTCTCCAAGACCCGGTAGGGGCCCGCCTGCTGTGCCATCAGGGGCGCAGCCGTAACTACCGTGATCGCAACAGTGAGAGCAAAAGCAAAACGCATACGGAGTCTCCGGCGAGCAGTATAGTCCCCCCGTTACCCGGAAGTCCCGCACTCTCTGCAGCTCCCGTCACACCCGTTACTGTGCGAACACCTTCGCGCTCGTCAGCGTCCGGGCAAACTCAGTGGCCAGGCCTGAGGGCCTCCTTCCCGAAGCGAAGCACTGATGAATTTCGACATAAAGTGGCGGGCACGCCACGGAAAGCTCCACCACTTCGCCGCGGCGGACAGCTTCCGCCATGGTGCAAGCCAGCGCGCACGCGACGCCGATACCGCGGCTTACCATCGCGCGCACAATTGATACCTCCTGCGCCTGGCAGACGACCTGGAGATCAACGATGCCGTTTTTAGCGAGCAGGTCATCCACCATCTGCCAGAAGTGCGACGTCTTATCGGCGCTGATAAACGGCGCCTGGGCGAGGTCGAAGACGTCCACTTCGTCGCGCCGGGCCAGCGGATGGTTCGGCCCGGCGTAGAAACCCAGTCGCTGCCGCCCTACTATCTCGGTTTGGAGGTCAACGACCGGACCATCCGATAGCAGGAAGCCGATGTCCGCTTTGGCCTGCAGCAACTCGCTCACGACGTCCTCGTAACGGCCAGCCTTGATAACGATCTCCACGTCGGCCTTGCGCCGTGCGAAGTCAGCGAGCGGATCGCAGAGCATGAAATTGGCGATGGAGCGCTGTGCGGCGATCACCATGCGGCGTTTACGCGACGACTTGCGCGCGAGACCGAGACTCTCGGTCATGTCGTTGATTTGCAGGATCAACTCCGTGCCCGCCTGGTAGAGCCTGCGGCCTTCCTGGGTGAGACTTGCCGCAGCACCACGCCGCCGCTCAAAAAGCCGCTGCCCAAGCTGGGCCTCCAGGGCTTGGATGTGGTCGCTTACAGACGGCTGCGAGATCGACAGTACCTCCGCTGCACCGTGCATGCTGCCAGCATCAACGACGGTGAGAAAGACTTCAAGTCGGCGGAATGTCGAGGGAAACATAAAGACCGATAGTATTTCGCCAATCAGTGACCCAGTCAAGAACGCGTTGCCTCCAACGATTCTCACGTAAGGTTGAAAGCAGCTGTGGCGAGGTAATATGGTTCGCAATCCAGTAAGGCGGCAACCTTGAATCTTGATTTGCCAACGACCTCAACGAGAAACCTGATCGACATCGCCAGCGTGGTCGACGATCAGCAGTTCCGCTGGTTCAATCTGAAGCTCGTCCTGCTTTGCTGGCTGGTCATCTTCTGCGATGGCTATGACATTTATGCCATCAGTTACGTGGGCCCTGCGGTCGCGCGAGAGTGGCACATTACGGCGGCGGCGCTCGGTCCCATCTTCAGTTCGTCGATGTTCGCGTACCTGGTCTCTGTACCGCTCTCCGCTTACTGCAGCGACAGGTTCGGACGCAAGCCCATCATGGTCATCTGCGTTGTGGTGATCTGCCTGTCATCGTTTGGATCGATGTTCGCGACTGGGGTCACATCACTGTTCGTGCTGCGGCTGCTTACCGGCTTCGGTTTAGGAGCGGTTACTCCGCCCACGATCACCCACTGCGCGGAATTTGCGCCCCAAAGGATGCGCGGCCGGCTCGTCATTCTGATGTATAGCGGCATCAACTTCGGCGGCGTCGCTGCTGGCATCGCCGCTGCCAGCTTGCTGACCCACTTCGGCTGGCGGGCCATTTTTTTTGTCGGCGGATTCATGCCCGGTGTGGCGGCGATTCTGCTGGTGCTGTTCTTGCCGGAGTCGATTAAATTCCTCGCGCTGCAGGAAGGCGACCATGACGAAGTGGCGCGGATGGTGCGCATCATGGCGCCCAGCGTTCCCGTTACAGGTGAGACCCGGTTTACGATCGCGGCTGAACCGAAGAAGATTCGCTTTCGACTCGCGCTCTTGTTCAGCAACGGCTTTGGCGGGGTTACCAGCAGTGTTTGGGCCATGTTCATTTTTTCCTACATGGGATTGTTCTTCGTCCAGAGCTGGTTGAACTTTGTGCTGCGGGCCGCCGGCATGACGCCTGCGCAGGCCGCGGTGGCCAGTTCGATGTTGGCCCTCGGAGGCATACTGGGCGGCGGCGTTCTCAGCTGGTTCATCGATCGCTTCGGAATGGTGGCAGTGGCGTTCTTCTCGCTGCTGTTCGGCGTTACGACGGCGGGCATCGGCGCATCGGTCGGCTCACGCGTGCTGCTCTTCGTGGTTATTGCACTGGCCGGCTTTACGGGCCACGCCGTTCTCTTCGGTATGAATGCCGTCGCGAGCAGCATCTACCCGACATCGTTCCGAACCAGCGCCATGGGAGCAGCACTGCTAGTCAGCCGCATTGGAGCCGTCCTCGGCCCTATTATCGGTGGCCACCTGATCGGGATGAAACTCAGCATCCCTAAGGTCTTCCTGTTTCCGCTGATCCCCTCATCCATCTGCATGGTCGTTGCTCTCCTTCTTGCACGTTTGTTTTACAAGCGTTTCCACGGGATTGGCATTCCCGCGCCCGAACGGGAGAACGCCCAGGCTGTACTGACGGCAGCGCACGCTTCCTTTGGAGAATGAAGTAGCTCTCGGGTCCACGCCGCGCGATGGCTGACCGATAGGCTGGCGCCTCTTAGTCACATCGGTCAAACGTGTCTTGCTTCTGACTAAAGATCAAGACGAAGCTGAATGTAGTGAATAGCAATGCGGGAGATGTGGGCATGAATATGGTCGGCGTGGATATTGGTGGAACGTTTACCGACCTCGTCGGTTACGTGGATGGCGCCATCATTACCGCCAAGACGAGTACGGTTCCGGCAAACCCCACGCAAGGAATCGCAAACAGCCTGAACATCGCCGGATGCGACATTACGGCGTTGCATGACGTTCTGCATGGGTCGACGATCGCCATCAACACCGTTCTCGAACGCAAGGGAGCGCGCACCGCTTTGATTACGACGCGAGGATTTCGCGACGTTTATGCGATTGGCCGTGGTAACCGCAGCGAGGCGTTCAATCTGTTCTTTCACCGTCCGCATCCGCTTGTGCCGCGCAACATGACGTTTGAACTTGACGAACGACTGAACTTCAAAGGTGAAGTTTTGAAACCGTTGGATGAAGTCGAACTATCTGCGATTGCGGCGCGCCTGAAGGAGTCCGGGGTGGAAGCGGTCGCTGTATGTCTGCTCCATTCTTATGCGAATCCTGCTCACGAGGCACGCGTCGGAGAAGTGCTGCGAACATCTGATCCGAAGCTATTCGTGACGTTGTCGCATGAAATTCTGCGCGAGTACCGTGAATATGAACGGACGTCGACCACTGCGCTGAACGCCTACGTGGGCCCGCGTGTGAAGGGCTATCTGAGCGAGCTCGAGACTTATCTTCGCCGTGCCGACTTCACGGGCAACCTGCAGATCATGCGTTCCAACGGCGGCGTTATGTCAGTAAGCCTTGCGCAGCAACAGCCGGTGTCGATGATGGAGAGCGGACCGGTCGCGGGCATGATCGGCGTTGGACGCCTGGCAAAACTGATGGGGATTGCGCACTGCATTGGCTTCGACATGGGCGGTACCACAGCGAAGGCGAGCCTTATGATCGACGGCGTACCCGGTATTGAAGATGGATACGTTATCGGCGATGACCAGGCCAGCGGACAGCCAATGCAGCTGCCGGTAGTCAACATCGTCGAGGTGGGGGCCGGCGGTGGGTCGATTGCCTGGTGCGATGCCGCGGGTGGTCTTCACGTGGGCCCGCAGAGCGCCGGCGCAGACCCCGGGCCGGCCTGCTACGGCAAGGGCTCGTCCAACCCCGTTGTCACGGACGCCAACGTCGTTCTGAAGCGCATCAACGCCGGAAGATTTCTGAACGGGGCCATGCAACTGAACGTTGCCGCAGCGGAGGCAGCCATTGCCGAAAAGCTAGGCGGTCCGCTTGGCCTCGGCATAGCCGAGGCAGCACTCGGCATCGTGCGTATAGCTGACGCTTCGATGTCGCTTGCGGTACGCGCGGTATCGGTCGACAAAGGCGTGGATCCGCGCGACACAACCATGGTGGCATTCGGCGGTGCGGGACCACTACACGCTGTCTCCATTGCTCGCGAAATCTACATTCCCACCGTGATCATCCCGAAGATGCCGGGAACGTTTTCTGCGCTAGGCATGTTGATGGCTCCGTGGCGTCAGGATTACGCACGTACGTTGATTTGCGGACTCGACCGCGTGAATCCTCACGATGTAGGCGCGATTTTTGCGGAGCTCGACACGGCCGCTCGGGCCCAGCTGGCGCGTGATGGCATCGCGACACCGGCAGCCTTCAACTATGTGGCCGACCTCCGATACGTGGGACAGGAGCATGCGCTCTCCATCCCGGTTGGCGACGTGACGGAGCTGACCGGCGCTAACTCCGGCTTGAAAGCAAACTTCAATTCTGAACATGAGCGTCGCTATGGGCAGTCTGCGCTCAACGAGGCTATAGAGCTCGTAAAGATCCGTCTCGTTGTGACGGCCAGCCGCGCCGACTCGCTCGCGGAATCATGGCTTACCGAGCCGTGGCAGCCCGAGCCGCCGGTTCCAGACGAGTTTCGCGATGTGGTCTTTGACGACGTGACGCAGCCGCTTTCGACCCGCATCGCCTGGCGTCCATCGCTCGCCGCGGGAGCGGAAGTTGCAGGCCCTGCAGTGATTGAAGAGCCCAACTCAACGATCCTGCTGCACCCCGGCGATTGCGCCGTGGTATCCGAAGCTGGCCACCTGATCATTACCGTGGCCACACGCGTCGATGAGGCACGCTCATGAACATAGCAAAGCCCCATCCCATTACCGTTGAAGTGGTACGCAACGCGGTTGTGGCGTATGCCGATGAGATGGCGAATGCCTTATGCAAAGCGGCGTACAACATGATGATCTACGAGGTGCGCGATTTCTGTTGCGGGCTGATCGATACAAGCGGGCGCATGATTTCGCAGAACCGCGGCGGCCTGCCCATTTTTCTTGCGGACCTGGGTGTCGCCGTCGTTGACGGCATTGAGCGCTACGGCCTGGACGGTTTTGCGCCCGGCGATGTGGTGATGATGAACTACGGCGCAGTTTGCGGACAGCACCTCAACAACATGGCGGTGTACGCGCCGTGCTTCTTCGAAGGCAAGCTGGTGGGCTTTGCCGCGAACCGCGCTCATTGGGTAGACATTGGTGGCATGCGCCAGGGTTTTGGCTCGGCGGCCACCACCGAAATTTACGGCGAAGGCTTGCAGATTCGTTCGCTCAAGATCTTCGAAGCCGGTAAGCGCAACGAAACGCTTTGGCAGATCATCAACGACAACATTCGCTTTCCCGATGCCAGCCTGGGCGATCTACGCGCGCAGATGGCTTCGTGCAAGCTCGGCGCACAGCGCTACGCTGAACTGCTTGGACGCTACGGCCAGAACACGGTGGAAACCTGCGTTGAAACAATCTGGAACCAGGCAGAAACCGCAGCCCGCAGCGTGGTCGCCACGATCCCCGACGGAACCTACACCGCGGAAAGCTTCCTGGATAACGATGGCCGAACCTTGGACAAACCGCTGCGGGTGAAGGTAACCGTCAAGATAACGGGCGACAACTTCAACGTTGATTTTTCGGAGATGGAGCCGCAGGTGAGCGGGCCGCTGAATTCGGGGCGTTCCGGCGGCATTGCCGCGGCACGCGTGGCGTTCAAGGCGTTGACGTCACCCGCCCTCGATGTGAATGAAGGCTGCTTTCGGCCGCTCGAAGTGACACTGCCAGAGGGCACGATGCTCAGCGCGAAACATCCTGCGGCCATCGGGCTTTGGAGCATAGCGCTGCCCACCGTCATCGACACGATTCTGAAGGCGCTGGCACCGGCCATTCCGAGCATGATCCCCGCAGCGCATAAGGGAGACATGGGCGGCTGCTCCTTCTTCGGGACGCGCGAAGACGGCTCGCGCTTTCTGCTGCTGAACATCTTTGGCGGCGGGTGGGGTGGACGTCCTCATGAAGATGGCGAGTCGAGCAGCGTTTCCGTATGCCAGGGCGATGTACGCAATACACCCGTCGAGCTGCAGGAGATGAGGTATCCCTTCCTTATCGAGGAGCATGCGCTGCGCGACGGCAGCGGAGGCGCGGGGGAATATCGTGGCGGTCTGGGCGTGATCGTCCGTTACCGATGCCTCAGGGACTGCAAAGCCAACATCAACTTCGATCGCACCTTGACGCCGCCGTGGGGGCTACATGGAGGGCTGCCTGCAACACCGAACGAGGGACGCATCCTGCGTGGTGACGGTACGGAAACCATCGTGTACAAAGCCACAGAGATTCAACTCTACGCCGGTGACATGGTGAGCTTTTTGACTGCGGGTGGTGGTGGCTACGGTGAACCCGCTGATCGTGACCCGAAACTTTTGGCGCGCGATGTGGCGATGGAGTTTGTCTCCGCTGCCGACGTTCGCACGCAGTATGGTGACGCTCTGACAAAGGCTACGGGCGTCGATGGAGCTACGGCCTGATGAGCGACCCCCTGCTGCTGGAACGGCGCGCGGCCCTTGGCGACGCGATGGCGGCGGCGGCGCTGGACAGCTTTCTGGTCTACGGCAATGCGTGGCAGGGCGACTACTTTCGCTATGTGGCCGGAGTACGTGTGCTGGAAGGGCAGGGAGTCGCCGTCCTGCGTAACGACGGCGAAGTTAGAGTCTACCTGGATAGCGTTGCCGACGCCGAGGCGGGCAAAGCCGAGGCGAATGGCGCGGAAATCACCTACGCTCCAAACCTGCTCGAAGCTGTAACTACCGAGCTCTACAAGGCGGGTAACCAACGCATCGGAGCCGCACCATTTCGCCTCCTGCCAAGGCGTCTCGCCGCACGCGACCACGCCATTACCCTTACCGATCAGACCGCGCTGCTCGATCGCCTACTGATGATGAAGTCGCCGCTGGAGTCCGCGGCTATCCGCCGCGCCGCCGTTCTTGCGGACGCTGGCTATGAGGTCTTCCGGTCAGCCGTTCGCCCGGGCCGCCTGGATTACGAGATTGTTGCGGAGGTGGAACGCTTCTATCGCACCTCGGGCGTTGAAGACAACTTCATGATAATCGGCGTGGGCGGCCCGGAGGTACGCGGCATGGCGCCGCCATCCGGCAAGCGCGCGAAGGCCCGTGACATGGTGATCACCGAACTTACACCGTGCGTCGACGGCTATTACGCGCAGATCTGCCGAACGCTCGTGGTGGGTGAACCGAGCGACGTGCAACGCAGGGTCTTCGCGATCTATCGCGATGCCATGGAGGCGGGCATTGCAGCAGTTCGCCCTGGCGCCACCGCCGCGGACATCGCGCGTGCGGAGAACGATGTCTTCCTGGAACACGATCTTGGGATCTACGTCACCAGCGAGTACACACGCGTGCGCGGGCATGGACTCGGCCTGTTCCCCGATTCCAAACCGCACATCCTCGAAGACGTGTCGACGATGATGGAACCCGGAATGAGCCTTATCGTGCACCCCAACACCTACAACCCGGAGGTGGGCTACGTGGTGCTGGGCGACACCGTTGAAGTGACTGAATCAGGTTGCGACGTCTTGTGCAACACACCACGTGAACTCTTCAGCGTTCCGGCGTAGCGGAAAGGGGCGAACTATGCGACATGGATTAATGCGATGGGACCCCAAAGCGCTGCCGGCAGCGGTACTCGAGCAGCGCACGGTGCGGTTGCAGTCCGCTTTGCGCGCAGCGCAGTTCGACGCATTGGTGATCTACACGAACATCGTGCGCCCCGCCGCTGTCACGTACCTCACGGCCTTTACACCGTACTGGTCTGACGCGCTGCTGCTGGTACCGCGAGAGGGGCCGCCCGTGTTTGCAACGGCTTTGTCCAAGCGCGTGGCCAACTGGATCCGCTCCACGAACCCGCTGAGCGAAATAGTGCACTCACCGAAGCCCGGTGTCGTGATCGGCGAAAGGTTGCGTGCCGATGGGAGCGTGCACCGCGTGGGCGTGTTGGAGTACGACATGCTGCCGGAGGGCATTGCTGAGGACCTGGCTGGGGCAGTGTCGGATGTGACGTTCGCGGATGCAACGAAGGTGTTCACCTCGGCCCGTAGTGCGATCGATACTTACGAAGCGCGACTGCTGTCGCATGCTGATCGCCTCGTGATGAGTGCGCTGGGACAGGAGCGCCCAGCCATCTGTCAGGCCGGGGAGTTGTTGGGCGAGATCGAATATGATCTCCGTTGTGCAGGGGCCGAAGAGACCTACCTTTCGATCGCAACCGATCTGCACAAAGGCAGTCAGCTGCAACGCAATCCGGGCGCGCGTCCAGTGGGCGCGTACTTCGCGGTCAGCGTTGCGGCAGCCTGGAAAGGGAGCTGGGTGCGCCGGACGCGCTGTTTTGCGCGTAACGCGGCGGAGCTGCGGGTGGTGAGCGAGTGTGATACCTGGTGGCATGGTGCGTTACAGAGCTTTTACAGCGGATCCGGCATCGGCCAGCAGATCAACCTCGCGCTCGCGGCATTGCCCCGGGCCAGCCTGCGCTACTGGGCGGTTGAGGGATGCCGAGCGAGCTATCCGCTGGAGGTGCTCGGATCGTCGTCATCAACGGATTTCATAGGCTGCCCGGGATCGATCGCCATGCTTTCGGTGGGATTGGACCTGGATCAGACACCCTGGGTAGTGGCTGCACCGTTCATCGTTGGAGATGATCGTTGGTACCCGCTGACGGGCGATACACAGGATAGAACCACCGCAAGCGGAGCCGCTCAACCATGATCCAGTTTTGGGCCCAACGGCTCTACCAAACCACCGTCACCTCCGACGTTGCCGGCCTGCATATTGAAGATACTGTCGCGGCGTTTCTTGCCGGCAGATTCACAACCGACGGTAAGGCGCTTGCCAGCTTGTCGCTTGACAGCACGAGAATTGGAGACCGTGCTGCCATCGCTGCAGCCATCGTCCGGCTCACTGAGTGCGATGACATACATGTGGCGAGCTGCATTACTCCTGGTTCGGTGGCCGTACCCATCGCGCTGGCTTACAGCGCCGACAATCACGAAGACCATATCGAACGTGCGGTTCACGCTGGGTATGCTGCCGGAATTCAACTCGGGCGCGCGCTCGGAGGCGTCAACGCATTGGCTTCTGGTTGCTGGCCAACCTTGTTTGTCGCGCCCGTCATGGCGGCCGTTACAGCGTCGGTAGCTCGCGGCGCTACGGCAGATACACTCGCCCATGCCATCGCGTTGTCTCTTGCTGCGTCAGCGGCACGGATCGGGCGGCCCAGTGGAACGCCGTCAGGCCGTTGGTATCTGTTCGCCGATGCCGTAACCCGTGGGACGCGGGCGGCGCATGCCGCGAGTCGCGGTTTTCGCGGAGACCTTGCACTGCTCACCGATCCCTGGCTCGCCGCCCAGACGGGATACTCAGACGCAAACCTTGCGCCCATTGAAGAGGGCGGAGACGCCGACAGCATCTCCGGCACAGGCTTCAAACCGTTCTCGACCGCGCGCCAGGGCGCGAACGCCATCCTCGCATTTCAACAGTTACTGGTTGAAATCGGCGATCCGCGAGCAATTGAGCGCATTGATGTTGCCGTTCCCGCAATCCATCTTCCACTGCTCACTCGGGCCATCGTGCCGTTTGATCGACTCAGTACTTTCTCCAATCTGTCCTACCAATTAGGTTGCGCGGCACTCTCACCCGAAACACTCTATGATACGGATCGATCCCATCCGCCAGCGGACGAGGTGTTGAAGTTTGCACAGCGTGTTGCCATTTCGGGCGATGCCGAGTTGGATGCTCTCCTACCCCATGCGTGGGGAGCCAGAGTTGCTGTAACGATCTCCGGAAAATTGCTGCAGGCGGAGGTGATTGAAAGCGAATTCGACGGTCACGCCGTTGGTCTTCGGAAGCAACTCCATCAGAAGTGGCAGCGGCTGCTTTCGCCCTCCGACTTTGCGCTGGTCGCGAACATGGCGAAGGAAGGCCATCAGAAACGGAGCGCACAGCGCGCTTTGATGCAATTGATTCGCTAGCAGAACTCCCTACTGCGGCTTCACTGCGATGGCGACAGAGCGCCCGTCCCCTGGCTGGTGAAGCTGCCCAAAGGCGAGAGCGGCGGGCCACTGCCAGATAGCTCCGTGACACTGCCGGTACCCGAGTTAGTCAGTCGCTCATCGTCGCCGCCGTCGGGCCCAATGCTATTGGGAGCACAATGGCTAACAACTTGCCCGCCTCTGGAACGCGGATGTCGTTGCGCTCTCCCTGAGCGCAATCGGGACATATGGCATCACCTGACCAACGCGATGTGGGCCCGGACCGAGGGGCGAAATCCGATTCCTTTCTTGCACGACGATCCGACGTTCGCTGATATACGCAATAGCCCCCTATGCACGCAAATCAGCGTTCCACCTCGGTGCTGATCTTGAATTGCCCTGATGGAATCGGGGGAAATATCAGTTCGACTGAAAAAAGACGGGATGAATACATCTCATCCCGTCGCTGCGAAAACCTCTAAGCCCCGAAATCTAACTTTAAGAGCGACGGTAAATGCCGCTGCGTCCTTTCTCCATCATCATTCACGTCCCCAAAGAGGATTCGAACTTTAATGCAGAAAAAGCCTAACTCCTCACCCGGAAGACACTCACATATGTGCAGTACTAACAGGCATTTTCCAGCGCTGTCAATAAGATGACGGCGGTACCCAGCCTGATTAGAAAGCCAAAACAAGCTTTCTGACCGAGATTGGAATCCGATGAAAGAAAACTTCTCCGCGAGCGACGGGACTTCTCCGGGCGGACCGAAAGACTGCAGATGCACACAAAAATACGGTTTCATGGCTAGTAACGAACGTTTCGCCTCTCCGTGAAACGTGGCAAGTAGCTGTAAATGCTGAGCAGCTCCAGCAAAAAGAATGAAGTCGGGTCATGCTGTTTCATCACTCTCACCATGGGCGCATACCTTGTTTTTACACCTGGGATGAGGATGTAACTGCACCTATTTCTCGAATAGCGGCCTGAAATGTAGTTATGCCGACCGAAATTCGAACAGAAAAATAAAACAATGGTTTTATTTTTTCACCTTTCCTATGGGTACAAATTGAGGGCGCCGGTGGACGTGACACGGTCTCGTAAAGAGTCGCCTGACTTCCGTTTCTAAAACGCGAATAAGTACCTCCTAGGGCGGAGCCGTTGGCTTGAGATGCGTCTTCTCCTCATTTCCTTGCATTATGTCCGTCCTCCTATATACAATTCGCCCGCGATCCAATAAGAGTAGCGAGCGAACATACCGATAGTTCCTGACTGATCTATCTGTGCAGATCTACCTGCGGGTCAGCCTGGGGGTGGACGGTGAAGGTTCGCTGTCAATGGCTTTCTTACAAGTTTCCGGCTAGTGCGTAGTCGATTATCGAAAGGGAAAAATGAAAACACGTTCAAAGGAGATAGATCCTACCCGCGATGCCGACCTCCGCCTGGACCGCCGCGATCTGATGAAGTTGGGCGCCGGCGCCGTGGGTATGGCTGCACTGGCAGCGGCACCGAAGGCAGCGGGGGGGCAGGCACGAGGCGGGCAGGATGCTCCCCCGGCGCCGGGATCCATGCGCAAGCCGGGTGAGATCGCTCCGTTCACCATGGCCGGCTACAAGAATGACTACGGCCGACTAAATGGCAATGGGCCGATGGACGACACGACGGCGAAGATCGTGAAGTGGGTGCACGGGTTCAAAGAGACCGACGTGACGCCGGCGGCGAAGAAGCAGTTCGATCGCACAATGATCGACTCGTTGGCTGCGCTGGTGGCGGGATTTGAAGAGGAGGCGCCGCGGCTTTCGGCCAAGGTGGCCAGCATGGCGCGTTCTACCAACTCCGAGAAGTGCACGGTGCTGGGCTACGGCATTGAGACGACGCCCGAGTTGGCTACCTTCGTAAACGGCGCCCTGCTGCGCGAGGTGGACTTCAACGACACCGAGCATGGCGTGCACTACAGCGTGCTGATTCCGGCTGCGCTTTCGATGGGTGAAGCACTGCACCGGAGTGGGTCCGAGGTGATGGCCGCGATCGTTGTGGGGTACGAGATTTCGGCTACTCCTGCGGGGCATGAGTCAGTGATTGCGGCGATGGTTGCAGGCAAGCTGATGCGTCTGGACGAGGATCGCCTGGCCAATGCGCTCACGATGGCATTGACGCCGCACATTGCCCTGAATAAGGGCGTTGGTGCGATGTCGATGTGGAAGGGTCTGCGCAGCACCGAGGCGGTGAAGTGTGGCGTGTGGGCGGCGTTGCTGGCTCGCGAGGGGATCACGGGTCCGCCCCAACCGTTTGAAGGGCGCGGCGGATACTGGGCGAGCCAGAAGGGGGGACGCGGCATGTTGCCGAATGGCATGGGACGCGACTTCACGCTGCCGCTCGAATCCGGTGCCCTGCAAATGGAGGAGAACTGGTTCAAGCGGAGACCGGCGGAGGCGTCATCGCAGGGCATTCTTTACCTCATGCCGGAGATCAGGGCGTGGGTGGGCAATCCCGGCGATATTTCGTGGCTGCACATCGATACTTCCTACGGCAACTGGGAAGAGATTTGCGATGCGCCGAAGTGGGACCCGCGCAATCGGCAGACGGCCGACCATAGCCTCCCCTACATTACGGCGCGAGCGCTGCTGGACGGCGATGTGTACCTGGACTCGTTCAACGAAGAGAAGTACAACGAACCGGCAGCACGCGCGCTGCTCGCGAAGACGAGCGTCGCCGGCGTTAACGGATGGGTCGGGTTGGGTGCGGCACGCATCACAATCACCAAGAAGTCCGGCGAGTCGAAGTGGTGGGACACCTACGAAGGCAAACGCATCGTTACCGATGCCGATTATCCGCCGTTGACCACCGAAGAGCTGAAGGCGAAGTTCGATCGCTCCTGCAACTTCCGCAAGGTGGCTCCGGCGCAGCGCGACCAGGCTTACAAAGTCTGGGGCAATATCAGCGAGCTCAAAGATTTCGGCGACGCCATGAAGGTGATGGCAAAGTTTGGTCAGCCCAAACCCCTGTAACCGGCCGAAAGCACTTGGCCGGCAACTTGACTCGTTGTTTCGATGGAAGAAATTTCCTTGCGGAGCCGACGGCGAAACGATGCTTGCCGGCGCCCTTTATGCAGCACTTAGCCCAATTATTGCCCGAGGTGGATGTATGCGGAAATACGCGCTTTTACTATGCATGCTGATGGCTTTCTCAGCCATCAGCACGGTTGCGGAAGTTCATACCCTGGTGGTGCTCAGCCAGGACGATCATAGTGTTTACGACATCAACCCTGTAACAGGAGCGGTGCTCAAACAGGTGCGTCTGGATGGTGTGCCGCGCGACGCCATCTTCAGCTGGGACGAGCAGCATATCTTTGTTGCGCTGCCCGAACTGGGCGAGGTCGCGATTGTCGATGTGACGACGTTCAAGCAGACCGGCAAGATTGTAAACCCTGCGTTCAAGCGTACGGGGGGCGGGGTTCTGGGCCTTTCCAATTCAGCTGACGGCGAGAAGCTGTATGTGGGTGGCGAGGGTGGCCTTTATGTGTATGACCCCAAGCTGCTGATCTTCAACCCTGAGGTGAACCAGCCTGGGAAGAAGATTGCCATCAGCGCCAGGGACGGCCAGTACTTCAAGCCGCAAGGGACGACCGACAAGCTGTACTACCCGTTCCGCAGCGACAACCAGGTTGTGGTGGTCGATACCAAGACGGACAACGTTGTGGCTACGGTGCCGGTGAAGGGCGGACCGATGGACGTGGTGTTCGTCATCGGCAATGAAGCCTGGGTGCAGTGCGAAGACGGCACGATTGCCTTGATCGATACCGCTAAGGACGTGGTGAAGCAGACGATCCAGACTGGCGGTAAGGGTGCAGGACGCATCTCTATTGCGGCGGACATGCGGTACGTCGCCTCCACCCACAAGGACAGCGGTGATGTGACGTTGCTGAACCCGGTGGACAAGAAGGTGGTTGGGACCATCAAGACCGGTGCGGGAACTTCGGCGGCGTCGTTTGCGCCAATCAACACGGGCAAGGACTGGGTGCCGGATGCGACGACGGAGATGTACGTGTCGAACGCGACAAGCTCGGAGCTTTTGGATGTGGACCTGGCGACGATGGCCGTAGCGCATCGTCAGAAGCTGGGTTCAGGGTTGACGGCCAATTTCATTCACTACACCTACGGCGCGGGATTCGCTCCGCCGCGCGAAGGTACCGATCAGCGGCTGCTGGAGACTGACCTCTTCACGGCATACACGTACCGGATGTTCCTGTACGACGTGTCCCCGGTGCACCAACACCGCGGCGACATGGTGGGTGTATGGATCGGCACCGGCACGGCGAAGAACGGCTGCTGGGACCCGACCTGCCCGTCCAACGCGACCAACCAAGGCGTCGGCAGCGGCAAGTTGAAGCTGCCGTATAACAACGGTGATCGCATCACTGGCTCAATCATGCAGCAGCGGCGCGGCGTTATCCACCAGGAAGAAGGCGGATCCAATAGCCCACCGATGTCCATCATGTTCGAGATGAAGAACAACTATTATCGCCAGCACAATCTGAAGAAGGTATCGGCATTGGCTGATGCCGGCTTCCGCAAGCTGTATGAGACGCCGCGCGCGATCGGTTGGGAGACGACGATTTGGCCGGGCGACAAGCCGCTGGTTTTGCCCGAGGGAGACTTCGCCCAGGTGTACCTGGGAGGCGGTCTGCTCCGCCTCACCCAGCAGGATGGGAAGCCACAGATCATCCACCGCTTCTACGGCGATTGGGACTATACCCCCGGCCCCCACAAGCTCGAAGCGCTCACCAACGCCAACCGCATTATTATTGTCGAATTCAAGTAGGGCTTGACCCTCTCCTGCAGCAGCACGGCCCCATCCGCACCCGGATGGGGCCGTGTCGCGTACGCCAATAGTCCAGCTCGGATTGCCGGAGAGATTTCCCCCCCCAGCACCCGCGCCGGTCCTCACAAGGCTTCGATCCGCGCCGATATCGTCGTAGACTAGGGTGGCTGAGCCGGTAGCCGTTGGAGTATGTTGTCGTTGTGGATCAGCCGGATTCGGCGTGCCTGCAGTCAAGTCGCGGGCCGGTGGCTAAATCGCGTTTAAAATCAGGTAACCCCATGGTTGAACAGCAAGCCGAAGTCGCGGTAGACGCTCAAAACAAAGACGTCGTGGAGCAGGTAGAACGAATCCTGCGCAGCGAGGAGTTCCGCAACTCGGAAGTTCTGCGCCGCCTGCTCAAGTTTCTTGCCGACAAACTGGGCTCTGGCGATGGCGACGATATCAGGGAGTATAGCGTCGCGATTGGTGGCGAGGGCGCACCGTCAGCCAGCGATCCGCACCATAATTCCACCATCCGCATTCAAGTCGGTCGCTTGAGAAGAAAGCTCGCCGACTACTATCGCTCCGAAGGCCAGAACGACCCGATCATTGTCGATGTCCCGAAGGGCGCCTACAAACTCCACTACGCGTATCGAGAAGAAACAAGTTCGTCGCCAATCTCGGATATCCCGGCATTTTCTGCGTCCTTTGGGGGCACACTCGATCGACCCGCGAGCCCGAGCCGGCCATCGACAAAGCCTTCCCTGTTCGCCGTCCTAGCATGCGCTGTGCTGCTCCTGATCATGGCGGGCGCTGCCTGGCTGTGGCAAAGCAGGAGTCGGACCGCCGCCACGCTCGCCGGTTTCTCGCCGGAGTTGCAGGAGCTCTGGCAGCCCTTCCTCGATTCCAAACGGCCGCTCATTATGGCGATTCAAGATCCCCTCTTCGCCGAAATCAGATCGGGTGACGGCATCTATATCCGTGATCGCGGAATGAACGAATGGAAGGATGCGCTTGATTCGCCGTCGATCGTGGCCGCTCAAAAGGCCGCTAAGGGCTCGGACATGCAGCCCAATCACACGTTCATCACTTTTGAGCAGGCACGGACATCGCTTCTCATTACCAAGCTGCTGGGTCAGCACGTAGAGAATCTCAGTATCGCCAGAGCCAGTGAGGTCACCCTGCAGCAAATGGCTGACAACAACGTGCTCTTCATCGGCATTCCGCGTGAGTTTTTCGCCAGTGAGATTCAACCGATGCCCATTCACCCTCAATTGGTGCCGGAGAAAGCGGGTATCCGCAACCTTAGCCCACGAGCCGGTGAACCGCAGCTTTTCGCTAATGACTTTTCCTGGTTTCCGAACGATCAAGGAACGGTTTACGCGTTGATATCGCACCTTCCCGGTCCGCTGGGTGATAACGACACCGAAAGCTTCGTCTGCCGCCGGCCCGCTGGTTTCGTCGCGGCAGTAAAAGACTTTACCGATCCCGTGGCGGCCAAGGGGATCGTCGACGCGCTGAAAAAGGCGTCCGGCGGACGCATGCCCCGTTACTTTCAGGTGGTGTTGAAGGTCCAGTTCAAGGCTGACGTTCCCATCACGACTGAACTGGTTCTGGTGCGCTCACTCAGCTCATAGAGGCGTTTCCAAATCGGCCGTGGCCTAAACTCGACGCGGTGCGATGGACAGCCTCGGTGCAGGTTGTAGACTTATCGTCAATTCAACCACATGGGCGACATTACGCAAATCCTGAAAAGCTGGAATGCCGACCGATCCGCCGCGATCGAGCAGCTCACGCCGCTGGTCTATAAGGAGCTGCATAAGATTGCCGCAAGCTATATGCGCGCCACGCCGCCTGACCACACCTTGCAAGCCACCGCGCTCATCAATGAAGCCTACCTGCGCATGGTGAAGCAGGAAAGTGCGACCTACACCGATCGCGCACACTTTTTCGCGCTTGCGGCGAAAATGATGCGGGGCATTCTCGTCGACTTCGCCCGTGCGCGCGCGGCTGAAAAGCGCGGCAGCGGCGGCAAAGTGCAGCTCGATGGCAACATCGATCTTTCCGACGGCGGTGCTGCACAATTCCTCTACGTACATGAGGCACTGGACAAGCTGAAGAGTGTCGAACCGCGCAAAGCGATGGTGATTGAGCTCAGGTTTTTCGGCGGGCTTACTTTTGAAGAAATTGCCGAAGTGCAGAGCATATCGCTGATCACGGCCAAACGCGATTCAGCTTATGCGGAGGCATGGCTGCGGCGGGAGTTGGCGGGATGACCCCTGCACAACGCGAACGCGTCGATGAGCTGTTCGGCGATCTTTGTGAGCGGTCTGCGGCAGATTGGGACAAGATCCTCTTGCCCGAAACCGATCCCGAGGTGGCCGCCGAGGTGCGCTCGCTTTTACTCCACGTCGGAACCCCCACCAAGGGCATAGCGACCCCGATTGGCAACATGATGCGTGAGGCCAGCGGATCTGGCATCTTTGAAGATCGTACCGCCGGCCCAGGCACGCGCTTCGAGCGCTACCGTATCGAGCGCCGGATCGGCCAGGGCGGCATGGGTGATGTCTACGAAGCCGTCCGCGACAACGACTTCCACAAGCGCGTGGCGTTGAAGATCGTTCGCCATGGGCTGGACTCCGAGCTGGCGCGGGAGCGGTTTCAGCAGGAGCGCCAAACACTGGCGGTCTTGGAGCACCCTTACATTGCCCGCTTGCTGGATGGCGGTGAAGCGGCAAACGGCTGTCCCTACCTGGTGCTGGAGTTTGTCGATGGTGAGCCCATCGACCAGTACTGCACCGGCCATTCTCGGGACGAGGTACTGACGCTCTTCCTCAAGGTGTGTGAGGCGGTCGAGTACGCGCATCGCAATCTTGTGGTGCATCGCGATTTGAAGCCGGCAAACATTCTCGTCACATCGGAGGGCGAACCCAAGCTGCTGGACTTCGGCATTGCGAAGCTGCTCGATCCCGGCGCTGCAGTGACACAAACCCTGGCAAGAACGCTGACGCCCCAGTACGCCAGTCCCGAACAGGTTCGCGGCCAGGCCATCACAACCGCGTCGGATGTTTACTCGCTGGGCGTCGTTCTCTATCAGCTTTTGACCGGCCGCAAGCCGTACACCGTGGAGACCACCAGCGACTTTTCACTGGAGCGCGTTATTTGCGAGGAACCACCCGCTCCGCCGCAACTGGACGATGAGTTGGACGACATCCTGATGATGGCACTGCGTAAGGAGCCCGAGCGCCGCTACGCGAGCGCTGCGGAGCTGGCTCGCGATATCGCTCGCTACCGCGACAACGAGCCGGTAAGTGCGGCTCCCGATTCCACCGCGTACCGCGTACGTAAGTATGTTGTTCGCCATTGGATCGGACTCGCGTCGACAACCGTGGCGGTGCTCGCCCTCTGTATTGGCGCAGGCGTGGCAACCTATCAGGCGTATATCGCGAAGCAGCGATTCAACCAGGTTCAGAAACTGGCGACGTCCTTTCTCTTCGATTTTCACGACCAGATCGTCAACGTCGCCGGCACCACCAAGGCCCGTGCACTGGTCGTGAAAACGGCTATGGAGTATCTCGGAGATCTCTCCAGAACCGCAGGATCGGACCCCGAACTCCAGGGCCAGTTGGCGCAGGCCTACTCGCGTGTGGCCGACGCGCAGGGTGCGCCGGGGATGGCCAATCTGGGTGACAGAGCCGGCGCGGAAGCCAACTACAAGCACGCAGCCGATCTCTACGAACAGCTGTTGAAGCGTTATCCCGCGTACACCACAGATGCCGTGTTGAACGCCGTAAAGCTCATCAATTTCTACCTGAATGACAGCCGGGTCAACGACGCGCAAAGCGTTTTCGATCATGCCTTCGTCTTGGCCAACCCTTTGAAGAAGGACAACTCTACTGTCGCTTTGCGGACTCTTTCTGCGCTGTATTCAGCCGGTGGCAGTCTGCAGGCTGCGCTGGGAAACTACGACCTCAACGTAAAGTACCTGCATCAATCTCTGGAGTATCTCGATCGCTGGGCCGCTACCCCCCAGGGAGGAGATCCTGCAGCCATTGATGCCGCCGTCGGCAAAGAACATCTGCGCGTCGGTCGTGCGTTGATTGGTATCCCCCGTCTCAGCGAGGCCGAGGAAGAGATGAAGGCAGCCGATCATTTTCTCGGTCGGGCATTCGCACTCCAGCCGCAGAATGCCCTCTATCGCGGCAATCTTTACGCGGCGAAAGGTAGCCTGAGCGCGCTTTACAGTGCGCAGGACGTCCCGCACCTGGAGCGCTTTGCGGAGAGCGCAACGCTGAGTCGTCAGGCTATTGATCTTCTGCAGCCGCTGGTTGAGGCGGAAACGACGGATATGCACTCCCGCGTGCAGTCCATGCGGCAGTGGATCATCCTGTCGCTCAGCACGGTTCGGACTCAGCAGGGTACCGGGCTGGCAGAAATCCATAAGGCACTCACTCTTTGGGACGAGGTATCGCATGCCCCTGCCGCCTCCATTAACGATCAGAGCGGCATCATGGACGACTTTAGAAACGGCGTCCAGGTCTTCGCGTTGAACGGGCATCATGACGAAGCCAGGGCGCTTGCAGCGCGCATTCTCCGAATCCGCCGCACTATGCTGGCTGGCAAGCCACCTACGGATGACGACCTCTGGTACCTCGTCGCCGATCTGCAAACGGCTGCGGAAGCTGCCCGTTCAGCCGGCCAGGCTGCCGAGGCCGATCGCCTCTACACTGAGGCTGTTCGAACGGCTGCCCCATTTGCTGCTGCCGCTGACCGCATCGTTCCCACCGCCTACGTAGCGGCAGACTTCTATGCCGCGTTACGCAGAGACCGCAACCTTGCCGGTCGCTGCACTGAAGCCGACCAATGGCGGGAAAAAGGTATAGGCGTCTGGGGATTCCTGGCGCCCAAAAATGCCTATGCCGCTCAGAGGTTGCGCGGTGCGGAATCCGCGACGACAGGCTGTTCCAATCGCCCCCGCAGTCCGTTCTTCGATTGACGTCCTCCAGCATCGCCACCTGACCGGCCTGGTGTATGTTTTCAGTAGTCATGGAAATCTCTATTGAACACATCAACAGCCTGCTCTACATCACCGTATCGGGCCGCCTTGATACCGCGACTTCAGCCCTGTTCGATGCGCAAATGGCGGCAGAGCTGACTCACCCTCAGCCGCGCATCCTGGTGGGTCTCGCCGGCGTGACCTATGTCAGCAGCGCGGGCCTGCGTTGTGTTCTGCGGCTGATCAAACATACTGCAGCCCATGGCGGCCGATTAGGTCTGGTCGCCACGCCACCCCACATCATGGAGGTCGTCGAAATTTCCGGCTTTCCCGGGCTGGTCGATATCTACGCCGACCGCGCCACTGCCCTGGCAGCCCACGCAGCCTGACCTTGCGTCACCATCTTTGCTCTTCCCCAACGTCGACAGCAGCCGTATCCTAAGCACTATTCGGATCTGAGGATGAATCATGGCAGCCGAGGCACAGCGCCGGATTGGACTTCGCCTTCGCCTCTCCACGGGCCTGTGCAGCATTCCGCTGCAGCGCGTCCACCGCGTGGCCGGATACGCCACGCTGAGCGGCGTGCCCGACGACTACTTTCTGGGCTGGCTACTCTTCCAGGGCGAGCAGGTTCCCGTCTTCGATCTCAATCGCGTCGTCTGCGACCAACCCACTCCGGAACAGTTCAGCAGCCGCATCATCATCTGCAGCACCTCCCAGAAAGCGCCGACACCCTTGATTGGCCTGCTGGCCGCAGGCCTCACCGACACGGTCGCGGACGACGTTTCCGCGACCGCAAATGGCGAGACCGTGGAGCAGCTGGACGTCGACTCTTATCTTCCCCTGCTTTATCCGCTCATCCCCGCAATACCGGCAGGAATCGCATGAAGCGCGGTGCGAGCCCAACCATTGCGGATCGCCTCGCTGCCGCCATCGGCGTCGATCCTGACTCGCTCGATTCCGGCCGGCTGCAATGGATCGTCGAAGGCCGCTGCCGCCTGCTCGGCTTCAAGGACCCAGCTCACTACGTGGCTCATCTCCAGACCAGCGACGAAGAACTCAACGCCTTGGTTGAAGAAGTAGTAATCCAGGAGACCCGCTTCTTTCGCGATCCGGCCGTCTTCGAAAGCATCCGCGCTGCACTTCCGGCGCTTGCCGAGTCATTCCCGGGACCTCTCCGCATCCTTTCGGCACCCTGCGGAACGGGGCAAGAGGCCTACTCGCTCGCCGCCACCTGCCAGCAGGCCGGCATTCCTCTTTCGCGTTTCCTGATTGACGCCTTTGACATCTCCGAGACAGCCCTTGCGACGGCTCGCCGCGCTGCTTATCCAGAACAATCTTTGCGCCATCTATCCCTAGAACAACAGCGCAGTTGCGCGACCCTCCACCATAATCACTGGAAAATTCACGAAGCGCTGCGTCAGAGGATACACTTCGAGCGCCGCAATCTTGCCGAACCCGGTGCGCTCACTTCCGGCGAACCGAAGTATCACCTCATCCTGTGCCGGAACCTTTTTATCTATCTGCGTCCGCAGGCCAGAGCGGCCCTGGCGCAGTCGTTAGCGGCCGCGTTGTTCCTCGGCGGGCGTCTGGTGGTCGGCACGGCAGACCGCGTGGAAGAGCTGAAGGACTTTGCGCCCGTGCGCCCGGCTTCCTCATTTGCGTTTACGCATCGTGCCCCCGCTGTTGCCGCGCCCGAATCTCCTCGCGCCACAGTTGCCCCGCGTCCGCTTCCGGCCCGGGGCAAACGGAAACCCCTGCCCGAGCCGGCGCAGACTCCCGCCACCGCACCCGAGCTTCTGAAGAACGCGATCGAGTACCAGCAGATTGGCAACCTGAGCAAGGCCGAGCGCCGTTGCCGTCAGGCGCTCTATCTCGCGCCGGAGTACATACCCGCGCTCGAGCTCCTCCTCACCCTGTGGCACCAGCAACCCAACTCGCGCCTTCGCCACGCCCTGAAGGCACGGCTGGTCCGAACCCGTCTGGCCGCGCAGATCCCAAGTACGTTCCTCGAACGCATGACTGATGACGCGATGGAGACGAAGGAGGTCCTATGACGGACCCAGTCCAGGCCGCGCAGCCCGAAGCGGAGCAGCCCAGCATCTTCGACCGCCCCTTGCCGGACGGCTACCGCGATGAGTTGCGCACTCTTGCAGCCGAGCGCTTTGCAGAGCCCTCGCGACGCCAGGGATCGCTGGTGCATTTTCAGTTGGGGCAGTTACGGCTCGCACTGCCAACGCGTGTGGCTGCGGCCGTCGCTCCCGTCCTGCACATTGCACGCATTCCACACCGCAGCAGCACCGTACTGCTGGGCCTTGCGGCCTTTCGCGGGGACATTCTGCCCTGCTGCTCGCTTGCCCGCATCCTTGATGTAGCTCAAGCGGAAACAAACGTGACGCGGACGCTCATCCTTGAAGAAGCGCCCGGCAGGCGCTGGGCCGTCCCCATCGACGGCGTACTCGGCGTACGCCTCGCCGACAGCGAGCCCATCACCTGCGATCTGCCGGTGTCTGAGCAATGGATCAGCGGCAGCTTTCAGGACGATGCCGGCATCTTTCACCTTCTCGATCATGAAGTACTCTTCCGCCAGATAACATTGGCAACGGCCTGACCTATGAGCAGCGGACTTGAAGATTTCTCGCTCTTCGATCTCTTTCGCATGGAAGCGGAGGAGCAGGTCCGCATCCTGCAGACCGAAATCATTCAGCTGGAGTCCGGCACCGCCACCGCCACCACCCTTGAGTCGCTGATGCGTGCGGCCCACTCGGTGAAGGGCGCGGCACGCATCGTTGGGCTCGACGCGATCGTTCACCTGACTCATGCGATGGAAGACCGTTTCGTTGCTGCGCAGGCGGGCCGGACGATGACCTCCAGCGACATTGATCGCATGCTCGGCGCAACCGACTGGCTGGCACAGCTGCAGAACGTGCCGGAAGCGGAAACGGCCGCGTGGTTTGAGGCCAACCAGGCGGCGATTGCGGCCTTCACCGCCACGTTTCAGGAGCCCTCAGACCCACCGCCCGCCGCCATTTCAACTCCGGCAGCTGCTCCTCCACCGCCAACACCCGCCGCTCAAACCGAGCCCGCCGCTCCGCAGCAGGAGAAGCCATCTCCGACCCCGAACGAAGACATCTTCGCCCCGCAGTCGGCTACCGACAACAAGACCCGTGAGCGGACGGTTCGCATCTCTGCTGACCGTTTCGATCAAATCCTCTCACTGGCATCGGAAATGCTCGTGGCTTCGCGCAACCTTGCCGCAACCAGCGAAGAACTCGAACGCGATCATCGCCTGCTGCGGCGCGGACTGGAAGAGTTTGGCGACGCCCACCTTTCGCCGACGCAGGTTGCGGCACTCGACGAGATCGACCGCAAGATCGCCGATCTGGCCGCGCACATCGCTGACCTTGACCTGATCTGCCGCGCCAATGAGCGGAGTGCGGAACGCATCTATCGCACCACGCTGGCCGGTCGGCTCCGGCCCTTCTCCGATGGCATCACAGCCGCCTCACGGCTGGTCCGCGATACGTCCCGGGGTCTCGGCAAATCCGTACGCCTTGAAATTCTAGGCGAGCGCACGCGGGTCGACCGCGATATTCTCGACCGCCTCGAAGCGCCACTCTCGCACCTCATCTCCAACGCAATCGACCACGGCATTGAATCCCCCTCCGACCGGGTCGCCGCGGGTAAGCCCGCCGAAGCCACGCTGAAGCTGCACGCCCGGCACGAAAACGGCCGCCTCGTGATCACTGTCCGCGACGACGGCCGAGGCATTGATCCCGTGCACCTGCGGGAGCGCATCATCCGACGCAACCTGGTCACGGCCGAGACGGCTGCCGGCCTTTCCGACCATGAGCTGCTTGAGTTCCTCTTCCTGCCGGGCTTCAGCACGCGCGAAGAAGTGTCTCAGATCTCCGGTCGCGGCGTCGGGCTCAACGTGGTGCAATCCATGGTGCAGGAGGCGGGAGGCTCAGTCACGGTCAGCAGTAATCCCGGCGCCGGCACGGTGTTTCGCCTTACGCTGCCCGTCACCCGCTCGGTGATTAAGGTGATCCGTGTGCAGGTGGAAGGCGAGCTCTACGCCGTTCCGTTAGTCCGCATCGATCGGGTCGCCAATCTCGAACTCAGCTCGCCTGACGATGACGCCACACCGACTGTGGACGTGGACGGTCAGGCGATTCCAGTGGTCGCGCTCGGCGTCCTGCTTGGGTTATCGAACCGCCCAATTTCGGCGGGGACCGCTTCCCTGCTGTTTTGCAAGGGCATTGCTTTTACGGTCGACCGTCTTATCGACGAAGTGGAACTATCCGTGCGCCAATTGGATGCACGGCTAGGCAAGGTGCCAGGGGTAAGCGCGGCATCGCTCGACGAGAACGGATTTCCCCTGCTCATTCTGGATATGGAAGACCTCGCCCAGACCGCCCTGGGCCATCCCGCTGCGAGCATCTCCGGACACGGCGGCACGCTCGCCCCACACGTACTCATCGTCGACGACTCGCATACGGTTCGCGAGATGGAACGCCGGGTGCTGGTGCGTGCGGGCTACAACGTAACGACGGCACAGAACGGCCAGGAAGCATGGAACCTGCTCCGCCTGAACGAGTATGAACTGCTGATCAGCGACGTCGACATGCCGCAGATGAACGGCATCGAACTGGTCACCAAGGTCCGCGAGAATCCTCGCCTGGGGCGGATGCCGGTCATCATTCTCTCCTACAAGGACCGCGAGCAAGACCGCCGCCGCGGCTTCGAGGCCGGGGCAGACTTCTACCTCACCAAGGGCGACTTCAATAACGACGCCCTCCTGCGCGCGGTGGTCGACCTCATCGGCACCGCTGAAGCGCCGGGGTAAGCACCTGTGCTCTTTACCGCGATGGGATCGCAACTCGAGTTCTGTATAACTGGAGACAGGGCAACCCAACCTTAGGCCAGCATCACAACGTATTTGCGGACCCCATCTGATTCATGAATGTAGCCATTGTTAACGACTCCAAAGCGGCCGCTGAAGTACTCCGCCGCATCCTCGCCGAGGCGCCCGGGTTCGACCTCCTATGGACCGCTTACTCCGGTGAAGACGCGCTGACGCTTTGCAACAAGGCCCAGCCCGACGTCATCCTGATGGACCTCATCATGCCCGGCATCAATGGCGCGGAAACGACGCGGCGCATCATGCAGACCCACCCCTGCGTCATCCTCGTCGTCACCGCTACGACGGTCGGCAACCGCGACCTCGTCTTCCAAGCCATGGGATTTGGCGCGCTTGACGCCGTCAACACACCGACGCTGGGGATGAACGGCGATATGGGTGGAGCCGATCTGCTGCTGCAAAAGCTGCGCACGGTCGCCCGCCTGGTGCAGCCCTCGCGCGCCAAAGCTCCCGCGTTGTCGCCGTTTCGCCGCGATCGCGGGACGGGAGCGCGGCACGAGGGTTCTCGCGTACCCTTCGTCGCCATCGGGGCTTCCACCGGCGGCCCGCAGGCGCTGGGACAGATACTCGCCGACCTGCCTGCAAACTTCCCCGCTGCGGTCCTCATCGCGCAGCACGTCGACGAACACTTTGCCCCCGGCCTCGCCGCGTGGCTGCAGGACCAGACACCCCACACAGTGCGCATCGCCACCCAGGGCGAGCCAATCAACCGCCCGGGCGTATGGATCGCCGGCTCCAAAGACCACCTGATTTATAAGGAAGGCGGCTTCCTCGGCTACACGGCTCACCCTCGGGAAACGCCTTACCGGCCTTCCGTCGACGCCCTGTTTCGCAGCCTGGCCATGCCTGATACGCCTTTGAAAGTCGCTGTCCTGCTCACCGGTATGGGACGCGACGGCGCGGAAGGGCTGCTCGCGTTGCGCAATGCGGGCGTATTCACCATCGCCCAGGACGCTGCCACGTCAGTGGTGTACGGCATGCCCAAAGCAGCAGCGGAGTTGAAAGCTGCCTCCGAAGTTCTGCCCCTCGGCTCCATCGGTGCGCGCATACGCGAGACCGTGATGGGAACCTTTCAACCAGCAACAAGTTTGCAGTCCACGGGCCAGAAGCGCTGAACCATCCACGAGGATCCCATGACGACTCCCGCTACCTCGCTCCTCCTTACCAAACACAACATCAAGGTCCTGCTCATCGACGACCAGCGCATGGTCGGCGAAACCGTCCGCCGCATGCTGCTGGATATTCCCGACCTGGAGTACCGGTTCTGCATTGACCCGCTGCAGGCGCTGACGGAAGCCGAGAGCTTCCAACCGACGGTGGTACTGCAGGACCTCATCATGCCCGGCGTCGACGGCATCGAAATGGTCCGCGCCTTCCGCAGCAACCCCGCGACCGCGTCCACACCGCTCATCGTGCTTTCCTCGAAAGAAGACCCCACCACCAAGGCGGAGGCCTTCAGCGCAGGCGCGAATGACTACATGGTCAAGCTGCCCGACAAGCTCGAAGTTGTCGCCCGCATCCGATACCACTCCGCCGCGTATATCCACAGGCTGGAACGCGACGAAGCGTTCAACGCCCTCGCAGCCCAGCAGAAGGTCATCGAACAGGAGCTGTCTGAGGCCGCCAACTATGTGCGCTCGCTGCTGCCCGCACCGATGCCCGCCGGCAGTTCAGCACCTGCAGACTGGCGATTCATCACGTCCTCATCACTAGGCGGCGACTCCTTCGGCTACCATTGGCTCACACCGCAACAGCTGGTCATTTACCTGCTCGACGTATGCGGGCACGGCGTCGGCGCGGCACTGCTTTCCGTCTCCGCCATCAACACCATCCGCAACCGCACGCTACCCGACACCGACTTCAGCATTCCTTCGCAGGTGCTGGCCGGGCTCAACCGCGCGTTCCCCATGGAGGAGCAGAATGGCAAGTACTTCACCATGTGGTACGGTGTCTTCAACGCCGAAACCCGGGAACTGACCCACGCCGCCGCGGGCCATCCCCCCGCTATCGCCATCTCTCCCGAAGGCGAAGCCACCTGGCTCACCGCCACCGGCATCATGATCGGCGCCTTCAGCCTTTCCACCTACACCGACACCACCACCGCTCTCGCCCCGGGCACGCGGCTCTTTGTTTACTCCGATGGCTGCTACGAGGTCGCCAACGAGGAAGAAGGCATGATGACCATCGCCGACTTCTCCAAACTGCTCGCCGAGTGCGCTCCTTATCCCGACGTCCTCGACCGGGTCATCGCCCGCGCCAGGGAGTGGCAGAAACGCGATGAGTTCGACGACGACTTCTCCCTGCTCGCTATCGATTTATAGGCCGGCATCACCAACCGCGTATCGCCGCAGCATTTCCCTGGATGGGGCAGGCAGCCGGATGCGGTATGCTGGCACTGCTTCCACTTCACCTATTTTCGCCATGTTCCACGGGCGGAATTTTCAGAACATCCATCGTCGTCTCTGTGAGTTGGTCACCTATGTTCACCTCTCTATCGAACTGGGCTTCAATGCGCACGAAGATCACCGGCCTGGCCATTATGCCTGCCGCTCTCTGCTCGGTCCTCTTCTGTTTCCTGATCTGGTTTTCTTCCATCCGGACGGCCAAGCTCGTCGCCAATGAAATCACCAGCTTCATGGCCGAACGCACCACCCGCACCTGCATCCATGACTACAACACCGCCATGGTGGCCTATAGCACGGTCATGGAAGCGCTCGACGCGAATCTGCAGACCGCCCGCCTGCTCCTGGCTAAGGAAGGCGGAGTCCACCTCGGTGGCAGACAAAGCTGGCAGGCAGCCAGCGACGAAACTCAGGCCGTCACGCCAATCAACGTTCCTTCGCTGGCCATTGGCTCCTGGACGGCGGCGCCCGGCACTGCACCCGGCGTGCTCCGCGAGATCAGCAATACCACCCAGCGCGCCGTCATCCTTTACGAGCGCATCAACGCCGCCGGCGACATGATGCGCGTTGCGCAAACCACGCCGCAAGGCGCCGCATCCACCAACATTGGCAACTATCTTCCTTCGCAGCTGGTCAGCGGCGAAACCAACCCAATCCTGAAGCCTGTTCTGTTGGGCACGGTTTACCACGGCGAATCCTACGAGCTGGGCGACCGCTACACTGTAGCGTGCGATCCCCTCAAAGACGCGTCCCGAAACGTGATGGGCATGCTCTGCGTCGGCGTCGACAGCAGCGCCCTCAACCCGCTGAAGGAAGCGCTGCGGGCCAACCGCGTCGGAGCGCACGGCTCGGTGGTCATCTTCAACGGCCACGGCCGCGACCGCGGCAAGATCATCGTTGAGCCCACCGGCATAGCCCAGACAACCGAGAACCAGTGGCTCCCCATCATCCTGCAGAAGAGCGGCGAAGCCAAGGACAACCAGGGGGATGGCACCACCATTCACGATGCCGCCACCGGCGCAGACGTGGTGGTGCGCTACATCTACGTCGAAAAGTGGGACTGGGTGATCGTGATGGTCGCCGACTCCCACGATCTCGAAAAGGCCAGCGAAGGCGTGGGCACGGAGTTCCACACTCTGCTGTGGGAGATCCTGATCGCCGCGATTCTGGCGCTGTTGCTGGCGCTTGGGTTTGGACTGCACATGAGCCAGAGGCTGATCAGCCCCATGGCCGATCTCACCATCCGCCTCACCTCGAACGCCACACAGATCGCCTCCAGCGCCCAGCAGCAGGCCGCCAACGTCGCCAACCTCAACACCTCCGGCAATCAGATTGCCAGCGCCGTGAATGAAATTTCAGCGACGTCGAAAGAGCTGCTGCGGGCCATGGAGCAACTCGCTGAAGACGCCGAAAGAACCAGCGAATTCGCCAACCAGGGCAGCCGCGGCCTCAAGGGCCTTGGCACCTCCATGGAGTCGCTTTCAACCGCCACGCACTCGATCACCGACAAGCTGACCACCATCCGCATGAAGGCCAGCAAGATCAACGCCGTAGTCACAGCGATCACCAAGGTTGCCGATCAGACCAACCTTCTTTCGCTCAACGCGGCTATCGAAGCCGAGAAGGCGGGCGAGGCCGGTGCCGGGTTCGCGGTCGTCGCGAGAGAAATTCGCCGGCTCGCCGACCAGAGTGCCATCGCCACCATGGAGATCGAGCAGATGGTGGAGGCCATGCAGGAAGCCGTGAGCAGCGGCGTCGCCGAAACCCGCGAACTCACCGAAGCCATGGAGCGCGGTATCCAGGCTTCAGAAAGCATCAGCGGACAATTCGGAGAAATCATTCAACGTGTCGAGTCCATGGCACCGCGCTACGAGGCCGTCCACGAAGGCATGCAGAACCAGAGTGAGGGCGCCCAGCAGATCAGCGAAGCCATGTGGCAGCTGACCGAAACCGGTCGCCAGACCTCCGAATCGGTGAACGACCTTAACGGCGTTAGCCAGCAGCTGCACGAGGCCGTGCGCATCCTGAAGGAGAGAATCCTTCACCTGCGGACGGTAGAGTAGCTCCGCAGCGCATTATGACGCGATGCTCTTGGTCAACATGACGCGGTTTGTGCCGTCCACACGCTCGTAAGTGATGGTGTCCGACATTTGCCGCAACATGTGAATGCCGAGACCGCCGATCGATCGTTGCGCGACTTCCACGGTAAGGTCCGGCGCAGCCATGGCCAGCGGATTGAACGCGTGCCCGTCATCCATGACGGTGATCGAAAGCACGCCGGCTGCAATCTCCAGCTCCACACTGATGATGTGCCGGTCCGCATCGTCGTAGCCATATGCGATGCAATTAGTCACCAGTTCCTCCATCGCGAGCAGCAAGAGGTAAGTGACTTTGGGCGGCACGTCGTGTGCCTCGCTCCACTCCTCCGCCTGCGCGTTTGCGGGTGCCAGCGCCTCTGGGATGTTAGGGATTTCGATCCTCACACGCTCGTCCATCCGCCTCTACACCTTGTCCCCGATTGCTGAGATCATAATTGCGCCTTCTACCGCAAACAAATTTACATCCTGCGGTAATGCACCCTTACGTCGGATTCTCTTGCATTCCGTGCACGCCGTTGTTTATTGTTCACAGTCAAGCCACCGAAATTTTTTACCCAGCTTCTCTCGCTACCGAAACGTACCCATGATTGCTGTTCTGAAGAAGCTTACGCTGGGTCTCGCTCTGATTGTCGCTGCGGCGGCAGTTTTGCTGTATTCCGACCTCGACTCCCGCAGAGGGAGCGCCGAGTCGTCCGCGAACTCCGGCCGCCCTCTGCGCATCGCCATCGTGCAGCATATCGCCACCAACTCGCTCGATGACAGCGTTGCCGGCTCGCTTGCGGCCCTGAAAGAACGCGGCTACGAGCCTGGCGGACGCATTACCGTGCGCCAGTACAACGCCCATGGCGACATCGGCACGGCCAACGCCATCGCCAAGGAAGTAACCAGCGGCAACTTCGACCTCATCCTCTCCGCGTCCACCATCAGCCTGCAGACCGTCTCTAACGCAAACCGCTTCGCCACCCCGCCTCGCACCCACGTTTTTGGAACAGTGAGCGATCCTTACGCCGTCGGCGTGGGCATCAGCCGCGCAAATCACCTCGACCATCCGGCTTATATGACGGGTTACGGCAGCCTTGCGCCAGTAGAAGACGCGTTCCGTCTTGCCCGTGAATTGCGCCCGTCGCTCAAGCGCGTCGGAATCGTATGGGACCCGGCTGAAGCAAACTCCGTCGTCACCACCAAACTCGCGCGCAGCGTCTGCGAAAAGATGGGCATCACCCTGGTCGAGGCGAACGCGGAGACCACTACCGCCATCGCTGAAGCGACGGCTTCCCTGCTCTCGCGCAACGTTGAAGCCATCTGGATCAGCCCGGATCTGGTTGCCTCTACCGGCCTCGACCTGATCGTCAGCAAGGCACGGGGAGCCCACATTCCAGTGTTCACCTCTATTCCGCGCAAGAGCATTACGGGAACGCTGTTCGACCTCGGCGCCAATTACGCGGAGATCGGTCACAGCGTCGGCGTGCTTGCCGCCGACGTGCTCGACGGCCGCAAACCGGCCACCGTTGCCGTAGAAAACATCATGCCCATCACCTTGCAGATCGATCGCACCGTACTCAAGAATCTTCGCGAGCCATGGAACGTGTCCGAGACGGTATTGGCGCACGCCAACACCATTGTTGACGAGAACGGCCGCCACGTTACCAACATGCCCGCGATCATGGCCGGAACAGACTTGGCCACAGCCCCCGTCCCGGCGGCGTCCAAATGATCTCTCTCGCGCTCATCGCGCATTTCCTTACTAGCAGGGTCCGTCAGGAGGCCTCCTGATGGAGATCACCAGGCATCCTCGCGCCGATCTGGTGGAACTCCGCGTTTCCGGTCGCCTCGACGCAACGTGGGCCGACCATCTCGGTTCCACCATCGAAAACACCGTACGCGCCGGCGGCCACCGTATCGTTCTCAACTTTGCGGGGGTAGAGTACATCAGCTCTCTCGGTATCCGCGTTTTGTTGGTCCAGTACAAGCTCCTCAAGTCCGTCAACGGCAGCCTGGGCATCAGCCATCCCAGCGACTTTTGCCGCGACATCATCACGACGGTCGGACTCTCAGAGATGATCGTCGCCGACAATGCCCCTCCTGAGCCCGCCGCCGCCATCGCTGCACCGAAGCGACGTCGCGGCGCCGCCGACTATGAGATTTATCCGCAAGCCGTTACCCGAAAGCTCTCCTGCCGCCTGGTGGGCGACCCCGCACTGCTCTCCACCACGGGCTATGCCGAAGCGGACTGTCAAACCCTGACGCTCCCCAGCGGCACGTTTGCCGTCGGCCTGGGCGCTTTCGGACAGGACTACGCCGACTGCCATGACCGCTTCGGCGAGTTTCTTGCCGCGGGCGGCTGCGCGATCTCGCTGCCCACGAACGAGCCCCACGCGCGGCCCGATTACCTGGTAGAAGAAGGACACTTCGTTCCTCACGTCCAAACGCTCTTCGCGCTCGCCGGAGAAGGCGACTTCCCCACCATGGCCCGCTTTGACGCTGCACCGGAAGGGCCCGGCAAGGTAGCGCTGTCCGAGCTCGTCGATAACTTCCTGGAAATCTCCTCCGCCGACACCGTCGGGCTGGTCGTGCTCGCCGAGGCCGCCGGTGTCGTCGGCGCCACGCTCCACAAATCTCCCGCAGGGGAGCCGCTAGCCAACACTCTTCCCGCAGTCCGCGACTGGATCTCTTTCACCACCGAGCGCAGCAGCGAGAAGACGCTCTGCCTCATTGTGGGCGTCGCTACGCGCGCGGTCGATGCGCAAACCCAGCCCTTCGTCCGTCCTATCAAGGCAGGGTCTGCAACCTGCGCCCATCTCCACGCCGCCGTCTTCCCCTATCACCCCGTGCAGCGCGGCGAGCTGCCCTTCGACAAAACGATTGCCGACCTGCTCAGCGCCTCCAGCCCTAGCGTCATCCTGCACCTGATGGCCGACTCGCGACCCTTCGAAGGCGTCGGCGAAACGGACCTCGTTCGCGGGGCCTGCTGGTTCGGTCCCCTACCCGCCCTCACGAGGACAAACCTCTCATGACCCTGCTGATTGGCGCCCTCACACTCGGCCTGATGCTCTCGCTGCTCGCGCTCGGCGTGTATGTCAGCTTCCGTATCTTCAATATTCCCGATATGACCGCAGAAGGCAGCGTCACGCTGGGCGCCTCCGTCGTCGCTGCCCTGATGGTGCACGGCGTCAACGCCTTCGTTGCGACCGGCGTGGCCACCCTTGCAGGCTGCGCTGCCGGAGCCATCACCGGCGTTCTCGCGACCCGTTGCAAAATCAATACTTTGCTCTCCGGCATCCTGGTGATGACAGGCCTTTACAGCGTGAACCTGCGCGTGATGGGCAAGAGCAATGTTCCCCTGCTCGAAGTAAAAACGCTGGCCAACTTCGCTGAGAACCTCGGTGTGAGACTTTTTGGCGGCACCGGCGATCTCAACGTCGCAGGCTGGTCGGTGGGCACCCGCGACGCTTCCATTCTGCTGTGCGTCTTCGCGTTCGTCGTGGTCGTCTGCCTGCTGCTCTACTTCTTCTTCTGCACCGACCTTGGCACCGCCATGCGCGCCACGGGCGACAATCCCGCCATGATCTGCGCGCTCGGCGTGAGCGTCGATGCGGCCACCATCTTCGGTCTCGCCGTCTCCAACGGCCTCATCGCCCTTTGCGGAGCGCTCATCGCGCAGTACCAGGGCTTTGCCGACGTGCAAATGGGCATTGGCATCGTCGTCCTCGGCATCGCCAGCGTCATCATCGGCGAGGCGCTCGTGGGCAGTCGTTCGGTCGGGCTGCTGATCACCGGAACCGTGATCGGATCGCTGGTCTTCCGTCTCCTCGTAGCCATAGCTCTGCGCTGGGGACTCAACCCCAACGACCTCAAGATCGTCACCGCGCTGTTCGTCTTTGTGGCGCTCGTGATGCCCAATCTCGGACGCAAATACCAGTCTAGCCGCGCCCGTTCGCGCCAACTCTCCACCTCCAAGGCGGCCGACATTTATGCTGCAGATTGATCGGATCACCAAGACATTCAACCCCGGCACACCCAACGAGGTGCGCGCCCTGCGCGGCGTCTCGCTCGACCTGCCCAACGGCACATTCCTGGTCGTCATCGGCACCAACGGCTCAGGAAAATCCACCCTGCTGAATGCGGTCGCCGGCAGCTTCTTCGTCGACACGGGAACCATTTCGATCGCGGGCCAGAAAATTACCAACTGGCCTGAACACCGCCGCGCAAAGTTCATCGGCCGAGTCTTTCAGGACCCGTTTCGCGGCACTGCCCCAACGATGTCGATAGCCGAGAACCTGGTCCTCGCATCGCGCCGCGGCAAGCCCCGCGGCCTCGCCCTGGCCCTGAGCCACCGGGTGAAGGAAGATCTCAAAGCCCGCGTCCGCCCCCTCAACATGGGCCTCGAAGAGCGCCTCGACAACCCCATCGGAAGTCTCTCCGGCGGCCAGCGCCAGGCGCTCACACTGCTGATGGCTTCGTGGATCAAGCCGGAACTGCTGCTACTCGACGAGCATACCGCGGCTCTCGACCCCAAGACCGCCGATCAGGTCATTCGCCTCACTTACGAGATCATCGAGCGCGACAAGCTGACAACGCTCATGGTGACGCACTCGATGCAGCAGGCCGTCAATCTGGGAGACCGCATCGTCATGATGCACAAGGGTCAGGTTCTCCACGATCTGCAGGGCAGCGAACGTGCCCGCGTCCGCCCCGAAGACCTCCTCGGCCGCTTTGAAGCTGTTCGCCGCCGCGAACAGCTTGATGGCTCGGTCGCCGAAATGCTCGCCACCTCATATGTCTGAGCAGAGCCTCTCGGCTTTACAGCCGACGCGGCCGATGAGTTCGATCTTGATCTTTGAATCGACACATCATTAAAACTTGTAGAGACCTTCCGTGAGTTCAATCGATGTTCCCCAGGGATCAGTCATCATGGCGCTCGCAAAGCTCTTGTGGCGGGTGGTGCTATAAGGCTCATCGAACTTGATGCCATCGGCCTCGAGCTTCTTGCAGAAGGCTTCAAGGTGGCTGACTTCGAAGCCGATATGGTCGATGGCGTGGCCGCGTGTGGGAACGATGGGGAGACGTGTTTCGGAAATACGGAGCTTGACACCGGGAAGGTCGTCGCCTACGCCCGAGCCTTGCTGCACGCGCATGAGCGCGGTGCCGAAGATGCGGTGATACCAGAGGAACGACTCCCAGCCCACGACCTGGTGATCGCGATTGATCGGCGGCGTGTCATTGACGAAGGTGTGGAAGTGCATTTCGCCGACCTTGCCCATCACATTACGGCTGGGCGCGATTTCCAGCATCACGCCGTCCGGGCTAAAGAGGAGGGTACGCTCTTTGGCATTGTGGAGGTCTTCCATGTGGGCGCCGATGCGAGTGAAATCGGCGCGAAACTTCGGGAAGTCGCGGACGTTGAAGCCCATGTGGTTGAGGGTGCTCATCTCGTATCCGTCGGCGGGGCACGCGCAGAACTCCTTGGTGAGGCGCGCACCCTGCGGCACGGGCTTCCCGGGAACAAGGAAGATGAAGAGGCTGGGAAACTTCATGACGTCGACGCCGTCGATCTTCATGGGTGTGCCGCCGAGCAACGTCCAGAACTTCAGGTTCGCGTCCACGTCCGTCACGAGGAGGCTTACCTGGCCCATGGTGACGCCGGCTTCGTTCGGTTCCTCCAGTTGAGCTTTGGCACCCATTGAGAAGGTCAACGTCATCAATGTCAAGAGCAGAAGAGTGCGCTTCATGTGGTTCTCCTTCGCGGCAACAGCGTGTGGCGCGGGTGGATGCTAGAACTTCCAGAGGCCTTCAGTCAGCTCAATGGTGGTGCCCCAGGGATCGGTAAAAATGGCGTTGGCATAGCTCTTGTGGCGCGTGGTGCTGAAGGGCTCCTCGAACTTGATGCCTTCGGCTTCGAGCTTCTTGCAGAATGTGTCGAGGTGGGCCACTTCAAAGCCGATGCGATCGACGGCGCGTCCGCGAGTAGGCAGCACCTGGAGGTGAGTCTCGGACCGCCGCAGCTTGCCGCCGGGGAGGTCGTCTCCTAATCCCGATCCCGGGTTACCGATAAGCAGCCGAGTGCCGAAGAAGTGGACGTACCACATCGTCTGTTCGAAGGCCACGATCTGGTGGTCGCGGTTGACGGGCGGTGTGCTGTTGACGAAGAAATGCACCTGCAGGTCGCCCACGTTGCCGATGAGCTTTTTGCTGGACGCGATCTCCAGCATGACGCCATCAGGGCTGAACAGGATGGATCGCTCGAACGCGCTGTGGAGGTCTTCAATCTGCGCGCCCAGCGCGGCGAAGTTGGCATGGAACTGCGCATAGTCGCTAACGTTGAAGCCCAGATGGTTCACCGTGCTCAGGTCATAGCCGTCATCGGGGCAGGCGCAGAACTCCTTTGTGAGGCGCTTTCCAAGAGGAGGAGGATTGCCCGGGACGAGAAAGAAAAATGCGCCCGGAAACTTCATCGCGTCCACGCCATCGATCTTCAAATGCGTTCCGCCGAGGAGCGTCCAGAACTTGATGTTGGCAGCCATGTCTCTCACGTTCAACGTGACGGAACCCATGGTTACGCCCATGTCGTTGGCCGGGGCGAGCTGACCGGATAACCGAGACGGAACGCTAAGCCCAACAAGCGTGAGCATCAGCAAAAGACGTTTCATCATTTCTCCTTCATCACCATCCGTTGGTGGCCTCGCTGGACGAGGCTAGTCCTTCGGCGTGATCTCGCCGGTCTTGATGATCGAGAGCCCGAGGTATTCGGATACTTCGCCGGTGATGGTGACCTGGTGGCCCAGCAGGGGAGCGACGCGGGCGTTGTTGTCCGAGACCACGGGGCCCGCGATTTGATAAACCTTGCCGTCGGCCGTGAGCAGCGCGGGTGGGTTGCCTTCCCACTTGACGTCGCCGAGCGCACAGAGATAGCCCACCTTCCCGACGTTGCGCTTGTTCTGGCTGTAGCAATTGAGCGAAATGACTTCGCCGGTGAGCGTCTGAGGCGCTGCCAGGGCGGGGAGCGCCGAGCCCGTCACGATGGCGGCGGCAGCTGCAAGTACGAAATAGTTCTTCATGTGATTTCTCCGTGAACTGGTGATCATGCCGGTTGCCGCTACGCTTACAGGGGTTTGGGTTGGCCGTATTTGGCCATCACTTGAACGGCCTCGGCAACGTCCTTGATTTCGTGGACATTGCTCCATAGGGCACGCATGTGGTCGCGTTGCGGGTTGCCGATTTTCTTGTAAGCGCACACGCGGTTGAACTTGGCGACAACCTCTTCATCGGAGAGGTGGGGATGCTCCTTCTCGCCGATGGAGCGCAGTCCGCCATAGGCGTCGAAGGCTTTCGATTCGCCGTTCTTCTTGTGGATGACGGTGCGCGACGGCCCGAGACCCTGCCATTCGCGGACCTGGATGACGGTGATCTTGTCCATCAGCTCGTGGACCTTGGGATCGGCGATCTTTTCGGGGGTGTAAGAGTCGAGGTAGATGTCACCGTCGAGCAGCGCGCGGGAAAGCATGTACGGCATGCTGTGGTCGGCCGTCTCGTGGTTGCGAGGGTCCCACTTGGGAGCGTCGCCGATTTCACCAAGGCCGCTAGGGTTCATGTAGTAGTCGATGGAAGCGATTTCTTCGGGCTTGGTCCAGGCGCGCATGTCAGCCACAACGTCGAGCGTTCCTTGCGATGAGTCTTCGGCGGGACGGCGCTTGAACCAGTTGCGCTCGATGGCGAGCCTTTCCTGGATGGGAAGCTTGAAGGGTGCGGTCATGCCATCACGTCCCCATAGACCGCCACGGCCTTCAAAGAGCTGGGGTGGGCCGGTCACGCCGGCGCGCGCCATCGTAGCGGCCCAAACGCCACACTTGGTGCCTTCGGCGCTGTGCGCGTCTTTCCACATGGACTCGACGCCAACGCCCTTGCTAAGCGCGACATGTGGCGTGAGCGCGAGGGTAAGTGCGTTGGCCAGCTGGTCTTCGTCGAGGTTCATCAGCTTGCCTGCGGTCATCGCAGCCTGGACAGGGTCAGCGTTGCCGAAACCGATGGGGACGAGGGAGACCTCGTAGCCGACCGCGATGGCAGTCATCATCTGCTTGCCTGTGGCGTGCACGCTCTCACCCACCGCCAGTGCGGCAGAGATCAGATTGCTGGTGTGGCCCGGATTATCGTTGAAGTCGCAAACGCGAAGCTGGATGCCATTGCAGAAAGCGGCCAGCTCAGGCGTAGTCGATATCCCATAGCCGAAGATGGTCGACTTGTACTGATTGCCCGTTGCTTCCATGGCGAGCCGGGCGGAGATGCGGCTCGGCTCTTCCTCAAAGCCGGCAATCATTGCGGACATAGTGTCCAGCATTGTCCGGTTGATGGCCTTGGTCACCGTTTCGGTCAGCTTCGATTCGTCGAACTCACGAACAAACTGGACGATCTGTTTCGTCACATCGTCCATCGGCCCGTTGCCGGAGCGGCGCCCGTAGTTATTCTTGTATCCGGTAGTCACGTGCAGCATCAGCTCGTCCGGATCGGGCATCGAGCCTGGCGCCGGCGGCGGAACGGGTGTCCCTCCGGCACGTTGTCCCTGGGCAGATCCCCCCAGGGCCGCCCCGACGAGGCCCGCCGTCCCTAGCTTGATCAGTTCACGTCGCCCCAGGGAATGGCCGGGCAGCCCTTGTTTACGCACATCTTCGCTCATCTGTATTTCCTCAATACCAGTGGGGTGGTTTCGCTAGCGAACAGCATGGCTTCAAGACGAGACGCAGCTTAGCGTTCAGCACTTCCGCGGCCAGGAACCAGGTCGGCAGAGTGCGCGGTTGATGACCTCTAAATGGGCCTGTTTTTTGCGCCCCCATCCTATTGATTATTCTTGGCGGGAGTCAAAGCTTATTTTCACCGCTTCGACACCTTGATTGACCCGTGATACGCTTTGCTCCGTCCCGATTCTTCCCTCCAGAACGTTCCTGAAATGCTTGACGAGGTATTTGTGACCCACACCCGTACGCCCAGCCGCGCCATGCTTACGGTACTGTTTCTGACGTGTGCTGTCCTCTCACCCAACCTTCGGGCTGTTGCCCAGGCAGCCTCGGCCGCTCCCACTGGCCCAACCGCTGCCAAGGATGCCACCTCAAAGCCAGATCCCGGCAAGCAGGACTTTGCACCCACCTCGGAAGCGTTACCCCTTTTCGAAAAAGACCAATCGTGGCCGAAACCCCTCCCCAACGGGTGGACCCTTGGCCAGGTAACGGGCGTTTCCGTTGCACCGAACGGTCACATCTGGATCGTCCACCGCATCGGCGGCGAAAAGCAGCAGGACCCCGCAAAGGAAGCAGCCCGGCAGGCCGAAGAGTCCGCGCATCCCGGTAATCCAGCGCCTCGCATCCTGGAATTTGACCCGGACGGAACCCTGCTTCGGTCATGGGGTGGACCATCACCGGATTACGCGTGGCCCCAGGAAGAACATGGCATCACCGTGGATTCGGACAACCATGTCTGGATCAGCGGCCATACTGACACCTTTACACCTCCCGGCCCTGACCTTGTGGACACCCAGATCCTGAAATTCACCCTCGACGGCAAATTCATTGCGATGTTTGGAAAGCCGCGCCATTGGGGTGGCAGCAACGACACGCAGAGCTTTGGAAATCCCACGTCCATGCGCTTCGACGCCAGGGCCAATGAGCTCTTTATCGCAGACGGCGAAGCCAACCATCGCATCATCGTTGTCGATGCCACTACCGGCGCGTATAAACGGCACTGGGGAGCCTACGGTGGGGTTCCGGATGACGTGGCGGCGGAAACGCCCTACGACCCGGGCGCACCCCCCGCCAGGCAATTCGGCCGCCGGGCCGTGCACTGCCTGCTGCTCGGCAACGACGACCTTGTTTACGTCTGCGACCGGGCCCATGACCGGATCCAGGTCTTCCGCAAGGACGGCACATTCGTAAGAGAAGGCTTCGTAGCTAAAAATACGCGCGGTACCGGGTCCACCTTTTCTGCAGGATTTTCTCCTGATCAGAAGTTTCTTTATGTAGGTGACCAGTCCAATCACAAGGGCTGGATCTTACTCCGCGACACTCTCCAGGTCATAGGATCGTTCGGCGAAAAGGGAAACCCCATGGGTGAAATAATCGATCCCCACTCTATGGCTGTAGACGCAAAAGGAAATATCTACGTGGGATATCCGCTCGCAAAATTTACGTTCAAAGGCTACCGCCCCGCCGCGCCATCCACCACACCGTCCACAGCGCAGGATGCAGCCAAGAAGTAGTTCTCCTTTCCGCCCAGCGACGTCAAACCTGGACATTGTCTCGTTGTTCAACAATTTTCGTATAACTCCCTTAGAGGAATAGGTCAGGCTGGTTCGGGCTTTGCCATCGTCAGGTAACCCACGCCTTACCGGAGGTTCATAGTGCGTCATCACGTGAAAAATATGATTCGACCTTTGCTGGCAACACTCCTCTTCAGCGTTGCTGTGAGCCTCTTAGCGGGTGCCCAGTCTACCGGCAGCCTTTCGGGCTCCGTGAAAGACCCCTCCGGCGCCATTGTTACCAAGGCCACCGTAACCCTCACGCCCTCGCAGGGCAATCCGCCGCTTGTCACCACCACAAACGCCCAGGGCGCCTTTGACTTTCGCGGCATTGCCGCCGGCACCTACTCCGTATCGGTGAACGTCCCGGGCTTTGCTCCCTACGCCAGCGGCATCGAAATTCATACCGGCCCGGTCCAAAGACTAAATATCAGCCTTGAAGTCGGAAACGTAACGGAAGACGTCCAGGTTACGGCCGATACCGCCCAGGTTGACGTAAGTTCGGAGAACAACACCAGCAGCACCACCATCAATGCAAAGAATCTGGATGCCTTCTCCGACGACCCGGACGAATTGCAAAGCCAGTTGCTGGCCTTGGCCGGCCCCTCAGTAGGACCCAACGGCGGCCAGCTTTATGTCGACGGCTTCACGGTCGACGCCGGTTCCCTGCCTCCGAAAAACTCCATCCGGGAGATCCGCATCAATCAGAATCCGTTCTCTGCCGAATACGACCGCCTGGGTTATGGACGCGTCGAAATTCTGACCAAGCCCGGGTCCAATAAACTTCATGGGCGCGTCAATCTCAGTGGCAATGATCTCGCATTCGATACCAAAGACCGCTTTTCGCAAAACCTGCCCGGTTATTACTCGTTTCTAGGTTCAGCGGGCTTAAGCGGACCACTAGGCAAGAAGGGTTCCTTCTATCTGGACTATCAGCACCGGAACCTGTTGAACGATGCCGTCGTCAGTGCCATTGATCCCGCATCCGGCGCGGCACAAACGCCGCTTAGTCTAACCATCGGTGCACCTGACCACCTGGAAGTGTTTGCTCCGCGGGTTGACTATGGCTTCGGCGCCAATAACATCCTCACCGTGAGTTACCAATACAATCGCGGCTTTCAGCAGAATCTCGGCATCGGAGGCTTTGCGCTGCCTTCGCAGGGTTATGATTTTTACAGCCTGCAGAATACTCTCCGCGCTAAGGACACCCAAATCGTTGGGCAGAAGTTTGTCAACGATCTCAGCTTCCAGGCCCAGGACCAGTTTTACAAAGATACAGCCGCCAGCTCGGCCGCCACGGTCATCGTCCCCGGCGCATTTACTTCGGGTGGCGACGTCAACGGCTACTTGAACTACCACCACTATCACACCGAGACCAACGATACGGCTACGCTGTCATTACGCAAACACACCATTACCTTTGGCGGCAGGCTTAGGACGGTAAGTGAACCCTACATAAGCCCGCTCAACTTCAATGGCACCTATACCTTTCAAAATATGGCTGCCTTCATCGCCAAGACCCCCAGCCAGTTCAGTATCACTATCGGGAATCCCGCTACCACTATCTTCTCTGAAGACCTTGGCGTATACGTTACGGATGACTGGCGCGCGCGGCGCAACATCATGGTGAGTCTTGGCCTGCGTTTCGAAACTCAGAACTACATCGATGACCGCGCCGACTGGGCTCCCCGCGTAGGTCTGGCATGGGGCATCGGACGCAAAGGAAATGCTTCACCCAAAACCGTAATCCGCACGGGCCTCGGCATCTTCTACGATCGCTTTGGCCAGCAGCTCCAGTTACAGGTACTGAGCCTCAATGGCATCAACCAGACTGAGTACCTCGTCACGAATCCCAAGTTTTATCCCTATGTGCCCACGTCAGCCAAAGACCCTGTCCTGATCGGCGCGGCCAATGTGGCCACAACCACCTACAGCGTCGCCCCGCATGTCCATGCGCCTTACACCATTCAAACCGCGGTCGGCCTTGAGCGGCAGATATCCAAGTCCATCACCGCGTCGGTTACTTATCTCCACTCACGCGGTAACGATCAGCTCATTTCCAATAATGTGAACGCACCTTTGCTCGGAACATATGACTCCGCCACAGGTGTAGGCACCCGGCCAAATCCATCGCTCGGAAATGTTTACCAGTACGATTCCTCGGCCATATTCCGGCAGCATCAGGTCATTACAAACCTGAATATTCGCGCTTCAAGGACGATTTCGCTCTTCGGCACGTACACGCTAAGCGACGTCAAGAGCGACACCTCCGGCGCGAGCTCGTTTCCCTCAAATCCCTTCAATATCGCCGCCGACTATGGACGAGCTAGTTTTGATATTCGCCACCGCGTCGTTGCGGGTGGCACCATCGCGCTGAAGCACGGCATCCTGCTTAGCCCGCTGCTGAATGCCAGGTCGGGTTCCCCTTTCAACTTCACCATTGGTCAGGATTTAATCGGAAGCACCATTTTCAATCAGCGTCCGGCCTATGCCACGGATCCCAACGCGCCTAATGTCGTGTCTACAACTTATGGGTTGTTCAACACGGTTCCCGGCCCCAATGACAAGCTTGTGCCTGTTAACGCAGGGCATGGTCCAGCAGCCGTCGTCTTCAATCTCCGCGCCAGCAAGACCATCACCTTCGGAAAGGGTGACGCCGGAGGCGGCGCCAGCCCCGGCGCCGGAGGCGGTGGCATCGCCGCGGGCGGATTCCGGCCCGGAACCGCGAACCAGGCCTCGGGCGGAGGCAGCCTGGGCGGGCGTGGGCTGGGCGGCAGCGCCGGTGGCGGTTCCGGTGGCTCAGCGACCGGCCGTTACAGCATTACCTTCAGCGCTGAGGCCCGCAATCTCTTCAACGATGTGAACCGTGGCACCCCCATCGGCGATGTCGGCTCCAGACTTTTTGGCACCTCGAACCGTCTGGCAGGAGGCGTTTACTCGTTCTCCGGGACCAATCGTCGAATCGACCTGCAAATAGGGTTCAACTTCTAAGCACTTTAGGTTGTGACGGATAGGTCTAAAAAACCTCTGCAGGGGTTACGTCGTGTTCCCGGCACAATCGAGAGGAAATACCCTCGAATGCGCTGGATAGGCCCGTCCCGGGCGGCCCGAACTAACAAACCATTGACAACAAAATGCTCGGACATATATAGGGTTGCAGTCGCTAATCTTGCGTTTAAAGCGGACCTGAAACATAGAGCATCGTGGAAACGCCTGCAAGTACAGCGAAATGAGAGAAATGCGCGAGGTACCGCGCTAAGTCCTTCATGAGAAGTACCCCCGTTTGAGCCTAAGAAGAAGCTCACAACAAGTTCTTCCGGCTTAAAGCAGTTGTGTTGAAATTTTGAGGAGGTGAAATGAAAAAAATATACGTTTTACTAGCAACATTGCTTCTCAGTACATCGTCTCTCTGGGCGCAAGCCACAGGTACGATTTTAGGATCGGTTAAGGACGCATCGGCCGCCGCCATTCCGGGCGCGAGCGTTACCCTCACCAATACCTCCACCAACTCCACCAGAACAGTCAACAGCGAAAATGACGGCTCGTTTCGAGCGGATGGACTGATCCCCGGACCCTACACCATCGTCGTAAAGAAAGATGGATTCGGCACCCAGACCATGACCTCGCTCACACTGGACGTCGCCTCGCAGCTGCGGACCGATGCCGTGCTGCAGGTCGGGTCGCTGGCACAATCCGTCGACGTCAACGCCTCCATCGCACCGC